>NZ_JBVICQ010000008.1:151486-514311 GCF_055572815.1 Streptomyces sp. NPDC030296
GCGCACGAACCGCCCCCCGACCGTCCCCTGCTCCTTCCTCCCCCCCCCCCCCCCCCCCCCCTCCCCCCCCCCCCCCCCCCCAGGACCGGCGTCCTAGATCACCAGCGACAGCAGCAGCACGAGGGCCCCCGCCACCACCGAGATGATCGTCTCCATCACCGACCAGCTCTTGATGGTCTGACCGACGGTCATGCCGAAGTACTCCTTGACCATCCAGAAGCCGGCGTCGTTGACATGGCTGAAGAACAGGGAGCCGGCGCCGATGGCGAGGACGAGCAGCGCCGTGTGGGTCGACGACATGTCGGCGGCCAGCGGTGCCACGAGCCCGGCCGCGGAGATGGTCGCGACGGTCGCCGAGCCCGTCGCGAGCCGGATGCACACCGCGATGAGCCAGGCCAGGACGAGCGCGGGGATGGACCAGTCCTCGGAGATCTCCAGGATCATCCGCCCGACCCCGGAGTCGATCAGCGTCTGCTTGAAGCCTCCGCCGGCCCCGACGATCAGCAGGATGCCCGCGATCGGCGCGAGGGACGTCTCCACGGTCGACGACAGCCGCTCCTTGGTGAACCCGGCCGCCCGCCCCAGCGTGAACATGCCCACGAGCACCGACGCGAGCAGCGCGATCAGTGGCGAGCCGACGACGTCGAAGACCCGCTGCACCATCTGCTCGGGGTCGTCGACCACGATGTCCACCAGGGCCTTGGCGAGCATGAGCACGACGGGCAGCAGCATCGTCGCGATGGTCGCCCCGAACCCGGGCCGCTTCTCCAGCTCCTCCGACGCCCGCGCGGGAATCATGCGCTCGGGCACCGGGACGTCCACCCACCGCGCCGCGTACTTCGAGAACAGCGGCCCGGCGATGATCACGGTCGGTACGGCGACGAGCAGACCCAGCGCCAGCGTGGCCCCCAGGTCGGCCTTGACCGCGTCGATCGCGACCAGCGGCCCGGGATGCGGCGGGATCAGGCCGTGCATGACGGACAGGCCCGCGAGGGCGGGGACACCGATCCGCATCAGCGAGTAGCCGCCGCGCTTGGCGACCATCAGGACCACCGGGATGAGCAGCACGATCCCGACCTCGAAGAACAGCGGCAGCCCGATCACCGAGGCGATCAGCACCATCGCCCACGGCATCGCCCGCCCGCCGGCCTTCGCGAGGATCGTGTCGACGATCTGGTCGGCGCCCCCGGAGTCGGCGAGCAGCTTGCCGAGGATCGCTCCCAGCGCGATGAGCACACCCACCCCGGCCACGGTCGTCCCGAGCCCGGTGGTGAAGCTGACGATCACCTTGTCCAGCGGTGCCCCGGCGAACGCGCCGAGCGCGAGCGAACCGATGGTCAGGGCCAGGAAGGCGTGCACCTTGAACCTGGTGATGAGCAGCACGATGACGGCGATGCCCGCCAGGACGGCTATGCCCAACTGCGCGTGGCCCGCCGAGGTGATCGGCTCGACGGGGTCCGCTGCCAGCATCTCGACGCTGAGTCTGGTCACGGTGATTCCTTGGAGGAGGGGGAGGAAGGGGAGGGGAAAGCGGAGGGGGAGGGGCAGCGGGCCCGGGGAGCCGGGTCGGTCACGACGCCGGGTCGAGCCGCGCTCGCAGCGCGACGACCGCCCGTTCGGTGATCTCCTCGGGGTCGCCCGAGACGTCGACCTCGACACCCGCCTCGTCCGCCCCCAGCGGTTGCAGCGTGGCGAACTGCGAGTCGAGCAGCGCGGTCGGCATGAAGTGCCCCCGCCGGCGCGCCATACGGTCCTCGATCAGCGCCCGGTCACCCGCGAGGTGCACGAAGACCAGGCCGGGCGCGGTGGACCGCAGCCGGTCCCGGTAGGCGCGCTTCAGCGCCGAGCAGCTGACCACCCCGCCGAGCCCGGCCCGGCCGCGCGCCCAGTCGCCGATGGCGTCGAGCCACGGCCACCGGTCCGCGTCGTCGAGCGGTGTCCCGGCCGACATCTTCGCGATGTTGGCCTGGGGGTGGAAGTCGTCGCCCTCGGCGTACGGAACGCCGAGCCGGGTCGCGAGCAGGGCACCGATCGTCGTCTTGCCGGTCCCCGCCACGCCCATCACCACGACGACGGGAGGGGTACGCATGGCTACCTCGCTGTCCTCGTCGACATCTGGGACGCCATCCGGCGTCGACGACACTGAAGCCGATTACATAGGACTAATTCAAGCCCTCGTGCCAAATAAACCTGACTTATGGTTCGCTCTGTTCTCCTCGTACCCTGATCCCCATGACCACACCGGGCCGGGGGCTGCACGGCCGAGTACTGGACACGCTCGGCCCGGCGATCACGGCCGGCGAGTACCCGCCGGGCAGCGTCCTGCGCACCGATGAACTCGCCCAGCGGTTCGAGGTGTCGCGCTCCGTGATGCGGGAGGCGGTGCGGGTGCTGGAGTCGATGCACCTGGTCGAGTCCCGCCGCCGGGTGGGAGTGATCGTCCGTCCGGCCGCCGCCTGGAACGTCTACGACCCGCAGGTCATCCGCTGGCGTCTCGCGGGCGCCGACCGCCCCCGCCAACTGCGTTCACTGACCGTCCTGCGGTCGGCGGTCGAACCGGTCGCCGCGGCCCTGGCGGCTACCCACGCCACCGCCGAGCAGTGCGCCGCCATCACCGAGTGCGCGATCGGCATGGTCGCCCACTCACGCGGCCACAAACTGGAGGGCTACCTCCTCCACGACGTCGCCTTCCACCGGCTGATCCTCACCGCCTCCGGCAACGAGATGTTCGCCCGCCTCGGCGACGTCGTCGAGGAGGTCCTCGCGGGCCGCACCCACCACGAGGTCATGTTCGACGACCCGGACCCCGCCGCCGTCACCCTCCACGTCCAGGTCGCCGAGGCCATCCGCGAGGGCGACGCCCCCCGGGCCGAACACCTCACCCGAGAGATCACCGAGGGCGCCCTGAAGGAACTCGACATACTGGCCCCTTGAGGCCCGCGGCCACAGCTCCGGCACCGGGTCACGACTCCAGGAACTCCCCGTCCACATACACCCACGCCCCGTCCACCCGCTCGAAACGGCTGCGCTCGTGCAGGGTGCCGCCGTGGAACGAGGCGCGGAAGGTGACCGTGCCGGTGGTGTGGAAGGCCGAACCCTCGCTCGTGCCGAGGATCTCCAGGCCGGTCCAGCGCATGCCCGGGTCGAAGTCGACGTGCGTCGGGCGCGTGCGCGGATGCCAGGTCCGCAGGAGGTACGCCTCGTCCTGGAAGACGAAGGCGCTGTACCGGGACCGCATCAGGGCCTCGGCGGTCGCGGCCCCGGCCGGCCCGGCGTGGAAACGGCCGCAGCAGTCCGCGTACGTGCCCGGCAGACCGCATGGGCACGGGCCGGCCGCCCTCGACGGCACCCCGCCGGGCGCCGAGAACCTGGCGGCGGACCTGGACGAGGGCTTCGAACGGGCCTTGGGGCTGCGACGCGACGACATGACCGCCATTCTGCCCGCCCCGGCACCCGCCCCCTACGCAAAGGCCCTTACGCGGTGCACCCGGTAACGGGCGTCACTGTTCGCCGGACGCGTCGTACTCGAACCCGGGCCCGCGCGGCGGAGGAGTCGGACGCGCCGTGGACGGTCAGCTCGTGTCCGGCCCCGACGACGGCCCGCACCCCGGCCTCCCCGAACACCAGCCAGGCGCGCTCGTCGGGTTATCGGCGTCCACCGGAACGTACGCGGCGCCGGCGGCCAGCACCGCGAGGATCACCACGTACAGGTCGCCGGTGCCCGCGGGGGGCGGGCCCGCAGGTCTGCCTGGGGATGTTTCCGTCCCGGCGCCGAACAAGCCCCACACTCTAGTGCTCACGTGACTACGGCCTGTCGTATCGGCCAAGAGGACGCATCCGCGAAGCAACCCGGAGGCATCGGGCCATCCCCGTGAGCCGGGGTTTTCCCGGTGGGACGAGACGTCTCCCACAGTTCGCCGCACCCTACGCACGAAGGCCGCGACCTGATGGTCGCGGCCTTCGCCACTGTGTCCGAGGGGGGACTTGAACCCCCACGCCCGATAAAGGGCACTAGCACCTCAAGCTAGCGCGTCTGCCATTCCGCCACCCGGACAAGGTGTCTGTCGTGCGGGGTGTCCCCCGCGGCGACAGAGAAAACATTACCAGGCTTTCCGGGGCCCTCGATCACACCCCGTTCCCGGAGGTCCGGGGCGTGAACGGCGTGTGACGGGCCGGTCCCGGTCTTGGGGCGGGCCACCGGGCAGGAGGAGGATGAGGGGAACCACCAGCAGCGACAGCGGGAGGAAGCAGCGTGAGCGAGACGGACACGGCCAGGCGCGTGACCGGCGAGGACGAGGTCGTGGACCTCTGCCGCGAGCTGATCCAGATCGACACCAGCAACTTCGGCGACCACTCGGGCCCGGGAGAGCGCAAGGCCGCCGAGTACGTCGCGGAGAAGCTCGCCGAGGTGGGTCTCGAACCGAGGATCTTCGAGTCGCACCCGGGCCGTGCCTCGACGGTGGCCCGCATCGAGGGCGAGGACCCGTCCCGGCCCGCGCTGCTCATCCACGGTCACACCGACGTCGTCCCGGCCAACGCCGACGACTGGACCCACCACCCCTTCTCCGGTGAGGTCGCCGACGGCTGTGTGTGGGGCCGGGGCGCGGTCGACATGAAGGACATGGACGCGATGACCCTCGCGGTCGTCCGGGACCGGCTGCGCAGCGGTCGCAAGCCCCCGCGCGACATCGTCCTCGCCTTCCTCGCCGACGAGGAGGCCGGCGGTACGTACGGCGCCAAGTACCTGGTCAAGAACCACCCCGAGCTCTTCGAGGGCGTCACCGAGGCGATCAGCGAGGTCGGCGGGTTCTCCTTCACCGTCAGCGAGCAGCGGCGGCTCTATCTGATCCAGACGGCCGAGAAGGGCATGCACTGGATGAAGCTGACCGTGGCCGGCACCGCCGGGCACGGCTCGATGATCCACCGCGACAACGCCATCACCGAGCTGTCCGAGGCCGTCGCCCGCCTCGGCCGCCACACCTTCCCGGTACGGGTCACCAAGACCACCCGTGCCTTCCTCGACGAACTCGGCGACGCGCTCGGCACGGAGCTGGACCCGGAGAACATGGAGGGCACCCTCGCCAAGCTCGGCGGGATCGCCAAGCTCATCGGAGCCACCCTCAGCAACACCGCCAACCCCACCCAACTCGGCGCCGGCTACAAGGTCAACGTCATTCCCGGCGAGGCCACCGCGCACGTCGACGGACGGTTCCTGCCGGGCTTCGAGGAGGAGTTCCTCGCCGACCTCGACAAGATCCTCGGGCCCAAGGTGCGGCGCGAGGACGTGCACTCCGACAAGGCGCTGGAGACGTCCTTCGACGGGGCGCTCGTGGACGCCATGCAGTCCGCGCTGGTTGCCGAGGACCCGGCCGCGAAGGCGGTCCCGTACATGCTCTCCGGCGGTACGGACGCCAAGTCCTTCGACGACCTCGGTATCCGCGGCTTCGGCTTCGCCCCGCTGAAGCTGCCCCCGGAGCTGGACTTCGCGGGCATGTTCCACGGAGTCGACGAACGGGTGCCGGTGGAGGGCCTGAAGTTCGGTGTGCGTGTGCTGGACCGTTTCCTCGACGCGTCCTGATCTTCCGCGACGGGATCCTGGTGATCCCCGAGCGGCCCTGAACCGCCGTGATACTGCCCGGAATTGTGTATTGAAACGATACTCCCCTAATCGGCAGCACGTACGATGATCGACCGAGTCGAGTGAATCGGACCATAGGCTCGTAGCTCGATTACTCCCTTCTCGTTACAGGTGATGTGACCCGCTACTCCGGGTCGCTTTGCCAACAAGGAGGAATAATGATCAAGAAGGTCGTCGCTGCTGCGGCTGCCACCGGTGGTCTCGTGCTCGCGGGTGCGGGTCTGGCTGTTGCCGACGCTGGTGCCCAGGGTGCCGCTGTCGGTTCCCCGGGTGTCGCGTCCGGCAACGTCGTCCAGGCGCCCGTTCACGTCCCTGTGAACGTGTGTGGCAACACGATCAACGTGATCGGGCTGCTGAACCCCGCCTTCGGCAACACCTGCATCAACAAGTGACGTTGTGCCTCACCCGGTGAGGGTCCGATAACCGTTGGCCCCGGAGTGTGCGCCATGCACTCCGGGGCCGACCGGTTCCACGGACAAGGTGAAGAAGATCAGACCATAGGGCTAAGGCAGGTAATTCAGACATGCGACAGGTCACCCGCAAAGGCCTGATGACGATGGCGGCCGCGTCCGGCGTCCTCGCCGCGGCCGGCGGATACGCGCACGCCGATTCCGGCGCCCAGGGCTCCGCGACCCATTCGCCGGGCGTTCTCTCAGGTAACAACGTGCAGGCGCCGGTCGAGGCCGAGGTCAACGTCTGCGGCAACACCGTCAGCGTCGTCGGGCTGCTCAACCCCGCGTCCGGCAACAAGTGCTCCAACGGCGTCAAGACCGGCAAGCACGCCGGTGGTTCCGGATCGTCGTACGGGGGCTCGCGGGCGCAGGGGCACGCCAGTGACTCGCCCGGCATCGCGTCGGGCAACCATGTGCAGGCCCCGGTGCACGTACCGGTCAACGCCTGCGGCAACAGTGTCAACGTGGTCGGCGTCGGCAACCCGGCCACGGGCAACGAGTGTTCCAACGGCGGGGGCGGCCACCACGGCTCGTCGCACGACGGCGGCTACGGCTCCTCCCACGGCGGCGGATCCCACGCGGACGGTCACGCCGGCAACTCGCCGGGCGTCGGCTCCGGCAATCACGTGCAGGTCCCGGTGCACGTACCGGTCAACGCCTGCGGCAACAGCGTCAGCGTGATCGGTCTCGGCAACGGCACGACCGGCAACGACTGCGGGAACCCGGGCGGTGGAGGGGCGCACGAGAACCCCGGCGGCCCGCAGAACCCGCCGGTCGAGCAGCCCGGCCCGGAGCAGCCCGGTAACCCCGGGACTCCCGAGAACCCGGGCAACCCCAACAATCCGGGCAACCCTGGGAACCCCGGAAACCCGGATGCCCCCGGCCCCGGTGGCACCAACACGCCGGGTACCCGGACCGACGGCCAGCCCGGGCCCATCGGGCAGCTCGCCCAGACCGGCGCCGAGGTGCCGCTCGGCCTCGCCCTGACGGTGGGCGCCGGCACGCTCCTCGGGGGCGCGCTGATCTACCGCAAGGCACGGGGCACCGCGCGGTAACCGGATCCCACGCACAGGAAACGGAGCGGGCCCCGCACCAGCGGGGCCCGCTCCGTTTCTCTCTGCTCACATCACCACGTGGCCCGCACCTGGCGGATGATCCGTCGGCGCAACCGCACCCTGCGGCTGCCATCGCGCAGCAGACTCAGTCGGTCCAACTCCCAGTGTCCGTACTCGGCATGGTCCGTCAGCAGGCGTGTGGCGTCCTTGCGGGAGACCCCGCGCGGTACGTACACGTCGACAAATTCGTATTCCGGCATCGGTATCTATTGTGCGGGCTGGGGCCCGGTACGGATAGCGTCTGCACTATGTCTGATGCTGCGCAGCCCACCGCTGCCGAGGTACGCGCCGCCGCCGAGGCGGTCAAGACCGCGCTCGACCGCCACCTGGCCGCGGTCGAACGCCGGTCGGGTGAGGACGACCCGGCCGTCTACGAGGCGTTCAACGAGCTGGCCGCGGCCGCCGAGGAGTACGACGAACTGCTCTACGACCGCTACGACGAGGTCACTCCCTTCGAGATCCCCGGCACCGAGGACATGCCGCCGTACACCGGACCCGAGGAGCCGAGCGCGCTGAGCGTGCTGATCCGGCGGGACTACACGGTGGTGGAGCCGCAGCGGTTGCTGGCGCAGGCGCAGCGGGTGGAGGCGGCCGACGAGCCGTCCGCCGTCGGCGCCGGCGACGACGAGGCGTCGGCCACCGTCCACGGCGCCCTGGGCGTCCTGTTCGGCGAATTCGAACCGGACGAGATCGCCTCCCGGCACAAGGAGTTCGGCCTGGAGGAGGGCGACTCCACCCTCTGGGTCACCGCCGGGGACGACACGGCCGACCCCGGGGAGTGGCTGGAGGCCCCGTTCGAGAACGTCGACCCCCAGCGGGTCGTCTGCCGCTTCGACGTCAGCGCGGTTTTCGACGAGGACGATCTCGAGGACGACGAGGATCTCGAGGACGAGATCGTTCTGGACGAGGAGGATGACGAGGAGTTGGAGCCGCTGGACGCGGACCGGTAGGGCGGGCGGCCCGGACTGCCCTCCGGGCCGGTCCCACCGGGTGTCAGCCGGCCGGGGGCACCTGCGCCTTGAGCAGGGCCGGGAGGCGGGTCGTACGGGGCTTCGGGGGGACCTCGGCGACCGCGCGGGGGAGCATCTGCTCGACGCCGTGGACGACGGACAGATGCCGCTCCGCACGGGAGAACGCGGTGTAGACCCAGGGACGGCTGAGCGCCGCGCCCGCGTCACCCGGCAGGACGACCACCGCGGCCGGCCAACGGTGACCCACCGCCTGGTGCGCCGTGAGCGCCCACCCGTGCCGTACGGCCGTCTCGACCCGTTCCTTCGGTACGACGACGGCGCCCCCCGCGCCCTCCAGATGCAGCCCCTCGGCGTCGGCCTTCACGACGCGACCCGGCGTCGCACGGCCCGGCACGGGGGAGTGGACGACACGGTCACCGGGGTCGAACCCGCCGAAGCGGCCCGGCCCGGGGTTCAGCCGCTCCTTCAGTGCCGCGTTCAGCGCACGGGTGCCCGCCGCGCCCCCATGGCCGGGGGTGATCACCTGCACCTGCTCGGCCGGGATGCCGAAGGCCCTCGGCACGGAGTCCACGACAAGCTGCACGGTCCGGTGCACCGCCTCCCCGGCGTCCCGCACCGGCACGATCACGACCTCCTTGCCGGGCGCCTCCACCTGGTTGAGCTCCCCGATCCCGATCCCGGAGACCAGCTCACCGAGCGGGCCGGGGTCCGGGGTCCGTGAGGCGACCTGCGGGCAGGCCCGGGCGGCGAGGAGGTCCGCGAACACCCGACCCGGCCCGGCGGACCACAGCACCCCCGGATCGCCGCTGAGCACCAGCCGTGCCCCGTCGGGCAGCGACTCGACTAGGACGGCGGCGGTCTCCACGTCGAGCTGCGGCGCGTCCAGCACCACGAGCAGATCGAGGGCGAACGCGCCCTCGGTGTCCCTGCCGGGCCCCTCGGCTCCGGCCAGCAGCCCGTCCACGGTGACCACGGCGGAACCACCCGTCCCGGCGTCGCCGGGGGCCGCGCCGTCCGCGCCGACGGCGTCCAGCAGCGCGGCGAACCGCCGCCTGCCGTCCGCGCTGTGCGTGGCCGCGTACGCCCGCAGCCCGAGGGCGCGCGCGGCGGCGACCAGCGCGGCGGGCTCGGCGCGGGCGGCCTCGCCGCCGGTGTGCAGGACGAGCCCGTCCCCGGCGACGGCGCGGATCAGCTCGGCGGCGGGACGGGGCGCCGACGCGGCCGCGGACGCCCACTCCGTGGTGTCGTCCTTGGGCAGGGAGTTCACAATCCGGGCGAGGCCGTCGGCGAGGCTCTCCTCGGCGAGGGCGTAACGCTCCAGGCCGACCAGGACACGCACCGGGCGCTCCGGCTCCTCCTCGTCGTCCTCGGCGTCGGTGGCCGCCGCGACGGGCGGGGCGTCGTCGAGCGCGTCCTGGAAGATCAGCGCCTCGCCCTCGGCGACGGCGCTCTGCACGGCCTCGTCCGGGTCCGGCACCGCACGCTGGGCGAGCGCGGCGGTGAGGACCGGGACCTCCAGCGCGGTGTGCCCGGCGACCGCGGCCTGTTCCAGCAGCCATACCGTGACCGCCCGGCCGCGCCGCTCGTCGTCCGGGCCGCACTCCGCGCCGAGCAGCGCCCGCGCGAAACCGTCGGCCTGTTCGGGCCGGACCCCGCCGACCCGCAGCAACTGCCAGGGGTCCTCGCGCAGACGGTCACCGGCGCCCTCGCCGAGTGCCTCGGCGACCTGCGGCGCCAGCGCCTCCGGAGCCCCGCCCTCGGCCAGCACCGCGCGCACCGCGCCGACGGTCTCGCCCGAGGGCGCCACGGCGACGGGGGCGGCCACCGGCTCCGGGCGCCGCACCGGTTCCGGCGCGGGCCGCCGCGGCGCGGGCTCCGGCTCCGCGAAGACGGTGGCCGAGGGCTTCTGCCCGCCCTCCACGGCCCGTACGGCCGCCAGCAGGTCGGCCGCCGTGCCGCTGAGCTTGGCGCCCGCCGTGATCGGCCCCTTCTTCTCGGCCTTCCGCCGCTCGATCCGCTCCCGCTCCAGCTTCTGCGCCGCCAACTCGGCCTGAGCCTCGGACAGGTCGGACCCGCTGTCGGCGCTCTCCGCGCCGACAGCCGCGTCCCCCGTGGCCTCCTCGGCTCCCGCGGCCTCGGTGGTCTCCCCGGTCTCCCCGTCCTCCCGGGCACTGTCGTCCGTGGCCGCGGCGGCCGCCGTGTCCCGGCCGTCGGGTGTGCCCTCGGCCTCCGCGGTCCCGGCGTCGGGGGTTCCGTCGGCGCGGTCCCCCGGCTCGTCCGGCTCCGTGGTCGCGGGCTCCGTGCTCACAGCGTGCTCCAGTCGTGATCGGGATAGCGGTGCACGGGCGCCGACACGTCGTCGAGCGCCCGGCAGATCTCGTCAGGAAGACTAAGGGTCTCCACTGACAACGCCGCCGTGAGCTGGAGCGCGTTGCGCGCTCCGACGATGGGTGCGGCGACCC
Source organism: Streptomyces sp. NPDC030296 (assembly GCF_055572815.1). Lineage (NCBI taxonomy): Bacteria > Bacillati > Actinomycetota > Actinomycetes > Kitasatosporales > Streptomycetaceae > Streptomyces > Streptomyces sp. NPDC030296. Next base: position 162,125 of record NZ_JBVICQ010000008.1, read on the forward strand.
CCGGCCGGTCCCGGACCCAGGCGAGGGCGACCTGGAGCGGCGTCACGGCGAGCCCGTCCGCGGCGGTCTGCACCGCGTCCACGATGCTGGTCGCCGTGTCGTCGAGGTACGGCGCGACGAACCGGGCCATGTGCTCGGAGCCGCCCCGCGAGTCCGGCGGCGTGGCGTGCCGGTACTTCCCGGTGAGCACCCCGCGGCCCAGCGGGGAGGACGGGAGCAGCCCGACCCCGAGGTCCAGCGCGGCCGGCAGCACCTCGCGCTCGACGCCGCGCTGGAGCAGGGAGTACTCCATCTGCGTACTGGCCAGCCGGGTGCGTATCCCCGGTGCGGCGAGCTGCCAGGTGGCCGCCTTCGCGAGTTGCCAACCGCAGAAGTTGGAGACCCCGGCGTAGCGGGCGCGGCCGCTGCTGACGGCCAGGTCGAGGGCGTGGAGCGTCTCCTCCAGCGGGGTCTCGGGGTCGTAGGCGTGGAGGTGCCAGAGGTCGACGTGGTCGGTGCCGAGGCGGGCCAGGGAGGCGTCCAGGGCGGCGAGCAGATGACCGCGGGAGCCGTCGAAGCGGCGGTCGGGGTCGGGGACGCTGCCGGCCTTCGTGGAGATGACCAGGTCACGGCGGGGCACAAGGCCGTCCATGAGCCGGCCGAGCAGATACTCGGCCTCGCCGTCGCCGTACACGTCCGCCGTGTCGACGAGGGTGCCGCCCGCTTCCCAGAACACCTTCAACATGTCCGCGGCGTCATGCTCGTCCGTGTCGCGGCCCCACGTCAGGGTGCCGAGCCCGATCCGGGACACGCGCAGGCCGGTACGGCCGAGATGCCTCTGCTCCATGGACGCCGACATTACTGTCCGGAGTTCGCCGTGTGGGGGCCTGTGGACGACCGATTTCCCCAGCGCACCGCGCGACCGGTCAGGAGGCACCCGCACTGGCCCCTCTGCCGCCTTCCCCCGGTAAGGTCAGGCGGAACAAGGACGTTACTGATCGGTAAGGGGAAGGCGGGTCTACATGAAGCTCGGGATCAACCTCGGCTACTGGGGCGCCGGAATGGACGGGGACAACCTCGCCGTGGCCCAGGAGGCCGACCGCCTCGGCTACGCGGTGTGCTGGGCGGCGGAGGCGTACGGCTCGGATGCCGCCACCGTGCTCAGCTGGGTCGCCGCCAAGACCGAACGCATCGACGTCGGCTCGGCCATCTTCCAGATCCCGGCCCGCCAGCCGGCGATGACCGCCATGACCGCCGCGACCCTGGACTCGCTCTCCGGCGGCCGGTTCCGCCTCGGCCTCGGGGTCTCCGGCCCGCAGGTCTCCGAGGGCTGGTACGGCGTCAAGTTCGACAAGCCGCTCGCCCGCACCCGCGAGTACGTGGAGATCGTCCGCAAGGCGATGACCCGCGAGCGCCTGTCCCACGACGGCGAGCACTGGACGCTGCCGCTGCCCGGCGGCCCCGGCAAGCCGCTCAAGCTCACCGTGCACCCCACCCGCGAGCACATCCCGCTGTACATCGCGGCGATCGGTCCGAAGAACCTGGAGCAGACCGGTGAGATCGCCGACGGCGCGCTGCTGATCTTCCCGTCGGCCGCGCACCTGGAGGACACCGCCATCACGCACCTGCGCGCGGGCCGCGAGAAGGCCGGCAAGACCCTCGACGGGTTCGACGTGTGCCCGACGCTGCCGCTCGCCGTCGGCGACGACAAGGACGTCACGACGCTCGCCGACACCTTCCGCCCCTACACCGCGCTGTACGTCGGCGGCATGGGCAGCCGCAAGCAGAACTTCTACAACCAGCTCGCCCAGCGCATGGGCTACGAGAAGGAGGCCGCCGAGATCCAGGACAAGTACCTGGCCGGCGACAAGGCCGGTGCCGCGGCCGCGATCCCGCACGAGCTCATCGACCAGACGACGCTCCTCGGCTCCGTGGAGCGCATCGCCGACCGGATGAAGGCCTACGAGGAGGCCGGCGTCACCACCCTCACGCTGGCGCCCGCGGGCTTCACGCTGGACGAGCGGATCGCCTCGCTGCGGGCCGGCACCGAGGCCCTGGAGCGGGCCGGGCTCGCCTAACGATCGGGGCCGGCGCCCCCACGCCGGCCCCGGGAAGCTCTACGGCCGTGGTGGGGGCTCGGGGGTCTTCCCCGCCACGGCCGTCACGGGGCACAACGCGCCACCGGCCCTCTCGGTTACGCGTCTTCGCCGCCCAGTCGTCCTTCGTTTGGCGGATTTGTCCGACACAGCTGTTGCCCGACTCCTGGTACCCCATTTGACTCGATTCTCAGGGTCCTGCAGAGAGGTGCCTCAGATGCTTTCGGCCAAGAGCCTGTTCCAGGAGATCATCGACGACGACGAGTCGTTCCGGCTGTTCTGCTCCATCGCCGCCAGCGGTGAGTCCCAGGGCGGCTGGGAGAACGCGCGCATCGCCGCGCTCGTCCCGGAGAGCGAACGCGCGCTCGCCCCCAGGATCACCCGCCACGGCGCGGACGAGGACAAGCACGGACGGATCTTCAACGCCCTGATGAGAAAACGCGGCCTCGAACCCGTGGAGGTTCCGCCGGAGACCGACTACACGATGCTGCTGGAGCGCCACGGCATCGGACTGGCCCACGACAAGCTCAAGGCCGACCAGGCCCTCACCGTGCGGGACATCATCGTCTACCTGTCCCACAGCCGTGTCACCGAACAGCGCGCCTCCGAGCAGATGGTGCTGCTCCGCAAGCACTTCGCCGACCACCCGGAGATCGGCAAGGCCGTCCGGATGATCTCCGACGACGAGGACAACCACCTCGCTTACACCCACGAGGAACTCCTGCGGTTCGCCGCCGCCGGACACGGCCGCCTCATCCAGCGGACCCTGCGCGAGTGCGCCCTCGCCGAGATCGCCGTCTACCGGGACGTCAGCCTCGCCGTGATGGCCCACATGGGGCGCGTCCTCGGCTGGCCGAAGGCCAAGTCCGCCGTGCTCGCGGCGGGCATCCACGCGGTGTACGCCTACGAGCGGGCCTTCGGCTGGCGCCGCATGGTCACCCTGGAGATGCCGGAGCGCCGCGACGCGCTCGGCGGACCGGCGACCGCGGCACCCGAGTTCGCCTGAGCCCCGGGCACGAACAGCCGCACGCGCGCGTGGAGCACTCCCCGCTCCGCCCGGTCTCCCCGCGCGCGGCGGCCGGTCGTCACAGCCACCCGCGCCGCTTGAACAACCGGTACACCAGCACCTCCAGCCCGGCGGTCACCGCGATCACCGCCGGATACGACCACACCCAGCGCAGCTCGGGCATGTGCTCGAAGTTCATGCCGTAGATCCCGGCGACCATCGTGGGGATCGCCGCCATGGCCGCCCACGCGGAGATCTTCCGCATGTCGTCGTTCTGCCGGACGCTCATCTGTGCGAGATGCGCCGAGAGGATGTCGGACACCAGCCGGTCCAGGCCCTCGACGGACTCGTTCACGCGGGTGAGATGGTCGCTGACGTCACGGAAGAAGGGCCGGGCCTGCTCGTTCACGAACGGCACGGCGGAGCCGGTCGCGCCCTGGCCGGAGAGCCGGGTGAGCGGCGCGGCGAGCGGGCCGGTGGCGCGGCGGAACTCCAGCACCTGACGCTTGAAGGTGTAGATCCGCGACGCGGTGTTCCGCGAGCCGCCGACGTCCGGGGAGAACACCTCCGTCTCCAGCTCCTCCAGGTCCGTCTGGAGCTCGGTCGCCACCTCCAGGTAGTGGTCGACCGTGGCGTCCGTGATCGCGTACAGCACCGACGTGGGCCCCTCGCCCAGCAGCTCCGGCTCCTGCTCCAGCCGGCGCCGTACGGCGTTCAGGGGCGAGCCCCCGCCGTGGCGGACGGTCACCACGAAGGAGTCGCCGAGGAACACCATGATCTCGTCCGTGCTCACCGTGTCCCCGGCCGGCTCGTACACGACCGGCTTCAACACCATGAACAGCGAGTCCTCGTACACCTCCAGCTTCGGCCGCTGGTGCGCCTTCAGGGCGTCCTCGACGGCCAGCGGATGCAGTGCGAACTCCTCGGTGACGAGGGCGAACTCCTTCTCCGTCGGCTCATGCAGGCCGATCCACACGAAGCCGCCCGAGGCACGCGCGGCGGCCAGGGCGTCGGAGAGGTCCTCGGGCCCCTCGGTGCGGTGGCCGTCGCGGTAGACGGCGCAGTCGACGATCACAGGGAGTTCCTTTCTCATCGGTGGAGCCGCAGGAAGGGCGTCTAGGCTGGGCCGCATGCCCACGTTGATCCTCGTCCGGCACGGCCGGTCCACCGCCAACACCGATGGTGTGCTCGCCGGGTGGACACCCGGCGTAGCCCTCGACGAGCGCGGCACCGCGCAGGCCGCGGCACTGCCCGGCCGTCTCGCCGGGCTGCCGATCTCCGAGGTCGTCACCAGCCCCCTCCAGCGCTGCCAGGAGACGATGCGCCCCTTCCTGGAGGCCCGGCCCGAGCTGAGTCCGCACACCGACGACCGCATCGGCGAGTGCCACTACGGCGACTGGTCCGGCCGCAAGCTCGCCGAACTCGCCGACGAGCCGCTGATGCAGGTCGTCCAGTCGCATCCGACGGCCGTGCAGTTCCCCGGCGGGGAGTCGATGCGGGAGATGCAGCATCGGGCGGCGGAGGCGGTACGGGAGTGGAACGCGCGCGTGGAGCGCGACCACGGGGCGGACGCCGTGTATGTGATGTGCTCCCACGGCGACATCATCAAGTCGCTCGTCGCGGACGCACTCGGACTTCATCTGGACCTCTTCCAGCGGATTTCTGTCGAACCGTGTTCCATCACCGCGATCCGTTACACACGACTGCGGCCGTTTCTCGTCCGCCTCGGCGACACCGGGGACTTCGCGTCCCTGGCGCCGCGCGAGGAACCCCCGGACGGCGACGCCGCCGTCGGGGGCGGCGCGGGAGCACCGTGATCGTCAACCGCAGTAGGGTGAAGCGGTCGCGAAGGCGCTGAACCCGTCAGCAGCCGGAGCGACCGGTCCCGACGTCGATTCCAATGGAGACAGGACGTGTCCCGTCAGGTGTTCCTCTACGACCCCCCGGACCGCTTCGTGGCCGGTACGGTCGGGCTGCCCGGGCGCCGGACCTTCTTCCTGCAGGCCTCATCGGGGCAGCGGGTCACCAGCGTGTCCCTGGAGAAGACCCAGGTCGCCGCGCTCGCCGAGCGCATGGACGAGCTGCTCGACGAGGTCGTGCGGCGCAGCGGCGGCAGTGCCCCGGTGCCCGCCGTCGCCCCCACCGAGGTCTCGGACACGGCACCGCTGGAAACCCCCATCGAGGAGGAGTTCCGCGTCGGCACCATGGCGCTGGCCTGGGACGGCGACGAGCAGCGCATGATCGTCGAGGCCCAGGCGCTGGTCGAGCTGGACGCCGACTCCGAGGAGGACCTCGCCGAGGCCGAGGAGCGGCTCCTCCAGGACGAGGAGAACGGCCCGCCGATGCTCCGCGTCCGCCTCACCGGCGCCCAGGCCAGGGCCTTCGCCAAACGCGCCCTGGACGTCGTCAACGCGGGCCGGCCGCCGTGCCCGCTGTGCAGTCTTCCGCTCGACCCGGAGGGACACGTATGTCCGCGCCAGAACGGATACCGCCGCGGGGAGTGACCTCCGACGGGCGGACCCCGGCCGTCGTGCTGCTGGCCGAGGGCGAGCTGACCGTGCGCGGCCAGGTGCGCGAGGCGTCCAACGCGGTCCTGTACTGCTCGGTCTCGTACGAGGGACGTGAGGCCGCCTGCGTCTACAAGCCCGTCGCCGGGGAGCGCCCGCTGTGGGACTTCCCCGACGGGACGCTCGCGCAGCGCGAGGTCGCCGCGTACGAGGTGTCCGAGGCGACCGGGTGGGGTCTCGTACCGCCCACGGTGCTGCGGGACGGGCCGTACGGGGAGGGCATGTGCCAGCTGTGGATCGAGGGGGTGCCCGGCTCGGAGCTGCTCGCCCTCGTGGACGGTGAGGAGGCGGGGGAGGGCTGGAAGGCCGTCGGCTTCGCCGAGGTCGGCGACGGCGAGACCGCGCTCCTCGTGCACGCCGACGACCGGCGACTGCGCCGCCTCGCCGTCCTCGACGCCGTCATCAACAACGCGGACCGCAAGGGCGGCCATCTCCTGCCCGCCGCCGAGGACCGGCTCTACGGCATCGACCACGGCGTGACCTTCAACGTCGAGAACAAGCTGCGGACCCTGCTGTGGGGGTGGGCGGGGGAGCCCCTCACGGACGAGGCCGTCGACGTGCTGAAGCGGTTGCGGGACGCGTTGGGCGACGGCGGTGAGCTGGCGGCGAAGCTGTCGCGTCTGATCACGGCCGCCGAACTGGACGCCACCAGGGAGCGGGTGGCCACCCTGCTGAGGACCGGCCGCCACCCGGAACCGAGCGGGGAGTGGCCGGCGATCCCGTGGCCGCCGGTGTGAGGCGGTGGTGCGGCAGGGCTCCACCACCCGCGAGTGCCGTGCATCGTGTGCGCCCGAACCGCCGGGCGCCCCCGGCTTAACCTGGGAGGGATCGGGTTAGGCTCGTGGCATGTATGCCTGGCCCGCTTCTGAGGTCCCCGTCCTGCCCGGCAAGGGCCGCGACCTGAGGATCCACGACACCGCGACCGGCGGTCTGGTCACCCTTGACCCCGGTCCCGTCGCCCGTATCTACGTCTGCGGTATCACCCCGTACGACGCCACCCACATGGGTCACGCGGCGACCTACAACGCGTTCGACCTCGTTCAGCGCGTGTGGCTCGACACCAAGCGGCAGGTTCACTACGTCCAGAACGTCACCGATGTCGACGATCCGCTGCTGGAGCGGGCCGAGCGCGACGGCATCGACTGGGTGGCCCTCGCCGAGAAGGAGACCGCCCTCTTCCGCGAGGACATGACCGCTCTGCGGATGCTGCCGCCGAGGGAGTACATCGGCGCCGTCGAAGCCATCCCCGGTATCGTCCCGCTCGTCGAGCGGCTCCGCGACGCCGGCGCCGCGTACGAACTCGAGGGCGACATCTACTTCTCCGTCGAGTCCGACCCCGACTTCGGCAAGGTCTCCGGTCTCGACGCCGCCGCGATGCGGCTGCTGTCCGCCGAGCGCGGCGGCGACCCGGACCGGCCCGGCAAGAAGAACCCCCTCGACCCGATGCTGTGGATGGCCGCGCGCGAGGGCGAGCCCAGCTGGGACGGCGGCTCCCTCGGCCGCGGCCGGCCCGGCTGGCACATCGAGTGCGTCGCCATCGCCCTGGACCACCTCGGCATGGGCTTCGACGTGCAGGGCGGCGGCTCCGACCTCGCCTTCCCGCACCACGAGATGGGCGCCTCGCACGCCCAGGTGCTGACCGGCGAGTTCCCCATGGCCAAGGCGTACGTCCACGCCGGCATGGTCGCGCTGCACGGCGAGAAGATGTCGAAGTCCAAGGGCAACCTCGTCTTCGTCTCCCGGCTGCGCCGGGACGGCGTCGACCCCGCGGCCATACGGCTCGCGCTCCTCGCTCACCACTACCGGGCCGACTGGGAGTGGACCGACCAGGTCCTCCAGGACGCCGTCGCCCGGCTGGGCCGGTGGCGTGCCGCCGTCTCCCGGCCCGACGGGCCGCCCGCCGAGGCGCTCGTCGAGGAGATCCGTGAGGCCCTCGCCGACGACCTGGACGCCCCGGCCGCGCTCGCGGCGGTCGACCGCTGGGCCGCGCTCCAGCAGGAGCAGGGCGGCACGGACGAGGGGGCACCCGGTGTCGTCTCCCGCGCCGTGGACGCCCTCCTCGGCGTGGCCCTGTGAAGTAACGACTCTGCACAGGCGGCACAGGGATGACCGGCCGTCACACGTGACACGCGCTCAGTCGGCGCGGTGGTGTCGCAGCGAGGGGGCGCCTTCTCCGTTCGGAGGGGGCGCCCCTTGCGCGTACGCGGGTGCCCTCCGCGAGGACACGGGCCTTTCCTCCGCGCACGTGGGGCCTCGTGCCCAGGGGAGGGCCCTTGCTCCGCGCATGCGGGGCCTCCCGCCCGGGCGAGGGCCCTTCCTCCGTGTACGCGGGGGCGTCGAGACCATGTCGGGGGGCTGTCGACGCCCTGTCGGTCGGTTGTCGAAGGCTGCGGGGCGGGGCGGCATGTGATGGGGTGAACGACGTCAGTCGAAGCCGGACCGGCCAGCCGCCGGTCCCTTCGTGGAAGGGACGCACAGTGGCACCCCCGCACTCCTCCCCCCACTTCTCCCACTCCTCCCGCTCCTCCCTCTCCCTCCACTCGGCCCAACGCCCCGTCAGCCGACGAGGACTGCTCACGGCGTCGGCCGCCACCGCGGGCGCCCTGCTCGTCGGGACGTCGGCCGCCGGGACCGCCGCGGCGGCCGGGAAGACCTGGCCGGACGTCATCCCGCTCCCCAACGGCTTCCGCCCCGAGGGCATCGCCATCGGCGGCGGCCCCTACGCCTACCTCGGCTCCCTCGCCGACGGCTCCATCTACCGCGCCGACCTGCGCACCGGGCAGGGCCGCATCATCTCCACCGGGCCCGGCACACCCTCCGTCGGCCTCGAACTCGACGGACGGGGACGGCTGTTCGTCGCCGGACGTGCCCAGGGCGCCCGCGTGGTCGACGTACGCACCGGCGCGGTCCTCGCCTCGTACCGGCTCAGCACGGCGACGCCCAGCTTCGCCAACGACGTCTTCCTGGCCTCGCGGACCGCCTGGTTCACCGACTCGTTCCAGCCGGCCCTCCACGCGCTGCCGCTCGGCAAGCACGGTGAGCTGCCGCACGCGGACGACGTCGTGACGCTCACCCTGCGCGGCGACTGGGCCCAGACGCCCGGAGAGACGGTCAACGCCAACGGCATCACCGCAACCCCGGACGGCAAGGCCCTGCTCGTCGTGCAGTCCGGCGCCGGGGGACTGCACCGGGTCGACCCGCGCACCGGCGTCACCCGGCTCGTCGACCTCGGCGACTCCGCGCCCCTCACCAACGGCGACGGCCTGCTGCTCCTCGGACGGCGGCTGTACGTGGTGCAGAACCGTCAGAACGCGATCGACGTGTTCCAGCTCGCCGCGGACGGCCGCTCCGGCATCTTCGAGGGCCGGCTCACGGACCCGGACTTCGACGTCCCGACGACCGTCGCCGCCCACAAGAACCGCCTGTACCTGCCCAACGCCCGCTTCACCACGACCCCGACGCCGGACACGACGTACACGGTCGTCGCGGTGGAGCACTGACCGGCGGCCGGCGGACCGGCACGGACCAGGAAGGCCGCCGCGCTCCCCGCCCCCTGCGCCAGGGAGTGGGGAGCGCGCGGTGACGTCCTCTCACGGGACCGGGCCGATCAGTCCTCCGAGGACTCCTCGTCGTCGCCGCCCGCCCGTGGCGGCTTGGGCGGTCGCGCCCGGCCACCGGGGTTGTCCTTCGGGTTCCACGCGCCGGGGCCGGTGTCGCCCCCGTCGGCCGTGGCGTGACCGCCGGCCGCACCGGTGGGGCCGCCGTCGCGACGCCGCAGATACCGCTCGAACTCGCGGGCGATGGCCTCGCCCGACGCCTCCGGCAGCTCCGCGGTGTCCCGCGCCTCCTCCAGCGTCTGTACGTACTCCGCGACCTCGCTGTCCTCGGCGGCCAGCTGGTCCACCCCCACCTGCCAGGCGCGCGCGTCCTCGGGCAGCTCGCCCAGCGGGATGCGCACGTCGATCAGGTCCTCCAGGCGGTTGAGGAGGGCCAGCGTCGCCTTCGGGTTCGGCGGCTGCGACACGTAGTGCGGCACCGCGGCCCACAGCGACACCGCCGGGACCCCCGCGTGCGTGCACGCCTCCTGGAGGATGCCGACGATGCCCGTGGGGCCCTCGTACTTGGTCTCCTCCAGGTCCATGCGCTGCGCGAGATCCGGGTCCGACGTGACCCCGCTGACGGGGACCGGACGCGTGTGCGGGGTGTCACCGAGCAGGGCGCCCAGGATCACCACCAGCTCCACGCCCAGCTCGTGGGCGAAGCCCAGCAGCTCGTTGCAGAACGAGCGCCACCGCATCGACGGCTCGATACCCCGGACCAGCACGAGATCGCGGGGCTTCTCGCCGCCGACCCGCACCACCGACAACCTTGTCGTCGGCCAAGTGATCTTGCGTACGCCGCCGTCCAGCCACACCGTGGGCCGGTTCACCTGGAAGTCGTAGTAGTCCTCGGCGTCGAGCGCCGCGAACACCTCGCCCTTCCACTCCCGGTCCAGGTGCGCGACCGCGGTGGAGGCGGCGTCGCCGGCGTCGTTCCAGCCTTCGAACGCGGCCACCATGACTGGGTCGATCAGCTCGGGAACCCCCTCCAGCTCGATCACCCAGCGCCTCCTTCCGACGTGCCCTCGCGTACGCCCCAACCTTACGGCGTGCCCAGGGGGCCTTCGCAGCCCCCTTGCACGGGGGAGTGAACGGATCAATGCCCCGTTCGCACGGCCACAACACGCGCCGCCCGCCGGGCGCGAGTGATCATCGCCTCACAGCGACGACCGCAGCCACTGCTCGATGCTCGCGATGTGGACCGTCGCCCAGGAGCGGGCGGCCTCGGCGTCGCGGTCGCGGAGGGTGGCGAGGATGGCGCGGTGTTCGTGGAGGGTGCGGCTGACGGCGTCCTCCTGGGTGAGGCCCCGCCAGACGCGGGCCCGGGTGGTGGGGCCCGACAGGCCGTCCAGGAGGGAGCAGAGCACGGAGTTCCCGGAGCTCTGCACGATGCCCTTGTGGAACTCCAGGTCGCAGGCGACCAGTTCCTCCACCGACGGATGGTCGCCCAGCTTGTCCAACTGGGCGCCCAGCGCGTCCAGTTGCTGCTCGCTGATGCGCAGGGCCGCCATCGCCGTGGCGGCCGGCTCCAGAATGCGGCGCACGGCGAGGAACTCCAAAACCGTGTCGTCGCGGTGGAAGTCGACGACGAAGCTCAGCGCCTCCAGCAGGAGCTGCGGGTCGAGGCTGGTCACATACGTGCCGTCACCCTGCCGTACGTCCAGGATGCGGATCAGCGACAGGGCGCGCACCGCCTCGCGCAGGGAGTTGCGGGACAGTCCCAGATCGGCGGCGAGTTCGCTCTCCTTGGGCAGCCGGTCGCCCGGGCGCAGCGCCCCGGAGACGATCATGTCCTTGATCTTCTCGATCGCCTCGTCGGTGACTGCCATGGCGCCGCCCTCCTGCTGTTCCCTGCCTGATCAGACATCCGATGTCTCAGGTCATTATGGGCCACCGCCGGGGAAGCGTTCCCCGGTCGCCACCCGCGCCCCCGCCCGGCGCCCGGCCGAGTGACTCCTCCAGCTGCGGTTCTCGGCCATCTTCGCAGGTCAGGTACGAGCACGGGCGCCCTCGGAACACCGGCGGTCCTACGCTGATCACACGATCCGGAGTCAGGAGGCACGGGGTGGGGATGCGGATCCGACCGGCGCGCACCGACGAGGCGGCGCCGCTGACCGAGCTGGTGCTGCGCTCGAAGGCCCACTGGGGGTACGGCGCGGAGTTCCTGGAGGCGTGCCGGGCCGAACTCACCATCCGCCCGGACGACATCCACCGCCATCGCGTGGTCGTCGCCGAGGACGCCGACAGCGCGGTCCTGGGGGTGGCGTCCCTGGAGGGCACGGCACCCGAGGGCAGCCTCGGCCTGTGCTTCGTCGAACCCGCCGCCATCGGCCGGGGCGTGGGCCGCGCCCTCTACTTCCATGTGACGAGGGCCGCCCGCGAGCTCGGCTTCGCCCGGCTCACCATCGAGGCGGACCCGAACGCCGAACCCTTCTACCGCCGGATGGGCGCCCGGCTGGTCGGCCGCACGGCCTCCGGCTCCCTCCCGGGCCGTGAACTCCCGCTCCTCGAAGTGCGCCTTGCGCCCCGGACCGAGGGCTGGACCCAGGCGTGGACGGCGGGGCGCCGTGCCGTCCACCTCGGCAACATCGCGGGGTTCCAGTCCCAGTTCGGCCCCGTCTCCCCGCAGGCCGCGCACTACTCCTGCCTGGCCGCGTTCCTCTCGCCCCACCCGGCCGTCCTGATCCTGCCCGCCGCAGTCCCGCCCGACTGGACCGACCTGATCGGCCGGCCCCTGGGCTGGGGACCCGTGGAGGTCTACGACGGCCTGACGGAACCACCCGGCCGGACAGACGGCCGGACAGACGGCCAGACGGACGGGCAAACGGACGGGCAATCGGACAGCTCCATGGCACGCGCGACCCGGCCGGTCCCGGAGGCTCACGGCGACACCCTGACCCGGGCCGTCCTGTCCCGACCGGCCCTGCTCCGGCGGCTGAGCTCCCTCGACCTGCCCCTCCTCCCATGGGGCCGCACCCCCGCCGTCGCCGAGCTGACCGGCGTACCCCTCGACCCCGAAACGCTGCGGTACGAGTCCAAGCGGGCCTCGCACGAGCTGTTCACCCGGCTCGCCCCGGACCACCCGGAGGTCCGGGTGCCCGAGCAGTGGCAACCCGCCACCCGGCGGGAGGCGGCACGTCTGCTGCGGAGGAGGAGCCGCGCGGGCCTGGCGACGGTCGTCAAGAGCGAGCACGGCGCCGGGGGTTCCGGCACCCGCGTGCTCCGGGACCAGGGCCGCGGCGGGCTGTCACGCCTGAGGAGACCTCCGCTGCCCCGAAGGCCCGTCCTGCTGGAGGAGTTCGTCGCCGGGGAGACCGAGCCACGGGACGTGACCTTCGACGGGCTCGTCGACGCGGACGGCCGCGTCCACGTGGTGGGCGTCGCCGCCATGGACGTCCTCGGCACCGCCTACCAGGGAGCCACCGTGGGCCCCGATGTCGTACCGCCGGCGCTCGCCGAGGCCGTGGCACGGTTCGGCGCCGCCGTGGGGGAGAGGATCGCGGCGAGCGGCCACCGGGGCTGGTACGACGTCGACTTCGTCACCGGCTCCGACGGCCGCCCGGCGCCCACCGAGATCAACCTCCGGATGACCGGCCCGTCCGTCGCCTTCATGGTCAAGGCGCGGCTGGACGAGACCCGAGGGGGCGACCACCTCGTCCGCAGCGTCGACCACGTCCCCCTCGGCGCCCGGCTGCCCGGCCCCGCCCTGTCCGCCTTCCTGCGCGACACGACCGCGCGCTGCGCCGGGATCGACGCCGTCCTGCTGCCCTCGATCCCCACCGCCGCCTTCGCGCCCGCCCCCTACCTGGGCGTCGTCCTGGCCGCGCACACCCGTGAACGCCTCGACGCGGCCGAGGCCCTGGTGCGCACGGCGGCCCGCGACACCGGCCGCCTGTTCACGGCCTAGGAGCGACCGCCGCGGGCTCCGGTCGGCGGGTCACGTACACCGCCACCACCACCGCCGCGATCATCAGCGGCACGTTGAAGGCGTACACCAGGGCCGCCTGCCGTTCCCAGTCGTTCTTCGCCGCCAGCCGGTAGAAGTTGTCCTGCGGCCACCACGAGGCGAGCAGCCACACCACGGCCAGGTGGGCGGCCGTCGTCAGTCCGCCGGAGCGGCCCTGGCGGCGCATCAGCGGGCGCCCGGCGATCAGGAAGGCGAGGCCGACACCGAACGCCAGCAACTCGGCGGCGTACAGCCCCCGGAAGAGCCACGACCACGGCGTGGGCACAGAGGTGAGGTCGGTCGAGCCCGGCCAGAGGACGTCGGTGAGGATCGCGGCGAGCGGCAGGACCACGACGAGCACCGCGCACCCCACCCCGTAGAGGAACCCCGCCGGGCCCGCGGCCGCGCCGCCGCCCTTGCCGTTGACCGGTGCGGACGTCCCGTGCCGCGCGGGCAGCGGCAGCAGCCGGCGGTCGATCCGCCCGGCCCGGTCACGGGGCAGGGACTCCAGGGTCACCACGGCCGCCGGTATCTCCTGGTCCGGCACCACGCCCCGCAGCCGGGCGCGTATCTCGTCGGCGCCCGGAGCGGCCGTAGGGGAGGCCGGGACGACGTAGGCGACGAGCCGCTCCTCGTCCACCGCGGCGATCACCGACTCCCGTATGCCGGGATGGGCGCCCAGCGCCGTCTCGGCCCGGTAGGGGTCGACGGTACGGCCGCGGACACGGACCCGGTGCGCCAGCCGGCCGCCGAACTCCAGCAGCCCGTCCTCCAGCAGGGTCCCCGCGTCCCCGGTGGCCACCGCGTCACCGCCGCCCGAGCCGACAGAGCGATCCGACCCGCCGGAGCCGTCGGAGCCGCCCGGACCATCGGTGCCCTCCGAGCCGCCGGGGCGATCCGAGCCGTCCGTTCCGCCGGTTCCGTCGGCGACGCCGTCCGGGGGTGTCAGCCAGATCTCGCCCTTGCGGACCTCGGCCCGGCAGCCGGGGAACGGGCGGCCGAGGAGGCTGACCCGGCCGGGCTCGGCCACCGGGTCGGTGAGCTGGTCCGTCTCGAACCAGGTGCCGCACCCCGCGACCTCCACGGTCCCGTAGACGTTGAGCAGCCGCGCCCCCGGCGCCAGCCGCCCCTGGAGCCGTACCTGCTCGTCGAGGCCGAGCCGTTCCCCGCCGACGGCCACCAGCCGAAGTCCCGCGGGCGGCGCCGCCCGGTCGAGCAGCAGCCGGGCCGCGTACGGGTCGGTGTCCAGCACCGTGACGCCCTCGGCGTAGGGCCGCTCCCACAGGGCGGGCCCGGTCTCCTCCTCCGGCAGCACCAGCGTGCCGCCGGAGCACAGGGCCCGGACCCAGCCGTAGGTGAAGGCGGCTGTGTCGGTCGGCGCGGTCACCAGATGGACGTCGGAGGGCCGCAGCCCAAACGTTTCGGCCCACGCCCGGTACGCGTCGTGCAGCCGCTGGTGGCCGACCTCCACCGCCCGCCGCTCGCCCGAGGTGCCCGCAGAGAACAGCACCGCCGCCGTCACCCCGCAGGGCGCGGCGGCGGGCTCGGGGGAGTGGGCGTCGATCAGCGCCGCGTCGGTGTCCAGGCAGACGACGGGCCGGCCGGTGCCGTCGTCCACGGCCGGCGCGTACCGCGCGTGCGTGAGGACCGTGCGCGCCCCGGACCGCTCCAGCGCCCGCCCGATGTCCCCCGTCGACTGCCGCGGGCCGATCAGGGCGAAGGCGCCGCCCGCCTTGAGCACGCCCAGCACGGCGACCAGGACGTCCGGCGTCCCGGAGGCGCACACCGCGACGGTCTCACCGGTGCCGAGCCCCGAGTCCAGCAGATGCCGGGCCAGACGGTTGGCCCGGCCCTCCAGCTCCCCGTATGTCAGCCGGGCGGTCGCGGTGGCCACCGCGGGCCGGTCGGGCGTCAGCCGCGCCCATGTCTCGAACAACCGATGGAGTTCGTTTGCCCCGTTCATGACCATTGATCATGGCAGAGGCAGGGTCCACCGGGTAGAACGTGCGACCGGGTAGAACGTGCGACCGGGCAGAAGGTGCCACCAGGAGGATGATGCCACCGGGGGAAGATCCGGCCGTGGCGAAGACCCGGCACAGGCCGAGGGGGCGGCTCCACCGATGTGGTGGAGCCGCCCCCTCGCGGTCCGGCCCCGGTGCGGCAGGGGCCGTATCCCGGCCGTCCGGCCCCGGTCAGGGGAGAGGCCGGACCGGCAGGCGGGTCTACTTCTTGTCGAGCAGGTCCTGGACCTTCGTACGGACCTCGTCCGTCGCCAGACCCCGGATCGTCAGGGTGGTGCGGCGGCGCAGCACGTCGTCGGCGGTCTCGGCCCACTCGGTGTCACGGGCGTACACGACCTGCGCCCAGATCTCCGGCGCGTCGGGGTGGACCCGCTCGGCCAGCTCGGGGTTCTCGTTGGCGAGCCGGGCGATGTCGAAGGCCAGCGAACCGTAGTGCGTGGCCAGGTGCCGGGCGGTGTCGGCGCCCATGCGGGGGCCCGGCGCCGGGCGGTCGGTGAGCAGCCGGTGCGCGACCGCCCGCGGGTTGGCGATGCCCGGCAGCGGCAGCTTCCGCGGCAGCGTGGCGACCGGCTCGAAGTCCTCGCCCAGCGGGTGGCCCGGAAGGGTCTCCAGCTTCTTCATGATGGTGCGGCCGATGTGCCGGAAGGTCGTCCACTTGCCGCCCGCGATGGACAGCATGCCGCCCCGGCCCTCGGTGACGACCGTCTCCCGCTTGGCCTTGGCGGTGTCGCCGGGGCCGCCCGGAAGCACCCGCAGACCCGCGAAGGAGTACGTGATCAGATCGCGGTCGAGCTGCTGGTCCCGGACGGAGAACGCGGCCTCGTCCAGGATCTGGGCTATGTCCTTGTCGTCGACGGCGACGTCCGCGGGGTCGCCCTCGTACATCTCGTCCGTGGTGCCCAGCAGGAGCATGTCCTCCCAGGGCAGGGCGAACGTGATGCGGTACTTGTCGATCGGTGTGGCGAGCGCGGCCTTCCACGGGGAGGTCCGCTTCAGCACCAGGTGCGCGCCCTTGGACAGCCGGATCGAGGGGGCCGCGTTCGGGTCCTCCATACGGCGCAGGTGGTCGACCCACGGGCCGGTCGCGTTCAGCACCAGCCGGGCGCTCACGCCGAACTCGTCGCCGGAGAGCCGGTCGCGCAGCTCGGCGCCGGTCACCCGGCCCTTGGTGAAGCGCAGCCCGGTGACCTCGGCGTGGTTCAGGACCACCGCACCGGACTCGACGGCCGCGCGGACCGTCATCAGCGCCATCCGGGAGTCGTTCATCTGACCGTCGCCGTACACGGCCACGGCCTTCAGGTTCTCGGTGCGCAGCTCGGGCACGTCCTGCACGGCCTTCGCCGGCGACAGCAGATGCCCGACGCCGTCACCGAACGCCGACAGCGCGGAGTAGGCGAAGACGCCCGCCCCGAGCTTCGCCGCGCCGTGCGGCCCGCCCTTGTACACGGGGAGGTAGAACGTGAGCGGGTTCGCCAGGTGGGGGGCCACCTGGCGGGAGACCGCACGGCGCTCGAAGTGGTTCTCCGCCACCAGCTTCACCGCGCCGGTCTGCAGATAGCGCAGACCGCCGTGGAGCAGCTTGGAGGAGGCGGAGGAGGTGGCGCCGGCGAAGTCACCGGCGTCGACCAGCGCCACCCTGAGCCCGGACTGCGCGGCGTGCCAGGCGGTGGAGATGCCCAGGATGCCGCCGCCGATCACGAGGAGGTCGTACGACGCCTTGGAGAGCTGCTCCCGGGTCTCGGCCCGGCTCGGGTTCGAGCCGGACGCCGGACGCGTCCCCAGGGCAGGCAGGGCTTGCAGGGTGGACTGACTGGTCATGTCGGGTTCTTACTCCTCATCAGAGCCGGTACGGAGGCTTCGGGCCCCGGCTCAGCTCTCGTCCTCGAGCCAGCCCATGGTCCGCTCGACGGCCTTGAGCCAGCTCTTGTACTCACGGTCGCGGGTCTCCGCGTCCATGCGGGGGGTCCACTCGGCGGCCCGCCGCCAGTTGGCGCGCAGGTCGTCGGTGCTGGTCCAGAAGCCGACGGCGAGACCGGCGGCGTAGGCGGCGCCGAGGCAGGTCGTCTCGGCGACCATCGGGCGCACCACGGGGGCGTCCAGGAAGTCCGAGAGGGTCTGCATCAGCAGGTTGTTGGAGGTCATGCCGCCGTCGACCTTGAGGGCCGTCAGCTCCACGCCGGAGTCCTTGGTCATGGCGTCCGTGATCTCACGGGTCTGCCAGGCGGTGGCCTCCAGGACGGCGCGCGCGAGGTGCGCCTTGGTGACGTACCGGGTGAGGCCGGCGATCACACCGCGGGCGTCGGAGCGCCAGTACGGGGCGAACAGACCGGAGAAGGCCGGCACGAAGTACGCGCCGCCGTTGTCCTCGACCGAGAGCGCGAGCGTCTCGATCTCGGCGGCCGTGGAGATGAGCCCCATCTGGTCGCGCATCCACTGCACCAGCGAGCCGGTGACGGCGATCGAGCCCTCAAGCGCGTACACCGGGGCCTGGTCGCCGATGCGGTAGCCGACGGTGGTCAGCAGGCCCGAGTACGAGTTGATGATCTTCTCGCCGGTGTTCATCAGCATGAACGTGCCGGTGCCGTAGGTGGACTTGGCCTCGCCCTCGGAGAAACAGGTCTGGCCGAACAGGGCCGCCTGCTGGTCGCCGAGCGCCGAGGCGACCGGGATGCCGCCGAGCAGGTCGCCGAGCCTGCCGCCGGTGATCTCGCCGTACACCTCGGCGGAGGAGCGGATCTCCGGGAGCATCGCCAGCGGCACACCGATGGACTCGGCGATCTTCTCGTCCCACTCCAGGGTGTGGAGGTTCATCAGCATGGTGCGGGAGGCGTTGGTGACGTCGGTGTAGTGCTTGCCGCCGTTGACGCCGCCGGTCAGGTTCCAGATGACCCAGGTGTCCATGGTGCCGAAGAGGATGTCCCCGGCCTCGGCGCGCTCGCGCAGACCCTCGACGTTGTCCAGCAGCCAGCGGGCCTTCGGACCGGCGAAGTAGGAGGCCAGCGGCAGACCGGTCTCACGGCGGAAACGGTCCTGCCCGACGTTGCGGCCGAGCTCCTTGCACAGGGCGTCGGTACGGGTGTCCTGCCAGACGATGGCGTTGTGGACGGGCTCACCGGTGTTCTTGTCCCACAGCAGCGTGGTCTCGCGCTGGTTGGTGATGCCGATGGCCTTGATGTCGTCGCGGGTGATGCCGGCCTTCTGGATGGCTCCGGCGACGACTTCCTGGACGTTGGTCCAGATCTCGTTGGCGTCGTGCTCGACCCAGCCCGGCTTCGGGAAGATCTGCTCGTGCTCCTTCTGGTCGACGGAGACGATACGGCCGTCCCGGTCGAAGACGATGCAGCGGCTGGAGGTGGTGCCCTGGTCGATGGCGGCGATGAAGGGGCCGGCGGTGTGGGCGTCGGTCACGGTGTGCTCCTGAAAGTCAACTGGTCGAAGGGCGGTACGTACGGCGCGTGCCAGGCGTCGGGCGACACCTGCGGCTCGCTCGTAGGTGGTGCTCTTAGGCGAACGCGACGTTGTAGATGCCCGCGGCGATGGCGGCGCCGATCAGCGGACCGACCACCGGGACCCAGGCGTAGCCCCAGTCCGAGCCGCCCTTGCTGGGCAGGGGCAGAAGGGCGTGCACGATGCGCGGACCGAGGTCACGGGCCGGGTTGATCGCGTAACCGGTCGGACCGCCGAGGGACAGACCGATCGAGACGACGACGAGCGAGGTGATCAGGGCGCCGAGGGTGCCGAGGCCCTTGCCACTGTCGTTCAGGCCCTGGGTGAGGACCGCGAGGACCAGCACGATGGTGCCGATGACCTCCGTGGCGACGTTCTGCGCGGCGTTGCGGATCTCGGGGCCGGTGGAGAAGATGCCGAGCACGGGGCCGGCGCCGGTCTCACGGGCCTCGACGGCCTTCGCCTTGGTGGTCTCCGCGCCCGGACCGCCGACGATCTCCCTGTCGGTGAGGTGGGCGTGGAACTGGCCGTAGTAGGCGACCCAGACCAGAGCGGCGCCGATCATCGCGCCGAGCAGCTGCCCGCCCCAGTAGGTGGGGACCTGGCTCCACTCGATGCCGTTCTCCTTCAGCGCGAGCGCGAGGGTCACGGCCGGGTTCAGGTGGGCGCCGGAGAGCGGCGCGGAGGTGTAGACGGCCGTCAGAACGGCAAAACCCCACCCGAAGGTGATGGCGAGCCAACCGGCGTTACGGGCCTTGGAGGCCTTCAGCGTGACGGCGGCGCAGACGCCACCGCCGAGCAGGATGAGTATGGCGGTACCGATGGTCTCGCCGATGAAGATGTCGGAGCTGGACACCCGCGACTCCTTTGTCCTTCGTCCAGGGGAAGGCGGACCCCGGGTCCCATTCCGGGGGTCCGCGCCCTCGGGGGTGAGAGCTGTACCCGGCCCTTGGCGTTGTCACACTCTAGCGCGTATTGCCGGTAGGTGTTCGACAATGCCGACCGATGGACGGGAGTCTTGCTGCGGCGTGAGTGGCTCGTCAAGGGTCCCGTTGTCGAAAACCCGATCGTTATTGATCGAACTGCCTGATCGATCGTGCGTCGGCTGCTATGGGCGCGCGCCGAGGTCAGCCACGACCGCGTATGGCGAGGGCCGGGACACTCTCGGTGTCCCGGCCCTCGAAGGGATCGGCGGCCTCCGCACGGCACGGGCACGGCGGCCCGGCAACGGTGGGAAGCGGGGTCAGAAGCGGGCGGCGCCCAGGTCGCGCGAGACGGCACGGGCGCAGTCCCGCACCGCCGCGATCAGCTCGGAGCGCAGCTCGCCGTCCCGGCGCAGCCGCTCCACGGCGCCCGTGATGCCGACCGCGCCGACGGGCATGCGCCGCCGGTCGTGGATGGGGGCCGCGATCGAGGCGACGCCCTCCCAGGTCTCCTCGACGTCCGCCGCGTACCCGCGGGCGCGGGTGAGGTCCAGGACGCCCTCGAAGTCGTCCAGCTCGCACACGGTCCGCTCCGTGAACGCCTTGCGGTCGGTCTCCAGGACCTCGCTGTGCGCCACCGGGTCGTAGGCCGCGAGGACCTTGCCGAGGGCCGTGGAGTGCAGCGGCTGCATGGCCCCTATCTCCAGCACCTGCCGGCTGTCGTCGGGCCGGAAGACGTGGTGCACGATCAGCACGCCCCGCTGGTGCAGCACCCCCAGGTGGACGCTCTCGCCGCTGGAGCGGGCCAGGTCGTCCGTCCACACCAGGGCTCGCGCCCGCAGCTCGTGGACGTCGAGGTAGGTGGTGCCCAGGCGTAGCAGCTCGGCGCCCAACTGGTAGCGCCCGGAGGCGTCGTCCTGCTCGACGAAGCCCTCCTGCTGGAGGGTGCGCAGTATGCCGTGTGCGGTGCCTTTGGCGAGGCCCAGCGACGAGGCGATGTCCGACAGGCCGAGTCGTCGCTCGCCGCCCGCGAGCAACCGCAGCATCGCGGCCGCCCGTTCGAGCGACTGGATGTTCCGTGCCATCGCCGTCCTGCCTCCGTCCCCTTCGACCGCCGCCCGCACATGAACTTCCAACGTTCGGCAATGTCGAACACTACCGGTCGTTGCCGACCTCTCGCTAATGGCCGTCAACACCTTTTCGGCCGAACGGGCCCGAGCGGCGCCCTTTTGGTGCCGGTCCCGTGTCCGTCCGGTGCGCGTCCCGTGGACACCGGGTGTCCGAGCGGTGTCGCCGTTCGTCCGTCGAGGGAGTAAACCGCACTCGACCGCTCACGCCACGCCGGTCCGCCCCGTGGACGCCCCTGACCCCGTCCGGCGCTCCGGGCTACCCTGACGGCGTGCGCCTTCCGCGGGAAGACGCAAAGCCGACAGCCGTCGCACTCCAGGGAGCACCTTCATGGCCTCGTCGCCGAATCCGTCCCCTTCGTCCGCCGCCGCCGCAGGCCGGGCCCGTTCCGACGCCCTGCGCGAGGCCCTCGCCACCCGTGTCGTGGTCGCCGACGGCGCGATGGGCACCATGCTCCAGGCGCAGGACCCCACCCTGGACGACTTCCAGCAGCTGGAGGGCTGCAACGAGGTCCTGAACGTCACCCGCCCCGACATCGTCCGCTCGGTGCACGCCGCCTACTTCGAGGCGGGCGTCGACTGCGTCGAGACCAACACGTTCGGCGCGAACCTGACCGCCCTCGGCGAGTACGACATCCCCGAGCGCACCGCCGAGCTGTCCGAGGCCGGCGCCCGCATCGCCCGCGAGACCGCCGACGAGTTCGCCGCGCGCGACGGCCGGCAGCGCTGGGTCCTCGGCTCGATCGGCCCCGGCACCAAGCTCCCCACCCTCGGCCACACCACGTTCACCGCCATCCGCGACGCCTACCAGCAGAACGCCGAGGGCCTCCTCGCCGGCGGCGCCGACGCCCTGCTCGTGGAGACCACCCAGGACCTCCTCCAGACCAAGGCGTCCGTCCTCGCCGCCCGCCGCGCCATGGCCACCGCCGGCTACGACGTCCCGCTGATCGTGTCGGTCACCGTCGAGACCACCGGCACGATGCTCCTCGGATCCGAGATCGGCGCGGCGCTGACCGCGCTGGAGCCGCTGGGCATCGACATGATCGGCCTGAACTGCGCCACCGGCCCCGCCGAGATGAGCGAGCACCTGCGGTACCTGTCGCGGCACTCCCGCGTCCGGCTCTCCTGCATGCCGAACGCCGGCCTGCCCGTGCTCACCAAGGACGGCGCCCACTACCCGCTGACCGCCCCCGAGCTGGCCACCGCCCAGGAGAACTTCGTCCGCGAGTACGGCCTCTCCCTCATCGGCGGCTGCTGCGGCACCACCCCCGAGCACCTGCGCCAGGTCGTCGAACGCGTCCGCGACCTCACCCCGGCCGAACGCAGCCCCCGCCCCGAGCCCGGCGCCGCCTCCCTCTACCAGACCGTCCCGTTCCGCCAGGACACCTCGTACCTGGCCATCGGCGAGCGCACCAACGCCAACGGCTCGAAGAAGTTCCGCGAGGCCATGCTGGAGGGCCGCTGGGACGACTGTGTGGAGATGGCCCGCGACCAGATCCGCGAGGGCGCCCACATGCTCGACCTGTGCGTCGACTACGTGGGCCGCGACGGCGTCGCCGACATGGCCGAACTCGCCGGCCGCTTCGCCACCGCCTCCACCCTGCCCATCGTCCTCGACTCCACCGAGGTCGACGTCATCCAGGCGGGCCTGGAGAAGCTCGGCGGCCGCGCGGTCATCAACTCCGTCAACTACGAGGACGGCGACGGCCCCGAGTCCCGCTTCGCGAAGGTCACCCGTCTGGCCCAGGAGCACGGCGCCGCGCTGATCGCCCTCACCATCGACGAGGAGGGCCAGGCCCGCACCCCGCAGAAGAAGGTCGAGATCGCCGAACGGCTCATCGACGACCTCACCGGCAACTGGGGCATCCACGAGTCGGACATCCTCATCGACACCCTGACCTTCACCATCTGCACCGGACAGGAGGAGTCCCGGGGGGACGGCATCGCCACCATCGAGGCGATCCGCGAACTCAAGCGCCGCCACCCGGACGTCCAGACCACCCTCGGCCTGTCCAACATCTCCTTCGGTCTCAACCCGGCCGCCCGCATCCTCCTCAACTCGGTCTTCCTCGACGAGTGCGTCAAGGCCGGCCTCGACTCGGCGATCGTGCACGCCAGCAAGATCCTGCCCATCGCCCGCTTCGACGAGGAGCAGGTGCGGACCGCCCTCGACCTCATCTACGACCGCCGCACCGAGGGCTACGACCCCCTCCAGAAGCTCATGGAGCTCTTCGAGGGCGCCACCGCGAAGTCCCTGAAGGCGGGCAAGGCCGAGGAACTGGCCGCCCTGCCGCTGGAGGAGCGCCTCAAGCGCCGCATCATCGACGGCGAACGCAACGGCCTGGAGGCAGACCTCGACGAGGCGCTGCTGACCCGCCCGGCCCTCGACATCGTCAACGACACCCTCCTCGACGGCATGAAGGTCGTCGGTGAACTCTTCGGCTCCGGCCAGATGCAGCTGCCGTTCGTCCTGCAGTCCGCCGAGGTCATGAAGGCCGCCGTCGCCCACCTCGAACCGCACATGGAGAAGAGCGCCGACGGCGAGGAGGCGGGCAAGGGCACCATCGTCCTCGCCACCGTCCGCGGCGACGTCCACGACATCGGCAAGAACCTCGTCGACATCATCCTGTCCAACAACGGCTACAACGTCGTCAACCTCGGCATCAAGCAGCCGGTCTCCGCGATCCTCGACGCCGCCCAGGAGCACCGCGCCGACGTCATCGGCATGTCCGGGCTCCTGGTCAAGTCCACGGTGATCATGAAGGAGAACCTGGAGGAGCTGAACCAGCGGGGCCTCGCCGCGAACTACCCCGTCATCCTCGGCGGCGCCGCCCTCACCCGCGCCTACGTCGAGCAGGACCTGCACGAGATCTACGAGGGCGAGGTCCGCTACGCCCGCGACGCCTTCGAGGGCCTGCGCCTGATGGACGCCCTCATCGGCGTCAAGCGCGGTGTGCCCGGGGCCAAGCTGCCCGAACTGAGGCAGCGCCGGGTCCGCGCCACCGCCACGGCCGTCGAGGAGCGCCCCGAGGAGGGCCACGTCCGCTCCGACGTCGCCACCGACAACCCCGTGCCCACCCCGCCGTTCTGGGGCACTCGCGTCAGCAAGGGCATCCAGCTCAAGGAGTACGCCACCTGGCTGGACGAGGGCGCCCTCTTCAAGGGCCAGTGGGGACTCAAGCAGGCCCGCACCGGCGACGGCCCCAGCTACGAGGAGCTCGTGGAGACCGAGGGCCGGCCCCGGCTGCGCGGTCTGCTGGACCGCCTCCAGACCGACAACCTCCTCGAAGCGGCCGTCGTCCACGGCTACTTCCCCTGCGTCTCCAAGGACGACGACCTCATCATCCTCGACGACGCCGGCAACGAACGCACCCGTTTCTCCTTCCCCCGCCAGCGCCGCGGCCGCCGGCTGTGCCTCGCCGACTTCTTCCGCCCGGAGGAGTCCGGCGAGACCGACGTCGTCGGACTCCAGGTCGTCACCGTCGGCTCCCGCATCGGCGAGGAGACCGCCAAGCTCTTCGAGGCCAACGCCTACCGCGACTACCTCGAACTCCACGGCCTGTCCGTGCAGTTGGCCGAGGCCCTCGCCGAGTACTGGCACGCCCGGGTCCGCGCCGAGCTCGGCTTCGGCGGTGAGGACCCGGCGGCCATCGAGGACATGTTCGACCTCAAGTACCGGGGCGCCCGCTTCTCCCTGGGCTACGGAGCCTGCCCCGACCTGGAGGACCGCGCCAAGATCGCCGAGCTCCTGGAGCCCGAGCGCATCGGCGTCCAGCTCTCGGAGGAGTTCCAGCTCCACCCCGAGCAGTCCACCGACGCCATCGTGATCCACCATCCCGAGGCGAAGTACTTCAACGCGCGCTAGGTCGCGTCCGGCGTTGGGCCGCCGAACAC
Organism: Streptomyces sp. NPDC030296; assembly: GCF_055572815.1. Taxonomy (NCBI): domain Bacteria; kingdom Bacillati; phylum Actinomycetota; class Actinomycetes; order Kitasatosporales; family Streptomycetaceae; genus Streptomyces; species Streptomyces sp. NPDC030296. The sequence goes on from NZ_JBVICQ010000008.1 coordinate 186,730, forward strand.
CGCCGCCCTGCCGCGACCCGGACGAAGGGCGCTTCGGCGCACGGCGTCGTACACTGGTCGGTCCACCGCAGGCCGGTTCCCCACCCGGGAACCGGCCTGCTCGTCCCACAAGGAGGTGCGCCGGATGACCACGACGATCCCCGCGCTAGGAACCCGGACGGCCGAAGGCTCCGCCCTGCAGGCCGTGCTCCTCGACATGGACGGCACCCTGGTGGACACCGAGGGTTTCTGGTGGGACGTGGAGGTCGAGGTCTTCCGCTCCCTCGGCCACACCCTCGACGAGTCCTGGCGCCATGTCGTGGTCGGCGGCCCCATGAGCCGCAGCGCGGGCTTCCTCATCGAGGCCACCGGCGCCGACATCACCCTCGCCGACCTGTCCGTGCTGCTCAACGACGGCTTCGAGGCCCGGATCGGACACGCCCTGCCGCTGATGCCCGGCGCGGCGAGACTCCTCGCCGAACTCGCCGCGCACGGTGTCCCCACCGCCCTGGTATCCGCCTCCCACCGGCGCATCATCGACCGCGTCCTGACCACTCTCGGCCCTCAGCACTTCGCCCTGACCGTCGCCGGCGACGAGGTGGAACGCACCAAGCCGTTTCCCGACCCCTACCTCCTGGCGGCCGCCGGGCTCGGCGCCGACCCGGGCCGGTGCGCGGTCATCGAGGACACCGCGACCGGTGTCGCGGCCGCCGAGGCGGCGGGCTGCCATGTCGTCGCCGTGCCCTCCGTGGCCCCCATCCCCCCCGCCGCCCGGCGTACCGTCGTGACCTCGCTGGAAGAAGTCGACCTGCCATTCCTGCACGGCCTGATCACGCTCTGACGGCGACGGAAATGGGCCCGTTCATGCACCCAGCGTGAACAATTGAAAGCACAATAAAACTCAAGATCATTAACGGGGCTTCCGTCGCCCCGGAATTCCGGCCGGGGAAACTCAATTCCCGCCATCGGGAAGCCCCCTCGGCCTGTGACGTTGACCACTCGGACCCGGCTCGCGCGGCCGGGTCCGGCACGTCCAAAACCCGCTTTCAGGGGCGATTGACGCGCCCAAGTGTCCCGATTGGTGTAGGGTGCACCAAACATTCCACCGGCGCTCTCATCCGTGCGTCCACACCCGGCTCCACAGCGTGAGGGGAACTCAACTCCGGTGCGCGCGGGCGCCTTACACGGGGCGGGCTAATCTCGACGCGGAAACATCGCCGTACCGCCCGGGACCCGCCCGCACCACCCCGCAGGCACCCGCCCCGGAATTGAGCTCTGGAGAAACTCGAGCATGAACCGCAAGACCCTGGTGCTGCCGGCCGTCCTCGGCCTGCTCGCCCCGGTGATCGCCGCCTGCGGCGCCACCGACGGCGCGAGCAGCGACGGCGACGCGATCGTCGTCGGCACCACCGACCGGTTCACCGCCTCGAAGGAGGCCCCGGCCCCGATCGACCCGGCCTACGCCTACGACGTCGGCACCTGGAACATCCTCCGCCAGACCGTCCAGACCCTCCTCGTCCAGCCCAGCGGCGACGGCGAGCCGGAGCCCGAGGCCGCCTCCCGCTGCGGCTTCACCGACACCGGCAGTGAGCGCTACGTCTGCACCCTGCGCGACGGCCTCAAGTTCGCCGACGGCAGCCCGATCACCGCCGAGGACGTCAAGTTCTCCATCGACCGCGCCCGCTCCATCAAGGCCGACAGCGGTGTCTTCGCCCTGCTGTCCACCATCGACCTCGTCGAGACCAAGGGCGACAAGCAGGTCATCTTCCACCTCAACGGCCCCGACGCCACGCTCCCGTACAAGCTGTCCACTCCCGTCGCCGGCATCGTCAACCCCGCCGACTACGACAAGGACAAGCTCCGCGACGGCTTCAAGGTCGACGGCTCCGGCCCCTACACCCTGGACGCCGAGGTCGAGAACAACGAACTCGTCAAGGCCGTCTTCACCAAGAACCCCCACTACCGGGGCCACTTGGACCCTAAGAACGACCAGATCGAACTGCGTTCCTTCGCCGACCCCGACGCCATGGGCAGCGCGCTCGAGAAGGGCGACATCGACCTGATGACCCGGACCATGACGCCGGCTCAGATCGACAAGTACGCCAAGTCCGAGGACAAGGACATCGACCTCATCGAGTCCTCCGGCCTGGAGATCCGCTACCTCGCCTTCAACACCGACGCGTCCCCGGTCAGGAGCACCGCCGTCCGCCGGGCCGTCGCCCAGATCGTCGACCGCGGCGCACTCGTCTCCAAGGTCTACGGCTCCCAGTCCGAGCCCCTCTTCTCGATCGTCCCGACCGGCATCACCGGCCACTCCAACTCGTTCTTCAACAAGTACGGCGACCCCAGCGTCTCCAAGGCCACCGAGACCCTGAAGCAGGCCGGCATCACCACCCCGGTCAAGCTGACCCTGCACTACACGACCGACCACTACGGCGCCGCCACGAAGACCGAGTTCGAGGTCCTGAAGAAGCAACTCGACGACAGCGGCCTGTTCGACGTCACCATCAAGGGCGCGCCCTGGTCCACGTTCCGCCCCGCCGAACAGAAGGGCGAGTACGCCGTCTACGGCATGGGCTGGTTCCCGGACTTCCCGGACGCCGACAACTACCTCGCGCCCTTCCTCGACAAGGACAACTTCCTCAACTCGCCGTACGACAACAGCGAGATCCGCAGCAAGCTGATCCCCGAGTCCCGCCGCGAGGCCGACCGGCTCACGGCCTCCGAGAGCCTCACCGGCATCCAGGACATCGTCGCCGACGACGTGCCGATCCTCCCGCTGTGGCAGGGCAACCAGTACGTCGCCGCCCGCGACGACGTCACCGGCGCCGAGTACGCCCTCAACTCCGCCTCCACGCTCCAGCTGTGGCAGCTCGGCCGCGGCATCGGCGACTGACCGTCACTCTTCACCCACGCGCGCCGACACCCGGGGGAGCCCGGCGCGTCCCGACACCCGACGACGACACAAGGCACTCACACGTGAACATGCGCACCCAGTGGCCCGTCCTGACCATCGCGACAGGGCTGGCCGCCGGCCTGCTGACCGGCTGCGGCTCCGAATCCGGGGGGACCGGGGACTCCGGCTCCAACGTGGTGCTCGGGATGACCGACGACGTCCTGGCCACCGACCCCGCCTCCGGCTACGACCCGGGTTCCTGGCTCCTCTTCAACAACGTCTTCCAGTCGCTGCTGAGCTTCCCCAACGGCGCCACCGAGCCCGAGCCGGAGCTCGCCGACGAGTGCTCCTTCGCCGACTCCAGGACCACCGTCTACGAATGCACCCTGAAGAAGGGCCTGAAGTTCAGCAACGGTGAGGACCTCACCGCGAAGGACGTCAAGTTCTCCTTCGACCGCATGCTGAAGATCAACGACGACGCCGGCCCGGCGATCATGTTCCCCATGCTCGACAACGTCGAGACGCCGGACGACACCACCGTCCGCTTCAACCTGAAGTACGCCGACGCCACCTTCCCCAGCAAGATCGCCTCCGGCGCCGGCGCCATCGTCGACGAGAGCTCCTACGACGCCGACGGCCTCCGCAAGGACGGCGAAGCGGTCGGCTCCGGCCCCTACAAGCTGGAGTCCTTCGGCAAGGACGAAGCCGTCTTCGCCGTCAACGACAACTACAAGGGCCCCGCCGACATCGAGAACGAGGGCATCACCCTCAAGTTCTTCCACGGCAAGCAGGACGCCCTGAAGAAGGCCCTCCTGGAGGGCGAGGTCGACGTCGCCTTCCGCGGCCTCAGCGCCGGAGCCATCTCCGACATCGAGACCGACACCTCCACCGCCAGCGGCGTCGAACTCGTCGACGGCACCGGCGCCGAGGTCCAGCACCTGGTCTTCAACATGAACGACCCGGTCACCGGCAAGATCGGCGTCCGCCGCGCCATCGCCCACCTCCTCGACCGCGAGGCCCTCGTCGACGAGGTCTACCAGGGCACCGCCACCCCGCTGTACTCGATCATCCCGGCGGGCATCACCGGCCACAACACCGCCTTCTTCGACACCTACGGCGCCCGCCCCTCGAAGGCCAAGGCCGAGGCCGCCCTGCGTGCCGACGGCATCACCGACAAGGTCGAACTCACCCTCTGGTCCACGCCGTCCCGCTACGGCCCCTCCACCGACCAGGAGCTCGAGGCCATCGCCAAGCAGCTCAACGACTCCGGCCTGTTCGACGCGAAGGTCAAGTCCGTCGCGTTCCCCCAGTACGAGAAGGACATAGCCGCCGGCAAGTACGGCCTCTACGTCAAGGGCTGGGTCCCGGACTACCCGGACCCCGACAACTTCACCAGCCCCTTCTTCGGCAAGGGCAACGTCCTCGACAACAACTACACCAACAAGACCATCACCGGTGATCTCCTGCCGAGCACGGCCGCCCAGAGCGACCGCTCCGCCACCGAGCAGGAATACGCCGAACTGCAGAACCTCGTCGCCGAGGAGGTCCCCCTCCTCCCCGTCTGGCAGGCCAAGCAGTACGCCGTCATCCGCCAGAACGTCTACGGCCTCGAGTACTGCCTCGACGCGTCCACCGTGTTCCGCTTCTGGGAGATCAGCAAGGGCTGACGGCCCACCCCTGACGGCCCACCAGCCGTCGACGAACCACCCCCCCCGTCAACACCCGAGGGCGTCCCCTTCACCACGAAGAGGGCGCCCTCGGCACGTCGTCCACCCCGGCGCCCGCTACTGCGCGCCGGGCCGCACCAGCCCGCTCTCGTACGCGTACACCGCCGCCTGCACCCGGTCCCGCAGCCCCAACTTGGTGAGCACATGCCCCACATGCGTCTTCACCGTCGTCTCGCTGACGAACAGATCGGCCGCGATCTCCGCGTTCGACAGACCCCGCGCCACCAGCTTCAGCACCTCGACCTCACGGTCGGTCAGCGTGTGCAACGTGTCCGGCACCGGCTCGTCCCCCGACGGAAGATGCTCCGCGTACTTGTCGAGGAGGCGGCGTGTGATGCTCGGCGCCAGCATCGCCTCACCGCCCGCGACCACCCGGATCGCCTGCACCAGCTCATGCGCGGGGGCGTCCTTCAACAGGAATCCGCTGGCCCCCGCCCGCAACGCCTCCACCACGTACTCGTCCAGATCGAACGTGGTCAGCACCAGCACCTTCGCCGGACCGTCCCGCCCGGGACCGGTGATCTGACGGGTCGCCTCCACCCCGTCCATACGGGGCATACGAATGTCCATCAGAACCACATCGGGCTGCAACGCCCGCACCTGGTCGAGCGCCTGCAGGCCGTCTCCGGCCTCCCCGACGACCGCGAGGTCCTGCTCCGCCTCCAGAATCATCCGGAAGCCGGTACGCAGCAGCGGCTGGTCGTCAACCAGTAGGACGCGGATGGCCACGAAAATCTCCTTCGCTAGTCCGGGCCCATTCTGCCCTGCGCCCAGGGTCTGTCGTTTGGATCATGCCGGTTTTCGGGCTACGGCACGTTGACAACTGCCGATGAGCGGGGCTTGGCGCGTGCAGCAGCAAGGCGGAGGAGGAAGTCAACGCGACGGGGGAGTCGGGGACCGACGACAACGCCGCAGATGGGCGTGCCAATCCCCGAGGCCCAGGCGTGATCCAAACGACCGGCCCTAGGAGGGAGACTCCGGCGACCTCACCTGCAAGGGATACGGCGGGGGAGTACCACCGAATTCCGGACACACCGCCCGGTGGTCGCACCAGCCGCACAGTTTCGTCGGCCGGGGCCGCCACTCGCCGGTCTCCGTCGCCAGCCGGATCGCCTCCCACAGCGCCAGCAGCTTGCGCTCCACCCGCTCCAGATCGGCCATCACCGGGTCGTACGTCAGCACATCACCGCTGCCCAGATACACCAGCTGCAGCCGGCGCGGCACCACCCGCTTCAGCCGCCACACCACCAGCGCGTAGAACTTCATCTGGAACAGCGCGCCCTCCGCGTACTCGGGCCGCGGTGCCTTCCCCGTCTTGTAGTCGACGATCCGCACCTCACCCGTCGGCGCCACGTCCACCCGGTCGATGATCCCGCGCAGCCTGAGCCCCGAATCCAGCTCCGCCTCCACGAACAACTCCCGCTCGACCGGCTCCAACCGGGTCGGGTCCTCCAGCGTGAACCAGCGCTCCACCAGCCGCTCGGCCTCCGCCAGCCAGCCCGCGAGCCGCTCGCCCTCCGGGTCGTCCGCGAACAGCTCCACGACCTCCGGCCGCGACTCCCGCAGCCGGTCCCACTGCGCCGGCACCAGCGACTTGGCCTTCGGTGCCGTCCGCTCCGCCGCCGGCGCGTCGAACAGCCGCTCAAGCACCGCGTGCACCAGGGTGCCCCGCGTCGCCGCCTCGCTCGGCTTCTCCGGCAGCCGGTCGATCACCCGGAACCGGTACAGCAGCGGACACTGCATGAAGTCACTGGCCCGCGAGGGCGACAACGAGGCCGGGGGCGCCGCCTCCCGCGCGGGGCGCGCGCCCTCTTCGCCGGTGCCGTCCACCGCGCCGGAGGGTGCGGTGCCGGCGCCGGTGCCGTCGGTGCTGGTTTCCATGACGACAGACCATACGGCCCACCACTGACAGTGACCGCCACGGGGCCGCCGGCGACGGATGCCGACCGGCCCGCGCGTCCCCGGACCGCCCCCGTCCACCGACACGGCCGTGTGCCTGCTGCGACGCGGGGAAAACTGAGGGGGTGCCGGGGCGGAACCCATGACGGCGACCGCATAGCATCGACCACAGACCCTTCCGCCACTGGACAAAGGCGCGGAAGACGCTTCGAACGAGGGGACATCGTGGAGACGAGCGGCGGGAGCGGGCAGCCGCGGTCGGGCAACGACGACGCGACCGAACACACGGACGGCGAGACCACCCACACCGCCGACCTCGCCCCCACCAACCCTGCCGAACCGACACCCGAGGGCACCCCCGCCCCCCGTCGAGACCCGCAGACCACGGAGGGCACCGAGGCCATCGAACCCTCGGACGTCACCGACGGAACCGGGGCGGACACGAAGGCCGCCGCGCGAGCCGAGAAGCAGGCCGCCACCGAGGGCGCCCGGACGCCGGAGGCCGCCGGAGGCGCGGGGGAGTCCGGTGAGCCGAACGCTCCCGAGAGCCCCGCGGACACGGGCCACACCGGGGGCGCCGAGGCCGCCACCGGCCGACCGGATCGCCGCGCAGCCGCCGAAGGCGCCGGTCAGCCCGAGGACCCGGCGGCCGACGGCCGTTCCGAGGCTCCGACGGCCTCCCGCCGGGCTGGGCGACCGGACGCCTCCGAGAACCCCCAGTCGCCCGCCGACGCGCAGCCCTCCGAGCACCCCGCGCCCTCGGCGGACACACAACCGTCCGAGGAACCCCGCCCGGCCGACAGCCCCCGGCGGCCCGCGGACGCCCTCCCTCCGGAGGACCACCGGCGAGCCGCGGACACGCCGTCCTCCGAGGGCTCCCAGCGGCCCGACGCGCCCCACTCGACGGACGGCCCCGCCTCCCTGCGCAAGGGCCCCTCGGCCGGGTCCTCCGCCGCGTCCGAGGACACCGCCAGTACCGCGCGGCCCTACGCCCACGGCGGCGGGCCCAAGCCTCCCGAGCGGCCCAAGGAGCCCGGCGGCGGCATCCTCATGGGGCGTCCCTTCGGCGTACCCGTGTACGTCGCGCCCAGCTGGTTCCTCGTCGCCGCCCTCATCACCTGGGTCTTCGGCGGCCAACTCGACCGCGTCCTGCCCGAACTCGGCGCCCTCCGCTACCTCGTCTCCCTCTTCTTCGCGGTCGCCTTCTACGCCTCCGTCCTCGTCCACGAGCTCGCCCACACCATCGCCGCCCTCCGCTTCAAACTCCCCGTACGACGCATTCAGCTCCAGTTCTTCGGCGGCGTCTCCGAGATCGAGAAGGAGTCCGAGACCCCCGGCCGCGAATTCGTCCTCGCCTTCGTGGGCCCCCTCCTCTCCCTCGTCCTCGCCGGCGTCTTCTACCTCGCCCTCCTCGCCGTGGAACCCGGCACCGTCCCCGGCGTCCTGCTGGCCGGCCTGATGATCTCCAACCTCATCGTCGCCGCCTTCAACCTCCTCCCCGGCCTCCCCCTCGACGGCGGCCGCATGCTCCGCGCCGTCGTCTGGAAGATCACCGGCAAGCCCATGAGCGGCACCGTCGCCGCCGCCTGGGTCGGCCGCGCCCTCGCCCTCTCCGTCCTCATCGGACTGCCCTGGCTCACCCAGTCCGGCCTCCTCGGCGCCGACGCCACCGACAGCGTCGGCATGGACACCGTCCTCGACGCCCTGCTCGCCGCGATCCTCGCCGCCATCATCTGGACCGGCGCCGGCAACAGCCTCCGCATGGCCCGCCTGCGCGAACACCTCCCCGAACTGCGCGCCCGCGCCCTCACCCGCCGCGCCGTCCCCGTCGAGACCGACACCCCCCTCTCCGAAGCCCTCCGCCGCGCCAACGACGCCGGCGCCCGCGCCCTCGTCGTCGTCGACGCCGACGGCGAACCCCTCTCCCTCGTCCGCGAGGCCGCCATCGTCGGCGTCCCCGAACACCGCCGCCCCTGGGTCGTCGTCAGCGGCCTCGCCCAGGACCTCACCGACGGCATGCGCGTCTCCGCGGAACTCGCCGGAGAAGAACTCCTCGACGCCCTCCGCGCCACCCCCGCCACCGAGTACCTCGTCGTCGAGGAGACCGGAGAGATCTACGGCGTCCTCTCCGCCGCCGACGTGGAACGCGCCTTCGTCAAGGCCATGGCCAGGCCCTCCTGACCCGCACGCCCCCCACCACCCGGGCACAGCGGTGGTCCGCGGCCCCGTCGGGGACCGGTAGGCTGGTCACATGTCCGAACCGACCGGTGCCGCCCGCCGTCGCGGGCCCTTCAAGGTCGGGGACCAGGTTCAGCTGACCGACCCCAAGGGCCGCCACTACACGTTCACGCTCGAAGAGGGAAAGAACTTCCACACCCACAAGGGTTCCTTCCCTCACGACGAGCTGATCGGCGCACCCGAGGGCAGCGTTGTCCGCACCACCGGTAACGTCGCCTACCTCGCGCTGCGCCCCCTGCTCCCCGACTACGTCCTGTCCATGCCCCGCGGCGCCGCCGTGGTCTACCCCAAGGACGCGGGGCAGATCCTCGCCTTCGCCGACATCTTCCCCGGCGCCCGCGTCGTGGAGGCCGGCGTCGGCTCCGGCTCGCTCAGCAGCTTCCTGCTGCGCGCCATCGGCGACCAGGGCATGCTCCACTCGTACGAGCGCCGCGCGGACTTCGCCGAGATCGCCCAGCAGAACGTGGAGCGCTACTTCGGCGGCCCCCACCCCGCCTGGCAACTCACCGTCGGCGACCTCCAGGACAACCTGTCCGACACCGACGTCGACCGCGTCATCCTCGACATGCTCGCCCCCTGGGAATGCCTGGAGGCCGTCTCCAAGGCACTCGTCCCCGGCGGCATCCTCTGCTGCTACGTCGCCACGACCACCCAGCTCGCCCGGACCGTCGAGTCCATCCGCGAGATCGGCAGCTTCAACGAGCCGACCGCCTGGGAGACGATGATCCGCAACTGGCACATCGAGGGCCTCGCCGTCCGCCCGGACCACCGCATGATCGGCCACACCGGCTTCCTGCTCACCGCCCGCCGCCTCGCCGACGGCGTCGAGCCCCCCATGCGCCGCCGCCGCCCCGCCAAGGGCGCCTACGGCGAGGACTACGCCGGCCCCAACGCCGACGGCGGCAACGCCCGCTGACCCCACCGGCAACCCACCCTTGACGTGGCCGAGTTCCCCGTAGCGCCCGGGAACTCGGCCACGCCGCTTTCGCGTTGACGCGCACCAGAACGCCCCCGCGAACCCCGCACCCCGCCGTTCCACCCCGCTGTGACGTGTGGCACCATGCGGGGCATCCCAACCGCCACAGCCCTCCCAGGAGACGCTCCTAGTGCAGCAGCCCGCGGTCCCGGAACTGGCACACGCGCACACCCGCCCGATCCACTGGCTCGCCACGGCCACCGCCCTCGCCGGAGTCGTGGCCCTGTCGTCGGCCCTCCAACCGGACGCGGCGAGAGCCGCCCAGCCCGGCCCGGGGCCCAAGCCCGCCCCCGCCGCGGTCGCCGCCCCCCACCCCGCCGACGTCGACCTGCCCCTGGACTGCGGCCCCGTCGACGTCGTCATCAAGGAACAGGCATCCGGAGACCTCGACGGCGACAACCGCCCCGAGACCGTGGCCGTCGTCCACTGCGACGCCGCCATGGGCACCCCGCCCGACGCCGTCTACGTGCTCACCCGCTCCACCGACGCCGCACGGCCCCGCGTCGTGGCCACCCTCGTCGCCCCCGAGGACCGCGACACCGTCACCGACTTCGCCGTCCGTGACGGAGCCGTCACGGCCACCCTGCACGGCTACTCCTCGCCCAAGGTGCCCAATTGCTGCCCCGACGTCACCGACGACGTCGAATGGCAGTGGCGGAACGGGGCGTTCGTACGCTCGACACCCGCAGGTACCCAAAGCGTGTGACACCCCGCCCAAGGGGATGTGATCACCCGGCAAACCCGGTGTGAGAAACCAGACACGGCATGGCGGGGAGTGGCCGCCCGGTCACTCCGCGTCCGGGCCGTACACCTCGACCCTGTCCGAAACCCGACGTACATGGATGCACTCGCCCGGACACTCCTTCGCCGAGTCCACCACGTCCGTCAGAAGCGGCAGCGGAACCGGCGTCGTCGCCCCCGGAGCCTGCAGCAACTCGTCGTCCACGCTCTTCACATACGCCAGCCCGTCGATGTCCAGCTCGAACACCTCGGGCGCGTACTGCGCGCAGATACCGTCACCGGTGCACAGGTCCTGGTCGATCCAGACCTCGAGCGCCTCGCCCACGGTCCCGGACTCCTGTTGCACGGTCATCTCTCCTGCCATTCCTCTCGCCACGGTCGGGAACCATGCAGGCCCTGACGGGTGTTGAACACTTCGACCCTACCCGGACCGGCTTCCCAATCATGTTCCGTGGGTATTCCCCTGGCGTGAGGGAGAGCGCAAGGGTGAAGATCGGACACACCCCGACCGTCTTTGTGATCTAGGGGTTTCAATCGACACCCACCCAGGTAGGGTCTGGAAGCGTCCAGCTCCCCTTGGAGGAGGTGAGGACCGTGGCAGCCCACGACGACGACATGAACCGCGGCATCCGCCCGGGACGAGGGTCCGACGACCCGGCCGGGCAGATTGCCTACCTTGAGCAGGAGATCGCCGTCCTGCGACGCAAGCTCGCCGACTCTCCGCGACACACGAGGATTCTCGAAGAGCGGATCGTCGAGCTGCAGACCAACCTGGCCGGCGTGTCCGCACAGAACGAGCGGCTCGCCAACACGCTCCGTGAGGCCCGCGACCAGATCGTGGCCCTCAAGGAAGAAGTCGACCGGCTCGCACAGCCCCCGGCCGGCTTCGGTGTCTTCCTCACGGCGAACGAGGACGGCACGGCCGACATCTTCACCGGAGGCCGAAAGCTCCGCGTGAACGTCAGCCCGAGCGTGGACCTGGAAGAGCTCCGGCGCGGCCAGGAAGTCATGCTCAACGAAGCGCTCAACGTGGTCGAAGCCATGGAGTTCGAGCGCGTCGGGGACATCGTCACCCTCAAGGAGATCCTCGAGGACGGCGAGCGCGCCCTGGTGCTCGGGCACACCGACGAGGAACGGGTGGTACGGCTCGCCGAGCCGCTGCTGGACGTCACCATCCGCCCCGGCGACGCCCTGCTGCTCGAACCCCGATCCGGCTACGTCTACGAGATCGTCCCGAAGAGCGAGGTCGAGGAACTCGTCCTCGAAGAGGTCCCGGACATCGGCTACGAACAGATCGGCGGCCTCGGCGGCCAGATCGAGGCCATCCGCGACGCGGTCGAGCTCCCGTACCTCTACCCCGACCTCTTCAAGGAGCACGAGCTGAGGCCGCCCAAGGGCGTCCTCCTCTACGGGCCCCCCGGATGCGGCAAGACGCTCATCGCCAAGGCCGTGGCCAACTCACTGGCCAAGAAGGTCGCGGAAGTGACCGGCCAGGCCGCGGGCAAGAGCTTCTTCCTCAACATCAAGGGACCCGAGCTCCTCAACAAGTACGTCGGCGAGACCGAGCGGCAGATCCGCCTCGTCTTCCAGCGTGCGAGGGAGAAGGCCAGCGAGGGCACCCCCGTCATCGTCTTCTTCGACGAAATGGAATCCCTCTTCCGCACCCGTGGATCCGGTGTCAGCTCGGACGTGGAGAACACCATCGTCCCCCAGCTGCTCGCCGAGATCGACGGCGTGGAAGGCCTGCAGAACGTGGTCGTGATCGGCGCCTCCAACCGCGAGGACATGATCGACCCCGCCATCCTGCGCCCCGGCCGACTCGACGTGAAGATCAAGATCGAGCGTCCCGACGCCGAGGCCGCCAAGGACATCTTCGGCAAGTACCTCACCGAGCGCCTCCCGCTGCACTCCGACGACCTCGGCGAGCACGGCGGCAGCAAGGCCACCACCGTCGAGAGCATGATCCAGACGGCAGTGGAACACATGTACGCCGAATCCGAGGAGAACCGCTTCCTGGAAGTCACCTACGCCAACGGAGACAAGGAAGTCCTCTACTTCAAGGACTTCAACAGTGGCGCCATGATCGAGAACATCGTCGGCCGCGCCAAGAAGATGGCGATCAAGGACTTCCTGGAGAAGAACCAGAAGGGCCTCCGCGTCTCCCACCTCCTCCAGGCCTGCGTGGACGAGTTCAAGGAGAACGAGGACCTGCCCAACACCACCAACCCGGACGACTGGGCCCGAATCTCCGGAAAGAAGGGCGAACGGATCGTTTACATCCGTACCCTGATCACCGGAAAGCAGGGTGCCGACACGGGACGCTCCATCGACACGGTGGCGAACACCGGACAGTACCTGTAAAAGGCAGGGCGGCTGCGGGTGCCCTCAGTGGGTACCCGCAGCCGACTGTTTTTCGGGTCACGGCTGGAGCAGTCAATGACGCAAATGATCTCCCCACCAGCGCGAAGCCGTTCTAGGCTCGTTCGTACCGCCGAGTCGCGCAGTGCGGGGACGGGCACCGCACACGCACCGGAGCGCCAGCGGTACTTGAGCGGCGTCCCCGACCGAGGGCGCCGCCGGGCAAGGAGGGCCGCATGACCGTACGGCGAGTAATGGGCATCGAGACGGAGTACGGGATCTCCGTCCCCGGCCACCCCAATGCCAATGCCATGCTCACCTCGTCCCAGATCGTCAACGCCTACGCCGCGGCGATGCACCGGGCCCGCCGGGCCCGCTGGGACTTCGAGGAGGAGAACCCGCTGAGGGACGCGCGAGGCTTCGACCTCGCCCGTGAGGCCGCCGACTCCAGCCAGCTCACCGACGAGGACATCGGCCTGGCCAACGTCATCCTCACCAACGGAGCACGCCTCTACGTCGACCACGCACACCCCGAATACAGCGCCCCCGAGGTCACCAACCCCCGGGACGCCGTCCTCTGGGACAAGGCCGGCGAACGGATCATGGCCGAAGCCGCCGAACGGGCGGCCCAGCTCCCCGGCGCACAGCCGATCCACCTCTACAAGAACAACACCGACAACAAGGGCGCCTCCTACGGCACGCACGAGAACTACCTGATGAAGCGGGAGACCCCCTTCTCGGACATCGTGCGCCACCTCACGCCGTTCTTCGTCTCCCGCCAGGTCTTCGCCGGCGCCGGACGCGTCGGCATCGGCCAGGACGGCCACGAACACGGCTTCCAGCTCAGCCAGCGCGCCGACTACTTCGAGGTCGAGGTCGGCCTGGAGACCACCCTCAAGCGCCCCATCATCAACACCCGCGACGAACCCCACGCGGACGCCGAGAAGTACCGCCGCCTCCACGTGATCATCGGCGACGCGAACCTCTCGGAGATCTCCACCTACCTGAAGCTGGGCACCACCGCCCTCGTCCTCTCCATGATCGAGGACGGCTTCATCGCCGTCGACCTCGCCGTCGACCAGCCCGTACGCACCCTCCACCAGGTCTCCCACGACCCGACGCTGCAACGCCTCATCACACTGCGCAGCGGACGCACGCTGACCGCCGTGCAGCTCCAGATGGAGTACTACGAGCTGGCGCGCAAGTACATCGAGGAGCGGTTCGGCGCGGACGCCGACGACCAGACCAAGGACGTCCTCAGCCGCTGGGAGGACACGCTCAACCGCCTGGAGCACGACCCCATGAGCCTCTCCGGCGAACTCGACTGGGTCGCCAAGCGGGAACTCATGGAGGGCTACCGCCGCCGTGACGGCCTCGACTGGGACGCCGCCCGGCTTCACCTGGTCGACCTCCAGTACGCCGACGTACGGGCCGACAAGGGCCTCTACAACCGTCTCGTGGCCCGCGGCAAGATGAAGCGGCTCCTCGACGAGACGGAGGTCGAGCGGGCGCGTACGAAGCCGCCGGAGGACACCCGCGCGTACTTCCGCGGCCGCTGCCTGGAGCAGTACGCCGACGACGTCGCGGCCGCCTCCTGGGACTCCGTGATCTTCGATCTTCCGGGCCGGGATTCGCTCCAGCGGGTTCCAACCCTCGAACCCCTTCGCGGAACGCGAAATCACGTCAAGGAGCTCCTGGACCGCTGCCGCACGGCAGAAGACCTGGTCAAGGTCCTGTCCGGCGGCTGAACCGGGGTTCGAACCCGATCAGCCGGGCAGGGTGGAAACAGCGCCGTCCGGGAATCATCGAGGTGGTTCCCGGACGTTGTCGAAACAACGGGGCCAATGTCAGACCCGGCTTGTAGGGTCTGATCATGACCGATCGGCAGGAAAGCCGACCTGCCGACCATGTCGGGCGAACTGAGCGGGGTGAGGGTTATGGCGACCAAGGACACCGGCGGCGGACAGCAGAAGGCCACCCGTTCCACCGAAGAGGTCGAGGAGCAGGCGCCCGAGGCGCAGGCCGGCGAGGACCTCAAGGAACGACACGAGAAGCTGAGCGACGACGTCGACTCGGTTCTCGATGAAATCGATGATGTCCTGGAAGAGAACGCCGAGGATTTCGTGAGGTCCTTCGTTCAGAAGGGTGGAGAGTAGTTTCGCCTTTGATTCTAAGGTGAAGCAGGGCTTCTTCAGTGGAGCAGTCGGGGGAGCCGCTGTTCGCGGTGCGAGGAGTGTTTACCGCGGGCGGCGTTCGCCAGTAACAAGGGCATGCCTGACGGCCTTCAGGCGTACTGCCGGGAGTGCTCGGCCGAGTACTACCGGCAGCGTCAGGAGGCCAAGGGTAAAAGGTCCGGCCCAAGGTGCCGGTTCCTCGTGGGCACAAGCGATGCCCCCAGTGCGAACAGGTCAAGCCGCACTCCGCATGGGAGCCGAACAAGTCCGCGTCGGACCGGATGGGCCAGCTACTGCCGGACATGCCGTGCGGAGCGCAGTCGGATCAGCTACTTCAAGCGCAAGTACGGCCTCACCCCAGCCGAGTTGGACGCCATGGTCGCCGAGCAGCACGGGATCTGTTGTATCTGTCTCGCTGGTCCGGCGGAGCATGTGGATCACTGCCACGAGACGGGTAGGGTCCGAGGCGTACTGTGCTTCAGCTGCAACGCGGCGCTGGGGCAGTTCAAGGATCGGCCCGACGTCATGAGGCGGGCTGCGACATACGTGGAAGGAAACGCGTGGAAGCCAACACTCGTAGCACCGGGCGTCTACCAGCTGCCTTCCTGACGCCTGGGTCGTCGTCCTTCATGGACTTCCTGTCGGAGCACCAGCCGGAGCTGCTCCCCGGCAAGCGGCAGCTGCCGCCGACCCAGGGCGTGATCGAGGCCCCGCACGGCACGACGATCGTGGCCGTGACGTTCCCCGGCGGTGTGGTGCTCGCCGGCGACCGGCGGGCCACGATGGGGAACATGATCGCGCAGCGGGACATCGAGAAGGTGTTCCCCGCGGACGAGTACTCGGCTGTGGGAATCGCCGGTACGGCCGGTCTGGCCGTGGAGATGGTCAAGCTGTTCCAGCTGGAGCTGGAGCACTTCGAGAAGGTCGAGGGGGCGCAGCTCTCCCTGGAGGGCAAGGCGAACCGTCTGTCGACCATGATCCGTTCCAACCTCGGCATGGCGATGCAGGGTCTGGCGGTGGTCCCGCTGTTCGCGGGCTACGACGTGGACCGGGAGAAGGGCCGCATCTTCTCCTACGACGTGACGGGCGGCCGTTCCGAGGAGTCCGGTTACGCGGCCACGGGTTCCGGCTCGATCTTCGCGCGCGGTGCCATGAAGAAGCTCTTCCGTGAGGATCTGACCGAGGAGCAGGCCACGACGCTCGTGGTGCAGGCTCTGTACGACGCGGCTGACGACGACTCGGCGACCGGTGGTCCCGATGTCGCCCGCCGGATCTACCCGATCGTCACCGTGATCACCGAGGACGGCTTCCGTCGGCTCACCGACGAGGAGTCCTCCGGGATCGCCCGCTCGATCCTGGAGCGGCGTCTGGAGCAGCCCGACGGTCCGCGGGCCGCGCTGCTCTAGCCGGTCCGGCGCGGACGGCCCTCTTATCAAGGTGATCCAGTGACTTCGACAGAAAGGGACGGATAACCGGTGTCGACGCCGTTCTATGTCTCACCCCAGCAGGCCATGGCCGACCGGGCGGAGTACGCCCGCAAGGGCATCGCCCGCGGCCGCAGCCTGGTCGTGCTGCAGTATGCCGACGGCATCGTGTTCGTCGGCGAGAACCCGTCCCGTGCGCTGCACAAGTTCAGCGAGATCTACGACCGGATCGGTTTCGCGGCCGCCGGCAAGTACAACGAGTACGAGAACCTGCGGATCGGTGGTGTGCGCTACGCCGACCTGCGGGGTTACACCTACGACCGTGACGATGTGACCGCTCGCGGTCTCGCGAACGTCTACGCCCAGACGCTGGGCACGATCTTCTCCTCGGCGGCCGAGAAGCCGTACGAGGTGGAGCTCGTCGTGGCCGAGGTGGGGGAGACGCCCGAGGGCGATCAGATCTACCGTCTGCCGCACGACGGCTCGATCGTCGACGAGCACGGTTCGGTCGCGGTGGGTGGTAACGCCGAGCAGATCAGCAGCTATCTGGACCAGCGTCACCAGGACGGCATGTCCCTGGCGGAGGCCCTGAAGCTCGCGGTGCAGGCGCTGTCGCGGGACACCAACGGCACGCAGCGGGAGATCCCCGCCGAGCGGCTGGAGGTGGCGGTCCTGGACCGTACGCGTCCGCAGCAGCGCAAGTTCAAGCGCATCGTCGGCCGTCAGCTGGCCCGTCTCCTGGAGACGGACGGCGCGTCCACGGAGGCCGAGAGCTCCGAGGAGGAGTAGGCCGACAGTCCGGCGTCAGCCCGCCCGTAATGCGCCCCGGTCGATCATGGCCGGGGCGCGCGACGTTGGAGGGGGTGTCGCTCACCCCCGACGGGGTGTTCAGGCCCCTGGGCGGGCCGTGGAGCCCCGTACGACGAGTTCCACGGGGATGTCCCCTTCCTGGGGTGTGCGGCCCTCCAGGACCGCCAGGAGGGCCGCCATGCCGCGTTCCCCGAAGGTTTCGGCGTCGAGGCGCACGGTGGTGAGTTCGGGGTCGAGTGCGGTGGCGAGGCCGAGGTCGTCGACGCCGGTGACGGAGATGTCGTCGGGGACCCTCAGTCCGAGGCGGCGCAGGGCCTTGTAGGCCCCGGCGGCGAGTTTGTCGTCGTCGCAGACGAGTGCGGTGGGCCGGGGGCCGTCGGGCCCGGTGAGCGCGGCTTCGGTGGCGGTCAGGGCACCCTCGATGGAGATGGGTGCGGCCACCGTCCGCAGGGTGGTTCCGGAGACCGCGGCGAGCCGTGTGGCGAGTTCCTGTGCGCGTACCTCGAAGGTCCAGGAGGGGACGTCGGCGGCGAGGTGCAGGAAGTGGCGGTGGCCCAGGGCGAGGAGGTGGTCGGCGACCTGTCGTGCGCCGTCGCGGATGTCGAGGTTGACGGTGACGGCGCCGTGGCTGCCCCGGGGGTCGCTGTCGAGCATCACCAGGGGCAGCTGGTCGCCGCGGATGGCGCTGAGGGCGTCGGCGGCCATGGAGGAGGCGATGACGCCGTCGAGGGCGGCCTGGGCGGAGGCGAAGGGGTCGCGGGCGGGGCCGACGCCTTCGGGGGAGGGATAGAGGACGACGCCGAAGCCGTGCCGTGCGGCGACGCGGGCGGCCCCGGTGTAGACACCGCCGAAGAACTCGGTGGTGAGGGCGGGGACGACGAGGAGGACTGTGCGGGTGCGGCCGAGGCGGAGGTTGCGGGCGGCGAGGTTGGGCCGGTAGCCGAGTTCGCGGGCGGCTTCGCGGACCCGTTCGGCGGTGGTCTCGGAGACGCGGCCGCGCCATTTGTCGCCGAGGACGAGGGAGACGGCGGCCTGGGAGACGCCGGCGGCCTGGGCGACGTCACGGCTCGTGGGCCGTGTACTACCTCGTGCCACGGTGGGCGTGCTCCTTCGTGGGCCTCGTGCGTGTGGACGCGTGGTCAGCGCTCATGGTACGTATGACTACGGACGTTATACGTAACACTTCCTCCGTCGGCTCCTTCTGGACCGGCGGGAGCCGACGAGCCGACGAGAGTCGTCCGAGGGGCGGAACATGGCAGCCGGATACCTGGAGATCCTCAGGGCGCGGCATGCCGCGCGTCTGCTGGCGGGCACGCTGGTGGGGCGGTTGCCGAACGCGACGGCCGCGATCGCGATCGTGCTGTTCGTGCGCGCGGAGGGCGGGACGTACAGCCTGGCGGGGGCGCTGGCCGCCGTGTACGGCGTGGCGAACGCGGTGGGGCAGCCGCTGCTGGGCCGTCTGGTGGATCTGCGCGGGCAGCCGCGCGTGCAGCTGCCCGCGGCGCTGGTGTCGGCGCTCGGCATGACCGTCTTCGCGCTCTCGGGGCTGGATCCGCTGCCGGTCGCGTATCTCTCGATGGCGGTCGCGGGGCTGTTCACGCCTCCGCTGGAGGGCGGGCTGCGGGCCCTGTGGTCGTCGGTCCTGCGCCGGGAGGACCAGGTGCACACGGCGTACGCGATGGACGCGGTGGCCCAGGAGATCATGTTCACCGTGGGGCCGCTGCTGGTGACGCTGTGCGTGGCGCTGTGGTCCGCGGCGGCGGCACTGGTCGTGCTCAATGTCGTCGGGGTGCTCGGCGCGCTGTGGGTGGTGGTCTCGCCGCCGTCCCGGGCCTGGCGGTCGGCGCCGCGCGAGGCGCACTGGCTGGGCGCGCTGCGCTCGCCGGGGATGCTGGCGCTGCTCGGCGCGTTCCTGTTCGTGGGGATCGCACTGGGGTCGATCACGGTCGCCGCGGTGTCGTACGCGGACGGTCACGGCGGGGACGCTGTCTACGGCTGGCTGATGGCGGGCGTGGGCCTGGGCGCGCTCGTCGGTGGCACGGCGTACGGGGCGCGGCGGTGGGGCGGGGCGCCCGAGCGGCGGTTGCAGGTCCTGGTGGGGCTGCTGGCGGTCTGCTACGTGCCGCTGACGCTGATGCCGGGTCCGGTCGGGATGACGGGGCTGACGACGCTCGCGGGGGTGTTCCTGGCGCCGGCGATCGCGTGCGGGTTCGTGCTGGTGGACCGGCACGCGCCGCGGGGGACGGTGACGGAGGCGTTCTCGTGGATCGTGACGACGTTCACTGTGGGCCAGTCGGTGGGTACGGCGGTGGCGGGGCCGGTCGTGGAGTGGGGCGGGACGCTGTGGGGCTTCGTGGTGCCGGGTGCCGCGGGGGCCGTGTCGCTGCTGGTTCTGCTGGCGACGGGACGGGTTCTGGCTGTTCCCTCGGGGGGTGCGGTGGTTGCGGTCTCATCGGAAAATGATCCAAACCGTGCCGTCGAACCCCGTTTCAGGTCGGTGGATCAGGCGTAATGTTCAGTCATGGACCGCCGCATTTTCGGGCTGGAGAACGAGTACGGCGTCACGTGCACGTTCAGGGGACAGCGCCGTCTGTCTCCTGACGAGGTGGCGCGGTACCTCTTCCGCCGTGTCGTGTCATGGGGCCGCAGCAGCAATGTGTTTCTGCGGAACGGGGCCCGCCTCTATCTCGACGTGGGCTCACATCCGGAATACGCGACACCCGAATGTGACAACGTGACCGAGCTGGTCACTCACGACAAGGCCGGCGAGCGCATTCTGGAAGGACTGCTGGTCGACGCCGAACGCCGCCTGCACGAGGAGGGAATCGCGGGCGACGTCTATCTCTTCAAGAACAACACGGACTCGGCGGGCAACTCATACGGTTGCCATGAAAACTATCTGGTGGCGCGGCACGGGGAGTTCTCCCGGCTCGCGGACATCCTCATTCCGTTCCTGGTCACGCGGCAGTTGCTGTGTGGCGCGGGCAAGGTGCTGCAGACGCCGCGTGGTGCGGTGTACTGCGTGAGTCAGCGCGCGGAGCACATCTGGGAGGGCGTCAGCTCGGCGACGACGCGTTCCCGGCCGATCATCAACACGCGTGACGAGCCGCACGCGGACGCGGAGCGGTACCGCCGGCTCCATGTGATCGTGGGCGACTCGAACATGTCCGAGACGACCATGCTGCTGAAGGTCGGTGCCACCGATCTGGTGCTGCGCATGATCGAGGCGGGCACGGTGATGCGGGACCTGACGCTGGAGAACCCGATCCGGGCGATCCGCGAGGTCAGCCATGACATCACGGGCCGGCGCAAGGTGCGGCTGGCCAGTGGCAGGGAGGCGTCCGCGCTTGAGGTGCAGCGCGAGTACTTCGAGAAGGCCGTGGACTTCTGCGAGCGGCGCGGTATCCGCACGGGCACCGTGGAGCAGGTCCTGGAGCTGTGGGGTCGCACGCTGGACGCGATCGAGGCCGAGGATCTGGACCGGATCGGTACCGAGATCGACTGGGTGATGAAGTACAAGCTCATCGAGCGGTACCGGGCCAAGCACAACATGACCATGTCGCATCCGCGGGTCGCGCAGATAGACCTCGCGTATCACGACATTCACCGTCGTCGTGGGTTGTACTACCTCCTGGAGAGGAAAGGTCAAGCCGCCCGGATCTGCAATGACTTGAAGATCTTCGAGGGCAAGTCGGTTCCGCCGCAGACGACTCGGGCGCGGCTGCGTGGTGACTTCATCCGGCGGGCGCAGGAACAGCGCCGGGATTTCACGGTCGACTGGGTGCATCTGAAGCTCAACGACCAGGCGCAACGCACGGTGTTGTGCAAGGATCCGTTCCGTTCGGTGGACGACCGGGTGGAGAAGCTGATCGCCGGAATGTGAGCCGGAATGTTCCGGGTGTGTCTCCCGCCCTGGAATGCACCCGGGCGGGAGGCTTCTGAGCCGGAACGCAACGCGGGGCGCCGTACGTTTGCCGTACGGCGCCCTTCTCACGCCGTAGAGTTGCGCGCACGCATCCGACAAGATCGACCGATACGAGGCCCTCACCGTGCGCCGACGCTCACTCCTCATCGCTGTTCCCGCCGGACTGGTCACGCTCGCCGCCTGTGGTGACGACAAGTCCGACTCGGCCAAGGCCAGCAGCAGCCCGTCCGCGTCGGCGAGCGCGGCGAAGCCGCCGAAGATCGTGGACGGTCCGCTGCCCGCGATCACGGCCGGGGTGAAGTTCGACGAGAAGCCGACCGTCGCGAAGGGCAGTGGGGACCCGTCGAAGAACCTGGCCGTGAAGACGGTGATCGCGGGCACCGGCAGGACGGTCGCCGAGGGTGACTACATCCAGGCGAACTACCTGGGTCAGATCTGGGAGACGGCCAAGGTCTTCGACAACTCCTACGACCGCAAGACGCCGCTGGTCATCCAGCTGACCCCGCAGGGCATCATCGACGGCTGGCGCTATGCGCTGACCGGTAAGAAGGCCGGCAGCCGGGTCCAGATGGCCGTGCCGCCGACCTGGGGCTACGGCAAGCAGGGGAACGCGCAGGCGGGCATCAAGGGCGACGACACGCTGGTCTTCGTCGTGGACATCCAGAACACGTTCAACGCCAAGAGCTCCGCCAAGGGCAAGAACGTCCCGCAGAACGACGCGAAGCTGCCGAAGGTGAGCACGAACACCGACGGCAAGGCCCCCACCGTCGACATCCCGAAGGCGGACCCGCCGGCCGACCTGGCCGCGACGTACATCATCGAGGGCGACGGCCCGGAGGTCGCGGCCGACGACAGCCTGCTGGTGCAGTACAAGGGCGTCATCTGGGACACCGGCAAGGAGTTCGACTCGTCGTACAGCCGGGACGCGCTGAGCTCGTTCGGGATGCAGCAGGTCGTCAAGGGCTGGCAGCAGGGCATGGCGGGCAAGAAGGTGGGCAGCCGCCTGCTGATCGTGATTCCGCCGAAGCTGGGTTACGGCGACACGCCGCCGAGTGGCAGCGACATCAAGAAGGACTCCACGATGGTCTTCACCGTGGACATCCTCGCGAAGATGTGAGTGCGCGGGATGCGAGACTGTCCCGCGTTGTCTTTTCGTACAAGAGCAGGAGCCTGAAGACGTGAGCATTGAGAAGCCCGAGATCGACTTCCCCGAAGGCGAGCCCCCGAAGGACCTTGAGATCAAGGACATCTGGGAGGGCGAGGGCGAGGTCGCGCAGGCCGGCCAGACCGTCACCGTGCACTACGTGGGCGTGTCCTTCAGCACCGGCGAGGAGTTCGACGCCAGCTGGAACCGTGGTACGCCGTTCCGCTTCCCGCTCGGTGGCGGCCGTGTCATCAAGGGCTGGGACCAGGGCGTGCAGGGCATGAAGGTCGGCGGCCGCCGCCAGCTGACCATCCCGGCGCACCTCGCCTACGGCAACCAGAGCCCGACCCCGGCGATCAAGCCGGGCGAGACGCTGATCTTCGTGGTCGACCTGCTCGGGGTCTGATCATCGTACGACCGGAGCGGCCCGGTCCTGTGACCGGAGCCGACCACCTGGGGTCCATGCCTGTTCGGGCATGGGCCCTCGGCTTTTGCCGCGACGCTCGGTAGCGGTACGGTCGTGCCGCAGAAGCACCCATAGGGAAGGGCGTCGATGGCCATTGCCAAGGCCGAGCGGTTGATGAACCTGGCGCTGTGTCTGCTGGGGACGCGCCGGCCGCTCAGCAAGCGCGAGCTGCGGGAGTCCATCGAGGCCTACCTGGAAGCCGGGTCCGACGACTCCTTCAACCGCATGTTCGAGCGCGACAAGGA
Source organism: Streptomyces sp. NPDC030296 (assembly GCF_055572815.1). NCBI lineage: Bacteria > Bacillati > Actinomycetota > Actinomycetes > Kitasatosporales > Streptomycetaceae > Streptomyces > Streptomyces sp. NPDC030296. The sequence continues at coordinate 209,732 of NZ_JBVICQ010000008.1, forward strand.
CGATCTGCGCGAACTCGGCCTGGTCATCGAGACGGTGGAGAACCTCGACGGCGAGGTCGGCTACCAGGCCCGCCGCGACAGCAACAGCCTCCCGCCCATCACGCTCGACGCCGAGGAGGCCGCCGCCCTGGGGCTCGCCGCCAAGGTCTGGCAGCAGGCCCGCCTCGCCGGGGCCGCCAGCGGCGCCCTGCAGAAGCTGCGCGCGGCCGGCCTCCCCGAGGACGTCGACCCGTACGAGGCCCACGGGGCGCTGGAGCCGCGCATCCCGGTGCACGAGGCCGCGTTCGAGCCGCTGATGCTGGCCTGCCGGGACCGCCGCCCGGTGGTGTTCGAGTACCGCAAGGCCACCGCCGCCCGCCCCGAGCCCCGCCATGTGGAGCCGTGGGCGCTGGAGTGCTGGCGCGGCCACTGGTACCTCGCCGGTTTCGACCGGGACCGGGGCGCCGAGCGGGTCTTCCGGCTGTCGCGGATCACCGGCAAGGTGCGCAGCCGGGGCGGTGCCTTCACGGCCGAGGTCCCGGACGTCGTCACCGTGCGGGAGACCGTCGCGAGCTGGGCGGGGGAGACCGCCGACCGCTCCGCGCTGATCCGGCTCCGCACGGGCGCCGGCTACCCGCTGCGGGCCAGGGCCACCGCCGTGCGGGAACTCGGCGACGGGTGGGACGAGTTGGAGATTCCGTACGGGCACGGTCTGGATGCCTGGCTGGTCGAGTTCGGGCCCGACGTGGTCGTCCTGGACCCCGCCGAGCTGCGGGCCGACGTGGTCGACCGGCTGCGTGCCGTGGCCAAGGGTTGAGGGGACGTAAGAACGTGGTGGGAAAACCGGCCCGGCCGGCGAACGCCATCGACCAGACCCGGCGGATGCTCTCCCTGGTCACGTATCTGCGCGAGCGCCCCGGCGCCCGTATCGAGGACGTGGCCCGCGCCTTCGGGATCACCGAGGACGAGCTGGTGTCGGACCTCGATGTGCTGCCCATGTGCGGGACCAGCTTCCGCGGCGGTGACCTGCTCGACATCGACACCGACGGCGAGCGGATCTGGTGGCACAACCCGGCCGCGCTCGGGGCGGAGGCCGCCGAGCCGCTGAGGCTGGCAGCCGACGAGGCCACCGCCCTGCTCGTGGCCGCCCGCGCGGTCGCCACGCTGCCCGGGCTGCGCGAGAGCGACCGGCAGGCGCTGCTGCGGGCCACCGCCAAGGTGGAGGCGGCCGCGGGCGAGGCGGCCGGGGCCAGCTCCCGGCTGTCGGTGACCTTCGAGTCGGAGGGCGGAGTCTTCGCCGACGTCGACCGGGCCATCTCGGAGCGGCGACGGCTGTGGATCCGCTACTACTCCCCGGCCCGCGACGAGGTCACCGAACGGGAGATCGACCCGATTCGCCTGGTCAGCGTGGGTCACACCTATGTCGAGGCATGGTGCCGACGCTCCGAGGCGCGCCGGACGTTCCGCCTCGACCGGGTCGCCGAGATCAAGATCCTCGACGAGCCGTCCGCGCCGCCCGAGATCGAGCTGCGGGATCTGTCGGAGGCGCTGGTGCAGCCCGCCGCCGAGGACCCGGAGGTCGTCGTCGAGGTCGGGCCCGGCGGACGGTGGGTCGCCGAGTACTACCCGCACGACAGCGCCGAGGAGCTCCCGGACGGCGGGCTGCGCATCACCCTGCGCACCCCCGACCCCGCCTCGCTGCGGCGGCTCGCGCTGCGGCTCGGACCGGACGGGCGGATCGTCTCGCCCCAGGACCTGGCCGACAGCGCCCGCCGGGCGGCCCGTGAGGCTCTGGCGGCCTACGACGAGGTCGTACCGGCGTACGACGGGCTCGACGCCCGGCTCGGTGCGCCGCGTGGGGCCGGTGCGGGGCAGGAGCGGCAGTACGACAGACAGGAGCGAGGGCTGTGAACGGCGGGTCGGCTGTGTCCGGAGTTCAGGGTCTGCAGGGCGTGCAGGGTTTACAGGGCGTGCCGGAGATGTCGGCGGCGGTCGCGTTCGCGGGGATGAAGCGGGTGGTCGACGTGGTGTTCAGGGCCGGATGCCCCGACTGCCGGGCCAGCTTCGAACTCGGCGCGAGCGCGCTGCGGCTGGCCATCGGCGCCACCAGCAAGACCACGTTCTACTCCTTCACCTGCCCCGAGTGCGGTGTCGCCGTCCGTAAACCGGCCGGGGAGCGCATCGTCGAGCTGCTCACCGGGGGCGGCGTGCGGACGCTGCGGCTCCATTCGCCGGGCTAGGGTCGTCGCTATGTTCTGGCCGATGTTCGCTGTCGCTATGGGTTTTCTGGGGCTCGCCGTGCTGGGGGTGCTCGCCGTCCGGGTCTTCGTCGAGGCCCAGCGGCTTGGCCGGCAGGTCACCGAGTCGGCGCGGCGGATCAACAGGGCGGCGGAGGACCTGGAGCGGGCGACGGCGAGCGCGGCCCGCTCCGCGGAGGCGCTGTGAGCGACCGGCCTGCTCCGCTGAGGCGCTGTGGAATGGCCGGCCTGGTCCGCGGACGCTGCGTGAGCCGCTGACCGGGTCCGCGGACGCTGCGTGAGCCGCTGACCGGGTCCGCGGACGCTGCGTGAGCCGCTGACCTGCTCCGTGGGCGCGGGGTGGGTTCGCTGACCTGCTCCGTGGGCGCCAGGTGAGCCGCTGACCTGCTCCATGGCCGTGCCGTGAGTGGTCGACCTGCTCCGTGGACGGGCCGTGAGGTAAGAGCGTGGCTGCTGTGAGGTGCAGGCGGGCATGCGGTGAGCCGACGGGCCTGTGCGGTTTGCGCCACTTCGCCCTGTCACCTTCATACCTTCGGCAGGTACGCTGCCTGTCGCGGCCCGGTGAACGAGGCCAGGGTCGCGCGAATCGGGAGTACGCACAGGGATTGCCTCTGATTCACCCCTGAGCGTTACGATCGCTGCCAGTACGGTCGTTCGGACACTTGTCCGACCGGTCGGACAGCCCCCACCCGCCGCCTCGGTGAAGAAGGTAGACAGCTATGGGTAGGCTCGGCCCCACCGAGATCATTCTGATCCTCGTCGTCATCGTCCTGCTGTTCGGTGCGAAGAAGCTCCCTGACATGGCGCGCTCGCTCGGCAAGTCCGCCCGCATCCTCAAGAGCGAGGCGAAGGCCATGAAGAGCGACGGCCAGGAGGACACCACCACCTCCGCCGCGCCTCCGCACGCCGGCGACACCCCGGCTCAGCGCACCATCCAGGCCGCGCCCGGCGACGTGACCAGCTCCCGCCCGGTCGCGGAGCCGACGGACACGACCAAGCGCTGACGCAGGGCCGGAGGAGACATCCGGCCTGCCGCACGAGATGAGGACGTGGGTTGCTCAAGTCTGCCCGCAAGACGGAGAAGGATCCCGAGGGGCGGATGCCCCTCGCGGAGCACTTGCGCGAGCTGCGAAACCGTCTGGTGAAGAGTTTGCTGGCGATCGTCGTGGCGACCGTCGTCGCAGCCCTCTTCTACAAGGACATCATCCAGTTCTTCACAGATCCCATCCTCCGCGCGGTGGGATGCGAATACTCCTTCGCCGAGCTGGCGAAGAACACCAATGAGACGCAGTGCGCGCGCATCGTGCAGAACGGTCTGCTGAGCCCGTTCACCCTCGCCCTGACGGTCTCCCTGTCATCGGGCGTGGTGCTCGCCGCCCCGGTGTGGCTGTACCAGCTCTGGGCGTTCGTCGCTCCGGGACTGCACCGGAACGAGAAGAAGTACGGCCTCGGCTTCGTGGCGGCGGGTTTCCCGCTGTTCGTCATGGGTGCCTACTTCGCGTACTGGTCGCTGCCCAAGATGGCGTCGGTGATGTTGGAGTTCTCCATCATCGGCAGCGACAACCAGCTCCCCCTCGACGATCTGCTGAACCTGATCATGCGAATGATCGTCGTCTTCGGCCTCTCCTTCGAGCTGCCGCTGCTGCTGGTGATGCTGAACTTCGGTGGGGTGCTCTCGGGTAAGAAGATGGCCGGCTGGTGGCGGGGCATGATCCTCGGCATCACCCTGTTCGCGGCGATCGCCACTCCCAGCACCGACCCGATTTCCATGCTGGCGCTGGCCGGTCCCATCTGGATCCTGTACTTCGCCGCGTCGGCCATCGCCCTGGTCAACGACAAGCGCCGGGCCCGCGTCGAGGCCATGAAGCCGGCCGACGACGAGGCATCCGAGCTGGACCTCACCCCCGAGGACATCGGCGAGGTCGAGACCGTGTCGGCCAGCAGGGCGCTGCCGTCCCCGTCCCCGTCACCTGAGACGGAACGCGACCGGATCAACGGCTACGACGACGTGACCTGACGCGTCGCGTGCGTCCGCGACCCGGCGTACGCGGATCGGCACAGATCAGGCATCGCGGGACCTGGAGCGGCCGGGGCGCCCACATGGCGCACCCGGCCGCTCCCGTGCGCGGGGCGGTCATCCGGATAATGATCGTCCCGTTGTCAGTGGGGCCCGGTACGCTCGAAAGCACGATGACAGAGGATCTCTCACCGGCCGAGCGGTATGCGGCAGCACGTAGGCGCGCTGCCGAGCAGGCCACCGCGCTCGCGTCCTTCCGCGAGATGTACGACTTCGGCCTCGACCCCTTCCAGATCGAGGCCTGCCAGGCGCTCGAGGCGGGCAAGGGCGTCCTGGTGGCCGCCCCCACCGGCTCGGGCAAGACGATCGTCGGCGAGTTCGCCGTCCACCTCGCCCTGAAACAGGGCAAGAAGTGCTTCTACACGACACCCATCAAGGCCCTGTCGAACCAGAAGTACGCCGACCTGTGCCGCCGTTACGGCGCCGACCAGGTCGGACTCCTCACCGGCGACAACAGCGTCAACTCCGACGCCCCGGTGGTCGTGATGACCACCGAGGTCCTGCGGAACATGCTGTACGCGGGCTCCCAGACCCTCCGCGGCCTCGGCTACGTGGTCATGGACGAGGTGCACTACCTCTCCGACCGCTTCCGCGGCGCCGTCTGGGAAGAGGTGATCATCCACCTCCCCGAGTCGGTCACCCTCGTCTCCCTCTCGGCGACCGTGTCGAACGCCGAGGAGTTCGGCGACTGGCTGGACACCGTGCGCGGCGACACCGAGGTGATTGTCTCCGAGCACCGGCCCGTGCCGCTGTTCCAGCACGTGCTCGCCGGCCGGCGGATGTACGACCTCTTCGAGGAGGGCGAGGGCCACCGGAAGGCCGTCAACCCCGACCTCACACGCATGGCCCGCATGGAGGCCAGCCGCCCCTCCTACCAGGACCGCAGACGGGGCCGCGCCATGCGTGAGGCCGACCGGGAGCGCGAGCGCCGCCAGCGCTCCCGCATCTGGATCCCGAGCCGGCCGGAAGTCATCGAACGGCTCGACTCCGAGGGCCTGTTGCCGGCCATCACCTTCATCTTCAGCCGCGCCGCCTGCGAGGCCGCCGTCCAGCAGTGCCTCCACGCCGGCCTGCGCCTCAACGACGACGACGCACGACTCAGGGTGCGCGCCCTCGTCGAGGAGCGCACGGCGTCCATCCCCTCCGAGGACCTCCACGTCCTCGGCTACTTCGAGTGGCTGGAAGGCCTGGAGCGCGGCATAGCGGCCCACCACGCGGGCATGCTGCCGACGTTCAAGGAGGTCGTCGAGGAACTGTTCGTACGCGGCCTGGTCAAGGCCGTGTTCGCCACCGAGACCCTCGCCCTCGGCATCAACATGCCCGCCCGCTCGGTGGTGCTGGAGAAGCTCGTCAAGTGGAACGGCGAGCAGCACGCCGACATCACCCCCGGCGAGTACACCCAGTTGACCGGCCGCGCCGGCCGCCGCGGCATCGACGTCGAGGGCCACGCCGTCGTGTTGTGGCAGCGCGGCATGAACCCCGACCACCTCGCCGGCCTCGCGGGCACCCGTACCTATCCGCTGCGCTCCAGCTTCAAGCCGTCGTACAACATGGCGGTCAACCTGGTCGAGCAGTTCGGCCGGCACCGTTCGCGGGAGCTGCTGGAGACGTCCTTCGCGCAGTTCCAGGCCGACAAGTCCGTCGTCGGCATCTCCCGCCAGGTCCAGCGCAACGAGGAGGGGCTCGAGGGCTACAAGGAGTCGATGACCTGCCACCTCGGGGACTTCGAGGAGTACGCCCGCCTCCGGCGCGAGCTGAAGGACCGCGAGACCGAACTGGCCAAGCAGGGCGCGGCCCAGCGGCGCGCCGAGGCCGCCGTGGCCCTGGAGAAGCTCAAGCCGGGCGACGTCATCCACGTCCCGACCGGCAAGTACGCGGGTCTCGCCCTGGTGTTGGACCCCGGGCTGCCCGCCGGGCGGTCCAACGGCCACCGCGGCTTCGAGTACCACGACGGCCCGCGCCCGCTGGTGCTCACCGCCGAGCGGCAGGTCAAGCGGCTGGCGTCGATGGACTTCCCGGTGCCCGTGGAGGCGCTGGAGCGGATGCGGATCCCGAAGTCCTTCAACCCCCGCTCACCGCAGTCCCGCCGCGATCTGGCGTCCGCGCTCCGCACGAAGGCCGGGCACCTGGTACCCGACCGGCACCGCAAGCGGCGCGCCGCCGCCGCCGACGACCGCGAGATCGCGCGTCTGCGCGCCGACCTGCGGGCCCACCCCTGCCACGGGTGCAGCGACCGCGAGGACCACGCCCGCTGGGCGGAGCGCTACTACCGGCTCAAGCGGGACACCACGCAGCTGGAGCGGCGCATCGAGGGCCGCACCAACACGATCGCCCGCACCTTCGACCGGATCGTCGCGCTCCTGACCGAGCTGGACTATCTGCGGGGCAACGAGGTCACCGAGCACGGCAAGCGGCTCGCCCGCCTCTACGGCGAGCTGGACCTGCTGGCGAGTGAATGCCTGCGCGCCGGCGTCTGGGAGGGCCTCGGCCCCGCGGAACTCGCCGCCTGTGTCTCCGCGCTCGTCTACGAGGCCCGGGTCGGCGACGACGCGATGGCGCCGAAGCTGCCGTCGGGCGCCGCGAAGGCCGCGCTCGGCGAGATGGTGCGGATCTGGGGGCGACTGGACGCGCTGGAGGAGGAGTTCCGGATCACCCAGAGCGAAGGGGTCGGACAGCGTGAGCCCGACCTCGGCTTCGCCTGGGCCGCGTACATGTGGGCCTCCGGGAAGGGGCTCGACGAGGTACTGCGGGAGGCGGACATGCCCGCCGGTGACTTCGTGCGCTGGTCCAAGCAGGTGATCGACGTGCTGGGACAGATCTCGGCGGCGGCCCCTTCGGGGTCCACCGTGGGCAAGAGTGCGCGCAAGGCGGTCGACGAGCTGTTGCGGGGGGTTGTGGCCTACTCCTCGGTGGGGTGACGCCCACGGGGACGGAGGGCGACGCCTACGGGGGTGGGTGCGGGTGGTGTGTGGCTGGTCGCGCGGTTCCCCGCGCCCCTCACCGCTCTCCGGTCACCTGGGACCCTCGGGCTCTCCGCGGGTCAGGAACGACCTCCACCCGCCGTGGCGTGTGATGTCCTCGGCGTCCCGCAGGGCTGTCGGTTCGCAGAGGAAGCCGGGGGTGCTCGTGCCGTCGGCGAGCTGCACACTGCCCAGGGTCATGGGGTGGGGGAGTGTCGTCAGGAGGCGTCCCAGGCCCTCCGCCGGGAGGCGCCAGATCTCCGTCTCGATCGCGGCGCCGCCTTCGCCGACGTGGACCAGGCCCGGCTTCGGCGGGGACGTCCGCAGGGCGTGGAGACGGTAGACCGGCGCGGTCGTCGTCGTACGTTCCAGGCGGGCGCCCAGGGCGAGGAGCTGGGGGTTCAGAGGCTGCCCCGAGAGGTGGGCGCCGACGACGGCCAGCCGTGGCTCCGGCGGGAGGAGCGCGGCGATCCGGGCCAGCCGCTCGTCCGTGAACGCCGGGCCGATCAGCATCACACCGAAGGGCAGACCGTTCACCTCGCCCGCCGGGGCGGCGACGGCCGCCAGGTCGAACAGGTTCGTCGAGTTGGTGAAGCGGCCCAGGCGGGCATTGGCGCCCAGCGGGTCGGCGGCCACGTCGGCGAGGGTCGGGTGCCCCGGGGCCGTCGGCAGCAGCAGGGCGTCCGCGTCGGCCAGTTCGGCGAGGGCGTGGGCGCGCAGCGCGGCCAGCCGGTCCTGGTCGGCGAACAGTTGATGGGCCGGGACCTCGCGGGCGCGGCTGATGATGCCGGCCACGGTGGGGTCGAGACCGTCCACACCGTCGACGAGCGCCTTGTCGACGAAGGGGCCCACCGCCGTGTACCGCTCCGCCACGAACGCGCCCTGGTACAGCATCGCGGCCGCCTCGGTGAACGGGGTGAGGTCCAGGGCGCGGATCTCCACGCCCGCGTCGCCCAGTCGCGCCACCGCCGCCTCGTACGCCTCCGCCCAGCCGTCGTCCAGTTCGCCGAGCTGCTCGCGCGGCGGGACGGCGACACGCCACGGACCCGGTGTGCGCTGTGGGAGGGCCGGGAGGGCGCGGGTCGGTGGGGAGGTCATGTGGGCGAGGGCCTGCTCGGCCTCCGGGAGGGTGCGGGCGAACACCGTCACACAGTCGAGGGAGGCGCAGGCAGGGACCACGCCGTTGGTGGGGACCAGACCACGGGTGGGCTTCAGGCCGACGATGCCGTTGAAGGCGGCGGGAACGCGGCCCGAGCCCGCGGTGTCCGTGCCGAGGGCGAGGTCGACGATGCCGAGCGCCACCGCCACGGCCGAACCCGAGCTGGAGCCGCCGCTGATTCTGGACGGGTCGTGGGCGTTGCGGACGGCGCCGTACGGAGAACGGGTGCCGACGAGGCCGGTCGCGAACTGGTCCAGGTTCGTGGTCCCCAGCACGATCGCGCCGGCCTCGCGGAGACGGGCGACGACCGGGGCGTCCTCGTCCGGCGTGTACGCGTAGGCCGGGCAGCCGGCGGTCGTGGCCAGGCCGTGGACGTCGATGTTGCCCTTGACGGCGAGGAGGCGGCCGGCGAGGGGCAGCCGGTCCCCGGCGGCGAGGCGGGCGTCTACGGCCCTGGCCTCCGCTTCGACGTCCGGCCGGGCACGCAGGTCGATCCAGATCTCGGGGCGGTCCACGGCGTCGATGCGCTCGTACGCCAGGCGGACACGGGTCAGGGTCGGGGACGGGTGCGGCATCTGTGCTCCTGTGCTGGGACGGTCCGTCGGTGTGCGGGGCGGGCCCGGTGTCAGTCGGTGTCGGGTGTCAGGACGAGGAGCGGCGTGCCCGCCTGGACCTGGGCGCCCGGGACGGTCAGGGTCTCGTGGACCACGCCGTTCAGGGGGGAGTGGACGCGGGACTCCATCTTCATGGCCTCCAGGGTCAGCAGGGGCCGGCCGGTGGTCACTCGGTCGCCGGGCCGGACGTGGAGCTGCCAGACCGACGCGGCGAACTCCGCCTCGATCACCCGCCCGCCCGCCGGGACGTCGATCTCCGTCGAGGGCACCGGTGCGGCGGTGGCCGCCTCCGCTCGGGCGAACTCGCCGGCGGCCTCCCAGGCGGCTCGTTCCGCGGCGAAGGCGGACCGCTGACGGGATCTGAACTCGGCTATGGAATCGGCGTGTTCGGCCAGGAACCGCTGGTGGTCGGCGAGGGAGAACTCGCCCTCCTCGATCCGCGGGACGAAGCGGCCCGAGATGATGTCGGCCCGCAGGGCGAGGAGTTCGTCCGCGTCCACCGGATACCACTTCACACGGTCGAAGAAGCGCAGGAGCCACGGGGAGCCCGCCTCGAAGGCACCGCGCTGCTGCCAGGGGGACCAGACCTGGGTGGTGCGGCCGACGAACTGGTAGCCGCCGGGCCCCTCCATGCCGTAGACGCACAGGTACGCGCCGCCGATGCCCACCGAGTTCTCGGCGGTCCAGGTGCGGGCGGGGTTGTACTTCGTCGTCACCAGACGGTGGCGCGGGTCGAGCGGGGTCGCCACCGGCGCGCCCAGGTACACGTCGCCCAGGCCCAGGACCAGGTACTCGGCGGCGAACACCGTGTCGTAGACGTCCGCCACCGATTCCAGGCCGTTGACGCGGCGGATGAACTCGATGTTCCACGGGCACCAGGGCGCGTCGTCGCGGACACCGGCCATGTAGCGGGCGATGGCCTCACGGGTCGCGGGATCGTCCCAGGACAGGGGCAGGTGGACGGTGCGGGAGGGGACCACCAGCTCGTCGGCCGGTGGGAGCGAGGCGACGATCCGCCGTACGGTGGCCAGGAGTTCGGGTTGGGGGAGCCGCGCCGGGTCGGTGCGGATCTGGAGGGAGCGGATGCCGGGGGTGAGGTCGGTGACGCCGTCGGGGGCCGTCTCGGCCACGGCCTCCATCAGGGCGTGCACCCGCATCCGCAGGCCCAGGTCCAGTTGCATGGGGCCGAACTCGACGAGCAGGTTGTCGTCGCCGCTGCGGCGGTACGTCACCTCGCCGTCCCGGGCCAGGACACCTCCGTCGACGATCGCGGGGCGGGGCGAGGCGTCGTCGGCGACGGGCAGGAAGCGGACCGTGTCGCCAGGGCGGAGCTGCCCCAGCTTCCAGCGTTCCGTGGAGATCACCGTGGCCGGGCAGACGAATCCGCCGAGCGAGGGGCCGTCGGGGCCGAGCAGGACCGGCATGTCGCCGGTGTAGTCGACGGCGCCGACCGAGTACGGGGTGTCGTGGATGTTGGAGGGGTGCAGACCCGCCTCGCCGCCGTCGCTCCGCGCCCAGCGGGGCTTCGGGCCGACCAGCCGTACGCCGGTGCGGGCCGAGTTGAAGTGGACCTTCCAGTCGGCGGCGTAGAACTCGCGGATGTCCTCCTCGGTGAAGAACTCCGGTGCCGCGTGCGGGCCTTCGAGGGCGGCCACCTGCCAGGTCGAGCCGAAGACCGGGCGGGCCCCGGCCGGTACGGGGCTGCCTTCGGTGACCCCTCCGCCGTGCAGCACGTCGCCCGTCCGCAGCTCCCGGCCGCCGTGGCCGCCGAAGCGCCCCAGGGTGAAGGTGGCCGCGCTGCCGAGGAACGACGGCACGTCCAGGCCGCCCCCGGCGAACAACACATAGGTGCGCAGGCCGTGTCGGGTGGGGGCGCCGACGGCCAGCACGGCTCCGGCGGGCACGGTCACCGGTTCCCACTGCGGAACGGGTGAGCCGTCCACGGTCACCGGGGCCGGGGCGCCCGTCACGCACACCGTGGTGGCGTGGGTGAACCGCAAGGAGGGTCCCCGCAGGGTGCATTCGAGGCCCGGTGCGCCCTCGGGGTTGCCGAGCGCCGTGTTGCCGAGGCGGAAGGACAGGTCGTCCATGGGGCCGCAGGGCGGTACGCCGACCTGCCAGTACCCGGTGCGGCCGGGCCAGTCCTGCACGGTGGTGAGGGTGCCGCCGGAGACCACCTCGACACGGGGCGTCGGGTCGCTCACGGTCGCGAGCGTGGCGGTGGAGTGGGTGGCCCGCCGCAGGTCAGGGTCGCGCAGGGCGGCCCTGAGCTGGCCCAGGTTGGTCTCGATGCCGTCGATCCGGGTCCGGGACAGCGCTTCGTCGAGCCGGCGCAGGGCGTGGGCGCGGTCCGGTCCATGGGCGACGACCTTGGCGAGCAGCGGGTCGTACGACGTCGTCACCTCGGTGCCGGTCTCCACCCAGCCGTCCACGCGGACGCCCGGCGGAAACTCCACCCTCGTCAACAGGCCAGCGCTCGGCCGGTGTTCCCGGGAGGGGTCTTCGGCGTAGATCCGGGCCTCGACGGCGTGGCCGCGGGGCGGCCCCGGGTCGCGGACGACGTCCGACTCACCGCGTGCCAGGCGCAGCATCCAGGCGACGAGGTCGACGCCGTGGGTCTCCTCGGTGACCGGGTGCTCCACCTGGAGGCGGGTGTTGACCTCCAGGAAGTAGGCCTCGCCGCGCTCCGGGTCGTACACGAACTCGACGGTTCCGGCGGAGCGGTAGGCGACGCTGGCGCACAGGTCGCGGGCCGACGTGGCGAGCCGCGCGCGGACGGCGTCGGCGAGGTTGGGCGCCGGGGCCTCCTCGACGACCTTCTGGTTGCGGCGCTGGAGGGAGCAGTCCCGGTCGCCGAAGGTGACGACGCGGCCCTCGCCGTCGCCGAAGACCTGCACCTCCACGTGGCGGGCGTGCTCGACGAGGCGTTCGAGGAAGACACCGGCGGAGGAGAACGAGGCGGCGGCGACTCGCTGCACCCGCGCCCACGCCTCCGCCAGTTCGGCGGCGGAGCGGCAGGCCGACATACCGATGCCGCCCCCGCCGCCGGTGGCCTTCAGCATCACCGGGTAACCGACGGCCTCGGCGCGGGCGACGGCCTCGTCGAGGGAGGCCAGCAGGCCCGTGCCGGGAAGCAGCGGGACGCCCGCGGCCTCGGCGGCGGCCCGCGCGGTGTGCTTCGCGCCGAACAGCTCCAACTGCTCCGGGGTGGGGCCCACGAACACGATCCCGGCGTCCGCGCAGCGGCGGGCGAAGGCGGCGTCCTCGGACAGGAAGCCGTAGCCGGGGTGGACGGCGCCCGCGCCCGCGTCCTTCGCCGCCCTCAGCACCAGGTCGGCGTCGAGGTACGACTCCTGCGCGGGCGCCGGACCGAGCCGTACGGCTGTGTCGGCGAGGCGGACGTGGGGTGCGGCGCGGTCGGCGTCGGAGTACACGGCGACCGTGCGCAGGCCCAGGTCGCGGGCGGTACGGATGACGCGGACGGCTATCTCGCCCCGGTTGGCGACCAACAGGGTGCCGAAGGTCATGCGGGGCTCCCTTGGGAGGCAGGGGCTTCGAGCAGGGGCTGGGCGATGGTCATCTCGACGGCCGTCGGGGTGAAGCCGTTGCAGGGGTTGTTGATCTGGGGGCAGTTGGAGACCAGCACGAGGACGTCGCACTCCGCACGCAGGGTCAGGGACAGCCCCGGCGCGGAGATGCCGTCGACGATGCCGAGGGTGCCGTCCTTCTCGACCGGCACGTTCATGTACCAGTTGACGTTCGACACGAGGTCGCGTTTGCCGAGGCCGTGCCGGGCGCCCTCCGCGAGGAAGTTGTCCACGCAGGCGTGCTGCGACCAGGTGTGGTGCCCGTACCGCAGGGTGTTCGACTCCTTGGAGCAGGCGCCGCCCACCGTGTCGTGCCGGCCGACGTCGTCGGCGACCACGGTCATCAGAGGGGTGTGCTCGTTGGACATCAGCACGCTGCCGGTGGTGAGGAAGATGCCGCCCTGCGCGTGGATGGTGTCGGGGGCGCTGTAGCGGACGGCTGTGTCGTGGGCGTCGTACACGAGGAAGTCGACGGCCTGGTTGCCGTGCAGATCGGTGAGGGTGAGGGTCCCGCCGGCCGGGACGACGGCGGACCAGGCGGCGCGGGCCGCGACAATCTGGGAAGTCATGCGGTCCTCCTCGCGGCGCGGGCCGGAACGATCACGGTCGTCATGCGGCCCCCCTGGCGGTGCGGAACTCGGCGGTGTTGAGGAAGGCCCGGCGCCCTTCCGGGGTGGCGTTCCACAGCGGATCGTCCGGCTCGGTCGCTCGGGCCCGCCAGGCGAGCACCTCCAGCGCGGTGCTCACATACTCCGGGCGCGGATCTGCGGGGTGCGGGACGTTGGCGATGAGGACGGTGACGTCCTGCTCGGTGCGCAGGGTGACACTGGCGCCGGGGCCGGCGGAGCCGGTGAAGTCGAGGGTGCCGTCGTCGCGTACCTCGACGCCCTGGAAGAACGAGAGGGAGGGCGGCAGGTCGCGGGGGCCGAGTCCGTTCTTCGCGGCGGCGAGTTTGAACAGCTCGCGTCCGGCGGGGGAGGGGGACTGGGGGCTGCCGTCGCCGTAACGGGCGGTGTTGCGCACGAGGGTGGAGGTGCCGCACAGCGCGTCGTGCCGGCCGGAGGTGTCGGCGACCAGGGAGGCGAGGACGCGGCCCTGGTCGGACAGGAGCAGGACGCCCTCGCCGAGGTAGGCGTTCCACTGGACCTTGACGGTGTCGGCGACGTTCAGCCGCTCCCAGGGACGGTCGGCGACGTACAGCAGGACGTGGGCGCAGGCGTCGCCGTGCGGGTCGGTCAGGCGCAGCTCCGTGCCGCGGGCCAGCACCTTGTGCGTGTAGTTGCCGCCCGCGACGGTCTCGGCCCACACGAGGGGGCCGGCGTCGGCGGGCGGGTCCGGCCAGTCGCCGGCCGGGACGACGGGCATCGCCTCGGCGCGGGTGCCCTCCTGGGCGCGGGCATGGTCGCGTGCTCCGTACGTGGTCGCTGTCGCCATGGCGGGACCTCCGGGTGCGGCACTTATTTCTGTCGTGCGACAGAAATTAGGGGGGAGGTGGGTCGCCGCCATGTCCCACGCGTTGCGGGGCAGTTACCGGGGCCTCACCGGTCGGTTCGTTGACGGGAGGGTGATGAGGGAGGGTGGGGACGGGGGTGTTCGGCGGTGGTTTCGCCGGTGGGGCAGCCGGTGGTGGGAGCTGAACGCCGCCCGGAGGGGTGTCGCGGTGCGTGTGCGAGGATCGAACGCATGGGAAGCGCGGGTGGTGCGGGCGAGCGCACGGGAGGCGCGGGTCGTGCGGGCGAACGCGCGCGAAGTGTCGGCGGTGCGGGCGAGCGCGCGGGAAGTGCCGGTGGTGCGGGCGAACGCGCGGGAAGTGCCGGTGGTGCGGGCGAACGCGCGGGAAGTGCCGGTGGTGCGGGCGAACGCGCGGGAAGTGCCGGTGCTGCGGGTGGGCGGCGGGTCGGTAGGCCCAGGGTCGCGCAGCGGCCGGACAGCGGGTTGTCGCCGCGCGGCGAACTCCTCGCTGCGGCGGCCGAGTTGTTCACCACCCGTGGCTATGCCGCCACGACCACCCGGGCCGTCGCCGAACGGGCCGGGATGCGGCAGGCGTCCATGTACCACTACGTCTCCGGCAAGGAGGAGTTGCTGGCCGAGCTCCTGGAGTCCACGGTGACGCCGTCCCTGGGGTACGCCCGTGACCTGCTCACCCGGGACGCCGACCCGGCCGAGGATCGGTTGTGGGAGCTGTGCCGCGCCGATGTGGAGCTGCTGTGCGGCGGCCCGCACAACCTCGGCGGGCTGTACCTCCTCCCCGAGGTCCGCGCCGAACGCTTCGCCGGCTTCCACGCCGTGCGGGCCGAACTCAAGGACGCCTACGGCCAGTTGATCGCGGCGACGGCCGTGGGCGGGGCGCTCGCCAAGAGCGAGCTGGAGCTGCGGACCGACCTCGTGTTCGGGCTGATCGAGGGGGTCATCCTCGTGCACCGCTCCGACCCGGACCGCCAGGTGGCCGCGTTCGCCGAGGCCACGGCGGACGCCGCGCTGCGCATCGTCGGCGCCTGAGGTCTGATGCCCTGAGGCCGATTGCCTATGCCTATTGCCTGAGGCCTGAGGCCTGAGGCCTGAGGCCTGATACCCGCGGTCTGCCGTCTCGGCTTGGCCGTACGGCCGACCTTCAGGACCCGCCCTGGCCCTCCCCCCGCCCTCCCCTTCGCACACCCGTACATCGTCACGCTGTGCGTTCGAGTCGCGCCTTAGCGTGTAAACGACCAGAGCGTACTCCTGTCGTGAGGGTGATTTCAGGCGGTTGCTGAATATGACACAGCGATGATCCGGTCGGACTAAGCTCGCCCGCAGCGCACCGAGTTGGGGTGTATTCGTGCGCTTGTTCCAAAAATTACCGAAGATCCAGTTTGATTCCCGGATGAACCCCAGCTAGTCCCAGCTAGTCCCAGCTAGTCCCAGCTAGTCCCAGAAGTCCCAGCAAGTCCCCCGACCTCCAGCCGATTTGTCGTTAGAGGGCATACATGGTGAGTGTTCAATCGCCTCCAGGTGGCCGTGACCTCCCCCACGGGCGCGTACTACTGCTGCCGGCGATACTGATGGCCGCGGCGACCGGGATCACCGTCGCCCTGGTGACAGGGCCGATCCGGCTCGCCGTCGGCTTGACCGGAGCCGTCGCGACACTGCTGCTGATCGCGGTCGCGGTCGTGGCCGTGCGCGGCACCCGCCGCTCCGTGCGCGAACTGCGCGCCGAACAGGAACGGCGGACCCTCTCCCTGAAGCAGCGGATCGCCGCCCACGACCAGGAGTTCACCCGGCTGGGCAAGGAGATCCTGCCCGCCGTGCTGTACCGGCTGCGCGGTGGAGAATCCCCCTCAGAGGTGATTCGCCACGTCATCGACGGTGACCCGGAGTGGCGGGAACTCCCGCAGTCGCAGCGCGACTTGCTGCGCGCGGTGCTCGACATCGTGGACCGCGAGGAAGCGATGCGCGACTCCTCGCAGCGTTCCTTCGTCAACATCGCCCGCCGCGTCCAGGCGATCGTCCACCAGCAGAACAAGGAACTCCGAGAGATGGAGGAGGACCACGGGCGCAACCCCGAGGTCTTCGACGACCTGCTGCGCATCGACCACGGCACCGCCCTGATCGGCCGCCTCGCCGACTCCATCGCCGTCCTCGGCGGCAGCCGCCCGGGCCGCGTCTGGCCCAAGCCCGTCCCGCTGTACAGCTGTCTGCGCGGCGCGATGTCCCGCATCCTGGAGTACCGCCGCATCGAGCTGCACTCCATCGCCAAGGTCAACGTCAACGGCGTCTCCGTCGAACCCGTCATCCACGCCTGCGCCGAACTCCTCGACAACGCGACCCGCTACTCCCCGCCGCACACCAAGGTGCACGTCACCGCGGTCGAGGTGCAGACCGGCGTCGCCATCGAGATCGAGGACGGCGGCATCAGCCTCAGCGAGGAGGCACGGGCCAAGGTCGAGGACATGCTGGCGAAGGCGCAGCAGGGCATCGACCTCCAAGAGCTCGGCAGCAGCCCGCGCCTCGGCCTCGCCGTCGTCGGCCGTCTCTCCACGATGTACAACATGCAGATCTCGCTGCGGCAGTCCGCGTACGGCGGTGTTCGCGCCGTCGTCGTCGTACCCCGTGACATGCTCACCGACGAGCCCGCCCCCGGACTCGCCCACGGCATCGGCGCGGCCGCCGTACCGACCATGGACACCGGTGGCGTCGAGGGGCCCAACCGCAAGCCCAAGCGTCGCCGCCCGACCACCGGACCGCGGATCCCGAGTTCCGCGGAGGAGATGGGCCAGGGCATGGACGACGACGTACCCGTCGTCACCGAGTGGACCGCGGGCGGGCTCCCGCAGCGCCGCAGTCGGATGAAGATCCCGCTGAGCCAGCGCTACGCCGAGGCCGCCGCGGCGGAAGCCGCAGCCGAGGCCGCCATGGCCGCCGCACCCGTCTGGGAACCGGAGCACGAACCGAAGAAGGAACTGCCGCCGCCCGGCATGTGGGTCGAGGCGTTCATGGCAGGGCTCAAGCGCGACCCGGACCCCGGCGCCTTCTCCAGGAACCCGGACGACCCGACTGGCCCCGGGCTCACCGCTTCCACCGCGAACACCGAGCCGGCCCGCAACGAGGCCGACGACGAGGGGGACCTCAAGTGATCCAGCAGCGAGCCAATTTCGACTGGATGCTCAAGGATCTGGCCGATGGCGTACCAGGCATCCAGCAAATCGTCGTGCTCTCCGCCGACGGCCTGCGGATCGCCCGCTACGGCGGTGATCCCGACGCCGCCGACCGCGTCGCCGCCGCCTGCGCCGGACTGCAGAGCCTCGCGGGCGCCGTGGCCGGGGAGATCCCGCAGAGCGACGGCGAGATGCGCATGGTCATCATCGAGATCAACGGCGGCTACTTCTACCTTATGGCCGCCGGCTCCAACGCCTATCTCGCCGTGCTCGCCAACGAGATCGCAGAACCCGGTCTGATGAGCAACCGCATGCGCGACCTGGTGGACCGGATCGGCGCCCACCTCACCAGTCCGCCCCGGCGGAACGGGCAGACCGTATGACGCCTCCGCAACGCCAGCGCCGCCACCCCACACCACAGCCCCCTCCACCGCCTCCCGTGGAGGCACCCGCGGGAAGCGAGGGCGATCGCCCGCCCGAGCGTCTCTACATCCTCACGGGAGAGGACGGCGAACGAGCACCGATCGACCTCGTCACGTTAATCGTCGCGCGCGCCGATCCGCCGCCGTCTGCCGCTCCGGAGCAGTCGGCGCTGATCCGGATCTGCCAGGCCCCCCTGTCCGTGGCCGAGATCTCGGCCTATCTCAACCTGCCGATCAGCGTGGTGACCGTCCTGCTCACCGAGCTGCTGACGGCCGAACTGGTTCAGGCGCGCGCACCCGTCGTCCGGCAGGCGCGGGCCGACCGTTCCCTCCTCGAAGCGGTGATGCATGGACTTCAAAAGCTCTGACACCATCACGGGTCCACGGACCGAGGACCACCTGCCGCACACCGCGCAGGCCGCGGCGAAGATCGTGATCGTGGGCGGTTTCGGGGTCGGCAAGACGACCATGGTGGGCTCCGTCAGCGAGATCAGACCGCTGACGACCGAGGAGACCATGACCCAGGCCGGCATCGGAGTCGACGACAACTACGGCTCCAAGTCCAAGACCGCCACCACCGTGGCGATGGACTTCGGCCGCATCAGCATCACGGACCAGCTGGTGCTGTACCTGTTCGGAACCCCCGGCCAGGAGCGCTTCTGGTTCCTCTGGAACGGTCTGTTCGAGGGCGCCCTAGGCGCGGTCGTCCTGGTCGACACCCGTCGCCTGGAGGTCAGCTTCGACGTCATGGGCCGCCTGGAGGAACGCGGTGTCCCCTTCGTCGTCGCCGTCAACGACTTCCCGGACGCTCCCCGCTACCCCATCGAGGAGCTGCGCCAGGCACTGGACCTGGCCGTGGAGATCCCCATCATCCGCTGCGACGCGCGGCGCCGGGCCTCCAGCCGGGACGTCCTGATGACCCTCATGCGGTTCCTGCACTCCTTGACCATGACGGGTGCCTCGGCGTAGGCCCCGTACCCGTCCCTGACTGGGAGCCGTGTCGTCCCGCACGGTTTTCCTTCCCGGTCGCCCCAGCAATTCCCCCGACTCGGACCCCCTTCAATTCGGAGCGATCATCGTGACGCCTGAAGCACACTCCCTGACCGGTACGGACGACCCCGAGCTCGGGCCGCCCCCCGGCTGTCCCGCCCACGGCCTGGGCCCCGGCGGACTCCGCCGGCTCTACGGCCCTGAGGCGGAGGACCTGGGAGCCGTGTACGAGAAACTGCGCGCCGAGCACGGCACGGTGGCCCCCGCGCTGCTCCACGACGACGTGCCGATCTGGGTGGTGCTCGGCCACAGCGAGAACATGCACATGGTGAGCACGCCCTCGCAGTACTGCAAGGACAACCGGCTGTGGCGGCCCATGCGGGAGGGTGAGATCAGGCCCGACCACCCGCTCATGCCGCACTTCGCCTGGCAGCCCATCTGCGCCCACGCCGAGGGCGACGAGCACCTTCGGCTGCGCGGCGCGGTCACCGGCGCCATGTCGACGATCGACCCCCGGGGTATCCGCCGCTACATCAACCGCGCCACCCAGCACCTGGTCAACAAGTTCTGCGAGGACGGCAGGGCCGACCTCGTCGGCCAGTTCGCCGAGCACCTGCCGATGGCGGTGCTGTGCGAGATCCTCGGCATGCCCGAGGAGTACGGCGACGAGCTGGTCCAGGCCGCCCGTGACTGCCTCAAGGGCAGCGACACCGCGCTCGTCAGCCACGCCTACGTCATGGACGTCCTCGGCCGGCTCGCGGTCCGCCGACGCGCCCAGCCCGAGGAGGACTTCACGAGTCACCTCATCACCCACCCGGCCGGGCTCACCGACGACGAGGTCAGGGAACATCTGCGCGTGGTGCTCCTCGCCGCCTACGAGGCCACCACCAACCTCCTCGCCAACGTGCTGCGCCTCGTCCTCACCGACCCTGGCTTCCGCGCTCAGCTCAAGGGCGGCCAGATGACGGTGCCCGAGGCGGTCGAGCAGTCCCTGTGGGACGAGCCCCCGTTCAGCACCGTCTTCGCCTACTTCGCCAAGCAGGACACCGAGTTGGGCGGCCAGCGCATCCGCAAGGGCGACGGGCTGCTTCTCGGTATCGCGCCGGGCAACGTCGACCCGCGTGTCCGGCCCGACCTCAAGGCCAACATGCAGGGCAACCGCGCCCACCTGGCCTTCAGCGGCGGCCCCCACGAGTGCCCGGGTCAGGACATCGGCCGTGCCATCGCCGACGTCGGCGTCGACGCACTGCTGACGCGGGTCCCGGACATCCAGCTCGCTTGCGAGGAGCGCGAGCTACGCTGGCACGAGTCCATCTCCAACCGGCACCTGGTGGAGCTGCCGGTACGGTTCGCGCCGAAACCCCCGCAGGAGGTCGTCCTGCGCCCAGGCGCCAAGCAGGTGCCGACGCAGCGCCCGGGCACCGCACGGACCGCCGCACCGCAGCCGCAGCCCGCTGCCGCGGAGCCGGCCGTCGCTGTCGCCGAACCCGCGACCACGCCAGAACCGGCCTGCCGACCTGGCCTGTTCCGGCGGATCCTGCGTTGGTGGCGGATCGGCTGACCTTGCTGTCGCACGCGCCTACTCGGCCCACGCCTCGTACGACGACCAGGCTCGCAGCTCTCGCGGGCTGACGAACCGGTGGTCCCGCCCCGTGACCGGATCAGTGAACTCCAGGCACCGCGCCAGCAGTTGGAGCGGACGTCGGAAGTCACCGGCCGCCACGGGGTCGGCCACCACCGGATAGAGGGGATCGCCGAGGATCGGCACCCCGCACGCGTTCATGTGAACCCGCAGTTGGTGTGTCTGCCCGGTACACGGCGTCAGCCGGTACCGGGCCCGCCCCTCGTGGTGTTCCAGCAGCTCGATCCGGCTGATGGCATTGGGCTCGCCCTCGACCTCACGGGCGGTCAGGACCCCGCGGTCCTTGACGATCCGGCTGCGCACGGTCCGGGGCAGCGTCAGCCCGGGGTCGTACGGCGCCACCGCCTCGTACTCCTTCTCCACCCGTCTGTCCCGGAACAGCGACTGGTAGGCGCCGCGCTCCTCGGGCCGCACGGTGAACAGCACCACCCCGGCGGTCAGCCGGTCCAGTCGGTGGGCCGCGGTCAGGGTCGGGACACCGAGTCGCCGTCGCAGCCGGGCCAGGGCCGTCTCGGCGACATGGCTGCCGCGCGGGGTGGTGGCCAGGAAGTGCGGCTTGTCGGCCACCACCACGTGCTCGTCGCGGTACAGGACGTCTACCTCGAACGGCACCCGCTCCTCGGCGGGCAGATCCCGGTGGAACCATACGAACATGCCCGGCCTGTACTCCATGTCGCGGGGCACCGGACGCCCGGCGACATCGACGATCAGCCCCGCGTCGAGCATGCCGTCGATCACACCGGGTCCGGCCGCCAGCCGTGCCACGAGGTGATCCCGTACCGTCGCCCAGCCGTCACCTGCGGGCAATCGCACCCGCACCGGATCCACCCCGTCGCGTTGCGGCAGGGGAGAGGGCGGGGACGGGGCACGGCGTCTCATCACCGTCAAGCATACGAGCGGCTCGGTGAGCCCGGCTGGGACCGTTCTGAGCCACCGGGCCGCCTCGGACTCGCCCTGTGGCGCGGAACGTTCGGCGATCAGGCGGGCAGCCTCGCGGCCTGCGCTGGCTCCTGCCGAACGCCCGCGTGGAGACGGTGCAGACGATCGACGTCCTGCGGCTCGCCGACGCCGGGCGGCCCTGTGAGGCGCATGCGATTCGCGGCGGCGAACGCCTCGTCGAGCCATTCGTCCGTCGGTTTCTCACCGAAGAGCCGGGTGAGTTCCCGCAGCATGGGCGGGGCGAGCGGGAATCGTTTTCCCCGACGCCGCTCCTGGTAGCGGTCCTGCAGCTGCACGAAGAGGAAACCGCTGCGGCCGAAGTGAACCAGGGATTCCGGTGCTCCCGTGAAGACCAGGTCGTCGATGAGATCCAGGTAGATCGACCGGTAGCTCGCCTTCCTCGACTCCGACCGGCGGTCATTCGAGGTGGGCTGGTGATTGTCCACCGAGTAGACGCCGAGGGCGGACTTGCTCAGATCCATGGAGAGACAGTCGCAGATGGCGCTGTCCATGAGCCACGGGAAGGAAACCGGTCCCGCTCCACTGTTCCTGACCACCATGATGGCGGTTCCATATGCATTTCCGGTATTCCCTCGGAATATGACACCGTCCCACATGTTCGGAGAGCTGTTCAACGCCTCGTGAAGCCCGACATGGGCCTCTCCGGGGCGAAAGTCCATCTTCTCCGCGTACTGGACGATGGCCTGCCTGACCAGGGACAACAGTGCGTGCACGGCGTCACGCCCCCAGCCGGCCGCGTCCATCTCCCGCATCAGGTCCCCGACGGACCTGCCGTACATGCGGAAGCGGCCCCTGACCAGGTCGAGCGGGGGGATGCAGATGTCGTCGATGATGGTGGCGAAGGCTATGTAGTGCAGACTCAGCGGGTCGGCGTCGTATTCCTCGCCACACCAGCACGCCATCCACTGGACGGTGTCGCGGCATGCGCGGGACACCGTGTCGGCGGCCTCGGCATCATGCTTCTTCGTCCAGTCCGAGTAGTGCGCCGGAATCCTGCCCCGCCGCTCTCCGGCCGCATCCCATCGCTCCAGCACCTTGTCGAGCAGGGGCCAGACGTTCACCTCGTGGTACTGGGGTACGGGGCCCGCGTAACCGCCTTCTCCCATCACGCCGTACAGGTGCGCGGTCTGCTTGTTGTAGCGAGATCGCGTGGTCTGCGGGACGGTGGTATCCATCCCGTTTCGCGGGTAATGAAGGAAGGTGCATGCAGTGTCGCGTGCACAGTCCGAACCACACCAAAAGTCATGCGCGAGGTGCAGCATTTCCTGGATTCCGCGGGTGCCTGACAGCTGTTCCAGTGCCTCGTGCGCCGTTCCCTTCCAGGCGAGCATGTCCGGGGTTACCGTCGCGCTCTCAACGCCACTTGATGCCATAGCCCGAGCCTCCGCAAGAAGTTCCCACTTCTGTGCAACCTCAGCGTGCGCGCGACGCCGCTTTCCGTTGAAGAGCGTACGGCGAGCGTACAGCGGCAAACAAGGGGCGCATTTGACCGAAAAACTGTCACGGGTGGTACTCGGAGTGACTGGCGATGTCCGGTGTTGATCGTGGTTGTTCGCCGTGCGGGTGCGCGAAGAATGGACCGGACTGTTCCGTTCAGCCTTTCCCGTAGCCGTGGACCTGGCGCCGATGTGGTGCGAGCGACAGTCGACACAACACCCCCACACCCACCGTGACCAGCAAGAAGAGAACGGTGAACCACTGGAACCACCAGCCGCTGCCCGAGGGGTCGTAGACCTCGGCCCGGGGCCAGGCCAGGTTGATGGTCATGAACAGGCCGTAGGCGAGGGCGAGGGCGTTGACGGGGACGCCCCAGCGGCCGAGGGAGAAGAGGGGCCTGCCCGTCTCGTCCGTGCCTCCGCCGGGGAACGTGCCCTTGAGCCGCCGGACGAGCAGCGGGCCGGTGACCATCGCGTACGCCAGGTACAGCATCACGATGCAGGTCGTGCCGATGGCGAGGAACGCGTCCGGCGAGACGAAGTTCAGGAGCAGCAGGGCCGCGGCGAGGGCGCCCACGATCACGGCCGGCGCGCCCGGCATGCCCGTGCGCGGGTTGACCCGCGCGAGCCGTGCGGAGAAGGGGAGTTGGCCGTCGCGGGCCATCGAGAACAGCATGCGGCAGGCCGACGTCTGGATCGCCAGCGTCGCCACCGCGATCGCCACGACCACGTCGGCGAGCAGCAAGCGGCCCACACCGTCGCCGAGGCTGCTCGTCAGGACGTAGCTCAGGCCGTCCACGGCCAGTCGGCCGTCGGTGAGGCTGGGCGCGGCGAGCAGCCCACCGAGGACGATGAGACCGCCGAGCAGTCCCGCCGCCCCCAGAGCGGTGAGGATCGTCCGGGGCGCGGTGCGGCGCGGGTGGTGGGTCTCTTCGCTCATCTCGCCCGCGCTGTCGAAGCCGATCATCACGTACGCCGCCATGAACGAGCCCACGAGCAGCGCCCCGAGGAGGTCGGTGCTGCCCTCGGCGGTGTGGAAGGTGATGCCGGGGGAGCGCTCTGCGTGCGTCAGGAGGAGGACGACGATCAGGATCGCCCCGATGATCTCCGCGGTCACCCCCACCCGGTTCACCATGGACAGCACCCGGTTGTCCAGGACGTTCACCAGGGTGGTGAGCGCCAGCAGAACCATGCCGAGCACGGCCGCGTTCGCCGCGCCCGTGGCGGTGGTCGGCGCCGGGTCACCGCCCACCAACTGGAAGCCTGACCAGATCGCGGGCATCACGATCTGCAGGGCGAGCGCGGCCGCCGCGACCACCACGATCTGCCCGATCACCATGATCCAGCCCGCGAACCAGCCGAACGTGGCGTTCGACAGCCGCGAGGACCACTGGTAGATGGCGCCCGAGATGGGATAGCGCGCCGCCAGCTCCGCGAAGCAGGCGGCGACCAGGAGTTGGCCGAGCAGCACGGCCGGCCAGGTCCAGAAGAAGACCGGGCCGCCGAACGCGAACCCGAACGCGAAGAACTGGAAGACGGTCGTCAGGACGGAGATGAAGGAGAAGCCGGCCGCGAACGAGGCGTACCGGCCCAGGCTGCGGTGCAGTTCCTGGCGGTAGCCGAACGCGGTCAGGGAGGTGTCGTCGGGGGAGCGCGACGGGTCGGGGCGGAGGTCGGCGGGGGAGGTGCTCGTCATGGCGGCAACCTGCTTTCGCAACAAGCGGCACGAGCGTTCGCGCGGCAGTGACGCGAATTCCTGTCGGGTGACAGAAATGAGGGGACAGAAGCTAGGGGAGCCCCGTGTCGTGCGTGTCACGCGCCCGTGTCCGCGGCGCGCCCAAACCCTCACGGGGGGCGGCGCGGCGGCGGTTGAGGTGGGTGCGGCGGCAGGTGTGGTCTGCTGTGATCCGGTGTTGCGCGCGGAGGCCGGGATGATCGCGGCCTATGCTGAGCGGCCTCTCCGGACCACCACACCGCGAGGAGCTGTGGATGACGACCGACGTGCCGCCCGCCCATCGGCTCCTTCCGGGTGCGCCGGAGTCCCCGGTGCTCCTGCATGTGCCGCACGGTTCACGGGTGATACCCGCGGCCGTACGGGAGAGGATCGTCCTCGATGACGCCGCGCTGGAGCGGGAGTTGGACCACATCACCGACGCGCACACGGAACGGATCGCCGAGCGGGCCGCCGCCCGCGCGGGGGCCACGCCCTGGAGGTTCGTCAACCAGCTCTCGCGGCTGGTCGTCGACCCCGAGCGGTTCCCCGACGAGCGGGAGGAGATGCTGGCCGTGGGCATGGGCGCCGTCTACACGAGGACCACGCACCGGGAGGCCCTCCGCCCTGACGGCCACGACGGACGGCCCCTCGTCGACGCGTACTTCGTGCCGTACGCCGCCGCGATGACCGACGCCGTGGCGCGGCGCCTGGAAGACGCCGGGCGGGCCGTGGTCGTCGACGTCCACTCGTACCCGAGCGAGCGCCTCCCTTACGAGCTCCACGGCGACGGGCCCCGGCCGCCGATCTGCCTGGGCAGCGACCCGTTCCATACGCCGCCCGAGCTTCTCGGCCTCGCGGAGGGGGCGTTCGCGGGGTTCGGCGGGACGGGTGTCAACAGCCCGTTCGGGGGCGCGTACGTGCCGCTGGAGTACTACGGGAAGGACCCACGGGTCACCGCCCTGATGATCGAGATCCGCCGCGACGTCTACATGACCGAACCGGGCGGACCGGCGGGCCCCGGCCTGGAGGAACTCGCGCACGCGCTGGCCCGGTTCGTCGACGCGGCGACGAACGCCATCTGAGCCCGGCCTCAGCCCCCGCCTCGCGGGCTCAAACCCCCGCCTCGCCGGCGTTTCTCCCCGAGGCCGCGGACGCGTGCAAGCTCGGTACGCCAGCGCCGCCGCAGGGTTGCGGCACAGCGCGCGGGCAAGCATGAGGCGAGGCGCGTCGGCAGAACCGGACTCGGCGGTCACGGTCACCTCAGACGGGAGCTGCCTCGCCCGGCGGTCTGCGCGAGCTACGGCTGCTGCCCCTCGCCCGGCCGTCTACTGAGCTACGGCTGCCCCTCGACCGGTCGCCTCAGGCGGACGCCGTCACGCCGTCCTGTTCCGCCTCCACGCGGGCGTTCCACTCCTTCTTCGTGGCCTGCCAGCCGTCCTCGTTGTGGCCGAGGCGCCAGTAGCCCGAGACGGACAGGTCCTCGCGGGGGATCTGGCGTTCGACGCGGAGCAGCCGGCGCAGCTCCTTGACGAAGCCCGCCTCACCGTGGACGAAGGCGTGCAGTCGCCCCTCGGGGAACTCCAGCGCGCGTACCGCCTCGATGAGCAGGGAGCCGACGGGGCGGTCACCGCGGTGCAGCCAGACCACGTCCACGTCGGAGTCGATCTTCTGCTCCTCCTCGGGGCCGGCGACCTCGACGAAGGCGTGGGCGCGGGCACCGTCGGGAAGGGCCTCCAGGGAGGCGCTGATCGCGGGCAGGGCGCTCTCGTCACCGGCGAGCAGATGCCAGTCGGCCTCGGGGTTGGGCGCGTACGCGCCACCCGGGCCCAGGAGCCGTACCGTTTCGCCCGGCTGGACGCGGGTCGCCCAGGGGCCGGCGAGGCCCTCGTCGCCGTGGAGCACGAAGTCGACGGTCAGCTCACGCAGTTCGGCGTCCCAGGCTCGCACGGTGTACGTCCGGGTCACAGGCCACTGGTCCCGTGGCATCTCCGCGCGGATCCGCTCCAGATCGAACGGCTCCGGGTACGTCACGCCGTCCGGGCCGAAGAGGAGCTTCACGTAATGGTCGGTGCTGCCCCGCGTGGTGAACTCGGCGAGACCGTCGCCTCCGAGGACGACGCGCTGCATGTGCGGGGTGAGCCGCTCGGTGCGGACGACTCGCGCGGAGTGGGGCTTGGGGCTCCTGCGTACCGGACGCTCTGCCATGACGGCCTCCCGAATACCTAGTAAGGCTTACCTAAGTTATCATCTCCCACCGGAATTCACCCCATGCTCGACCAGTGGACGACAACTTCGTGATGTGAGTCGTGCCTCAGCCCCCTCACCACCGAAGTGCCACCACACCCCCCGGCGTACGCCCCACCCGTACCGTCGTCGGCCCGGCCCCGTCACCCCTGCAGCGTGGTGAGCAGTCGCTGCAACGACCCTCCCAACCCCCAGCGGGCGGCAAGGGCCTCCAGCGCGGCCGCGTCCCGCGGCGCCTTCGGCAGCGCGGTGTCGACGTCGGGGAGCGGTACGTCCGAGGCGACCCGCACCACCTTCGGCGCGACCGCCACGTACGGACGCGCCCCGTCCAGCCGTTTGCGCTGCGACGGCGTGAGTCCCGCCGTCGGATCGTCGACCGCGGCCATGATCCCGGCCAGGTCGCCGAACTGCGCGAGCAGCTTCGCGGCCGTCTTCTCACCGATGCCGGGCACTCCCGGGAGACCGTCGCTCGGGTCGCCGCGCAGCAGCGCCAGATCCGCGTACCCCTGCCCGACGACCCCATACTTCTCGCGCAGCAGCGCCTCGTCGGTCAGCTGGAGGGTGCCCACGCCCTTGAGGGGGTACAGCACGCGGATGCCGCGCTCGTCGTCGACCAGCTGGTACAGGTCGCGGTCGCCGGTGACGATGTCCACCGGGTCCTTCGCGAGAGCCGTGAACGTGCCGATGACGTCGTCCGCCTCGTACCCGGCGACGCCGACGCGCGCGATGCCGAGCGCGTCCAGCACCTCCTCGATCACCGGTACCTGCGGCGACAGCGTGTCCGGCACCTCCTCCTCGTCCGGCCCCGCCTCGTGCTCCTCGGCCACGCGGTGCGCCTTGTAGGAGGGGATCAGGTCGACCCGCCACTGCGGACGCCAGTCCGCGTCCATGCACGCCACCAGATCCGTCGGCCGGTGGTCCTTCACCAGGCGGTCGATGAAGTCCAGCAGCCCGCGCACCGCGTTCACCGGGGTGCCGTCCGGGGCCTTCACGGACTCCGGCACACCGAAATAGGCGCGGAAGTAGAGGGAGGCGGTGTCGAGAAGCATCAGGCGTCCAGTCACGTCCCGCATCATGCCGTACGGCGCCGACAGCGGGCCCCTGACGCAACCGCCGCGACCCGTACGCGGGAGGGCGTGAACGCGTTTCGTGAACACCCCTGACCAGCGGTGAACGGCCTGCGAAGCGGGCCACTGTCGCGTTTCGCGCGGAGCGGCCAGAGCAGGGGCGGCCCCGGAGCGGCGGCCGTGTCAGCGGGACCGGCGCGGGCGGGCCGATCCCGCCGTGCTCCGCGGACGCGACGCCCCGCGCGACGGTGCCCGGCGCCGGCGAGACCAAGCTCTACGAGGACCAGGTCCAGAACGTGTACGGCCTCAAGGGCGAGTACCGCCTCGTCAAGTCCAACGCCTCCGCCATGCTCGCCCAGTTGGACCGGGCGTACGGGAAGAAGGAGCCGATCGCGGTCACCCTGGGGTCGCACTGGGCGTACGACAGGTACCGGCTGACCAAGCAGGCCGACCCGGGGAAGGACTTCGGCTCGGGCGACGGGATCCACACCCTCGGCCGCAAGGGCATCGCCGCGAAGGAGCCGCGCGTCGCCCGGTGGCTCAAGGACTTCAAGCTCACCGAGGCACAGCTCACCGCCCTGGAGGACGCCATCGTGGACGCCGGCAGGGGCCACCGGGAGGACGGCGTCAGGGCCTGGCTGAGGAAGAACCCGGGGATCGTCGACAGGCTCGCCCCGGTCGCCGGGACCCGCTAGCTGGCGAGCCGTGTCGCCGGGACCCGGCGACAGGTGATCCGGACGTGACCGCCCCGCCCCTGCCGAACGGGCGGGGCGGTCACGTACTGGCGTACGGGAAAGATCCGGACAACCGCCCCGCGGCGCGCGGCGGGGCCGGGCTCGAACTCAGCGACCGGTACCGGCACGCGTGCGCGACCCAGCGTCAACTACGGTCCGGTGGACCGCCCGGACCGGTGACGGGCCGTGTCGACGGGATCACACCGCGCGCCCGGCCGGGCGGCCGGAGCGGCTCCCTCACTGGCGTGAACTGTGAGCATGGCCCCTCACCGGGTTTACGGGGATGTGACGGGCGCGTGAAACGGTTTGCCGAACATGCGTAGGGTGCAGAGAACTCATCAGGAGAACCGCGCCCGATGAGTGCCGGGCCGTCGACCATCCGTACTCGGAGCCGTAGGCGCCCTCGGCCCGACCCGTGAACGAAGACCCCGGACCAAGAGCGACGAGCGAAGGAGGGAGCCGGAGCTATGGGCGACCACAAAGAGCAGCCCCTTCGGGTGGGCGCGGCCGTCCGGCGGCGGCGCCGGGCACTGGAGCTCACGCTCTCGGCCGTGGCCGAGCGCAGCGGCCTGTCGGTTCCCTTCCTCAGCCAGGTCGAGAACGAGCGGGCCCGCCCCAGCAAGCCCTCCCTGGAACGCATCGCGGACGCCCTCGGCACCACCGCCGTCGAACTGCTCGCCGCGGCCGACCCGGCGTGCAGCGTCGATGTCGTGCGCGCCGAGGACGACTCCCTCACGCCCCCCGTCTCCCGCACGCGCTCCCTGGTGCGTGGTCACCACCAGTTGCACGCCATGGAGTTCACCGGCGACCACGACGAGGGCCGCGAGGTCCAGCACCGCAACGACGAGCTGATGTACGTCGTCGAGGGCGCCGTCGAGGTCGAGGCCGAGGGCCGCGCCCACCGGCTGGGGCGCGGCGACACGCTGTACATGTCCGGTGGCGTACGGCACCGCTGGCGGGCCACCGTCCCGGACACCCGCGTCGTCGTGGTCGCCGTCGCCGACCACATCGAGGCGCTGGAGGACCGGCACCGCAGGGGGAAGTGACGCCGTGCGGCGCGTCGTCTCCCTCGTCCCGTCCCTGACCGAGGCCGTCGCGGTCACGCTCCCCGGCGCGCTGGTCGGCGCCACCGACTGGTGCGACCACCCGGGTGATCTGGACGTCGTACGGATCGGCGGCACCAAGAACCCCTCGGTCGACGCGATCGTGAAGCTCGCCCCCGACCTGGTCGTCGCCAACGAGGAGGAGAACCGCGCCGTCGACCTGACCACCCTGCGCGAGGCGGGCGTCGAGGTCCTCGTCACCGAGGTGCGCGGCGTCCCCGAGGCCTTCACCGAACTGGACCGCGTCCTGCGCGCCTGCGGCGCCCGGTCCCGGCCCGGCTGGCTCGACGAGGCCGAGTCGGCGTGGGCCCGGCTGCCGGACCCGGGCCGCCGGACGACAGCCGTGGTGCCCATCTGGCGGCGGCCCTGGATGGTGCTCGGCCGGGACACCTTCGCCGGTGACGTCCTTGCTCGCCTCGGCGTGGACAACCTGTACGGCGGGCACGCCGAGCGCTATCCGAAGGTGCCCGTCGAGGAACTGCGGGCCGCCGCCCCCGAGGTCGTCGTCCTCCCCGACGAGCCGTACCGCTTCACCGCCGACGACGGCCCCGAGGCGTTCGGCGGCCTGCCGTGCGCGTTGCTGAGCGGCCGCCACCTCACCTGGTACGGGCCGTCGCTGACCGAGGCGCCGCGGGTGCTCGGCGAGGCCCTGCGAGCAGCTCTGCGCTGACCAGTCCCCGCACGGTACCGACGGCGGCCGTCGCCCAGGCCGTCAGCAGCAGCGCGTACAGCGCGACGGCGAGGACCTCGAAGGCGACGAGCCCCGTGTGCCGGGCCAGGCCCTCCGCGCCGGTCACACATGTGCCCACCGGGAAGGTGAACGCCCACCACGCCAGGGAGAACCCCATGCCCCGCCGCCGCGCGCGCACGGCCAGCGCCCCCGCCAGGGCCAGCCACAGCAGCGCGAAACCCATGACCGGCACCCCGTACAGGACGGCGAGGGCGGGCCCGTACGGCGTCGACGCGGGCAGGGCGGTGGGCGCCGCGTCCGCGAGGTTGCCGGCCGCGGTGGTCGACTGGCCGAGCGGCCCCAGCACCAGGAACAGGCTCGGCGTCACCGCGAGCGGCAGCGGCCCCGCCGTCACCAGCCGCGCCACGACCAGCGGCAGCACCAGCAGCGTGGCCAGCAGACTCAGCCCGAACAGCGCGAGACAGCCGAGCAGCAGGGTCTGCCGGGCCTGACCGGGCGGCAGGTACGGCACGAGGAGCGGGCCGAGCGCGGCGGACACCATCGGCGCCACGAGGGGGAGCAGCAGGACGGGGGTGACCCGGCCGGGCTCCACACGGTGCCGGACGATCAGGAGATACGGCACGACGACCGCCCCGCCGACCCCGACGAGCGTGCCGGCCCCGAAGAGCACGGCGTCCAGCGCGACGGCCGCCGGCACGCCGATCCGGTCCCGGCCGACGACCAGGGCGCCGCCGCCCACGGCGAGCAGGGCCATGGAGAGGCAGCCGTAGAAGGGGGCCACGGCGGGGTCGAGGAAATGAGCCCGGGCCTGGTCGCGGTGATGACGCCAGTGCAGGGCGCGGGCGCCGAGCACGGCGACCAGGGCGAGCAGCGCGAGGGCCCAGACCGCCGCACAGACCGTCCGGACGCCCGGCAGGTTCCCGGGAAGCCCGGCACCGGCCGTGGCGACGATCGCGGTGCCCATGACCGGGGCGTACCACTGGGGGCCGAGGTGGCGGAACGACGGGGCTCGGACGGTGGGGGAGAGGGGCGCCGAGGAGATGGGGGCGGTGGCGGTGGGAGGTGCGCCTGCGGGGCCGGGGGCGGTGGGAGGCGTGCCTGCCGGGCCTGTCGTGGCCGGAGGCGGGCCTGTCGGGCCGGTGGTGGGGGCGGGAGCGGGGGCGTCCGTGGGGCGAGCCGGGGTGGCCGGCGGGGTCGGAAGGACGCGGCGGACTGGGGTGACCATGGAGCGAGCGTCTCGTCGTCCCGGTGGGGCCACCAGGGAGTCCGTGTGTATGGGGACATAAGCTGGCGTTATGAGTGAGCTGGAGGAGCCGCGGGGCGGGCTGGCCCATAGGGTGCCGGATCTGGGGGCCCTCGAACTGCTGCTGGCCGTCGCCCGGCTGGGCTCGCTCGGGCGGGCGGCGCGGGAGCTGGGGATCACCCAGCCCGCCGCGAGCAGCCGGGTCCGCTCCATGGAGCGGCAGCTCGGCGTGGCCCTGGTCGACCGGTCGCCGCGCGGCTCCCGGCTCACCGACGCGGGGGCGCTGGTCACCGACTGGGCCCGGCGGATCGTGGAGGCGGCCGAGGCGTTCGACGTGGGCGCGCAGGCGCTGCGGGACCGGCGGGACTCGCGGCTCCGGGTCGCCGCGAGCATGACCATCGCCGAGTATCTGCTGCCGGGGTGGCTGATCGCCCTGCGGGCCGAGCGGCCGGACACCGCGGTGTCGCTCCTCGCGGGCAACTCCACGATCGTCGCGGAGCGGCTGCTGGCGGACGAGGCGGACCTGGGGTTCGTGGAGGGGCCGACGGTGCCCGCCGGGCTCGACGCGGTCGTGATAGCGCACGACCACCTGATCGTGGTGACGGCGCCCGGGCACCCGTGGGCGCGGCGGCGCCGGCCGTTGGACGCGGCGGAACTGGCGTCGACGCCGCTGATCCTGCGGGAGAAGGGGTCCGGGACGCGCCAGGTGCTGGAGTCGGCGCTGGGCGGGCTCGCCCGGCCGTTGATCGAGCTGTCGTCCACCACGGCGGTCAAGTCGTCCGCGCTCAGCGGGGCCGGGCCGGCCGTCCTCAGCGAGCTGGCGCTGGGGGAGGAGCTGTCCGCCCGCCGGCTCGTCCGCATCCCCGTCGACGGGGTCCGCCTCCGCCGTGCGCTGCGGGCGGTCTGGCCGACGGGCCACCGACCGGCGGGACCGGCACGGGACCTGTTGGGGCTGACCCGGGGCGGCACGTCGGCCGCCGACTGACGGTGAAACGCCGTGGGCGCAGTTCCCCGCGCCCCGGGCTCCGCCCTGGGACATCCAGGCCCCTCGGCGCCCCCGGCACGCGAAGGTCGCCCGCCGTCAGGACGCCGCTCGCACGAGCGCCCGCATGACTCCCAGGTCCTCGCCCATCTCGGGGTGCCACTGGACGCCCAGGACCCACGAGGGTGCCGGCCGTTCGATCGCCTCCACCGTGCCGTCGTCCGTGGCGAACGCCGACGCCACCAGGCCCTCTCCGAGGCGGTCCACGGCCTGGTGGTGGTACGTCGGCACATCGGCCTCCTCGGGCGCGATCTCCGCGTAACGGGTCCCCGGCACCGGCTTCACGGAGTGACGGCCGAAGACCCCCACCTCGGCCACATGCCCGTCGATGTGCTGGACGAGCGTGCCGCCGAGCGCCACGTTCAGCAGCTGCATGCCCCGGCAGATGCCCAGCAGCGGCGTTCCGGAGTCCAGTGCCGCCCGGATCAGGGCCAGCTCCCAGGCGTCCCGTGTGGGCGCGGGAGGCCCACAGCGCGGGGAGCGTTCCGCGCCGTAGTGGACGGGGTCCACGTCGGGGCCGCCCGCGATGACCAGGCCGTCGACACGGGCCACCGCCGCGGCGGCGTACGACGGGTCGTCCGGCGGGAGCATCGCGGCGACGCCGCCCGCCGCCTGCACGAGCCGGGGGTAGCCGACCGGCAGCAACGCGGCCTCCAGCTCCCAGACGCCCCAGCGCGCGCCGGACTCCAGATACGTACTCACACCGATCAACGGCCTGGTCACACGTGCTCCTGACGGATGAGATGCGTGGAACTGCGGGACGGAACGAGTCAGTCCCGTGCCAACTCTGCCTCGGCGGCGGCCAGTGCCGCGAATTCCTCCTCCGGCGCCTTCGCCACCAGGTGCTTGCGGCTGTAGAGCCCGAAGTACGCTGCCGCGGCCGCGTACACGCCGAGCGCGATGAGCGCCGCCGTCACGTCCACCAGGAACGTCGCCACCAGTGCCGAGCACGCGAGGACGAGGGCGACCGAGGAGGTCAGGATGCCGCCCGGCGTGCGGTAGGGCCGTTCGAGCCCCGGCTCCCGGCGGCGCAGCACGATGTGCGACAGGGACATCAGGGCGTAGCTGATGGTGGCGCCGAAGACGGCGATGTTCAGCATCCGGCCGCCGTCCCCGGTGCCGGCGGCCAGCGCGAAGCCGATCGTGCCCGGCACCAGCAGCCCGAGGTACGGGGCCTTGCGGCCGCTGGTGAGGGACAGGACCCGGGGGAGGTAGCCGGCCCGGGACAGCGCGAAGAGCTGGCGCGATCCCGCGTAGATCAGGGAGAAGAACGAGGCCACGAGGCCCGCCAGGCCGGCGTAGTTCACGAAACGGCTCAGCGCCGTGGCCTTGCCGTCCGGCTGGAGCGCCTCGACCAGCGGGTTGCCGGCGTCCTGGATGGCGGCCGAGCCACGCGCCCCGGCCGCGGCGAAGAAGGTGATCACCGCCAGCACCACCAGGACGCCCATCGACCAGCGGATGGCCTTCGGCAGCGTACGGGCCGGGTCCCTGGTCTCCTCGGCGGCCAGCGGCACGCCCTCGACGCCCAGGAAGAACCACATGCCGAACGGGAACGCCGCCCAGATGCCCAGCAACCCCATGGGCAGCCAGGAACTCGCGCCGAAGGCGCTCGTGTCGACCGGGATGTCGTCGAGCGCGGACACACTGAAGTCGGGCAGCGCGCCCAGGGCGAACACGATCAGGGCGAGGACGGCGATACCGGTGACGACGAAGCTGGCGATCAGCGCCTCACCGACACCCCAGAGATGGATGCCGATGAAGAACGCGAAGCAGAACAGGTACACCGGCCAGCTCGACGTCAGGCCGAACAGGCCCAGCGACTCGACGTAGTCGCCGATGAAGATCACGATGGCGGCCGGGGCGAGCACGTACTCGATCAGGATCGCCGTGCCGGTCAGGAAGCCGCCCCAGGGGCCGAGCGCCCGGCGGGCGAAGCCGTAGCCGCCGCCCGCCGTGGGCAGGATCGCGGAGAGTTCCGCGAGGGCGAAGACC
This sequence comes from Streptomyces sp. NPDC030296, assembly GCF_055572815.1. Classification (NCBI taxonomy): domain Bacteria; kingdom Bacillati; phylum Actinomycetota; class Actinomycetes; order Kitasatosporales; family Streptomycetaceae; genus Streptomyces; species Streptomyces sp. NPDC030296. Next base: position 244,277 of record NZ_JBVICQ010000008.1, read on the forward strand.
ATGCAGGCGTACATGGTGCCCATGAGCACCGTGGCGATCGCCAGACCACCGAAGCCGCCCTTCGCCAGGCCGAGGTTCCAGCCGGAGTAGTCGCCGGAGACGACATAGGCGACGCCGAGGCCGGTCAGCAGGACCCAGCCGGCGCTGCCCCGGCGGAGCGTTCTGCGCTCCAGGTAGTCGTCCGCCGCGTCGACGGTGTCCGTGGCTTTCAGGGACATGGGCACTCTCCCCACTCAAAGGAATGGATCCATACCTTTGTGGGGTCGATGGCGGAAAAGCAATACCCCTGCGTTAAGCGGCCGTAAATCCGTGCCCGTCCGGGCCTGCCCGCCGGGCCCGGGTCTCACCCGAGGAAGCCGCGCAGCAGGGCCGCCGTGCCCGCGCAGTGCTCCCGCATGATCTCCCGTGCCGCCTCGGCGTCCTCGTCGAGCACCGCCTCCACCAGGATCGTGTGCTGCTGCTGCGAGTGCTCCAGGTTGCGCACCAGCAGGGGGATGCAGTCGAGGAGGTCGTTCACCCCCGAGCGCACGCCGGCGTACTGGGCGGCGAGCGACGGCGAACCGGACAGCTCGGCGAGGGTCAGGTGGAACAGGGTGTCCAGCCGGCGGTACTCCGCGAGCGGCGCGTCACGCGTGCGGGCCAGGGCCTCGCGCAGCCGCTCGGCCTGCTCGTCGGTCAGGCTGTGCGCCGCACACAGCCCGGCCGCGCCCACCTCCAGCACCTCGCGGAAGCGCAGCGTGTCCTCGACGTCGATGTCCTTCAGTCGCCGACGCAGTTCGTCCTCGCCGGGGGTCTCGGCGCGTGGCAGCACGAACGTTCCTCCGTAGCGGCCGCGCCGCGCCTCGACCAGGCCCTGCTCCTGCAGCACCTTCAGGACCTCGCGCAGCGTCACCCGGCTGATCCCGAGCCGTTCGGCCAGGTCGCGTTCGGCCGGCAGGCGCTCGCCGCCCGGCACCAGGCCGAGCCGGACCACCTGGAGGATCTGCTCCAGGGCCTCCTCGAAGCCGTTGCCCGCCCGCACCGGACGCAGTACGGACGCCAGCCGGTCCTCGGCCCACGGACTCTCCGGTCCCGCCCCTGTCCGCGACATGTGGCGGTACCCCCTTCCCAATAATGGTTCCGGGTAATACCTTATGGCTCCCGGATGGCCGAAGAAGCCCCTAGGAGGCTTTCCCGTGGCAGACCGCACACCCCCGCTCTCCGTCGAGGAACTGCACGCCCTCGTCGCCGGCGGCGAGATCGATACTGTCGTCCTGGCCTTCCCCGACATGCAAGGGCGACTCCAGGGCAAGCGGTTCGCCGCACGCTTCTTCCTCGACGAGGTACTCGCCCACGGCACCGAGGGCTGCAACTACCTCCTCGCCGTCGACACCGAGATGAACACCGTCGACGGCTATGCGATGTCCTCCTGGGACCGGGGCTACGGCGACTTCGCCATGCACCCGGACCTGTCCACCCTGCGCCGGGTGCCCTGGAACGAGGGCACGGCCATGCTGATCGCCGACCTCGCGTGGAACGACGGCTCACCGGTCGTCGCCGCCCCCCGCCAGATCCTCCGCCGCCAGCTGGAGCGCCTCGCCGAACTGGGCTACACCGCCAAGGTCGGCACGGAGCTGGAGTTCATCGTCTTCAAGGACACCTACGAGCAGGCCTGGGACGCCGGGTACAAGGGCCTCACCCCGGCCAACCAGTACAACATCGACTACTCGGTCCTCGGCACCGGCCGTATCGAGCCCCTGCTCAGGAGGATCCGCAACGAGATGGCGGCCGCCGGGCTGACCGTCGAGTCCGCCAAGGGCGAGTGCAACCCCGGCCAGCACGAGATCGCCTTCAAGTACGACGACGCCCTGGTCACCTGCGACCAGCACGCCGTCTACAAGACCGGCGCCAAGGAGATCGCCTCCCAGGAGGGCGTCTCCCTCACCTTCATGGCCAAGTACAACGAACGCGAGGGCAACTCCTGCCACATCCACCTGTCCCTCGCGGACGCCGACGGCGCCAACGTGATGGCCGACGGCCAGGGGATGTCGCAGGTCATGCGGCACTTCCTCGCCGGCCAGCTCGCCGCGCTCCGTGACTTCTCGCTGCTCTACGCGCCCAACATCAACTCCTACAAGCGGTTCCAGCCGGGCTCCTTCGCCCCGACCGCCGTGGCCTGGGGGTACGACAACCGCACCTGTGCCCTCCGGGTCGTCGGCCACGGCCGCTCCATGCGGTTCGAGAACCGGCTCCCCGGCGGCGACGTCAACCCGCACCTCGCCGTCGCCGGGCTCGTGGCGGCCGGCCTGTACGGCATCGAACAGAAGCTGGAACTGCCGGACGTGTGCGAGGGCAACGCCTACACCGGCGACTACGCCCATGTGCCGACCACCCTGCGCGAGGCCGCCGAGCTGTGGGGCAACAGCCCCATCGCCAAGGCCGCCTTCGGCGACGAGGTCGTCGCCCACTACCTCAACATGGCGCGGGTCGAACTCGCCGCCTTCGACGCCGCCGTCACCGACTGGGAGCTGCGCCGCTCCTTCGAACGCCTGTGAACCACGCCCCGCGGAAAGGCCCTTCCTTGTCCGGACAGTCCCCGCAGTACGAGCAGCAGCTCCAGGTACTGAACCCCGCCACCGAGGAGGTCGTGGCCACCGTCCCCGCCGCCACCCCGGCGGACGTCGACGCGGCCGTCTCCCTGGCGACGAAGGCCCAGCGGGGCTGGGCCGCGCTGGCACCCGGCGACCGGGCCCGACTGCTGCGCCGGTTCGCCGTCACCGTGGACGAGCACCTGGAGGAGCTGGCCCTCCTGGAGGTCCGCGAGGCCGGGCACACCATCGGCAACGCCCGCTGGGAGGCCGGCAACGTCCGGGACCTGCTGGACTACGCGGCCGGCGGCGTCGAACGGCTCACCGGCCGTCAGATCCCCGTCCCCGGCGGCCTCGACGTCACCATCCTCGAACCCCTCGGCGTGGTCGGCGTGATCGCCCCCTGGAACTTCCCGATGCCCATCGCGGCCTGGGGCGTCGCCCCCGCGCTCGCGGCGGGCAACGCGGTGCTCCTCAAGCCGGCCGAGACCACCCCGCTCACCGCCCTCCGCCTCGCGGAGCTGGCACGTGAGGCGGGACTCCCCGAGGGCCTGTTCCAGGTGCTGCCCGGCCACGGCGCCGTCACGGGCAACGCCCTCGTCGAACACCCCGGCGTCGCGAAGATCGTCTTCACCGGTTCGACGGCCGTCGGCAAGCAGGTACTGGCCAAGGGCTCGGAGCTCCTCAAGCGCGTCACCCTCGAACTCGGCGGCAAGAGCCCCAACATCGTCTTCGCCGACTCCGACCTCGAAGCCGCCGCGGCCGCCGCCCCCATGTCGTTCCTCGACAACTCCGGCCAGGACTGCTGCGCCCGCACCCGCATCCTCGTGCAGCGCTCCGTCCACGACCGCTTCCTCGACCTCCTCGCCCCCGGCATCGAGTCGGTCCGCGTCGGAGACCCGGCCGACGAGGCCACCCAGATGGGCCCGCTGATCTCCGCCGTCCAGCTCGACCGGGTCCGCGGCTACGTCGACCCGGACGCGCCCGGCATCCGCGGCAAGGCCCCCGAGGGCCCCGGCTTCTGGTTCCCGCCGACCGTCCTCACCGGTGTCGAGCCGCACGCGCGCGTGGCCGCCGAGGAGGTCTTCGGCCCGGTCGCCGTCGTCCTCCCCTTCGACGACGAGGCCGACGCGATCCGCCTCGCCAACGACACCCCGTACGGCCTCTCCGGCTCCATCTGGACCCGGGACGTCGGCCGCGCCCTGCGCGTCTCGCAGGCCGTCCGCGCGGGCAACCTGTCCGTCAACTCCCACTCCAGCGTCCGTTACTGGACGCCCTTCGGCGGCTTCAAGCAGTCCGGAATCGGGCGCGAACTCGGCCCGGACGCCCTGACCGCCTTCACCGAAACCAAGAACGTCTTCATCAGCACGGAGGGCCCCGCACTGTGACCCAGCCCCAGGACACCATCTGCCGCCGACTCGTCGGCCGTACCGCCGTCATCACCGGTGCCGGCAGCGGCATCGGCCTCGCCACGGCCCGCCGCCTCGCCTCCGAGGGTGCCCACGTCGTCTGCGGCGACGTGGACGAGGCGCGGGGCAAGGCGGCCGCCGAGGAGGTCGGCGGGATCTTCGTGAAGGTCGACGTCACCGACGCCGAGCAGGTGGAGGCGCTGTTCAAGACCGCGTACGACACCTACGGCAGCGTCGACATCGCCTTCAACAACGCGGGCATCTCCCCGCCCGACGACGACTCCATCCTGGAGACCGGCCTGGAGGCCTGGAAGCGGGTCCAGGAGGTCAACCTCACCTCCGTCTACCTGTGTTGCAAGGCGGCCATCCCGTACATGCGGCGCCAGGGCAAGGGCTCCATCATCAACACCGCCTCCTTCGTGGCCCGGATGGGCGCGGCGACCTCCCAGATCTCGTACACGGCCTCCAAGGGCGGTGTGCTGGCGATGTCCCGCGAGCTGGGAGTGCAGTTCGCCCGGGAGGGCATCCGCGTCAACGCCCTGTGCCCCGGCCCGGTCAACACCCCGCTGCTGCAGGAGCTGTTCGCCAAGGACCCCGAGCGGGCCGCGCGCCGCCTCGTGCACATCCCGGTCGGGCGGTTCGCGGAGGCCGACGAGATGGCCGCCGCCGTGGCCTTCCTCGCGAGCGACGACTCGTCCTTCGTGAACGCCACCGACTTCCTGGTCGACGGCGGCATCTCGGGCGCCTACGTCACCCCGCTCTAGGGCATCGGGAACATCGCACCGGGAACACCCACCCTGGCGGTGTGATTAAAGTGCCGGGATGAGCAGTTCGCCGCCGCCCGGCTGGTACCGCGACCCGTCCTACCCGCTCACCGAACGCTGGTGGGACGGGTCCGCGTGGACCGACCACCGGCGCCAGCCGGAGCAGCCCGTCCCGCTCCCGACCCAGCCCCGGCCGCCCAAACGCCCCGGGCGCACCAAGGTGATCGCGCTGGCCGCCACCGGTGCCGTGCTGGTCGCCGGCGCGGTCACCGGCGGCGTCCTCGTCCTGGGCGGCGACGGTGACGGCGGCCAGGAGACACGAACGGCCCCCACCGCCCCGTCGTCCGGCGGCGCCGAGAGCCCGTCCCCGACCGCCCCGTCCGCGACCCCCTCCGGCTCCGGGGCCGGCGGTGACGCGTCCGTCGTCGTGGACGACCTGAACGGCATCACCTTCCCGGTCCTCGACGGCTGGACCGACGGCGCGGACGCCGACGAGGACGCCGTCCTCGTCACCGACGGCACCTATGACTGCCCCGGCGACGACGGCCTGTGCCGCAGCGGCTGGGTCTACTCCCGCACCGTGACCCAGAGCGACGAGACGTCCCCGAAGGCCCTCGCCGAGAACGACATCGAGGACGCCGCGAACGACGCGTACGACCGCGACGACCTGGACCGGCGCCCGTACGACGGCATCACCGGACACGAGGTCGTCGGCTCCGGCTCGGTCGCCGTCGCGGGGCGCGCCGGCTACTTCGTGCGCTGGCGGGTCACCACCGACGCCGGGCCCGGCGGGTACGTCCAGTCCCTCGTCTTCCCGTCCAGCGTCGGCTCCGAGGCGCCGGTCCTCGTCCGGTTCGCCGTCGACGCGGGCCACGACGGCCCGCCGGTCGGCGACATCGACCGGATCGTCCGGGGCATCCGGGCGGTCGGCGACGAGAAGACCGGCGGGGGAGTGGGCAGCAGCCTGGGCCCGCGATGACACGGCGGGTCCGGGCGCACCACCGGGTCCTACAGGAAGGTGTGGCCCTCGCCCCGGTACGTCGGGACCGTCGCCGTCACCTCGTCACCCTCCACCAGGTGCAGCACGTCGAACCGCTCGCACAGCTCACCGGCCTTGGCATGCCGAAACCACACCTTGTCGCCGAGCAGCAGATCGTCCGCCGGGGCGCCGAGCAGCGGGGTCTGCACCTCGCCCGGCCCCTCCTGCGGGTCGTACTTCAGCCCTTCCGGCAGATACGGCACCGGCAACCGGTCCGGCCCCGCGGCACCGGAGGCGGGATACCCGCCACCGAGCACGGTGACCACGCCGACCCCCGGGCGCCGGACCACGGGCATCGCGAACAGCGCGGCCGGACGCCCGCTGAACGACGTGTAGTTGTCGAAGAGGCGGGGCACGTAGAGCCCGGACCCGGCGCCGATCTCGGTGACCGCGTCCTCCGCCGCCGTGTGCTGCACACTGCCCGTGCCGCCGCCGTTGACGAACTCCAGGTCCGGCGCCACCCGCCGCACGGCACGGACGACCTCGGCCCGGCGGGCGGCCAGTTCCTTCTTCGCGGTGGCCTGCATCAGCCGCACCGCCCGTGAACGCAGGGGCCGCCCGGCCACCGAGTCGCCCACACCGGCGATATGGCCCTCGTACGCCATGATCCCGACCAGCTTGAACCCCGGCCGCTCGGCCACGGCCCGCGCCACCTCGGCGACCTGCTCGGGGGAGTGCAGCGGCGAACGCCGCGCCCCGATCCGCACCCGGCCCCCGAGAAGCTTCAGGGAGGTGTCCAACTCCAGGCAGACACGCACCACTTCGGTGCCGCCGCGCCGCGAGTGCTCGATCAGCTGGAGGTGGGCGGGGTCGTCGACCATCACGGTGACGGCGGCGGCGAGCTTGGGATCGCCCGCCAGTTCCGCGAAGGCGTCCTGGTCGGCGGACGGATAGGCGAGGAGGATGTCGTCGAACCCGGAACGGGCCAGCCACAGGGACTCGGCGAGAGTGAACGACATGATGCCCTGGAAGCCCTCACGGGCCAGGACCCTCTCCAGCAGCGCCCGGCAGCGAACGGACTTGCTCGCGACGCGGATCGGCTTGCCGCCGGCCCTTCGGGCGAGGTCGTCGGCGTTCGCGTCGAAGGCGTCGAGGTCGACGATCGCCAGAGGTGCGTCGAGATGAGCGGTGGCCCGGTCGTAGCGGGCCCGGTCGGCGGCGCGCGCAGTCATGAACGAAGCCTGCCAGACATGATTACCGCAGGGTAGGGGGACGTTCCGGGCTAAAGCCCCGGTGCCGCCGACTGGTTCCCGCTCGACCCCGGGCAACCCGTAGAGTGACGCGAACGCAGGGGACGACCTCGACGGGGATGCCGATCCGCTGCCACGGGTATGGCTTGCGTGTGGTGTGACCACGGGTGCGGTCGGCCCGTGGTGTGACGCATGTCCATGGGAGCGAACCCGTCGCATGCGTGCCGGTCGCTCCCACGGGTGACCGGGACCCGGACGGTTCCGGGTCGGCCCGGGCACGAGGAAACGGGGGGTGCATGAGCACGGAAGCGCGTCGCGCCTCCATCCCCCCGCGCCCACCGAGGCGCCCCGCCACACCGCCGCACGTCCCCGCGCCGCCCACCACCCCACCGCAGAGCACCGTGCCCCCCACCGACACCCCGCCGCCGCGCCGCGAGCCCACCCCCACCGCCGACACCCCGCGAGGCGGACGCCCGCCCGGCGACGGCACTTCCGGCCCGCGTCCTGGTGGTGCGCCGGGGGGACGGCCCTTCCTCGGCAGTAACTCCGGCGCACGCCCCACGGGCGACAGCGCCTCCGACGCGCGGGCGAACGGCGGACGGCCGTCCAGGACGCCCTTGACGGGTGAGAGTGCGTTCGGACCGCGCCCGTTCTTCGGGGCCGGTCCCGGTGGCCGTCCGCCCGCCGGGAACACCACCGGTTCAGGCGGTGCCCGTGCTTCGGCCGGGAACGCATCCGACGGGAACGCGTCCGACGGGGGTGCCTTCGCCGGGGGTGACTCGGCGGGAGGCGCTTTCGCCGGGCGCGCCTTCGACGGGCCGTCGTCGGGGCGCCCTGACGGAGCGGTGCCTGCCGGCCCACGCGGGGGCGAGTCGGGGGCGCGGCCCTCGAACGGTTCCGCGTCGACCCTGCCGCCGCGGCCGGGCTGGGCGCCGTCGAACGGGGAGACGCCGGCCGTGCCCCGGCGTCCGCAGCGACCGCCCACGACAGGGGTGCCCGCACGGCCCACCGCTCCGCCCCGCCCCTCCTCTGCACCCTCCACGACGCAGGGCGGCGCGCTCTGGGACGACCGGCGACGGGACCCGGCGGACGCGCAGCGGCCTCCGCACGGCCTGTTCCCCGGCGGGGAACCTTCGCAGGGCTCCGAGACGGACGATGGCCCGGCTGCACGGAACCACGCCGAACACCCGCGTTTCTCCGACTTCCGCAGGACCGCCGCGGCGAGCGGCGCGACCCCGCCACCCCCCGCGGCCTCGGCCCGCTTCCCCGACACCCCGCCCGCCTCCGCGCCCCGTCAGACGGGCCGCCTCGCGAGGCTCACGACGCCGACGCCGACGCCGACGCCGCGCCACGCCGCACGTGCCGCCACTTCGGAGCCGGGTGCGCCCGAAGCGCGCGTCGATGCCGCCCCGCCCCGCCAGGCCGACCGGCTGACGGGGCAGCCCGGTGCCGCTGCCTCCCGCCCCGCCGGACAGCCGTCCGTCGCCCCCGCTGCGCGTCCTGCCGCACGGGCTTCCGGTAGTACTCCGGACCCGGCCCGCCTCCCCGGGCAGTCCTCCGGTGGTGTTCCGCCGCGCCCCGAGGGGGCACCCTCCGCTTCCACGGTTCGCGGGAGTGTGCCCGCAGGGGCCGGGGGTTCCCTGCCCGGGGCGAAGGGGGAGCCGCGTGGTTCTCTGTCCGGGGACGGCGGTGCCGACGCCGGGCGACGGCCGCGGCCCGGGGATCCCGGCCATCCGGGGGCCTGGCAGCCGCCCTCCGGGGCCTCCCGACGGTCCGCCGACGCCATCGACGACGCGCTCGGCGGCAGCTCCGGGCGGCCCTACGTGACGCTCGCCGAGCCCGACACCTCGCCGTGGACCTCGGCCGAGTCGGACGGCGACGTACGACGCAGGCCGCGCCCGACCGGCGCCCGCGCCGCGGCCATGGCTGCCTGCGTGGTGCTCGGCGTCGGCCTCATCGGCGGCGCGGCGGCGGGCAGTTGGCTCACCGGGGACCCGGGTCCGGACGGCACCCGCGTGGGCTTCGCCGCGGCCGGCGCCCTCTGGCACGGCGTACCCGTCGACGAACTGTTCCCCCCCACCGTGCAGGGAGAGGGCGCCGGCCCCGGCGGTACCGACCGCACCTGGACCCGCGTCGCCGTCGCCCCCGACAGCGGCTGCGCCGACGCCTTCGACCCTCTGCTGCGCCAGGCCCTCGCCCCCGTCGGCTGCCTGCGCCTGCTGCGCGCCACCTACACCGACGCGACCCGCAGCAACGTCACCACCGTCGGCTTGATGTTCACCAAGGCCGACCCCACCGGCATGGCGACCCTCAAAACCCACTTCGCGCGCGACGGCCTCGACCGGCGCATCGACCTGATGCCCCGCCCGTACGCGGCCAAGGGCACCGTCGCCGCCGGCTTCGGCGACGACCAGCGGGCCTCCTGGACCATCTCCGTCCTCACGGACGTCCCTGTCGTCGTGTACGCGGTCTCCGGTTTCGCCGACGGCCGCACCGTCTCCGAACCGCAGCCCGCCGAGGACGCGATGCAGGCCGACGCCACCACCGCCCCCGCCCAGGCCGGTCTCGGTCACGAGGCCCAGGGCCTCGCCGACCGCATCGAACGCGGCCTCCGCAAGACCGCCGCGTCCGCCTCGGAGCAGCCTTCATGACCGCCGAGGAGACCGGAAGCACCGACGAGACCGGCCGCGCCGACGGCACCGAACCCATTGGCGAGGCCAGGCTCGTCGGCGGCACCGATCCTGTCGGCGAAGTCAGGCTCGTCAGCGACCCAGAACGCGTCGACGAGGTCAGGCCCGTCGGCGGCCCAGAACGCGTCGGCGAGACCGGGCGCGCCGACGCGGCCGAGGGCATCCGGCAGGCCCGCCCCTCCCCGACCGCCGCGCACGCACAGAAGGCCCCGACCCGCGTGACGTCGTACCCCGAGCCCGGGAAGCCGGCACCGACCGCGACCATCGCCACGGCGGGGGACCCGGTGCACGCCGCCCGCACACCGGCGCGGACCCGCCGTGCCCGCCACCCCCGGCGCACCGCCCTCCTGGCACTCCCGCTCGCCTTCTCCCTGGCCCTCCTGCCCTCCACCACCGCCCACGCCGACGGCATCCGGGACCAGCAGTGGGCCCTCGACGCGATGCACACCCAGGAGGCATGGCGGACGACCAAGGGGGAGGGGATCACCGTCGCGGTGCTCGACACCGGCGTCGACGACGAGCACCCCGACCTCGTCGGGAACGTCCTCCCGACCAGGGACCTGGTCGGCTTCGGGGCCTCGCGGGGCGACCGCTCCTGGGCCCGGCACGGCACCGCCATGGCCGGCATCATCGCCGGTCACGGCCACGGCGTGAACAACGGCGACGGTGTCCTCGGCATCGCCCCCGAGGCGCGGATCCTGCCCGTCCGCGTGATCCTGGAGGACGGCGACTCCGCTCGTTCCAAGGCCCGCAGCACCCGCGGCAACGCCCTCGCCGAGGGCATCCGCTGGGCCGCCGACCAGGGCGCCGACGTCATCAACCTCTCCCTCGGCGACGACTCCGAGTCCGCCCACCCCGAGCCCTCCGAGGACGCGGCCGTCCAGTACGCCCTGAAGAAGGGCTCGGTCGTCGTCGCCTCCGCCGGCAACGGCGGCAAGAAGGGTGACCACGTCTCGTACCCGGCGGCCTACCCGGGCGTCATCGCGGTGACCGCCGTCGACGAGGACGGCGACCGCGCCCCGTTCTCCACCCGCCGCTGGTACGCCACCGTCAGCGCGCCCGGCGTCGACGTCGTCATCGCCGACCCCGACCGCAAGTACTACGAGGGCTGGGGCACCAGCGCCGCCGCGGCCTTCGTCTCAGGCGCCGCCGCCCTCGTCAAGGCGGCCCACCCCGGCCTGACCCCGGCCCAGGTGAAACGGCTCCTGGAGGACACCGCCCGTGACGCCCCCGTCGGCGGCCGCGACGACTCCCGCGGGTTCGGCTTCGTCGACCCGGCCGCCGCCATCAGGGAGGGCGGCAGGCTCAGGCCCGACGACCTCACGTCCGCGGCGTACGGCCGCAAGTACTTCGGCCCCGGCCCCGACCCCGTGAAGGAGGAGGACACCGCCTCCGGCTGGGCGGCCCCCGCCGCCGGCGGCCTCGGCGTCGCCCTTCTCATCACTGCCGTCGTCATCTGGCGCGGCGACCGCCGACGACCGGACGAGTTCCTGATCTGACACGACGGGGGGAGCCCGCCGCGAGCCCCCTCCCGGACGTCGCACGGTGCCCGACCGGCCATCACGAAGAGAACACCGACACCCCGGCCCTGGCCGCCGCCTCGACCAGCGCGATCCCCTTCGCCTTCGTCGTGTTGCCGTGCGACACCACGGCGACCAGGCAGTCCCGCCCGTCCACGGTGACCCGGCCGACGCTGTTGATCACCCACAGCCCGGTGGCCGTACGGGGCAGCCACCCGTTCTTCAACGCGAACCGCACGCCGGAGGAATCCGTGGAGCCGTCCGCCGCCGCCGACACCCCCCAGTCCTGGCCCACTGCGATCTGCCCCATCAGCCGCCGCACATACGTCCGCGAGGCCCCGCTCAGCTCCGACTCGTCGTCGTCCCCGAACACCTGGCGGAGCAGGACGAGCTGGTCGACCGCCGTGGTGCGGGTCAGGCCCCAGTACAGGCCGTCGCCGCCCACCGTCCCCGTCAGACCGAACCGCTCGTTCGCCGCGTTCAGGCCCCCCGCCTCACCGATGGCCTTCCACAGCGCCGTCGCGGCCGTGTTGTCGCTGTCGCGGATCATCGTGGCGGCGTACGCCTTCTCCCGCGCCGTGAGCCCCCGGCTCGCGTCCTGCGCCTGGAGCAGCAGCGCGGCCAGGATGTCCACCTTCACGATGCTCGCGGTCTCGAACCGCCCGTCCCCGTAGACAGCGCCGGCCCCGGACCCCATGTCCAGCACGGCCACCGAGAACGCCGCCCCGCCCTCGACCGGCACCTCCGCCAGGGCGGTCGCGAGCAGCGCGTCGTGATCGACCTCGGGCACCGCCACAGGTTCCACCGACGCCTCCTCCACGTCCGCGCCCGGCGCGGTGGAAGCGGAGGCCGAGGGCGATACCGACGATGACGCCGCCGACGATACGGCCGCGCCCCCGCCGTCCTGCGCGCGGGCCGTCACGTACAGGGTCCCGGCGGCGGTCCCGCACACCATGAGGGCGGCGGCCAGGAGGGCACAGAGGAGGGGGCGGCGCACGGCCGGGCGGGCCCGGCGACGGGCTCTGCGAGAAGGCATGCCGCGATGGTGGTGGGTCGCGCTGTGCGGTGGGTTAGGCGGATGTTAGAGCCAGGTCAGGACATACTCAGAAAGCTGTGAGTGAGGTGACGGTCACGTTTCCGGCCCGGAGAACGCCCGGGAGACCTCCCCCGATAGGGTCGACAACCGTGGCGAACAAGAACATCCCCGACCCCGGCTACTCCGACGACGACGGCTCCGCCGACCCCCGGCTGAGCGCCGCGCTCACCGCCTGGGCCGAGGACCGCACCGCCGTCGGCCCCGTCCTCGAAGCGCTCAAGGACGCCCGGCTGCTCGTGCCCGTCGTGGCCGTGCTCGGAGAGGTCGAGGAGGACGAGAACGGGCTGCGCCGCGAGAAGACCAGCGACATGGCCGTACCCACCCTGAAGGCCGGCCACCGCACCGCCCTGCCCGCCTTCACCTCCACCGACTCCCTCGCCCGCTGGGACCCCGCCGCCCGCCCCGTCGCCGTACCGACGCACCAGGCCCTCCAGGCCGCCGCGCACGAGAAGGCCGACACCCTCGTCCTGGACCTGGCGGGGCCCGTGCCGTTCGAGCTGACCGGATCAGCGCTGCTCGCGCTCGCCGAGGGACGTACGACGGCCGACCCGCTCGCCGACCCCGCCGTCATCGCCGCGGTGCGCGCGGCCGTGGCCGCTGAGCCCTCCGTGCTCCGCGCCCACCTCGGGCCCGGACAGTCCGACGGCACCCTCGCCCTGGTCCTCGCCCCCGCCGCCGCCCCCGCCGAGGCCGCCCGCGCGGTCGCCTCACGGCTCGCCGCCGACGAAACACTCAGGGCCCGCCTGGTGCGCGGCCTCGACCTGGCACTCCTGCCGGCCGGAACCACGCCTCCGGGCGAGCCCCTGTACGTGAAGGACTGACTCAGCCGTAGAACGGGCCGGTGTACTTCTCGCCCGGGCCCTGGCCCGGGTCGTCCGGGACGACCGACGCCTCGCGGAACGCCAGTTGCAGCGACTTCAGACCGTCGCGCAGCGGCGCCGCGTGGAACGAGCTGATCTCCGTCGTGGACGCGTCGAGCAGACCGGCGAGGGCGTGCACCAGCTTCCGGGCCTCGTCCAGGTCCTTGTACTTGTCGCCCTCCTCGGTCAGACCCAGCTTCACCGCGGCGGCGCTCATCAGATTGACGGCGACCGTCACGATCACCTCGACCGCGGGGACCTCGGCGATGTCACGGGTCATCGAGTCGAAGTCGGGGGACTCGGGGGACTCAGGAGGGGTGTCACTCATGCCCCACACGATAGGCCCCGGCGCGTACGCTCCCACCTGCGGGAGTCCGCTGCGCCCCGATTGGCACCCCAGGTTTGAACCCGCTATGGTTATGACTACGACCGGCTGGACACTTGTGTGCCCGGCCCGCAAGTGGAGGCTCCGAACTCCCACCTGACCATCCTCCGGGACGGCAGGTCACCGGTCAGACGGCCCCCACCGTTCCGTACGGACGGTGGAGTCGTCCGAATCGCGCCCCGCGGCCACCGCGGCGGTGCTCCGGCAGTCATTGGAGCCCCGCCTGTGTCCCGTCCGGGGCATTTTTCATGCGCCGCGATGGTTGGTCCTTATGTCAACCAGACATGACACGGCGGTCCGCCAGACCGTCGTGGGGTGCTACCGAGGAGGATCCATCAGCGCCGAGCCCCGCATCAACGACCGGATTCGCGTTCCCGAGGTGCGACTTGTCGGTCCCAGCGGCGAGCAGGTCGGAATTGTTCCGCTTGCCAAGGCCCTGGAGCTTGCGCAGGAGTACGACCTCGACCTGGTCGAGGTGGCCGCGAACGCACGTCCGCCGGTCTGCAAGCTCATGGACTACGGGAAGTTCAAGTACGAGTCGGCCATGAAGGCCCGTGAGGCGCGCAAGAACCAGGCGCACACGGTCATCAAGGAGATGAAGCTCCGGCCGAAGATCGACCCGCACGACTATGACACCAAGAAGGGTCACGTCGTCCGGTTCCTCAAGCAGGGCGACAAGGTCAAGATCACGATCATGTTCCGTGGTCGCGAGCAGTCCCGGCCCGAGCTGGGCTACCGGCTGCTGCAGCGTCTCGCGGAGGACGTCCAGGAGCTCGGGTTCGTCGAGTCGAACCCGAAGCAGGACGGCCGCAACATGATCATGGTCCTCGGTCCGCACAAGAAGAAGACCGAGGCGATGGCCGAGGCCCGTCAGGCTCAGGAAGCGCGGAAGGCGGAAGCGAAGGCCAACCCTGGCAAGTCGCAGAACGCCGCCGAGGCCGGGCCCGTCGAGGTCGAGGCGCCTGCCGAGGAGCCCGCCGAGGCGTAAGTCCCCTGGACGACAGTCCGGGGGAAGCCCTGGACGCGAGTCCGGGGTGTCAACCGATAGAAATGACGTTCCGTCGTGCCCGGTTTAGCGACCGGGCACCGGAGCGCCACTGACGAGGAGAGAACGGCGCTATGCCGAAGAACAAGTCGCACAGCGGTGCCAGCAAGCGCTTCAAGGTCACCGGCTCCGGCAAGGTGCTCCGTGAGCGCGCCGGCAAGCGCCACCTGCTCGAGCACAAGTCGTCCCGCGTGACGCGTCGCCTCACCGGCAACGCCGAGATGGCCCCGGGCGACGCCGCGAAGATCAAGAAGCTTCTCGGCAAGTGACGAAGCGGCGCTGATCGTCCGTCGATCACCCAGCGCCGTACGTCAGGACCGGGACCCAATCGAATTTCGGGCCGTGTGAGGACAACCACGGCCCCGCTACAAGGAGTTAAAAAGTGGCACGCGTCAAGCGGGCAGTCAACGCCCACAAGAAGCGCCGGGCGATCCTCGAGCAGGCCTCCGGCTACCGCGGTCAGCGTTCGCGCCTGTACCGCAAGGCCAAGGAGCAGGTCACCCACTCGCTGGTCTACAACTACAACGACCGCAAGAAGCGCAAGGGCGACTTCCGTCAGCTGTGGATCCAGCGCATCAACGCCGCTGCCCGCGCCAACGGCATCACGTACAACCGCTTCATCCAGGGTCTGAAGGCCGCGAACATCGAGGTCGACCGCAAGATCCTCGCCGAGCTGGCCGTCAACGACGCCACCGCGTTCGCCGCGCTGGTCGAGGTCGCGCAGAAGGCGCTGCCGGCGGACGTCAACGCGCCGAAGGCCGCGTGACGCCGCGCTGGCCTTGAGCCGGATGTCGATGTGAACCCCGGACCCGTGGGCCTTTCGAGGCTTGCGGGTCCGGGTGTTTGTTACGCCTGCCGTCTCGGGGGTG
This sequence comes from Streptomyces sp. NPDC030296, assembly GCF_055572815.1. NCBI lineage: Bacteria > Bacillati > Actinomycetota > Actinomycetes > Kitasatosporales > Streptomycetaceae > Streptomyces > Streptomyces sp. NPDC030296. The sequence goes on from NZ_JBVICQ010000008.1 coordinate 259,711, forward strand.
CGGGTGGTTGACGGCTGCGGGTGGGGGTTGTTCGCGCAGTTCCCCGCGCCCCTGAAAAGCGACCGGGGCTGCGCCCCGTGCTTTTCATGAAGGGCGGGCCGCAGGCCCGTTCCCTTCAGGGGCGCGGGGAACTGCGCGAGAAACCACACACCACCCGCACCCGCCGACGAACCCGTACCCCCGAGTCCCAAGGCGCCCCCTCCACCATCCCCCGCCCGACCCGAAGGTGATCCATTGTCCGCCGCCCCCGAGTTGATCTCTCCCCGTTCCGCCCGGGTCTCCGCCGCTCGGCGGCTCGCCAAGCGGAACTTCCGGGGCAAGGACCGCCTGTTCCTCGCCGAGGGCCCCCAGGCGGTGCGGGAGGCGGCGGCTCACCGCGCGCCGGCCGACGGCACCTCCACCCTCGTCGAGCTGTTCGCCACGGTCGACGCCGCGGAGCGCTACGCCGACATCGTCGGCGAGGCCCGCGCCGCGGGTGCCCGCGTGCACCTCGCCGACGAGACCGTCATCGCCGACATCTCCACGACCGTCACCCCGCAGGGGCTCGTCGGGATCTGCCGCTTCCTCGACACCCCCTTCGAGGAGATCCTCGCCGCCCGCCCCAAGCTCGTCGCCGTCCTCGCCCACGTCCGCGACCCCGGCAACGCCGGCACCGTCCTGCGGTGCGCCGACGCCGCCGGCGCCGAGGCCGTCGTCCTCACCGACGCGTCCGTCGACCTCTACAACCCCAAGGCCGTCCGGGCCTCCGTGGGGTCGCTGTTCCACCTGCCCGTCGCCGTCGGCGTGCCCGTCGAGCAGGCCGTCGCGGGGCTCAAGGACGCCGGCGTCCGCATCCTCGCCGCCGACGGCGCCGGCCAGGACGACCTCGACGACGAGCTGGACAAGGGCACCATGGGCGGACCCACGGCCTGGGTGTTCGGCAACGAGGCCTGGGGGCTCCCCGAGGAGACCCGGGCGCTCGCCGACGCCGTCGTACGGGTCCCCATCCACGGAAAGGCGGAGAGCCTGAACCTCGCGACCGCCGCCGCCGTATGTCTCTACGCGTCCGCCCGTGCACAGCGCGCCTTCGGAGGGTGCCGCACCGTCACTCCCAGCTAGTAGGGTGACGGGCTCGGGGGCCCACTGCACAACGGAAGAGGTGGGGTACGGGGATGAGGGTCGGCACGAGCAGCACACTGGGGGGCCGCGACGCGCGCGCCACACCCACGGCGCCGCACGCCGAGATCGCCGGACTCGGCATCGACCCCGACGACCTCCCCGACGGGCTCGTCGTCGCCGACGAACAGGGCCGCGTGATCTGCTTCAACGCCGCCGCCGCCCGGATCACCGCCGTCCCCGCCGCCGACGCCCTCGGACTGCCCCTGGAGCGGGCGCTGCCCCTGGAGGACCTCGAAGGCCGCCGCTGGTGGCAGCTGACCGATCCCTACGGGGGCCTCGCCATCCGTGTCGGCCAGCCCGAGCGGAACCTGCTGCTGCCCGGCGCCCGCGAGGTCCTCGTGTCGGCCCGGTACATCCGCACCGAACCCACCGGCCCCGTCCGCCGTGTCGTCGTCTCCCTCCGGGACACCGAGGCCCGGCGCCGCACCGAACGCAGCCACGCCGAGCTGATCGCCACGGTCGCCCACGAACTGCGCTCGCCGCTCACCTCGGTCAAGGGGTTCACCGCGACCCTGCTCGCCAAGTGGGAGCGGTTCACCGACGACCAGAAGAAACTGATGCTGGAGACCGTCGACGCCGACGCCAACCGCGTCACCCGGCTGATCGCCGAGCTGCTCGACATCTCCCGCATCGACTCCGGGCGGCTGGAGGTGCGCAGGCAGCCCGTCGACATAGGCGCGGCCGTCGGCCGGCACATCCAGGCGTACGTCGCGGCGGGACAGCCCGCCGACCGGTTCCTGCTCCGCATCGAGCAGCCGCTGCCCGACCTGTGGGCCGACCCCGACAAGATCGACCAGGTGCTCAGCAACCTGCTGGAAAATGCCGTGCGGCACGGCGAGGGAACCGTCACGATTGACGTCACGCCCACGGCGTCCCCCCGCGAAGGGGAGGACACCGGTACGTCGGTCACGGTGAGCGACGAGGGCACCGGTATCCCGGAGGAGTCCATGAACCGCGTCTTCACCCGCTTCTGGCGGGGCAGCAAGCGCGGTGGCACCGGCCTCGGGCTGTACATCGTCAAGGGCATCGTCGAAGCCCACGGCGGCACCATCACCGTCGGACGCGCCCCGAGCGGCGGCGCCGAGTTCCGATTTACGTTGCCCGTGGGGGCCCCGGCCTATCTGGCCTAGCCGCCCCGCGGGCGCGTTCGCACACCTCAACCCCGTTAGACTCGGCCTTTGGCACCTTTGCGTCCCCATAGCGGAGACGATTCGTCCACGAGTCGGTGTGACGGGGACCTTCAGCCAGCCAACCGGAAGCACGGGAAGAGATGTCGGCACCGAATAAGTCGTACGACCCTGTAGAGGTCGAGGCGTTGAAACCGGAAGAGATCGAGCGCATGCGGGACGAGGCGCTCGCCGCCTTCGCCGCCGCGGACTCCCTCGACGCGCTCCAGGAGGCCAAGGTCGCCCACACCGGCGGCACCTCCCCGCTGGCGCTCGCCAACCGCGAGATCGGCGCCCTGCCCCCGCATGCCAAGGCCGCCGCCGGCAAGCTCGTCGGCCAGGCCCGCGGCGCCGTGAACAAGGGCCTCTCCGCCCGCCAGGCCGAACTGGAGGCCGAGCGCGACGCGCGCGTCCTCGTCGAGGAGGCCGTGGACGTCACGCTGCCCTACGACCGCGTACCGGCCGGCGCCCGCCACCCCCTCACCACGCTCTCGGAGCGCATCGAGGACGTCTTCGTGGCCATGGGCTACGAGGTCGCCGAGGGCCCCCAGGTCGAGGCCGAGTGGTTCAACTTCGACGCCCTCAACATCGGCCCGGACCACCCGGCCCGCGGCGAGGCGGACACCTTCTTCGTCGAGGGCCCCCAGGGGGGCACCGAGTCCGGTGTCGTCCTGCGCACCCACACCTCGCCCGTCCAGATCCGCTCCCTGCTCGACCGCGAGCTGCCGGTGTACGTGATCTGCCCCGGCCGCGTGTACCGCACCGACGAGCTGGACGCCACGCACACCCCGGTGTTCCACCAGGTGGAGCTGCTCGCCGTCGACGAGGGCCTGACCATGGCCGACCTCAAGGGCACGCTCGACCACATGGTCCAGTCGCTGTTCGGCGAGGGCATGAAGACCCGGCTGCGGCCCAACTTCTTCCCCTTCACCGAGCCGTCCGCCGAGATGGACATGGTCTGCTACGTCTGCCGCGGCGAGTCCGTCGGCAACCCCGACCGGCCCTGCCGCACCTGCTCCAGCGAGGGCTGGATCGAACTCGGCGGCTGCGGCATGGTCAACCCCAAGGTGCTCACCGCCTGCGGTGTCGACCCGGAGAAGTACAGCGGCTTCGCCTTCGGGTTCGGCATCGAGCGGATGCTGATGTTCCGCCACAACGTCGAAGACATGCGAGACATGGTCGAGGGTGACGTCCGGTTCACCCGGCCGTTCGGGATGGAGATCTGATGCGGGTCCCGCTTTCCTGGCTGCGGGAGTACGTCGACCTGCCGGCGACCGAAACCGGCCGTGACGTCCAGGCCAAGCTCGTTTCCGCGGGCCTCGAGGTCGAGACCGTCGAGCACCTCGGCGCCGACCTCAAGGGCCCCCTGGTCGTCGGCCAGGTCCTGACCATCGAGGAGCTGGAGGGCTTCAAGAAGCCGATCCGCTTCTGCACGGTGGACGTCGGCCAGGCCAACGGCACCGGCGAGCCCCAGGAGATCGTCTGCGGCGCCCGCAACTTCGCCGTCGGCGACAAGGTCGTGGTCGTGCTTCCGGGCGCCACGCTTCCCGGCGGCTTCTCGATCTCCGCGCGCAAGACGTACGGCAAGACCTCCCACGGCATGATCTGCTCCAGCGACGAGCTGGGCATGGGCGACGACGGCACCAAGGGCATCATCGTGCTGCCGCCGGAGACCGAGGTCGGCAAGGACGCGATCGAGCTGCTCGAGCTGGTCGACGAGGTCCTCGACATCGCCGTCACCGCCAACCGCGGCGACTGCCTGTCGATCCGCGGCGTCGCCCGCGAGACCGCCATCGCCTACGGTCTGCCGCTGCGCGACCCCGCGCTCCTCGACGTGCCCGGCCCGAACGCCTTCGGCCACCCCGTCCAGGTCTCCGACCCGCTCGGCTGCGACCGCTTCACGGCCCGCACCGTCACCGGTCTCGACCCCGAGGCGCGCTCCCCGATCTGGCTCAAGCGCCGGCTCCAGAAGGTCGGCATGCGCCCGATCTCGCTCGCCGTCGACATCACCAACTACGTGATGATGGAGCTCGGCCAGCCGCTGCACGCCTACGACCGCAACCTCGTCCAGGGCACCATCGGCGTCCGCCGGGCCGCCGAGGGCGAGAAGATCGTCACCCTCGACGGCGTCACCCGGAAGCTGCACGCCGAGGACCTCGTCATCACCGACGACCGCGGCCCCATCGGCCTCGCGGGCGTCATGGGCGGCGCGAACACCGAGATCGCCGACCACGACGATGTGGAGAACGCCTCCACCGAGGTCGTCATCGAGGCCGCCCACTTCGACCAGGTCTCCATCGCGCGCACCGCCCGCCGGCACAAGCTGTCCTCGGAGGCGTCCCGCCGCTTCGAGCGCGGCGTCGACCCGCTGGCCGCGTCCGCCGCCGCCCAGCGCACCGTCGACCTGCTGGTGCTCCTCGCGGGCGGCACCGCCGACGCGGGCGTCACCGAGGTCATCGCCCCGTCCGCGCCGCACACCATCGCGGTCCCGGCGGACCACCCCGACAAGGTCGCGGGTGTCGTCTACGGTCGCGAGACCGTCGTACGCCGCCTCCAGGAGGTCGGCTGCGACGTCTACGGCCAGGACGAGCTGATCGTCACCGTGCCGTCGTGGCGGCCCGACCTCGCCGACATCAACGACCTGGCGGAGGAGGTCATCCGCCTGGAGGGCTACGAGAACCTGCCCTCCACGCTGCCCAAGCCCCCGTCGGGCCGCGGCCTCACCCACCGGCAGCGGCTGCACCGCCGGGTCGGCCGGGCGCTCGCCGGCGCCGGGTACGTCGAGGCGCCGAACTACCCGTTCATCAGCGAGCAGGTCTTCGACCAGCTCGGGCTGGACGCCGACGACCCGGCCCGCCGTGTCGTCCGGCTCACCAACCCGCTGAGCGAGGAGGAGCCCGCGCTCCGTACGACGCTGCTCCCGGGCCTGCTCGGCGCGCTGCGGCGCAACGACGGCCGCGGCTCGCACGACCTGGCCCTCTTCGAGACGGGGCTGGTCTTCCAGCCGCGCGCCGAGCAGGGCGTCGCCGTCGCGCTGCCGGTCGACCGCCGGCCCACCGACGAGGAGATCGCGACGCTGGACGCCGCGCTGCCCGAGCAGCCGCGCCACGTCGCCGTCGTCCTCGCCGGGGCCCGCGAGCAGGCCGGCTGGTGGGGCAAGGGCCGTCCGGCCGACTGGGCCGACGCGGTCGAGGCCGGGCGCGCCGTCGCCCGTGAGGCCGGCGCGGAGCTGATCGTCCGCAAGGGCCAGTACGGGCCCTGGCACCCGGGCCGCTGCGCCGAGTTCGTGGTCGTCGTCGACGGCGCCGAGCGCGTCGTGGGCCACGCCGGTGAACTGCACCCGCGCGTCGTCAAGGCCCTCGGGCTGCCCGCGCGCACCTGCGCGGCCGAGCTGGACCTGGATGTGCTGGAGCGGGTCGGGGACGACACCCCGCAGGCGCCGAGCATCTCCTCGTTCCCGGTCGCCACGCAGGACGTCGCGCTGGTCGTCGACGAGTTCGTGCCGCACACCGAGGTCGAGGCCGCGCTGCGCGAGGGCGCCGGTGAACTGCTGGAGGCCATCCGGCTGTTCGACGTCTACGAGAACGCGGAGCAGCTCGGTGAGGGACGGAAGTCGCTGGCGTACGCGCTCCGCTTCCGGGCCGCGGACCGGACGCTGACCGTGGACGAGGCGTCCGCGGCGCGCGACGCGGCGGTCGCCCTCGCGGGTGAGCGTACGGGGGCGGTTCTGCGGAGCTAGGACGCCGAGGACGCCACGGGCGCCGTGGGCGTCCGGGTGCCGAGAGCGTCGAAGGGGCGGGGAGCTGCGCGTGTTCGCGGCTGCGGGTTGTCCGCGGCTGGTCGCGCAGTTCCCCGCGCCCCTTTCACGTCCCCCTCTCTTCTTCTCACTCATTCGAGTGAGAAGTTCGGGCGATCTGGCCCGAACGGGGCATTCGGTCGACAGAATCGGACCGGCCTCTCTGGGCCGTACCGCTGTCAGGGCCTGATGGGGGGCCAACGGCATGATTCGAATCAGGACTGGGGCACCTCCACGGGCATGGGTACGAAGGCGCCGCCCGTCCGACCGGCGGTCTGTCCGACGGGCGCTGGCGCTGGGGTTGCCGGCGGTGTGGGGCGCGACAGCCGTCACCTACACGTGGGCCTGCCCGGTGGCGCGGAACAACGGCCTCGGGGCCCGGCTCGCCAACAGCGCCGTGTTCCTCGCGGTCGGCGCCGGGCTCGTACTGCAGGTCAGACAGGTGTTGCTGCAAGAGGTGCGGCAGGCGCGCCGGATCGCCGGCGCCGCGCAGAGCGTACTGCTGCGGCCCCTGCCCGCCCGGATCGACGGACTGGCCACCGCCGCCGCACAGCTCTCCGCCGACCGGGGCGCGACCGTCGGCGGCGACCTCTACGAGGTGATCGCCACCGAACACGGCGTGCGCGTCGTGATGGGCGACGTGCGCGGCCACGGCCTCTCCGCCATCGGTACCGTCGCCGCCGTGCTCGGCAGCTTCCGCGAGGCCGTCCACGACGAGGCCGAACTCACCGGTGTCCTCGCCCGACTCGACCGCGCCCTCGCCCGGCATCTGCGGGACCGCGCCCGCGCCGAGGACACCGAGGAGTTCGTGACCGTACTCCTGCTGGAGATCGCCCCCGACGGTGAGGTCCACGCCCTCAACTGCGGGCACCCCTGGCCGTATCTGCTGACCGCCGACCGGGTGGAACCGATGGCCGGCGCCGACCCGCTGCCCCCGCTCGGGGTGTTCCCGCTGCCGGCGGAACTGCCGGCCACCCCGTGCGGCCGGCTCCTCCCCGGAGAGGCCCTGTTCCTCCACACGGACGGTGTGGAGGACGCCAGGGACGGCGACGGCCGCTTCTTCCCGCTGCCCGCCGCCCTGGCGGAGGCCGTGCGGGGCCGCCCCATCTCGCCGCACTCCGTCCTGCGTGCCGTCTTCACCCAACTCCTGCGCCACACCGGGGGACGGCCCAAGGACGACATCGCGATACTGATCATCCGCAACGACCGGCTCATGAGGGCCGCCGCCGCTTACCGAACCGCGGGGACCTGCGCGATCGGCCCGCCCGGCCCCACGGCCGACACCCCACCCGTCGTCCCCGGGCCGTAGCCGCCGAGCGCCCTCAGCCTGTTCGTCCCGACGGGGCCACCGCGCTGTACGAGGGGGAGCCGGTGGCCCAGTCGGCCTCTTGCGAGGCATTCCAGTCAAGCGGTCCGAAACTCTCCGCAACAGCGCGCGTACAGCCCGAATTCGGGCATTCCCTTCACACCCCGTGTGAAGACGGAAGCGCTACGCTGCCAATCGCCGGCACCGAGCCACCGGAGGGCCCTCCATGCAGCCCAACACCCTGCTCGACGCGATCCTCGACGAGGCCGGTATCTCGCACGCCGGACTCGCCGCACACGTCAACCAGGCAGGGCGGGCACGCGGTCTGGCGCTGAGATACGAACACACCGCCGTGGCCCGGTGGTTGAAGGGGCAGCGACCGCGCGGCCAGGTGCCCGACCTGATCTGCGAAGTGCTCGCCCGGCGGCTGCAGAGGACCGTGACCCTCGACGACATCGGTCTCGGCGTGCCGGGCGAGGCGCTCTCCCAGCACGGCGCCGGACTCTCCGGGTTCGTGGAGCGCGCCACCGCCCTGTGGCGCTCCGACGAACAACAACGCCCCCACGTCCTCGGCGCCCCCGCCGTCACCGGAACACCCGCCGTGATGCCGGTGTGGGAGTGGGAGAACCCGCCGGAGGACGTCGACGTCTCCCGCGGCGGACGGCATCGCGTCAGCATGGCCGACATCGAGATGCTGCGCGCCGCCCGATCGCACTACGAGCAGCTGTACCGCAAGGCGGGCGGCGTCGCGACCCGCGCCCGTATCGTCGGATTCCTCAACGCCGAGGCGGCGCCCCTGCTGCGCGGCAGCTACACCGACGCCACCGGACGCCAACTCCACCGGGCCACCGGCGGACTGGTCGCCATCGCCGGCATCTGCGCGTACGACTCCGACGCGCACGGGCTCGCCCAGCGCTACTTCCACCAGGCGCTGCGGCTCGCCAAGGCCAGCGGGGACCGGGGACTCGGCGCCTATGTGATCGCGCTGCTCGTCAACCAGTCGCTGTTCATGCGGGAGTACCGGCAGGCCGTCGCCTTCGCCGAGGCAGCGCTGCGCGCCGCGGGCAAGCACATCACCCCGGCCCTCGCGGCGGACCTCTACGCGATGCAGGCCAAGGCGTACGCGCACCTCGGCGACGGCACGAGCGCGCTGTCCTGCATCCGGCGGGCGGAACAGGCCGCCGAGCGCATCCGGCGCGGCCACGAACCCGACGAGACCGGCTATGTCCAGCCCGGCCTGGTCAATGTGCAGGTGGCGGAGGCGCTGCTCAGCCTCGGCGACCTGACCGCCGCGGCGGAGCACGCGGCGGCGGCCGTCGACACCCCGGCGCACGACCGGGGCCGGGTGCACCGGCTCGCCATGCTCAGCCAGATCGAACTACGGCAGGGCAACGCCGACAAGGCGGTCGAGACCGCCGTGGAAATGGCCGAGCGGGCGCGCGGAATGGAGTCCATGCGCCTGCGCGACAGACTGCGGGCGGTACGCGAACATCTCGTGCGAAACGGCTGCGCGGGGACCACGGAGGCCGCCGCACTCATCGACGGGGCACTGCGCGTACCGCTCTGACACCGCGTCCACGGCCCGGCCGTGCACCGCCCGTGCGCCTGCTGTCACCACGCTTCTGCTGCGATATTGCCACTTACTCGGCGGAAGGTGGCAGAACCGTGCAGTGGACGAAACAGAGCGAACAAACTGTGTATTCGAACCGCTGGTTCAGCGTCAATCTCGCAGATGTCGCATTGCCGGACGGGCGGCACCTCGATCACTTCCTGATACGGCTGCGGCCCGTCGCCGTGGCCACCGTGGTCAACGAGGCCAACGAGGTGCTGCTGCTGTGGCGGCACCGCTTCATCACCGACAGCTGGGGGTGGGAGCTGGCGGCCGGCGTCGTCGAGGACGGCGAGGGCATCGCCGACGCGGCCGCCCGGGAACTGGAGGAGGAGACCGGATGGCGGCCGGGACCGCTGCACCACCTGATGAGCGTCGAGCCCTCCAACGGGCTCACCGACGCCCGGCACCACATCTACTGGGCCGACGAGGGCGCGTATGTCGGTCACCCGGTGGACGACTTCGAGTCGGACCGCAGGGAATGGGTTCCCCTCAAGCTCGTGCCCGACATGGTCGCCCGTGGCGAGGTCCCGGCCGCCAACATGGCGGCCGCACTGCTCCTCCTGCACCACCTGAGGCTCGGTCAGGACGCGGGGCGCTGATCCCTCCGGGCGTCCCGCCCGCGCCGGTCAGCGGCCCACGGCCTGCCAGATGGCCACCACCAGTGCTCCCACGGCTGCGAGCGCCGCGACCGCGGGCAGCGGCCAGCGGGAGTGCTCCAGGGTGACGACCCGTGTGCTCAGGTCGTCCAGCTCCTTGGCGGTCTGTTCGGCACGGTGACTCAGCAGGGTGAGCCCTCCCTCGACGCGTGCGTGCGCCACGTCCAGGCGGCGGCGTAACTCAGCGAGTTCACCGTGGACCACGGGATGCTCGGGGTCGATGGCCACGAGTCCGCTCCTTTCTGTAGTCGTCTCGGTAGTCGTCACATCCCTTGCATGCGCACGGCAAGTCAACTCGCCTGGTGGGCGCGTGGGGAGAGTGTGCGAGCGGCATATGCGTGTCCGCCGCGCACACGGTGTGTGAATACGACGGGCCCGGCGCCCTCTCCGGCGCCGGGCCCGTACGGGGGACCGCTTCTCACGTTCCGTAGCCGTGGCGGGATTCTCGGCCGGTGGAGACGCGACGCGGACGTCAGTGATGTCAAGCCGCGTGCTTGTGCAGTACGGAGAGGTAGTGCCGGTTCGGGTGGGGCACGAGGCGGTCGCGTGCGGGCACGCTGAAGACCGCGCAGACCCCGGCGGGCTGGGTGATGATGCTTGATTGACGGCCGAAGGTGAGATTGCCGTTGACCACATGCCGGCAGCCCACGCCGTCGAGGGCGGCGATCAGCTCCTCGCGGAGGACGGTGGTCTCGTAGGACTCCGTGTCGGGCAGGACGAGCGGCGGGAGCCTGACGGTCGAACCGGGCCAGAGGTCGAGGCAGATGCCGCTGACGGCCCGCCGGGTGACCTCCAGCCGCAGCCCGTCCCAGGAGTAGGGGTAGCCGTCGATGTCGGGGCCCTTCAGGACGTGGGCGGGGTGCGGGCGCCCCGGGCCGAGGAGGTCTTCGGCCTCGGCCAGGGACATTCCGCAGTGCAGGGGCCCGATCCGGCCGGTGCGGGAGAAGTCGACGAGTACGTCCATCAAGGTCACGACAGGGACTGTGGCATTCCCCCGCGCCGGTTCGCACGCCGATATCAGGCGTACGTGTAGAAGCCCGAGCCGGTCTTGCGGCCCAGGCGGCCCGCGTCGACCATGCGCTGGAGGAGCGGGGGAGCGGCGTACAGGGGCTCCTTGTACTCGTCATACATCGAGTTGGCGATCGAGACGATCGTGTCCAGGCCGATCAGGTCGGACAGCTTCAGCGGGCCCATCGGGTGGGCGCAGCCCAGCTCCATGCCGTTGTCGATGTCCTCGCGGCCGGCGATGCCCGACTCGAACATGCGGATGGCGGAGAGCAGATACGGCACGAGCAGCGCGTTGACCACGAAGCCCGAGCGGTCCTGCGCGCGGACCGCGTGCTTGCCGAGGACCTTCTCGGCGAACAGCTGCGCCCGGCTGAGCGTGCCCTCGGAGGTCGTGAGAGCCGGGATCAGCTCGACGAGCTTCTGCACCGGGGCCGGGTTGAAGAAGTGGATGCCGATGACGTGGTCCGGACGCGACGTGGCGACCGCCAGCTTCACCAGGGGGATGGAGGAGGTGTTCGAGGCGAGGATGGCGTCGGGGCGGGTCAGCACCTGGTCGAGCACCTGGAAGATCTCGGTCTTCACCTGCTCGTTCTCCACGACCGCCTCGATGACGAGATCGCGGTCGGCGAACTCCCCGAGGTCGGTGGTGAAGCTCAGCCGCGCCTGGGTGGCGTCCCGCTCCTCCTCGCTGATCTTGCCGCGCTCGGCCGCCTTGGACAGGGAGTTGAACAGCCGGGTACGGCCGATCTCCAGGGCTTCGCCGGTGGTTTCGGCGACCTTGACGTTCAGACCGGCGCGGGCGCACACCTCGGCGATGCCCGCTCCCATCTGGCCGCAGCCCACGACTCCGACTCGCGCGAGATCTCCCGTTGGGAAGTCCGTCACATCGTCCCTTTCACTGGTCTACGTGGCCGGCGGACACCCGGGGTACGGGCCTGCGCCAAACCTGCACGTTACCTCCGGCCGCTACCGATCAGTATCGCGGGTACCACATGGAAGGCTGGCTCCACGAACGGTCCGCGACGAGGCGGGCACGTAGCGGTACGCGGAGGTACGAGGATGCATCGGAAGCCACGGATGTCACGAAGGGCGTTCTGGGCGACCGCGGTGACCACACTCGTGGCGGCGGGCGGCGTCGCCGCGGGCACCGCCATCGCCGGTCAGGGTCCCGACCGCCGCAGGCGGGCCTCCGGTGAGCTGCGCGGCATGTGGCTCGCCACCGTCGTCAACCGGGACTGGCCCTCCAAGGCGGGCCTCACCGCCGCCCAGCAGCGCGCCGAGCTGCTCGCCCACCTCGACACCGCCGTGGCGCGCCGCCTCAACACGGTGATCTTCCAGGTCCGCCCCACGGCTGACGCGCTCTGGCCCTCCCCGTACGAGCCCTGGTCGCAGTACCTCACCGGCACCCAGGGCAAGGACCCCGGCTGGGACCCACTGGGCACGGCGGTCGAGGAGGCCCACGCCCGGGGGCTGGAGCTGCACGCCTGGTTCAACCCGTACCGGGTCGCCAACCACACCGACCCGAGCCGTCTGGCGGAGGGCCACCCCGCCCGCGAGAACCCCGGCTGGGTCGTCCCCTACGGCGGAAAGCTCTACTACAACCCGGGCATCCCCGCCGTGCGCGCCTTCGTCCAGAAGGCCATGCTCGACGCCGTACGGAAGTACCCGATCGACGCGGTGCACTTCGACGACTACTTCTACCCGTACCCGGTCGCCGGTCAGGTCTTCGACGACGACGCGGCGTACGACACCCACGGCGCGAGCTTCCCCAACCGGGCGGACTGGCGGCGCGACAACATCGACAAGCTGGTGAAGGAGATGGCGGCGCAGATCAAGGCGGTCCGGCCCGGCACCCAGTTCGGCATCAGCCCCTTCGGGGTGTGGCGCAACGCCGCCACCGACGCGCGCGGCTCCGACACCCGGGCCGGTGTGCAGACGTACGACGACCTGTACGCCGACACCCGCAAGTGGGTCCGGAAGAACTGGATCGACTACCTCGTCCCCCAGCTGTACTGGAACATCGGCTTCGCCGCCGCCGACTACGCCAAGCTGCTGCCCTGGTGGGCCGAGACCGCGCGTGGCACCGGCACGCGCCTCTACATCGGCGAGGCCCTCTACAAGGCCGGCGACCCGGCCCAGCCCGCCGCCTGGCAGGACCCGGCCGAGTTGTCCGGTCACCTGTCACTGGCCCGTGACGTCCCGGAGGTGCGCGGGCATGTGTTCTTCTCGGCCAAGGAGGTGACCGTCGACAAGATCGGGGCGATGGCGCGCGTGGTCGCCGACCACTACCAGCAGCCGGCGGAGCCACCGAGCTGAGCCGGCGGCCCGCTCTGCCGGTCTACTGCTGTGCTTCCCTGTGGTCTACTGCTGTGCTTCCCTGTGCCGGATCTCCGTGTCCGGGCCGGGCGAGCAGACACCCTCGTGCCCGTCCTCGAACCGGACGCGGTACGGCGGATTGCCCTCCTGGCCCATGACCTCGACGATCTCGCCGACCTTGTCGTGTTGCCCGACCACCCTGCCGTGCTGGACAAGCTGGTCGCCCACGGTTGCACGCATCTTCGGGGCCTCCTCACCAGGCGCGGGAGCATCGGTCCGTGGCCTGAGTCTACGGCGGGCCGGCCCGATCGGATCCTGCCCGGACTCCGCTCAGCCCCGCGCCCGTTGGGTGACGGCGATGCACACGAGCACCGCCGCGGCCGTCAGGGGGGCGGCCGCTGTCAGGTGCTCGCCCAGCAGCAGCACCGACCACACCAGTGTGAGCAGGGGCTGGGCCAGCTGCAACTGGCTGGCCCGGGGTATGCCGATGGCCGCCATGCCCCGGTACCAGACGACCAGGCCGAGGAACTGGGACCCGGCGGCCACCCACAGCAGCCCCGTCACACTGTGCGCGGTCAGCTGGACCGGCTCGTACGACAGGGCGAGCAGCGCGCCCGGCACGCTGAACGGCAGGCAGAACACCAGCGCCCAGCCGATGACCTGCCAGCCGGGCATCACCCGGGCCAGCCTGCCGCCCTCGGTGTAGCCGGCCGCGCACACCAGGAGCGCGGCGAAGAGGTAGAGGTCGGCGGTACCGAGGGCGCCGCCGCTCTGCGTCACAGTGAACGCGAGGACGGCGGCGGCCCCGGCGAGCGCCGCACCCCAGAACGTGCGCGAGGGCCGCGAGCCCATGCGCAGCGCCGAGAACAGGGCGGTGGTCAGCGGGAGCAGCCCGATGACCACGGCGGCGTGCGCGGTGGTCGAGGTCTCCAGGGCGAGCGTGGTGAGGAGCGGGAAGCCGACGACCACTCCCGCGGCCACCACGGCCAGCCCCGTCCAGTGCCGGCGGCCGGGCAACGGCACCCGCAGGGCGAGCAGGCAGCCGCCCGCGATGACGGCCGCGAGGACACTGCGCACGGCGACGAGGGACCAGGGGCCGAAGCCCTCCAGACCCCAGGCGGTCGCCGGGAACGTGAGGGAGAAGGCGACCACACCGAGGGCCGCCTGAAGGGTGCCGCCACGGCCCACGGGACGGCGCACCTCGGCCGGACCGGTGCCGACCGCTACTGTTCGCTGGTCGATAGCGCTACTCTGTGCTCTCATGCAAGAGCGTAGCAGCGTCGCGGAACTGGCGGAACAGCTCAGAAAGGAGCTCGACCGCTACTCACCCGGTGGAAAGCTGCCGTCGAGTCGGGTGCTCGTGGACCGCTTCCGGGTGAGCCCGGTGACCGTTTCGCGGGCCCTGGCCCAACTGGCCGCCGAGGGCCTGGTGGTGACGCGGCCCGGCGCGGGCGCGTTCCGGGCGCGGCCGCGTGAGAACCGGGTGGCGACCGTGGGGGACACCTCCTGGCAGGAGGTCGCGCTGAGCGCGGACGGCACCGCCGAGCCGGCCCCGCGCACGGTCGACGCCTCGGGCGTCCTGGTCTCCCTCGCCGCCCCGCCGCCCGGCGTGATCGAGTTCAACGGCGGCTATCTGCACCCCGCGCTGCAACCGGAACAGGCCATGGGCGCCGCCCTGTCGCGGGCCGGGCGACGTCCCGGCGTCTGGGCGCGCCCCCCGGTCGAGGGTGTCCTGGAGCTGCGCGAGTGGTTCGCGCGGAGCATCGGCGGGGAGATCACGGCGGCCGAGGTGATCGTCGCGGCGGGCGGCCAGTCCGCGCTCACCACGGCCCTGCGGGCGCTGGCGTCGCCCGGCGCTCCGGTGCTGGTCGAGTCGCCCACGTACCCCGGCATGCTGGCCATCGCCCGGGCCGCCGGTCTGCGGCCGGTCCCGGTGCCGGTGGACCCGGACGGGGTGCGGCCGGCCCTCCTCGCCGACGCGTTCAAGGCGTCCGGCGCCCGGGTCTTCGTCTGCCAGCCCCTCTTCCAGAACCCCACCGGGGCCGCCCTTTCCGCCGGGCGGCGGGGCGAGGTGCTGCGGATCGCACGTGAGGCGGGGGCCTTCGTGATCGAGGACGACTTCGTGCGCCGGCTCGTGCACGAGGACGCGGGGCCGCTGCCGCCGCCGCTGGTCGCCGACGACCCGGACGGCGTCGTCGTCCACGTGTCCTCGTTGACCAAGGCGACCTCGCCCAGCTTCCGGGTGGGCGCGCTGGCCGCCCGCGGACCGGTTCTCGAACGGCTGCGCGCCATCCAGGTCGTCGACACCTTCTTCGTGCCGCGCCCCCTCCAGGAGGCCGCGCTCGAACTCGTCGGCTCGCCCGCCTGGCCCCGCCATCTGCGGGCGGTGTCCAGGGAGTTGAAGAACCGTCGGGACGCGATGACCTCCGCGCTGCGGCTGCACCTCCCCGAACTCGCCCTGCCCCACATCCCTTCCGGCGGCTACCACCTGTGGCTCCGCCTCCCCGGCGGCACCGGCGGCACCGACCGGGCCCTCGGCTCCGGGGGAGAGGCCGCGCTGGTCGCCGCCGCGCTCCGTGCGGGGGTCGCCGTCACCCCCGGCCGCCCCTACTTCAGCGCCGAACCCCCGGCAGCGCACCTGCGGTTGAGCTTCGCCGGGGTCAGCGGGACGGGGGAGATCGTCGAGGGTGTCCGGCGGCTGCGGGCGGCGGTGAACGGTTCGACAGTGCTCTGACCTGCGAACGTCCAGCCATGAACGACGGTGTGTACGAGAACACTTCGGGCGAGCAGGTGGCGTACGCGAATGGAGCGCGCGGGTGGCTTCCGGGGGAGGGGCGCGGAACGACCTTCAGGGGAGGGCGCCTGTGGTCGCGGCGGAGGGCGCGAGCGGCCATCCGGTAGGCGCGGGCCCGGTCCCGTGAGGGTCCGACGGTGTCTCGTAACCTATGGGTAACACCTCTTGACCTGCTCAGTTCCGGCCACCACGATCTCCGCATGCATCTTCGGGTCACGTTCGTCGCCGCGGCGCGCTGCTCCTCGCTGCTCGCTGAGCGTTTCGAGGACGACCGGCCGCTGGACCAGGCCGGCTGGGACGAGGTGCAGCGCGCCGCCCACGAACTGGTGCCGTTGGCGGCGGCCGAGCTGCGCTACTGCTCGCCGACGCCCCGCAGTCGGGCCACCGGCGATGCCCTCGGGTACGCGCCGCTGGCGCAGCCCGCGCTGCGCGACTGCGACATGGGCCGCTGGCGCGGCTTCACCCTCGGGGAGGCCATGGCCCGGGAGCCCTCGGCGGTGGACGCCTGGCTCGCCGACCCGCGCTGCACCCCGCACGGCGGTGAGTCCCTTCTGTCCTTCATCGCCCGGATAGGGAGCTGGCTCGACACCCGGCCGAAGGACGACGGCGGCCGGATCGTCGCCGTGGCCGAGCCCTCCGTGCTCCGCGCCGCGCTGGTCTACGCGCTCAAGGCGCCGCCGTCGACGTACTGGCACATGGACGTCCGCCCCTTGTCGACGCTCACCGTCGCGGGCCAGCCGGGCCGCTGGAACCTGCGGCTGGGCGCCGCCTAGACCGACCGGCGCGCGGGCCGCGCCGGCTGCCCGGGGTGTCCGGCCCGTGCGTAGTCCGTGACCAGGAGCTGCTCCTTCGTGGGGCCGCCGACGCGCCACGTCGTCCGCCAGTGGTCCTCGTCGTACACCTCGAACTCGCCCCGGTAGAGGTCGGCGGCGCACGGGTGGTCCGTGCGCCAGTGGCCCGAGGTCAGGTCCAGGTCGTGGAAGGGGCGGCCGTCGGCGAAGCGGACGTCCGCCGAGCCGGGGGTGGGACCCGGCAGGAAGCGGAGGGTGCGTTCCGCGGGGCGCGGGACCCCTTGCCAGACGAAGATGCCGGTCTCGCGGTAGAGCAGTCCGCCGCCGTCCAGCGGGCCGAAAACCGTCGTCCCGGAGAACTCGCCCGTCGCACCGCTCGCGAGATCCCGCACCGAGCGGGTGACCTGCCAGCTCCCGGACAGATAGCCCAGCACATCGGGCACTGACCGGAACTCGCCCATACCGGGCCTCCCTTGAGTCACATGGGTGGCCGCACGCCCCATTGACGCCTCCCGACCTCCTCCCTATCTTGCCGTTCGATGCGCTGATCATTGTCTGATATTTCGAACAACTCTCGACCCCCACCACGAGCCGCGGAGTATCCATGTCACGCAGCACCCGCACCCGCTGGAGACTCGGTCTCACCGCCACCGCCTTCCTGGTGGCGGTGGCCTCGGTCCCGGCCCCCGCCCACGCCGAGGGCGTCAGCGACTACAGGATCACCGTCGACCCCACCGCCGAGGGCGCCAGGATCGACGACACGATGTACGGCGTCTTCTTCGAGGACATCAACCGCGCCGCCGACGGCGGCCTGTACGCCGAACTCGCCCAGAACAGGTCCTTCGAGTACTCCACCGCCGACAACCGCGCGTACACCCCCCTCACCTCCTGGACGGTCGACGGCTCGGCCCGGGCCCTGAACGACAGCGGCCGGCTCAACGACCGCAACCGCGTCTACCTCTCCCTGGGTGCCGGTTCGGCCGTCACGAACACGGGCTACAACACCGGCATCCGCGTCGAGAAGGGCAAGAAGTACGACTTCTCGGTGTGGGCGCGGGCCGAGAGCGGTACGACCCTGACCGTCACCCTGAAGGACGCCGACGGCACGCTGGCGAAGGCCCGAAGGGTGGCTGTGGCGGCCGGCGGCTGGGCGAAGTACCGCGTCGTGCTGAAGGCGACCCGGACCAGCTCCGACGGCCGCCTCGCCGTCGCCACCTCCGGTGCCGCCGCCCTCGACGAGGTGTCCCTCTTCCCCCGCGACACCTACAAGGGCCGCCGGAACGGTCTGCGCAAGGACCTCGCCCAGAAGATCGCCGCCCTCAAGCCGGGCTTCCTCCGCTTCCCCGGCGGCTGCCTGGTCAACACCGGCTCCATGAAGGACTACAGCGAGGCCTCGGACTGGGAGCGCACCCGCGCCTACCAGTGGAAGGACACGATCGGCCCGGTCGAGCGGCGGGCCACCAACGCCAACTTCTGGGGCTACAACCAGTCCTACGGCCTCGGCTACTACGAGTACTTCCAGTTCGCCGAGGACATCGGCGCCATGCCGCTGCCCGTCGTGCCCGCCCTCGTCACCGGCTGCGGCCAGAACAAGGCCACCGACGACGAGGCCCTGCTCCAGCGGCACATCCAGGACACGCTCGACCTGATCGAGTTCGCCAACGGGCCCGCCACCAGCGAATGGGGCCGCGTGCGGGCACGGATGGGCCACCCGAAGCCGTTCCACCTCACCCACCTCGCTGTCGGCAACGAGGAGAACCTGCCGAACGAGTTCTTCGCCCGCTTCCAGAAGTTCCGGGCCGCCATCGAGGCGGAGCACCCCGACATCAAGGTCGTGTCGAACTCCGGCCCCGACGACGCGGGCAGCACCTTCGACACCGCCTGGAAACTGAACCGCGAGGCGAACGTCGACATGGTCGACGAGCACTACTACAACAGCCCCCAGTGGTTCCTCCAGAACAACGACCGCTACGACTCCTACGACCGCAACGGCCCGAAGGTCTTCCTCGGTGAATACGCCTCCTGGGGCAACGCCTTCAAGAACGCCCTCGCGGAAGCCGCGTTCATGACCGGCCTGGAACGCAACGCCGACGTCGTCAAACTGGCCTCCTACGCACCGCTCCTCGCCAACGAGGACTATGTGCAGTGGAGCCCCGACATGATCTGGTTCAACAACCACGCGTCCTGGGGTTCGGCCAACTACGAGATGCAGAAGCTGTTCATGAACAACGTCGGGGACCGGGTCGTCCCCTCGACGGCCACCGGTACCCCCGCGGTCAGCGGGCCCATCTCGGGAGCCGTGGGCCTGTCCACCTGGGCCACGACCGCCGCGTACGACGACGTGAAGGTCACGAGCGCCGACGGGGCGACCCTCCTCAGCGACGACTTCAGCGGGGACGCCTCGCAGTGGACCCACACCGGTCGCGGCAACTGGTCCGTGCAGGACGGGCAGTACGTTCAGACCGACGTGGCCGCCGAGAACACCATGGTCTCCGCCGGTGACCCCTCCTGGCACGACTACGACCTGAAGGTGAAGGCCACGAAGAAGGCGGGCAAGGAGGGCTTCCTCGTCGCCTTCGGCGTCAAGGACACCGGCAACTACTACTGGTGGAACCTCGGCGGCTGGAACAACACGACCAGCGCGGTGGAGCAGGCCGTCGACGGCGGCAAGTCGTCGCTGATCTCCAAGCCGGGGACGATCGAGACGGGCCGCGCGTACGACATCGAGGTCAGGGTGCGAGGCCGCGAGGTGACCCTGCTGCTCGACGGCCAGGAGTGGGGCAGCTTCACCGACGACAAGCCGGCTGAGCCGTTCCGGCAGGTGGTGACGCGGGACGCCAGGACCGGTGACCTGATCGTCAAGGTCGTCAACGCGCAGCCGGTCGCCGCGCGTACGGCCGTCGACCTCGGGACCGCGAAGGTCCGGGGCACTGCGCGGGTGACCACGCTCGCGGCGGCGCCGGACGCCGTGAACACGGAGACGGCTACGCCGGTCGCGCCGGTGACGTCGACGTTCCGTGGAGTGGCGAGGAAGTTCAGCTATACGTTTCCGGCCAACTCGGTGACGTTCCTTCGGATCAAGAAGCGGTGAGGAGGGGCGGCCGCCGGGTCTGAGGTCCGGCTGCGGGCGCGTGGGGGCTGGTCGCGCAGTTCCCCGCGCCCCTTTTCGGGCCTGAGGCCCGATTCAGGGGCCTGCGGCCCGACTTGGGGGTCGCGGATCATGGGTCACGAGCGGCGGCGGGGCTTTCCTGGCCTGCCGCCGCTCTTTGACGTTCTGGTGCCGCCGGAGCCGGACCGGGGGTTGCGGGCGGTCGGCTTTCCGGTGGTGGACCGGCGGCGGGTGCCGCCGGTGGGCTGGCGCTTCGGCTGCTGCTTTTCCTCGGGGGGCTTGGGGCGGCCCCGGGAGCTGTTGACCGTACGGCCCCGGACGATGCCGATGAAGTCCTCGACCATGTCCGTGGTCGCGTCCTGCGGCCAGGACAGGGCGACCCGGGACTCGGGGGCGCCGGTCAGCGGGCGGTACGTCAGGTCCTTGCGGTGGTGCAGGCGGGCCAGCGACTGGGGGACGACGAGGAGTCCGATCCCGGCCGCCACCAGCTCGATCGCGTCCGCCGTGGTGGCGGGGCGCTCGAACGCCGGCTGCCCCGGCGGGCGGTCCCAGTCGAGGGTGTCGTCGAGGGGGTGCAGCACGATCTCGTCCGCCAGATCCTCCGTGGAGACCTCGTCGACGGCCGCGACGACATGGTCCTTCGGGACCACGACCACCGTGGCCTCGGTGTAGAGGGGGATCGCGCTGAGGTCGGCCCCGTCCACCGGCAGCCGGACGAACCCGGCGTCCGCCTCGCCGCCCCGCAGCGCGCCGAGCGCCTCGGCGGCGGGCACCTGGACGAGGGTGAGGGGAATGTCGGGCAACCGCTCGTTCCAGATCCGCACCCACTTCGTGGGCGTCACTCCCGGAACGTAAGCGAGCCGGAACGAGGGCGATGCATCCGAGCCTGTCACACGACCAGGCTATCGGGCCGGGCCGTCGCCCCCGCTCTCCGGGCGTGGTCAGCGATGGCGCACATGCTCGATACCCTGGACACCATGACGTCGCACCAGACCGCACCCCAGACCATGAAGCCCGCGACCGCGGCGAAGAAGCTGGGTGTGTACCTCGAAGCCACCCCCGCCGAGTTCCGGGAGGGCGTCGTCTCGCGCGCCGAACTGAACGCGCTCCAGGCCGACCCGCCGGCCTGGCTGCAGGAGCTGCGCCGCAACGGCCCGCATCCCCGCCCGGTCGTCGCGGCCAAGCTGGGCGTCTCCATCGCGGGGCTGGCCCGCGCCGGTGTCACCGAGCCCCTCACCACCGAGCAGATCGAGGCGCTGAAGGACGAGAGCCCCGAGTGGCTCCAGCGCGAGCGCGCCACCCAGGCCGAGGTCCGCAAGGAAGGCGCCCGCATCAAGAAGCGCAACGCGGAGCGGGCGGCGGAACGCCCCTAGCCGCCCAGCCACCGCGGGCCCGGCGGCGGGCCGCTCTCGGTCGGGCCGCTCTCAGAGCGTGAGCACCGGCCGTACGGTGAAGTCCTCGTAGAAGTCCTCGCCGTCCTCCCCGTACACGAACTCCGCCATCGACGGGTTGACGTTCGCCGTGGCCAGGGGCAGCCAGCCGAGCAGATGGCCGTAGCCGCCGCACACGGACTCTCCGCCGTCGCCGCCGCGCACCACCGAGGTGTCGCTCGTCAGCTCCGTCGTGTACGTGTCGTACGCGATGCGCAGGCCGAAGGCGTTCGGTTCGTGCTGGGGGCCCGTGGGGTCGTCGTAGGGGACCCGGTCCAGGGGGCAGTCGTCGCCCCAGCGGAACAGGGTGCCGGCGCCGGCACCGCAGGCGTGCTCCCACTCGTCCGAGGTGGGCATGCGCAGACCGCGCGCCGCCAGGACGGCCGGGGTCTCGGCGGGCGGCTCCGTCAGATGCTCGCCCTCCACCGCCATGAGCACGGCGTCCAGCACCACGTCACGGCGCGGACTGAGCACCTGCGCCAGGTGTTCCCGGAGGTCGCTGTCGTACCCGTATCCCTCGGCCACGCTCCGGGCGTAGTCCGCCGACTGCTCGGGCGTCGGCCGCCAGGCGGCGGCGTCGAAACCGAGCGTGACCCGGCCGCCCGGTATCAGGGCGAACTCCTGTCCGTCCCGCTCGATCAGCACACGGTGCAGTGGGGCACCGAGGTGCTCGACGGTGTCGACGCGGACCACCCGGCCTCCCACCCGGGCGGCGGCGTCCTGGGCGACCTGCCGCGCGATGGCCGGCGCGAAGGAGCGCCATGTGTCGAGAGTGAGACCGGCGAGAGACATGCGACGCAGTGTGACACGGGGGTCTGACAACGCCCCGGCGGACGCCTGCGGCCGCGATCGGTCGGTCGAAAAGTCGTTCGGCAGCGGCCGTGCTCGGTGACAGGATGACCGCGGGGACACGGACGACCACGGGTCACGAGGTCACGGGTCACAACGTCACGGGTTACGGGGTCATGGGGGGCGCGGTGGCGGGTTTCGCGGTGGAGGCGTTGGACGACGTGCCGTGGGAGCGGCTGGAGCCGGTGCTCGAACAGTGTCCGACGACGGGGACCCGCGCGGCCTTGCGGAGGCTCGCGCTGAAGGGCGAGGCGGCGACCGAGGAGGACTGCTACCCGCTGTACGACTGCCTCGCGCTCGGCACCGGACGCCTGCCCTCCGTCAGTACCGCCGCGCTGCCGTTCGTCGCCGCCCTCGCCGGTGATCCGGCCTGCGGTACGCGGCGCGAACTCGTCGGGCTTCTGGTGAGCTTCGCCCGGTTGGCGGCCGAAGCCGAGCCGGGCCAGGTGGACGAGGCATGGCACGAGGCATGGCGGCTTCAGCGGCCGGTGTTCCTGGCACTGCTGGCGGACCCGGGCCCCGAGGTGCGCAGGGAGGCCCTGCCCCTCGCCGGGGACGTCGGCCCGTTGCTGGACCGCTGGCGGGCGGAGACGGACCCGACGGTGCGGCCGGCCGTCCTGCTGGAACTGGGGACCGCCGCCGGCGCCACCGGCCCGGAGGCGGCGGACCGGGTACGGGCGGTGGTGACCGAGGTGCTGCGAGCGGACGACCCCGTCCTGCGGGTCGCGGCCGTGCACGCCTGGGCGGCGTTCGATCCCGAGGCACCGGTGCGGGCACGGGAGCCGCTGACGGAGATCCTCACCGACCCGGCGGTGCGACCGCTGTTCGAGGCGGCTTGGTACGTCCCCGACGTCGAGACGGCGTTCACCCGCGAGGACGTCGTCTCCTGGACGGTCGGCCTGTTCGTCACCGTACCCCCGACGATGCTCGACTTCGTTCTCGACCTCATCGAGGCGGCCCGCCGCAACGGCGACGCCCCGCTGTGCCGCGTCGCGCTCGACGAGGCGTGGCGGCTGCTGGTCCACCTGCCGTCCGTGGCCGAGCGGCTGCTGCCGCACGCCGGCGCGCTGCTCGCCGACCGGGACGACGGCGTCCGCTACCGGGCCGCCCACCTCCTCGCGGTACTGGGCCCCCGCGCGGCCCCCTACGCCGACGAACTCGCCGCCCTCCTCGACGACCGGGGCGAGGACCAGCACGACTTCCTTGAGGGCACCGTCGGCGACCACGCCCGCTGGGCGTTGACCCGCATCGGCGACCCACGCGCCCTGCCGGGCCTGATCGCGCGACTGTACGCGCCCTACGAGGGGCAGTACTCGCGCTCCTACTGCTCGGGCGACCCCCGCCTGCCGGAGGTCGAGGACGTCCTGACCCCGCTGGCCGCGCACGCGGAGATCCTGGTGCCGGACATTCGCGCCCTGCTCCGCAAGGACGGCAAGGGCGGCGGGCTGACCTGCTGCCTGCTCGGCGTCCTCACCGCGTGGGGTGAGGCGTCCGCGCCCGCGCTGCCGGAGGTGGTGGCCCTGCTGGACGACGCCCGGTACTCGCTGGACGCGATCGACGCGCTCGTGGCGATGGGACCGGCCGCGGCGTCCGCCGCGCCCGAGGTGCGCCGCGCCACCGTCCTCGACCCCCCGGGCAACCACCAGAAGGTGGCGTGGGCCGCCTCGGTCCTCGACGGTGACATCGCGTCGGCGCTGCGGCTCGTGGGCGAGGCCGTGCTGACCGAGGAGGAGCCCTTCTACGGCCCCGTCCACCTGATTGGTCACTTCGGCGCGGCTGCCGCGCCCTACGCCGAGCGGGTACGACAGCTCATGGAGCGTGGCGACGGCTGGCTGCGGCTGCGGTCCGCGATCGCGCTCGCGTCGATCACGGGCGAGGCGGAACCGGGCGTGTCCGTCCTCGGGGAGTACCTGCGGCCCCTGGCCGACGGCGACGACTCCTACGGCTACTTCGTCGACGCGCTGCGCGCCCTCGTCGCCATCGGCACGGTCACCCACGAAACACGTGCGGTGCTGCGCCGGGTGCGGGACACCGACCGGCGACTGGCGCCCCACGGGGACTACCGGACGATCCTGTTCGACGAGGAGATGCGATCCCTGATCGACGCGGTCCTCGCCCTGCCGTGACGTGGGGGATGCTGTCCTCGACGCGCCGTGACGCGGGGACGGACGGGCCGCCTGTCGCTCAGGACGCCGCTTCGCTCCAGCGGGCCAGCGTGCCGCTCGCGTCGTCGTAGGTGAGCCAGGTCCCGTCCCCGAGCGGGCGCACATGGCTGTCGATGTGGCCGGAACGCGTGGGATACGTGATCGCGCCGCGTACTTCCAGGGTGTGCGCGTCGAGCAGCCAGTGGCGGCCCTCCGCCGGGTCGTCGGCGGCGTCGATGGTCGAGGCGATGACGGTGTCGGCGTCGACGAAGCCGCCGCCGTGGTCCCAGCAGAGCGGCTCGTCCTCGTCGTCGCGGTCGTCGTCCTCGTCGTGTTCGTCGTCGAGGTCCGCCTCGCGGCCCGGCTCCGGCCGTGCCCCCGCCGCTTCGCGCTCGGCGAGCACCGTGCCGTCGAGGGCGTGCAGCCTCATGTCCGAGCCGTAGTGCTCGGCGGTCAGGAAGCCGGGATGCGCCGGGTGGACGTCCGTCAGGTCGCGGTCCAGGCTCTCGTTCAGGTCCCAGGCGGTCAGCTCTGCGCCGTCCCAGCGGGCCCAGTGCAGCAGGAGGCCGTCCTGGCCCATGCCGATGCTCAGCCCCATGTGGACGCCGTCAGGGTGGGAGACGTGGTGGGAGCCGGAGGCCGCGCTGTCCAGTGGCAGCCGGGCCAGCTCACGCCCGTCCCGGGCGTCCAGGACGACCCAGTACTCCTGACCGCCGTGCTCCTCCGGCGCCACGACGTGTGCCCAGACGAGCCGGCCGTCGTCGGATATGCGGCAGGACCCCTGCTCCAGCCCGTCGCACACCTCCTGTGCGTCCCCCATGTGCGGGTGCCCGAGGAGCGGGCTCCAGCAACCGTGCCGGTACTCCCACAGCGTGGCTCCGCCGGGGGCCACGGCCCGCACCGCCCGCTGGCCCGAGAACACCGCGAACGACACGTCGGCACTCACCGAGTGGACGCCCCCGCGCCAGCCGGGCCAGGGCAGCGGGAAGACGGCGGTCGGCGCGCGGTCGGCGGCGAACAGCCCGGCCAGGTCGTGGACCTCCAGCGCGGGCCCGTTCCTGAGGAGGGCGCGAGGCGGGCGGTCGGCACGACCGTCGAGGGCGAAGCCGTTGACCAGGGATCCACCGTTCGGCAACTGCACCGAGTCGCGCAGGCGGGCTGTGATCGACATGGCCCGAAGGTACGGCACGCCACTGACATCGGTGCCGGCTCTCAGCTCTCCGCCTGCGCGGACGCCGCGCGGAAGCGGGCCAGGAGGGCCCGGGCCGGTGGGGCCACCGGGTCGAAGAACTGCCTGGCCAGCGGGGGCGGCACGACCGGCCCGCGCATCCGGACCTCCTGGCACGTGAAGCAGAACGCGGCCTCGAACAGTGCCGTGTCGAGGGCGTCCCCGTAGGCCCGGACGCTCCACCCGGGCGAGAACCCGCACCGGTGCTGCTCGCCCCCCGACAGTTCCTCGATCAGCGCCAGGGTGTCGGCGACCTCGCCCCCGGCCCAGTGCGCTACCACACGGCCGGGACAAGGGTCGGACCCCTTCGTCGGAAGCGCGGAGATCCGGACCACCTCGATCAGCGCGGTGAGGGCGACGGCCTCGGCGGGGAGCTGCATGCAGGCAGTCTGCCGTGGCCGGTCCCCACGGAGATCCGCCGGGTGTGCTTGACACAACGTCCGAACCTTGTGTCCGCAGTGGACAGTTCACGCATGGGCTCGGGGCGGGGTCCCGTGGACACTCGACGAGCCGGTCATTCCGGCATTTCGTGGCGCAGTCCGCACCCACCTGTCCGCGGCCTGCCTGACCCGCGCCGAGGTTTTCCCACCAGTAAAGGAAGAAGCATGTCGCTCCTGAAGACCATCGACACCGACCCCTCCTTCGCACCCAAGGAGTCCGGTCCGCTGCCGGAACGCCTGATCTCCGGCGACCCGACGTACAAGACCTGGGCACAGGACGACGCCCGTGGGGAAACGATCCACACGGGCGTCTGGGAGGCGACGCCCGGCGAGACGCGCTCGATCAAGGGCGAGACCTTCGAGTTCTGCCACATCCTTTCCGGCGTCGTCGAACTCACGCCGGAAGGCGGCGAGCCGGTGATCTACAAGGCAGGCGACAGCTTTGTCATGAAGCCGGGCTTCGTCGGTGTCTGGAAGACCATCGAAACCGTGCGCAAGATCTACGTGACCGTGTCCTGACCCCGACGGCGCAGGTCGCCCGTGGAGACCTCTGGCGAGGACAAGCTGCCCGGAGGACACATCTCCTCGATGACTCCCGCGGCCGGTGGCCCACCGCCCCACCGGCCGCGACGGCGTTCTCAGGGACAGGTTCCCCGCCGACCTCGGCACGCTGGCTCCTGCGGTTCGGCTGATTGCATAAACGTGCAGCGAAACGTATAGTCATGCCATCCAGGAGGAGGGTTTCCATGGCGGTACGTGCAGCGGTGGCGGGAGCGAGCGGTTATGCGGGCGGCGAAGTGCTGCGCTTGCTGCTCGCACACCCCGAGGTCGAGATCGGCGCCCTGACCGGCAACTCGAACGCGGGCCAGCGCCTCGGCGCCCTCCAGCCGCACCTGCTGCCGCTGGCCGACCGGGTCCTTCAGGAGACCACGGCCGAGGTCCTCGCCGGGCACGACGTCGTGTTCCTCGCGCTGCCGCACGGGCAGTCCGCCGCCGTTGCCGAGCAGCTCGGCCCGGACGTGCTCGTGATCGACATGGGCGCCGACTTCCGGCTGAAGGACGCGGCCGACTGGGAGAAGTTCTACGGTTCCCCGCACGCCGGGACCTGGCCCTACGGTCTCCCCGAACTGCCGGGCGCCCGCGCCGCGCTGGAGGGGTCCAAGCGCATCGCGGTGCCCGGTTGCTACCCCACGGCCGCCACCCTGGCCCTCTTCCCCGCGTACGCGGCGGGCATCGCCGAGAACGAGGCCGTGATCGTCGCCGCGTCCGGGACGTCCGGCGCCGGCAAGGCCCCCAAGACGCACCTGCTCGGCAGCGAGGTCATGGGCTCGATGAGCCCGTACGGCGTCGGCGGCGGCCACCGGCACACCCCCGAGATGATCCAGAACCTCGGCGGGGTCGCCGGCGAGCAGGTCTCCGTGTCCTTCACCCCGACCCTCGCGCCCATGTCCCGCGGCATCCTCGCCACGTGCAGCGCCAAGGCCAGGGAGGGCGTCACCGCCGAGTCCGTGCGCGCCGCGTACGAGAAGGCCTTCGCCGACGAGCCCTTCGTCCACCTCCTCCCGGAGGGGCAGTGGCCCGCCACGGCGTCCGTCCACGGTTCGAACGCCGTTCAGGTGCAGGTCGCGTACGACGAGGCGGCGGGCCGCATCATCGCGATCAGCGCCATCGACAACCTCACCAAGGGCACCGCCGGCGGTGCCGTCCAGAGCATGAACATCGCCCTCGGGCTCCCCGAGTCCACCGGGCTGACGACGATCGGAGTTGCGCCGTGAGCGTGACGGCAGCACAGGGATTCACGGCGGCCGGGATCGCCGCCGGGATCAAGGAGAACGGCAACCCGGACCTGGCCCTCGTGGTCAACAACGGGCCCCGCCTCGCCGCCGCGGGCGTCTTCACCTCCAACCGGGTCAAGGCCGCGCCGGTGCTCTGGTCCGAGCAGGTGCTGAAGGGCGGCCAGGTCTCGGCCGTCGTCCTCAACTCGGGCGGCGCCAACGCCTGTACGGGCCCCAAGGGCTTCCAGGACACGCACGCGACCGCCGAGAAGGTGGCCGACGTCCTCGGCCTGAACGCCGCCGAGGTCGCCGTCGCCTCCACCGGCCTCATCGGTGTCCTGCTCCCCATGGACAAGCTGCTCCCCGGCGTCGACACCGCCGCCGCCCAGCTGTCCGAGCACGGCGGTGAGAAGGCCGCCATCGCCATCAAGACCACCGACACCGTGCACAAGACGTCCGTCGCGCAGGGTGACGGCTGGACCGTCGGCGGCATGGCCAAGGGCGCGGGCATGCTCGCCCCCGGCCTCGCCACCATGCTCGTCGTCCTCACCACCGACGCCGACGTCGACGCCGAGACCCTCGACCAGGCCCTCCGGGCGGCCACCCGGGTCACCTTCGACCGGGTCGACTCCGACGGCTGCATGTCCACCAACGACACCGTGCTGCTGCTCGCCTCCGGCGCCTCCGGCGTCACCCCGGAGTACGCGGAGTTCGCCGAGGCCGTCCGCACCGTCTGCGACGACCTCGGACAGCAGCTCATCCGGGACGCCGAGGGGGCCAGCAAGGACATCAAGGTCGAGGTGATCAACGCCGCGACCGAGGACGACGCCGTCGAGGTGGGCCGCTCCATCGCCCGCAACAACCTCCTCAAGTGCGCCATCCACGGCGAGGACCCCAACTGGGGGCGCGTGCTGTCCGCGATCGGCACCACACGGGCCGCCTTCGAGCCGGACCGGCTGAACGTCGCCATCAACGGCGTCTGGGTCTGCAAGAACGGCGGCGTCGGCGAGGACCGCGACAAGGTCGACATGCGCTACCGCGAGGTGCACATCGTCGCCGACCTCGCCGCCGGGTCCGAGACCGCCACCGTCTGGACCAACGACCTCACCGCCGACTACGTCCACGAGAACAGCGCCTACTCCTCATGAGCACCACGCGGAAACACACCGCCCTCCCCAAGGCCCAGATCCTCATCGAGGCGCTGCCCTGGCTGACCCGCCACAACGGCAAGACGGTCGTCATCAAGTTCGGCGGCAACGCCATGATCGACGAGGAGCTGAAGGCCGCCTTCGCCCAGGACGTCGTCTTCCTGCGGCACGCCGGCCTCAACGTCGTCGTCGTGCACGGCGGCGGCCCGCAGATCAGCGCCGCCCTCGACAAGCACGGCATCGTCAGCGAGTTCAAGGCCGGTCTGCGCGTCACCACCGAGGACGCCATGGACGTCGTCCGCATGGTGCTCGCCGGACAGGTGCAGCGTGAACTGGTCGGTCTGCTCAACCAGCACGGACCGCTCGCCGTCGGTCTGACCGGCGAGGACGCGCACACCATCACCGCCATCAAGCACCAGCCGGAGATCGACGGCGAACTCGTCGACATCGGGCGGGTGGGTGAGATCACCGACATCGACACGGGCGCGATCGAGGCACTGCTCGCCGACGGCCGCATCCCGGTCGTCTCGTCGATCGCCCGGAGCGAGGACGACGGACATGTCTACAACGTCAATGCCGATACGGCGGCTGCGGCACTCGCCGCCGCTCTGGGCGCCGAGACCCTCATGGTCCTCACCGACGTCGAGGGCCTCTACGAGGACTGGCCGAACAGCGACGAGGTGATCAGCCGCCTCACCGCATCCCAACTGGAGAAGCTCCTGCCGGAGCTGTCCTCCGGCATGGTGCCGAAGATGGAGGGCTGCCTGCACGCCGTGCGCAACGGCGTCAACACCGCCCGCGTCATCGACGGCCGGGTCCAGCACTCGATCCTGCTGGAGATCTTCACCGACGAGGGCATCGGCACGATGGTCGTGCCCGACGCCGTGACCGAGGGGGACGCCGAATGACCGGGACCGCGAGCAACGCAGAGCTGACCCAGCGGTGGCAGGGCTCGCTCATGAACAACTACGGCACCCCGAGACTGCCCCTCGTCCGCGGTGAGGGCAGCAGGCTGTGGGACGCCGACGGCAAGGAGTACGTGGACTTCGTCGGCGGTATCGCGGTCAACGCCCTCGGCCACGCCCACCCGGCGGTCGTCGAGGCCGTCAGCACGCAGATCGCCTCCCTCGGCCATGTCTCCAACCTGTTCGTCGCCGAGCCGCCCGTCGCGCTCGCCGAACGGCTCCTGGAGGCCTTCGGCCGCGACGGCAAGGTCTTCTTCTGCAACTCCGGCGCCGAGGCCAACGAGGGCGCCTTCAAGATCGGCCGGCTGACCGGGCGGACCCACATGGTCGCCACCACGGGCGGCTTCCACGGCCGGACCATGGGCGCCCTCGCCCTGACCGGCCAGTCCGGCAAGCAGACCGGCTTCCACCCGCTGCCCGGCGACGTCACCCACGTCCCCTACGGCGACGCCAAGGCCCTGGCCGCCGCGGTCACCGAGGAGACGGCGCTCGTCATCATCGAGCCGATCCAGGGGGAGAACGGCGTCGTGGTCCCGCCCCCCGGCTATCTGAAGGCGGCCCGCGCGATCACCGCCGCCACCGGGTCCCTGCTGGTCCTCGACGAGGTGCAGACCGGCGTCGGCCGGACCGGGCACTGGTTCGAGTACCAGGCCCACGAGGGCGTTCTGCCGGACGTCGTCACCCTCGCCAAGGGCCTCGGCGGCGGCCTCCCGCTGGGCGCGACCGTCGCCTTCGGCCGGGCCGCGGAGTTCCTCCAGCCCGGTCAGCACGGCACCACCTTCGGCGGCAACCCCGTCGCGTGCGCCGCAGGGCTCGCCGTCCTGGAGACCATCCGGGCCGAGGGCCTGCTGGAGAACGTGAAGCGGCAGAGCGAGCGGCTGCGGGAGGGAATCGAGTCCCTCGGCCACCCGTTGATCGCCCATGTCCGTGGCGCGGGCCTCCTGCTGGGTATCGTGCTCACCGAGCCGCTCGCGCCCCAGGCGCAGCAGGCGGCTCAGGACGCCGGTCTCCTGGTGAACGCGCCCGCCCCCGATGTCGTACGGCTCATGCCGGCGCTGAACATCGGTGACGCCGAGGTGGACGCCTTCCTCAGGGCGCTGCCCGGTGTCCTGGACGTGGCCAAGGGGGACGGATGATCCGGGGAATGGGACGACGATGAGCCAGGCGCAGGAGCACGACCAGGCGGGGCCCGCGGTGCCGCAGACCCGTACGGCACGCCACCGGCGGATCGTGGACATCCTCAACCGGCAACCGGTGCGCTCGCAGAGCCAGTTGGCGAAGCTGCTGTCCGACGACGGGCTGAGCGTCACCCAGGCGACGCTCTCCCGGGACCTGGACGAGCTGAACGCGGTGAAGATCCGCAACACCGACGGCGACCTCATCTACGCGGTGCCGAGCGAGGGCGGTTTCCGCACGCCCCGGGCGCCGCTCGGCGAGTCGGCGAAGGAGGAGCGGATGCGGCGGCTCTCGGCGGAGCTGCTGATCTCCGCGGAGGCGTCCGCGAACCTGGTGGTGCTCCGTACGCCGCCGGGCGCGGCCCAGTTCCTGGCCTCGGCCATCGACCAGGCGGAACTGCACGATGTGCTCGGCACGATCGCCGGCGACGACACGCTGCTGCTGATCAGCCGTGACCCGGTGGGCGGGCAGGCGCTCGCGGACCACCTGCTGCGGCTGGCCCAGAACGGCCACTGAGCGACCGGCCAGCGGGCCTGGAGCAACGGAGAACGCCGGAAGCCTCCCGCGCACGCCGACGGCGTGCGCGGGAGGCTTCCGGCGTTGCTCGGTCCGGCGCCCGCGCCCCGGGCGCACTCCGGGGCCGGTCGTCTCAGCCCAGGCGGGACGCCAGCCCTCCCGTGCACCGCACCTCGTCGCCCGCCGTGATCAGCAGGGCCTCCACGTCCGGCAGCGACTCCAGCCAGGCCAGACCCTCCCGCGAGCCCATCGCGAACGCCGCCGTCGCCCAGCAGTCCGCCCAGGTCAGCCGGGGAGCGACCACCGTCACCGACACCAGGTCGGTGACCGCGGACTTCCCGGTGCGCGGGTCGACGATATGGGTGCCCCGTTCGGCCGTGCCCGAGGTGGCGACGGCCAGCCGGTCCGCGCCCGCCGCGGTGACGACCGCGGCCAGCCCGCCCGGCCGCAGAGGATCGGCCACGCCCACCCGCCAGGGCCGGTCGGGGCCGGGCACACCGCACAGCTGGACGTCGCCGCCGCCGTTGACGCTCACCCCGCCCGCGCCCGCCTCGACCAGGCGCAGGGCAGCCCGTTCGGTCGCCCACCCCTTCACCAGGCCGGTCGGATCGAAGCGGCCCTCGTAGGTCGCGCTGAACCAGCCGTTGCTCACCCGCTCCGCCTCGGCGCACAGTCCGAGCACCTCGGCGACCTCCGGATCGCACTCCTCGATGGTGGTCTCGGCCCGCGCCAGCCGGGAGATCTGGCTCTGCTCGCGGTAGGTGCTGAACACCTCGTTCACGGTGTGCAGCCCGGCCACCGCCTCGTCGAGCGCGGCCCTGATCGCCGCCGGCTCGCCTCCCCGGACGTCGAAGGAGAAGACGGTGCCCATGACCTCCTCGGCGTGCCGCAGCTGGGCGGGCGCGGGGGCCCCGGAGGGTTCGGCCACCGGATCAGCCCGCTTGGTCGAGGGCGGACTGCACGGACTTCTTGTACCCCTCGCTGGTGTACGTGGCACCTGAGACAGCATCGATGTCGGCGCTCCCTGCCGCGACGGCGTTCTGGTTCAGCTTGGGGATGGCGGTGCCGCTGATCTGGGTGGAGCGGCCGCCGCTGGGCTGCTGGAGCGCCTCGGCGTTGGTGATCCTGCCGTCGGTGACGGTGATACGGACCTGGACCGGCCCGTACTCCGTCTTGACGGCCGAGCCCGTGAGCACCTGGGTGCCCGTCGACTTCCCGGCCCCGGGGTCCGCCGCGCCGCCGCCCGCGTCCTGCGAGCCGCCCGCCTCGGCCCCGCCGCCCGAGCCCCCGCCGCCCGAGCCCTGCGCCTTGCCGGCCTGGTCGAGTGCGGACTGGAGGGACTTCTTGTAGCCGTCGCTGGTGTAGGTGGCGCCGGAGACGGCGTCGATGTCGGCGGAACCGGCGGCCACGGCCGCCTGGTTGAGCTTCGGGATGGCGGTGCCGCTGATCTGCGTGGACCGGCCGCCGCTGGGCTTCTGGACGGCGTCCGCCTGGGTGATCTTGCCGCCCGCCACGGTGATACGGACCTGGACCGGCCCGTAGTCGGTCTGCACGGTCGTACCCGTGAGCGTCTGCGCCCCCGAGCCCTGCCCGCCCGCGCCCTGCGCGCTGCCGGCCTGGTCGAGTGCGGACTGGAGGGACTTCTTGTAGCCGTCGCTGGTGTAGGTGGCGCCCGACACCGCGTCGATGTCGGCGTTGCCCGCGGCGACGGCCGCCTGGTTGAGCTTCGGGATGGCGGTGCCGCTGATCTGCGTGGAGCGCCCGCCGCTGGGCTTCTGGACGGCGTCCGCCTGGGTGATCTTGCCGCCCGCCACGGTGATACGCACCTGGACCGGCCCGTAGTCGGTCTGCACGGCGGTGCCCGTGAGGGTCTGCGCGCCCGCCACCACCCCGCCCTGGGCCGACGGAGCGCCCCCGGCCGCTCCGGCCTGTACCGATCCGGCCGGGTCCGAGGCGGGCTTCAGCGACAGCAGCAGCACGATGCCGGACACGGTGGCGGCGGTGGCGAGCAGGGTCCGCCGGATGGGGTGGCTCTTCTTCATCGCTCCTTCAGCTCCTGAAGTGAGAGGGCAGGTAGGGGGAAGCCCCGTGGGCGGTCCCATGGGCAGGGGTCGGTGGGGGACGGCCCCGTGGTGAGTGCGCGACGGCCCGCGGGCCCGTCGCTCACATCTCGAACGACTCGTGGTGGATACGGCGGGTGGGGACGCCCGCCCCGCGCAGTGCCTCGTACACGCCCTGGGCGAACCCGGGCGGACCGCACAGGAAGACGTCGTGGCTCTCGATGTCCGGGATCTTCCGGCGCAGGGAGTCCGCCGAGATGTCGGGGCGCTCGCCCTCCGGGCTGTTCACCGCGTACATCAGCCGCGCCCCGCGCTCCTCCGCGATCTGCGCGAGCTCGTCCCACAGCGCCAGGTCCTGGGTGCTGTTGGCCCGGTACAGCAGGGTCAGATCACCGGCGGCGCCGGGCAGCGTCTCGAACAGGGCCCGCATCGGCGTGATGCCCACGCCGCCGGCCACCAGCAGCACCTTGCCCCGGCTGCGCTTGGCGGCCGTGAGCGCCCCGTACGGGCCCTCGGCCCACACCCGGGTGCCGGGCTCCAGGTCGCGCAGGGCGGAGCTGTGGTCGCCGATCGCCTTGACGGTGATGCGCAGCATGTTGGGGCGCGGCGCCGCCGACAGCGAGTACGGGTGCGAGCTGAACCGCATACCGGGGGCCAGGAACCGCCAGCGGAAGAACTGTCCGGCCTCCGCGCCCATCCGGTGCAGCTTGCGCCCGCTCATCAGCACCGAGACGATGCCGGGCGACTCCTCGATGACGGCCTCCACGCGCAGCCGGTGCCGCATGTTCAGCCGGATCGGGGTGAGGATCCGGTACCAGACGACCAGCGCGGTCACCGACCCGTACAGGGCGTACCAGCCCGTCTTCGCCTCGGGGGTGGCGGCGAACTCGTTGCCGGTGGTGATCTGGTGCCAGAACGTCAGGAACGTCGCCGCGTACGTCAGCAGGTGGGTGTGGTACCAGAGGTCGTACGGGATCCGCTTGCGGATCGGGCCGATCGAGATCAGCCCGATGAACACCAGCAGACCGGTGCCGATGGCGGCCTTGCCCATGTCCGGCAGCTGGTTGATGGAGTCGATGGTCTGCTGGAGGATCGCGGTGTGGGTCAGACCGGCCTGGAGGGCGTACCCGTACATCGTGAGGACGACGTGCGCCACGACCAGGCAGAGCGTGTAGCGGCCGGTCATCGCGTGCCAGCGGGCGACCCGGTCGGAGCCGACCCGGCGTTCCAGCGCGGGCACCCGCGCCATCTGGAGGACCACCAGCGCCATCAGGTATCCGCCGAGCAGGCCCGTGATCCGGCCGGCGTTGACCATCTGGCTGCCCTGGTCCGCGATGGAGGGCGTGTTGGCCCACCACAGCCACACCACCGCCGCCGCGCCCGCCCAGAAGGCGATCAGCAGCGGGACGGCGGGGGAGCGGCGAGGTCGGATGCGGCGCATCGTCTGGCGGCGCGCGGCGCGACCTCCGGCGATCGTGGACACGGTTCCTCCGTGGTGGGCTGGACCCTTGGCCCACACGTACGTGCAGGGAGTGCCGTGTGTTCAACGTGGTGGGGAAACCGCTCGGCGAACGGGATGTTCCGTTTCAGCCGGCCGAGGGCGGCAGCGGCAACGGCAGCCCGGGCAGTCCGTCCAGGCTGGTCTCGATGTGCTCCTTGGAGCGGAAGTACGCGGTGAGCGAGTCGTCGTCCTCGCGCGCGAAGCGGCGCCCGTGCAGATCGCGGTCCTCCTCGTACGCCATGAAGGGCACCGCGTAGCCGCAGCTGTCGCGGACGAGTTCGGCCCGCACCACGATGACGGCGCGCAGGCCGTGTGGGGCGGGGTCGATGTCGGGGAAGTGCGCCAGGAGCTCCGGGAAGCGCGGGTCGTCACGGAAGACGGCCTCGCCCTTGCCGTGGACGCGCACGATGGTGGGCGGGCCCTGGAAGGCGCACCACATGAGGGTGATCCGGCCGTTCTCCCGCAGATGCGCGACGGTCTCCGCGTTGGAGCCCGCGAAGTCCAGATAGGCGACGGTCAGTTCGTCGAGGACGGCGAACGAACCCCGCAGGCCCTTGGGGGAGAGGTTGACCGTGCCGTCGGCGGACAGGGGGGCGGTCGCGGTGAAGAAGAGGGGCTGGGCCTCTATGAAGGTGCGCAGGCGGCCGTCGATGCGCTCATAAGTCTTTCCCATGACTCATGATTCTCGGCGTATATCGTTCGCCTGTCTAAGGAAAAATGAATTCCGGGTGGATCGCCATCGCTGGGATCCACCCGGAATCGGAGCCGTCACTCGCCGGGCGAGCGGGTCGTCATGAGCGGCCGACCCGAACGGTGCCCACCCGGTGAGTTCGGGGCACGGCTCACTTGTTGAGCTGGCAGGGGGCGAGCTTCTCCAGGCCCTCGGGCTTGGCGGCGGCGCGGCCGATGGCGGTCTCGATGCGGTTCAGCGCGGCGACGCGCTTGTCCTCCAGCGGGCCGAGGATGGCGTTCTGGACGAAGTTCGGGCCACCCTGGCCGACGGTGTCGACGAGGCGCTTGTTGGCTTCCTGGATCTGGGTGTCGAGCAGCTCCAGGTTGCGCGTGACCTCGGCCTGGGCGGAGGCGGGGATCGCCGGGAGGCTGCCCTCGACGGCCGGGCAGGAGATGGTGCCCGGCGCACCCGCGTTGTTCTCGGCACCGGCGTTGCCGGCGTCGCCCGCGTCCTCGCCCGCACCGGCCTCGGCGCCCGCTCCGGCCTCCTCACCCGCGCCCGCCTGGTCACCGGCGCCGGCGGCGCCGCCCTGGTTGAGCTGGCAGGGGGCGAGCTTCTCCAGGCCCTCGGGCTTGGCGGCGGCGCGGCCGATGGCGGTCTCGATGCGGTTCAGCGCGGCGACGCGCTTGTCCTCCAGCGGGCCGAGGATGGCGTTCTGGACGAAGTTCGGGCCACCCTGGCCGACGGTGTCGACGAGGCGCTTGTTGGCTTCCTGGATCTGGGTGTCGAGCAGCTCCAGGTTCCGGGTGACCTCGGCCTGGGCGGAGGCGGGGATCGCCGGGAGGCTGCCCTCGACGGCCGGGCAGGAGATGGTGCCCGGCGCACCCGCGTCGTTCCCCGCACCGGCGTCGCCGGCCCCGGCGTCCGCACCGGCACCGGCTCCGGCGCCCGCCTGGTCACCGGCGCCGGCGGCGCCGCCCTGGTTGAGCTGGCAGGGGGCGAGCTTCTCCAGGCCCTCGGGCTTGGCGGCGGCGCGGCCGATGGCGGTCTCGATGCGGTTCAGCGCGGCGACGCGCTTGTCCTCCAGCGGGCCGAGGATGGCGTTCTGGACGAAGTTCGGACCACCCTGGCCGACGGTGTCGACGAGGCGCTTGTTGGCTTCCTGGATCTGGGTCTGCAGCAGGGCGAGGTTGCGGTCGACCTCGGCCTGGGCGGACGCGGGGATCGCCGGCAGGCTGCCCTCGACCGCCGGGCACGAGATGGTGCCGGGGGACGCGGCGCCGTCCTGTCCGTCGCTGTTGGCACCCTCACCGGCAAGAGCGGAACCCGCGATGACCGCTCCGGAGAGCACGACCGCGGCGGCGCCGCCGATGATCCCTACGCGACGCTTGTTGTACTTCGGAAGAGCCCTGGACATGCGGATGCCTCACTCGGGTCAGGTGTGGTCGGTGTGATCTAACGCGGCGCCTGCGTTCGGGGAGAGGTACGGGAAAGCGGTTTCGAGTGTTCAAGGCTTCTTGCTTTTCTCTTGAACTTCTCTCACATTGACGATTCATGCAGAGTTCTGCATAATCATGCATGGCAGGCATCGGCCGCCGACGGTCGCGGCGGACGCACGTGGAAGATCCACACCTCTCTAGGAGCAGCGCAAGTGAGCAGCAACAGCGGTGACGTTCGGCTCTGGGGCGGCCGTTTCGCCGACGGTCCCGCCGAGGCCCTGGCGAAGCTGTCCGCGTCCGTCCACTTCGACTGGCGGCTGGCGCCCTACGACATCGCGGGCTCCCGCGCCCACGCGCGCGTACTGCACAAGGCGGGGCTGCTCACGGACGGCGAGCTGACCGACATGCTGGCCGGCCTCGACCGGCTCGAGGCGGACGTCGCCGACGGCTCCTTCGTCGGCACCATCGCCGACGAGGACGTGCACACCGCCCTGGAGCGGGGTCTGCTGGAGCGCCTCGGCCCCGACCTCGGCGGCAAGCTGCGCGCCGGCCGCTCCCGCAACGACCAGGTCGCGACCCTCTTCCGTATGTACCTGCGCGACCACGCCCGGGTCATCGGCGGCCTGATCGCCGAACTCCAGGACGCGCTGGTCGGCCTGGCCGAGGCCCACCCGGACGTGGCGATGCCCGGCCGCACCCACCTCCAGCACGCCCAGCCGGTGCTGTTCGCCCACCACGTCCTCGCGCACGTCCAGTCCCTGTCCCGGGACGCCGAGCGGCTGCGTCAGTGGGACGAGCGGACGGCGGTCTCCCCGTACGGTTCCGGCGCTCTCGCGGGCTCCTCCCTCGGCCTCGACCCGGAGGCGGTGGCGAAGGACCTCGGCTTCGAGCACGGCAGCTCGGGCAACTCCATCGACGGCACGGCCTCCCGTGACTTCGTCGCCGAGTTCGCCTTCATCACCGCGATGATCGGGGTGAACCTCTCCCGGATCGCCGAGGAGGTCATCATCTGGAACACGAAGGAGTTCTCCTTCGTGACGCTCCACGACGCGTTCTCCACCGGCTCGTCGATCATGCCGCAGAAGAAGAACCCGGACATCGCCGAGCTGGCCCGGGGCAAGTCCGGCCGCCTCATCGGCAATCTGACCGGTCTCATGGCGACCCTGAAGGCCCTCCCGCTCGCCTACAACCGGGACCTCCAGGAGGACAAGGAGCCGGTCTTCGACTCCATCGACCAGCTTGAGGTCCTCCTGCCCGCCTTCACCGGGATGATGGCCACCCTCACCGTCCACCGCGAGCGCATGGAGGAACTGGCCCCCGCCGGCTTCTCCCTCGCCACCGACATCGCCGAGTGGCTGGTCAAGCAGGGCGTGCCGTTCCGGGTCGCGCACGAGGTCGCCGGCGAGTGCGTCAAGGTCGCCGAGTCCGAGAACAAGGAGCTCGACGAGCTGACGGACGAACAGTTCGCCAAGATCTCCGCCCACCTCACCCCCGAGGTCCGCACGGTCCTCAACGTCCCCGGCGCCCTCGCCTCCCGCAACGGCCGCGGCGGCACGGCCCCCTCCGCGGTCGCCACCCAGCTGGCGGAGGTCAAGGAGAACCTGGCCGTCCAGCACGCCTGGGCGACGGCGAAGCAGGGCTGACGGGGGACGTCGGTCCCCTCGCACCGCACAACCAAGGTCATCGCGGGTTACGTTGGTCGCACGTAAGGAGCCGACCGAACGGAGCCCGCGATGCCCTTCGCCCGACTGGCCTCAGCGACCACCCCCACCTGCCACATCGGACTCGGCCTCGCCGCCGTCGGCCGCCCCGGCTACATCAACCTCGGCCGGGACGAGGACCTCGGACCCGACCGCGGCGTCGACGCGCTGCGCGCCCGCACCCACGAACTCCTCGACGCCGCCTACGCGCAGGGCGTCCGCTACGTCGACGCGGCCCGCTCCTACGGCCGCTCCGAGGAGTTCCTCGCCGACTGGCTGAAGGCCCGCCCCGACATCGACGACATCGTCGTGGGCAGCAAATGGGGCTACACCTACACCGCCGACTGGACCACCGACGCCGAGCACCACGAGGTCAAGGACCACGGCGTCGCCACGTACGAGCGGCAGCGGGCCGAGACCGCCGAACTGCTCGGCGACCGGCTCGATCTCTACCAGATCCACTCGGTCACCCCGGACAGCCCGGCCCTCACCGACAAGGAACTCCACGCCAAGCTGGCGGAAGCGGCCGCCCGCGGTGTCACGATCGGCTTCTCCACGAGCGGCCCGGCGCAGACCGACGCCATCCGGGCCGCCCTCGCCGTGACGGTCGACGGCGAGCCTCTCTTCCGTACCGTCCAGTCGACGTACAACGCGCTGGAGACCTCCGCCGCCCCCGCCCTCGCCGAGGCGCACGACGCCGGGCTCACCGTGATCGTCAAGGAGGGCATGGCCAACGGCAGGCTCGCCGAGCCGCACGCGCCGGACGCGCTGCGGGCCGTGGCCGCCGAGACGTCCCTCGGCTGCGACGCGGTCGCCCTCGCGCTGATCCTCCGCCAGCCATGGGCGGGCGTCGTGCTGTCGGGCGCCGCCACCGTCCACCAGCTCGCCTCCAACCTGCACGCGGCGGTCGTGGACCTCGACGAGGACCAGCTGACCCGGCTCGCGGCACTCGCCGAGGAGCCCCGCGCCTACTGGGAGAAGCGCGGCGGCCTGCCCTGGCACTGAGCGGCACGGGATGACCGGCGCGCCGACCTGAAGTCACGCACACCTGAGACGTGAGACACGTATGCCCGAGCTGAGACAAAGATGTCTCACATGGTCTATGGTTGTCTCATGGCTGTCGACCGTGACCATGTGCTGCGCAGTGCCGCGGCCCTGCTGACCCGCAAATCCACCGCGACCATGGACGAGGTGGCCAAGGCCGCCGGGATCAGCCGGGCCACGCTGCACCGCCACTTCGCGGGGCGGGAGGCACTCGTCCTGGCACTGGAGGCGCTCTGCATCGCGGAGTGCGAGACCGCGCTCGACGCGGCCCGCCTGGACGACGGCCCGGCGCGCGACGCCGTACGACGCCTCGTGCGCGAGATCGAACCGGCCGCGGGCCTGCTCGCCTTCCTCTACACCGAGAGCCAGTTGTTCGAGGGCGACGCCCAGAACAAGGGCTGGACCAGGATCGACGACCGCGTCGCGGCCCTCTTCAGACGCGGCCAGGCGGCCGGCGAGTTCCGTATCGACCTGACCCCGGCCTGGCTCACCGAGGCGCTGTACGGCCTGCTGGCCTCCGGCGCATGGGCGGTCTCGGAGGGCCGGGTCGCCGGCAAGGACTTCACCCACATGATCGCCGAGCTGCTGCTCGGCGGCGCAGTACGGAGAGAGGAATCATGACCAGCACCCTGCAGCCGGAGTCCACGACCGAGGCGGTGAAGCGGCCGGGCCGTTGGCTCGCGCTCGGCGTCCTCGTGCTCGCCGTGCTGCTGGTGGCCGTCGACGCGACCGTCCTCGGCCTCGCGACCCCCTACATCAGCGAGGACCTCAACCCCTCCGGCACCCAGCTGCTCTGGATCGGCGACGTCTACTCGTTCGTCATCGCGGGCCTGCTGGTCTCGGCGGGCAGTCTCGGCGACCGCATCGGCCGCAAGAAGCTGCTGCTGATCGGCGCCACCGCGTTCGGCGCGATATCGGTGCTGAACGCCTACGCGACGACGCCCGAGATGATGATCGTCGCGCGGGCGCTGCTCGGCGTCGCGGGCGCGACCCTGATGCCCGCCACCCTCGCCCTGATCCGCAACCTCTTCCACGACCGGCGTGAGCGCAGTCTCGCCATCGGCATCTGGGGCGCCACCGCCTCCGCCGGCACGGCGGTCGGCCCGGTCGTCGGCGGCTTCCTGCTGGAGCACTTCTGGTGGGGCTCGGTCTTCCTGATCAACCTGCCCGTGATGATCGTGCTGGTCGTCGTCGGCAGCAAGCTGCTCCCCGAGTCCCGCCACCCGAACCCCGGCCCGTGGGACCTGCTCAGCGTCGGTCTGTCCCTCGTCGGCATGATCGGCGTCGTGTACGCCGTGAAGGAGACCGCCAGCCACGGCATCGACGGCAACGCGCTCGCCGCGGGCCTGTTCGGCGTCGCGGCCCTGTTCTTCTTCGTACGCCGCCAACTGGCCCTGCCGCAACCGCTGCTGGACATGCGGCTGTTCCGTGACCGCGGGTTCTCGGGCGCCGTCCTCGCCGACCTGCTGACCGTGTTCGGCCTGTCCGGCCTCGTCTTCTTCCTCTCCCAGTACCTGCAACTCGTCCAGGGCAGGCGGCCCTTCGAGGCGGGCCTCGCGGAACTCCCCGCCGCCGTGGGCGCGGTCGTGGCCGGTCTCGTCGCCGGACGCGCCGCCCGGCGCTTCTCGGTACGGGCCGTCGTCGCCGGTGGCCTGGCCGCGATCGGCCTGGCCCTGGGTGTCCTGACTATGATCGACGAGTCGACCGGTTATCCGCTGCTGGGTGCCGCCCTCCTGGTCGTCGGGGTCGGCGCCGGCTTCTCCTTCACGGTGACCGCCGACGTCATCCTCTCCTCCGTCCCCAAGGAACAGGCCGGCGCGGCCTCGGCGGTCTCCGAGACGGCGTACGAACTCGGCGCGGCCCTCGGCATCGCCCTGCTCGGCTCGATCGTGACCGGCGTCTACCGGGGCTTCGCCGCACCCGCGGACACCCCGGACGGGGCGCACGAGTCGCTGGGCGGAGCGGTGGAGGCGGCCGCCGGTCTTCCGTCGGACAGCGCTCAGGCCCTGCTGGCGTCCGCCCGGGAGTCCTTCGTCGACGGCCTCACCCTCGCGTCCGGCGTCGGAGCGGCGGTCCTGCTGGCCACGGCGGCCGCGGCCTGGTTCATGCTGCGCGGGCAGCGACTGGACAGCAAGGCCTAGACCGCCCCATGCGCCCCGCCGGGGCCGTGAACCGGTCCCTCGTCGGGGCGCATGAGGGCGAGGTCGTCGCCCCACGCGTCCAGTACGTCGCCGAGCCCCGCTTCTCGTGCCGCCGCCTCGACACGGGCGAACAGCCGCCGTTGCGGGGCCACGGCGCCGCTCGCCGCGATACGGCCCACGGTGTCGAGCAACGCGGCCGTGTCCCAGCCCGGCAGCGGGTGCCGGACGAGTTCCCACTCCAGGTACTTGTTGTACGGGCGGGGGCGGCGGTCGAGAGCGAAAAGCAGTTCGAGCAGGAACCGTACGCTGTCGGCGGCGTCGAGCCGCGCGGCGAGTGCCTGGCCGTCCCGGTGGTTCTTGACGGAGCGGTAGAGGGAGTTGGCGTAGGCGTCGAGCCACTCGCCGGCGGCCCGGAACGCCTCGTCGGCGTCCAGCCGGGCCTTGTCGGCGAGGATCCGGGCGATGCCTCCGTCGAGGCGGTCGAGCACGATCCGGGCGCGGGCCAGGGCGTAGCGCTCGAAGCCGGGCATGCCGACTGCCCGGAACTCTCCGAGGGAGAGGACGACGAGGTCCAGCTCGGGGGTGCGACGGTCCGAGAGCCGGGTGAGACCGGTTGTCGCCCCGTCGGCGAGGACCACGTACAGGTCGTGGTCGGAGTACTCGGTGGTCATGCCGTCATGGGCCCGGGAGCCCTTGAGGACGAGGCCGACGACGGCCGGATCGGCGGTGGCGAGCCGGACGAACGCGTCGTAGGTGAGCGGCTGCTGCGCGGTCATGGTGC
The DNA here is from genome assembly GCF_055572815.1 of Streptomyces sp. NPDC030296. Taxonomy (NCBI): domain Bacteria; kingdom Bacillati; phylum Actinomycetota; class Actinomycetes; order Kitasatosporales; family Streptomycetaceae; genus Streptomyces; species Streptomyces sp. NPDC030296. The sequence continues at coordinate 302,433 of NZ_JBVICQ010000008.1, forward strand.
GGATCTCCGGTGGTGTGACGACGGGTATGCCCGAGGGCGGCCCCGTCAGGGAGCCGCCCCGCACCGTCTGCGGCAGCACACGGCTGCCGCCCGGAAGATCAACGCACACCGGGACCCTAACGCCCGGCCGGGCGCCGGGTCGGGTCCTTTTACGCCGCTTCCTTGGCCTTCGAGGCGTACATGTCCACGTACTCCTGCCCGGACAGCCGCATGACCTCGGTCATCACCGAGTCGGTCACCGCCCGCAGCACGTACCGGTCCCGGTCCATGCCCTCGTAGCGGGAGAACTCCATCGCCTCACCGAACCGCACGGTCACCCGGTGCGGCCGGGGCAGACCCGCGCCCCCCGGCTGGATCTTGTCCGTGCCGATCATCGCGAACGGCACGACCGGCGCGCCGGTCATCAGGGTCAGCCGGGCGATACCCGTACGCCCCCGGTACAGGCGCCCGTCGGGCGACCTCGTGCCCTCGGGGTAGATGCCGAACACCTTGCCCTCGTCGAGGATGCGACGCCCGGTCATCAGGGCGGCGACACCCCCGCGCCCTCCGTCGCGGTCGACGGGGATCATGCCGACGCCGGTGAAGAACCACGCCATCAGCCGCCCCTTGAGGCCCTTGCCGGTGACGTACTCGTCCTTGCCGATGAAGCAGACCTGCCGGTCGCAGACCAGCGGCAGGATCATCGAGTCGATGAAGGTCAGATGGTTGCCGGCGAGGATCACCGGGCCGTCCCCCGGAATGTGCTCCGCGCCCTCCACCCGGGGGCGGAACATCAGGCGCATGATCGGTCCGAGCACTGCCTTGATGAGCACGAAGCGGGACAACGGGCCCTCCCATGTCAAGCGTTCCGGAACAAGTCTGTGCAGGTGAGGACGATACTCCCGCGCCCGCGGCCCGCGCACATCGGCTTCACCGAGTGGATACGCACTGTTGACATAGCTTTACCTGCGGTATCGCCCGGATGGCGGGTCGTCACCGCCCCGGACCGTGTGACGGACATCGCGCCCCGTGTTCGACGCTCCGTCAAATTCCGCCACTCGTACGACATGAGGCGTCACCCGTGTGTTCGGTCCCAGGTCTCCCGGCGGTCACCTCGTGGCACCTACGATCAACCCGGTTTGGCAGGTGCAGGGCACAGCGGTGGGAGGAGCCGACATGGGGACGCAGGAGTCGCGTCAGTCGCAGGACCCGAGCGGGCAGGGGCGCGGAACGGGCAGGCGGGCGCTGCTCGGGGCCGCGGTGCTCGGCGCGGGCGGTGCCGTCCTCGGGCTGCCGGGCACGGCGGGGGCCGAGGAGGCGAAGGCGGCCGGCACGTCGTCGCACGGCGGCTACCGGAGCCTGCCGGTGCCGACGATCATCGCGCACCGCGGGGCCAGCGGCTACCGCCCGGAGCACACGCTCGGCTCGTACCAGCTCGCCCTCGACATGGGCGCGCACGTCATCGAACAGGACCTGGTGCCCACCAAGGACGGCCACCTGGTGTGCCGTCACGAGAACGACATCACCGGCACCACCGACGTGGCGTCCCACACCGAGTTCGCCGACCGGAAGACCACGAAGGTCGTCGACGGCGTCTCCTACACCGGCTGGTTCACCGAGGACTTCACCCTGGCCGAGCTGAAGACCCTGCGCGCCAAGGAGCGCATCCCCGGCACCCGGCAGGAGAACACCCTCTACGACGGCCGTTGGGAGGTCCCCACCTTCGAGGAGGTCCTGCGCTGGGCCGAGAAGGAGGGCAGGAAGCGCGGCCGGCGGATCTGGCTGCACGTCGAGACCAAGCACCCCACCTACTTCCGCAAGCTGGGCCTCGGTCTGGAGGAGCCGCTCGCCAAGCTGCTGCGCAAGTACGACCGCCACCGGAAGAACTCGCCGGTCTTCCTCCAGTCGTTCGAGCCGAGCAGCATCCAGCGCCTCAACCGCTTGGTCGACAGCCCCCTCGTCGTCCTGCTGTCCGGCGCCGCCACCCGCCCCTGGGACTTCGTCGAGGCCGGTGACCCGCGCACCGTCGCCGACCTGGTCAAGCCGGAGGGCCTGGCCTGGATCGCCTCCTACGCCAACGGCATCGGCCCGACCCTCGACCTGATCATCCCGCGCGACTCCGGCGGCAGGCTCACCACGCCGACCACCCTCGTCGCGGACGCGCACGCCAAGGGCCTGATCCTGCACCCCTACACCCTGCGCAACGAGAACAGCTTCCTGCCCGCCGACTTCCGCAAGGGCACCGACCCCAACGCCTACGGCGACGCCTTCGGCGCGTTCAAGGTGTACTTCGACACCGGCATCGACGGCATCTTCACCGACAACACCGACACGGGCCTGCTGGCGCACGCGGACTTCGTGGGCGACTGACCCGCGCCCCCGCGCCCCCTCCCGCTCCCGACGCGCTCCGCGTCAACGGGGAGGCGGCACATGCCCCGATTGGGGTGACACCCCGCCGCCCCGGCAACCCTCCGCCGGGGCGGCGGCGTCCCGGCGCATATGACACCCGACATGCTCACCACCCTCCGCCCCCTGCTCGTCGCGGAGGCGTCGGCCGAGGCGTACGCCGCCGGCGCCGAGGCGGGGGACCTGGAGCAGGCGGTCTGGCTGCGTCTGCTGGAACGGCTCGACGCCGACGGCCCGCCCACCGATCCCGAGAGCTGGCTGCGCAGCGCCGTCCGTTTCGAGGCCCGCCTCAGCCGACGGACGGCCCGAGCCGAACAGCCCTATGCGGCGGAGCCCGTGGACGTCCACGCCCCCGGTCCGGAACAGCAGGCGCTCACCGCGGCCCGCCGCCGGGCCCTGTACGCCGCCGTCCGCCGGCTTCCCGGCCGCTGCCCCCGGCTGCTCGCGGCGCTGCTGTCACCACGGGACCTCACCTATCGCGAGATCGCGGGCGAGTTGGGTATCTCACAGGGCAGCCTCGGTCCGGAACGTTCCAGATGCCTGGGATGTCTTCGGCGAATGCTGACGACGGAGGTTGCGGCACGCGAACCGCGGGGATAGGAGTGGGGGACAACAGGTGAGCAGGTGAGCGGGAGGCGTGCACACATGGGCATGAGCGTGACCATCTCGGTGGCGACCGAGCAGGACGCCGAGCAGATCTTCAGGCTGCAGTACCTGTGCTTCCAGAGCGAGGCGGCGCTGTACGGCAACTACCGCATCGATCCGCTCGTCCAGAGCCTCGACTCGGTCCGCGACGAGGTCGCCTCGGACTGTGTGTTCGTGGCCCGCCTCGGTGACGAGGTGGTCGGCTCCGTACGCGGCGCCCTCGACGAGGACGGCGCCGCCTCCATCGGCAAGCTCTGCGTCCACCCCCGCCTCCAGGGCCACGGCATCGGTGCCCGCCTGCTCCGAGCGGCCGAGTCGGCCCTCGTGGAGGAGCGCGGCGCCACCAAGTTCCGCCTCAGCGCCGGTCACCGCAGCGAGGGCAACCTCCGGCTGTACCGCAGGGTGGGCTACGAGGCTGTCGGCACCAGCCAGGGACGCGACGGCGTACCGATGGTGATCCTGGAGAAGCCGGCCCAGGCGTACGTGGCCACGGCCTGAGGGATGCCTGCGCACGGCCCCGAGCCGCCTGGCCCAGGTCAGGCGGCGGCTTCCTGCCGCGCGCTCTTGCGCAGCCAGTACATCGCGGTGATCGGCAGGATCACCGGGATGAACAGATAGCCGATCCCGTAGTCCGACCACACCGTCTTGTCGGGGAACGCCGACGGCTCGACCAGCGTCCACGTCCCCACGATCAGCACGCCCGCCAGCTCGACGGCGCAGCACACCCGCGCCGCCTTCCGGGCGAACTCACCGCCCCGCACCAGCGAGTACGTGATGAACCCGTACACGACACCCGCGACCGCGGAGAGCGAGTAGGCGAGCGGCGCGTGCTCGAACTCGGTGGAGATCTGCACGACGGACCGCGACACCGCGCCGACGACCATCACGCCGTACAGCCAGACGAGCAGCATCCCGGGCCCGCCGATGAGGCGGGTCCGCTTCTTCTCCACCGGCGGTTCGTCGTTCTGCCGCGGCTCGTCGTTCATTCCGCGCGGCTTGTCGTCCGTGGCCGCCACCTCAGCCTCCCCAGATGTCGTAGAGCCGTACCTGAAGCACCGCGAGTACCACACCGCCGGCCGCGACGGTCACGCTGCCCCAGCGGGTGCGCTCCGCCAGGGACATGAACCCCGCCACCGGGACGCAGGCGAAGGAGCCGAGCAGATAGGAGACGAAGATCGTGGTGCCCTGCTCGGGCTTCTCACCGCGCGCCAGCAGCACGATCCCGACCACCAGCTGCACCAGGGTCAGCACCGTCACCAGGGCCATCCCGATGAAGTGCCAGTCCTTGGTCGGCTGGTCCCGGTACGCGGCCCAGCCGCACCACGCGGCGAGCAGAAGCGCGGCGACGGCGGTCGCCACCGTCAGGGCAACAAGCATGCCGCGACCCTATTACGGCGAAAAACACCCGCAGCGCCCGGCCCCGCGCGAGAACGCGCCCGTCCCGGACGCCGTGGCCTTCACCACAGTCATCGGTGCCCAGAGAATGGACAGCATCGGCTTGACCTGCTGCTCCGCCGACCTGAGTTGTCCGTAATACGGACAGGGGTCTCTCGTCCCCGGTATGCGTCTGCTTTACTGATCTCATGACCACGACGAGCTGCCGCATCTGTGCGACCGAGGCGACCATGACGCCCGGTGCTCGTTGTATGTGTCGAATGTGCGCCTTCTAGAGGGCCCCCGCACCACCCCCTGAGCCATGGGGGTGCCCCCGCTCGAGCGAAGCCGAGAGTGGGGGAGCCCCGAAGCGAGCGCCTGTGGCACGTCCGTACGCCGCACGCCGTACGTGACCTTCACGCCCCGCGCACACCTTTGTCTCCCGTACCCGGGCACATCCACGCCCGCGTACTCGACAGTGATGGAAACCCAGTGATCACCACATCGGGCCTCACCAAGGTCTACCGCGGCCGTGGCCGCGAGGTCACCGCCCTCGACGGAGTCGACCTGCACGTACGCGAGGGCGAGGTGTACGGCGTCATCGGCCAGTCCGGCGCCGGCAAGTCCTCGCTGATCCGCTGCGTCAACCTCCTCGAACGCCCCACCTCCGGCACCGTCACGGTCGCCGGCCAGGACCTCACCGCCCTCGCGGGCCGCGGCCCCCGCGCCGGCCGGGAACTGCGCCGGGCGCGCAGCCGCATCGGCATGGTCTTCCAGCACTTCAACCTGCTGTCCACGCGCACCGTCCAGGACAACGTCGAACTGCCGCTGGAGATCCTCGGCACCTCCGGCAAGGAGCGCTCCCGCAAGGCCCTGGAACTGCTCGACCTCGTCGGCCTCGCCGACAAGGCCAAGGCCTACCCGGCCCAGCTCTCCGGCGGCCAGAAGCAGCGCGTCGGCATCGCCCGCGCCCTGGCCGGCGATCCGAAGGTGCTCCTCTCCGACGAGGCCACCAGCGCCCTCGACCCGGAGACGACCCGCTCGATCCTGGCGCTGCTGCGCGACCTCAACCGGCAGCTGGGCCTGACCGTCCTGCTCATCACGCACGAGATGGACGTCGTCAAGTCGATCTGCGACTCGGCCGCCCTCATGGAGAAGGGCCGCGTCGTCGAGTCCGGCACCGTCAGCGAACTCCTCGCCACCCCCGGCTCCGAACTGGCCTCCGCGCTCTTCCCGGTCACCGGCGAGGCGTCCGGCGACGACCGCACCGTCCTCGACGTCACCTTCCAGGGCGAGGCGGCCACCCAGCCGGTCATCTCGCAGCTGTCCCGCACCTACAACATCGACATCTCGATCCTCGGCGCCGCCATCGACACCGTCGGCGGACTCCAGATCGGCCGGATGCGCATCGAACTGCCCGGCCGCTACGAGGACAACGTCGTCCCCATCGGGTTCCTGCGCGAACAGGGCCTCCGGATCGACGTGCTCGGCCGCGCCGGCCAGGAGTCCGTTCTCGCGAAGGAAGGTGCCAAGTGAACTGGACCGAGATGCGGCCCCTGCTGGAGCAGGCGTGTTGGGACACCCTCTACATGGTCGGCTGGTCCACGCTGATCGCGGTCGTCGGCGGACTCCCGCTCGGACTGCTGCTCGTCCTCACCGAGCGCGGCGGGCTCCTGCAGAACGTCCTCGCCAACAAGGTCGTCGGGCAGTTCGTGAACATCGCCCGCTCGATGCCCTTCATCATCCTCATGGTCGCCCTCATGGGCTTCACCCGCTGGATCACCGGCTCGACCATCGGCCGTGAGGCCGCGATCGTGCCCCTCGCCATCGGCGCCATCCCGTTCTTCGCGCGCCTCGTCGAGACGGCCGTCCGCGAAGTGGACCACGGGCTCGTCGAAGCCGTGCAGGCCATGGGCGGCAACACCTGGACCGTGGTCCGCAAGGTCCTCGTCCCCGAAGCCCTGCCCTCGCTGATCTCCTCCGCGACCACGACCGTCGTCGCCCTCATCGGCTACTCCGCCATGGCCGGCACCGTCGGCGCGGGCGGCCTCGGCGACATCGCCATCCGGTACGGCTACCAGCGCTTCGAGACCGACCTCATGTGGATCACCGTGGCGGTCCTGGCGGTCGTCATCTCCGTCATCCAGTTCGCCGGCGACCACGCGGCCCGCGCCCTCCACCGTCGCGGCGGCCGCTCGGGAGCCGCCCCGAGGCTCCGGCTGCTGAAGGCCGAGGCCGCCGCCCCCGAGGTCACCAAGGTCTGACCTCCGCGGACCTCTCCCGGCACCCGCAGACTTCCCGTCCCACCCACGACGGGACAGCTCCACCCAAAAGGAAAGGCACTTTTCGTGCGTAACACCGCCAAGCTCACCACCGCCGTCCTCGCCGCCGGAGCCCTCACCTTCGGGCTCACCGCCTGCGGCTCCGGCGCGGCCGACACCGCGTCCGACACCAGCGGACCGCTGGTCGTCGCCGCCAGCCCCACCCCGCACGCCGAGATCCTCACCTTCGTCAAGGACAACCTGGCGAAGAAGGCCGGGCTGGACCTGGAGGTCAAGGAGTTCACCGACTACGTCCTGCCGAACACGGCCACCGAGGACGGCTCCGTGGACGCCAACTACTTCCAGAACCAGCCCTACCTCGACGACTTCAACAAGAAGCAGGGCACCCACATCGTGCCCGTCGTCACCGTGCACCTGGAGCCGCTCGGCCTCTACTCCGACAAGGTCGAGAGCAAGGACGACCTGAAGACGGGCGCCACCGTCGCCGTCCCGAACGACACGGTCAACGAGGCGCGGGCCCTCAAGCTCCTCGACGCCGCCGGGATCATCACGCTCAAAAACGGCGCCGACAACGCGGCGACCCCCGCCGACATCGCCGAGAACCCGAAGAAGCTGAAGTTCAAGGAGCTGGAGGCGGCCCAGACCCCGCGCTCCCTGGAGGACGTCGACGCGGCCGTCATCAACGGCAACTACGCCATCGAGGCCGACCTGTCGCCCGCCGACGACGCCCTCGCCGTGGAGCCCGCCAAGGACAACCCGAACGGCAACTTCCTCGCCGTGAAGGAGGGCAACGAGGACGACCCGCGCGTGAAGAAGCTCGCGAAGCTCCTCACCTCCCCCGAGGTGAAGAAGTTCATCGAGGAGAAGTGGAGCAACGGCTCGGTCATCCCGTCCTTCTGAGCCGTCCCGTCCCCCCTCCGAACCGTTCCGTCGAATCGGCGGCACGTATACGGCGTATCGCCACGCATGGGGTCCGCTCCCTCACAGGGAGTGGGCCCCGTGGTGCGATTCAGTGCTTTCATGCTGCATGCTGGGCAGTTCAGCAGCCCCCCAGGTTTTCGAAGGTTACGGAGCGGCGCATGACGAGCACCTTCCCCGACATCTCCATCAGCACGGAGCGGTTGGTCCTGCGCCCGTTCGACGAGGACGACGTCCAGGCGCTCACCGAGATGATGAACGACGAGCAGGTGATGGCCTGGACCGACGTCCCGCAGCCCTTCACCGAGGCCGGTGCCCGCACCTGGATCACCGAGTACGCGCCCGCCGAACGCACCTCCGGCCGCGGCCTCGATCTCGCCGTCACCGAGTTCCTCACCCAGCGCCTCGTCGGCGTCATCCAGCTGACCAAGACCAACTGGCACGTCCGGTCCACCGAACTCTCGTACGTCGTCGCCCCCTGGGCGCGCGGTGAGGGCTACGCCTCCGAGGCCGCCCTCGCCACCGCCCAATGGCTGTTCCGCGAGCAGAAGTTCGAGCGGATCGAGCTGCGCACCGCCGCCGACAACACCGCCTCCCAGCAGGTCGCGCAGAAGATCGGCTGTATCAGCGAGGGCGTCCTGCGCAACGCCTGCATAGCGCGCGCCCGCACGCCCGAGGACGGCTGGACCGAGGTCCGCACCGACTTCATCGTGTGGAGCCTCCTCCCGGAGGACATCGAGGGCGTCAGCGAGGAACTGGCCGACAGCGGCGGTTTCGGCGCCTACTCGGACTGGAACTGAACCACCCACGGGCGCACACGGCCCCTGCCCGGCCGCCGGGCCCCGCCCCGTCACCAGGTACGCTCACGGGACCCCGTGCGGGCTTCCCTGACGAGCTGCGAAAACCTTCTGGAGACTGACGACGATGGCCGACCGGGTCACGGTGATCGGCTGGGACGGCTCCCCCCTGACCGCCGCGGCGCGCTCCGCCCTCGCCGCCGCCACCCTCGTCGCCGGCGCCGCCCACCATCTGACCCTGCCCGAAGTGCCCCCGGCCGCCGAACGCATCCGGCTCGGCAGCGTCGCCCTCGCCGCCCGCCGCATCGCCGCCCACCGCGGCACCGCCGTGGTCCTCGCCGACGGCGATCCCGGCTTCTTCGGTGTCGTCCGCACGCTCCGGGCCCCCGAGTTCGGCCTGGAGGTCGAGGTCGTCCCCGGTGTCTCCTCCGTGGCCGCCGCCTTCGCCCGCGCCGGAATGCCCTGGGACGACGCACAGGTGGTCGTCGCGCACCGCCGCACGCTCCGGCGCGCCGTGAACGTGTGCCGCGCCCACACCAAGGTCGCCGTCCTCACGTCACCCGGCGCCGGCCCCGCCGAACTCGGCCTGCTCCTCGAAGGGGTTCACCGCACCTTCGTGATCTGCGAGGAACTCGGCACCGAACGCGAACGCGTCACCGTCGTCACCTCCGACAAGGCCGCCGACCACACCTGGCGCGACCCCAACCTCGTCATCGTCATCGGCCCGGCGGGCACCACCGAGGACGGCGGCTGGATCGCGGGCCGCGACCCGAGCGCCGGACCCCGCGGCTGGTCCCTGCCCGCCGACGTCTACGGCGGCGCCCTGGGCGAGGGCGAGGGCGAGCTGCTGCGCTCGGCCCAACTGGCCCGCCTCGGACCGCGCGTGGGCGACCTCGTGTGGGACATCGGCTCCGGCAGCGGGGCCTTCGCCACCGAGGCGGCCCGCTGCGGCGCCGGTGTCATCGCCGTCGACCGCGACCCCGGCGCCTGCGGCCGGACGACTCTCGCCGCCCGCCGCTTCGGCGTACAGCTCCAGGTGGTCCACGGCATCGCCCCGCACATCCTGGAGAACCTCCCCGAGCCCGACGTCGTACGCGTCGGCGGCGGGGGAACGGCGGTGGTCTCCGCCGTCGCCGACCGGCGCCCCAGGTGCATCGTCACCCACGCCCTCACCCGCCCCGCCGCCGAGCGCGTCGGACGCGACCTGACCGAGCACGGCTACGACGTTCGGTGCGAGTTCGTCCAGTCCGTCGAGCTCGACACGAGGGCCTGGACGGAGCGGGAGCGGAGCGTCGCGTTCCTGCTCAGCGGGACTTTGCCCGATCGTTCCCAGTGATCCGGTTGTCGTACCGGCGCGGTAGGCTGGCCGACTGTCGTACCGCACTCCGGCACCCGACACTTCGTCGGTCAATGTCCGGAAAGCGCGCCCGTTTTGAGGGCGTGTGTGGTACGGCGGAACCGGAGGGCGCGCAACGTGGCGCAGTCCACAGCAGACCGTCGCCGATCAAGCTGTCGCGACGGCGGGACGACCGCGACAATGGCCGTTGAACGGTTTCACCGAATGGCTTTGTCGACATGCAGGCGGGTCGTCACGTGCCGCTGGGCACGCACGCTCGTTCTCCACATGTGGAACGGTCGGTGCGCCGTTCCGGGCCAGCTGGCATAGAGGCACTAACCGATGGGCGAGGGGTACGCATGACCGACACCGGCCAGGTCCCGGGCGACGGGCAGCCGGAGAGCGCAGGCATGGTGGAACAGCCGGGCGTCGCCGCGCCGGGTGCGTACACCTACCTCTCCGAGACCCCCGTCGAGGACGACGAGCTGCTGCTGCCGGGTGCCCAGGGCGCATGGGGCAACGAAGTGCCCCCACCCGCCCCCGAACCCGTCGTCCAGGTCGTCCACGAGCCCGGCCCGCACGAGACGTCCGGCCGGGACAGCGGCTCGATCGACCTCGGAGCCGTACGCCACCCCGTCGCCACCGCGGTGCCGCAGCCGCCGGTGGCCCGCCGACCGCTGCACCTCGGCCCGCCCACCCCGGACGCCTCCGCCAGCCCGGTCCGCTCCCTCGCCGACCGCGGCCCCGCCGGAGCCCCCGTCCCGCCCTCCGCCGCACGCCACTCCGGTCCGCCCACCACCGGGCCCGAGTACCTCGACGTGCCCCCGCAGGGCGTGACCCCGTGGGGCACCCCTGTCTCCGGGGCCGTGACGACGCAGCCCGCGCCCGTCGCCCAGGGGCAGGCTGCAGAAACGGTCGTTCCGCAGGAGGCGCAGCCCGGCGCCGTCGTCGCCGAGACGCCGCAGGTCGTGGAATCCGTGCAGGTCACGGAGGCGGAGCAGGACGCCGAAGCCCTCCATGACGCCCAGGACGCCGCCTACGCCCAGGCCCAGGAAGCCGCGGTCGCCCAGTTCGCCACCGGCCAGGTGCAGGTCGCGGAGGCCGTCGCCCAGGCCACCGCCCCGCAGCCGGCCGAGGTGCTGGTCATCCCCGAGGCCGCCGAGGTCCAGCCGGTCGTCGAAGCGGCCGAGGCCCAGCCGGTGGAGGTGGTGGCTGTGCCGGAGGGTGCGGAGGCCCAGCCGGTCGGGGAGGCCGCCGAGGTCCAGCCGGTCGTCGAGGCTCAGCCCGTCGTGGAGGAGGTGCCTGCCGCCGAGGCGGAGACGGGTGCCCCCGCCGCCGACGCCCCTGTGGTGGCGGAGCCCGCCGCCGACGTCCAGCCGGTGGAGGAGCCCGCCCCCGCCGCCGACGCCCCGCAGAGCCCCGAGCCCACGGAGACGGCGCCGGACGCCCGGGCATCGGAGGAGGTCGCCGCTGTCGCTCCGGGCGCCGCCGAGTCGCCCGCCGCCGGGGCTCCCACCGAGTCCGCCCTCGACGCCCTGGTCGCCCGCGAGGCCCAGGTCCCGGAGGCCACGCCGTTCCCGCCCGCCGCGAAGGGCCCGGAGCCGATCCAGGCCCAGGTGCCCGCCGACGCCCAGGACGTCTCCCCGGTCCCGCAGCAGAACGAGGACGCCGCCCAGCCGGTCGACGCCCCCGCCCCGCCGCAGGCCGAGGCCGGTGCCGCCGCACCGGAGGCCGTGCCGGGCGACGCCGCCGAGCCGGTCGCCGAGACCTCCGCCCCCGAGACGGCGCCCGTTGCCCCCGAGGCGCAGGCGGTGCCCGCGGCTCCGGTTGACCCGACAGCCGCTCTCACCGAGGAGCAGACGGTTCCCATCGCCGGGGACGAGCAGCCCGCGGCCGACGTGCCGGCCGAGCAAGCCGCCGGTGAGGCCCCGCTTGCCGAGGACGCGCAACCGCTGCCCGACGGCCCCGACGCCCAGCAGCCGGCGGAACCGCAGGAGGGGCAGGAGCCGCATGTGGCCGAGACCCCGGCAGCGGAAACCGAGGAGGAGCCGCAGTCGGCCGACACCGCCGAGCCGGTGGCTGCCGAGGCCGCAGCCCCCGCCCCCGCCGAGCCCCAGCCTGACGAGCCCTCGGCGGTGGAGCCCGCACAGGCCGAGCCGGAGGCGGCCGTCGCGGAGGAGACCGCCACCGAGCAGGCCGCCGCCCAGGAAGCAGCCGCCGAGGAGGCGCTGACCTCGGAGCCCGAGCACCCGCAGCCCCCTGCGCAGGGCCCCCAGGCAACCGAGCCGGTCGTCCCCGCCACGGACGCCGCCGAGCAGGCCCCCGAGACCGCCGCCGCTCCGTCGGAGACCGAGGCGGAGGCCGCAGACGTCACCGTGGAAGCGCAGGAGTCGGACCAGCCCGGCGAGGCCGTTCCCGCCGAGCCCGTCACCGTCGGACAGTCCACCGCCGAGGCCCCCTCCGCGGGGTCGCCCGCCGACGAGTCCGCCGTCGCGCAGCCCGCCGAGCCGGTCGCCGCCACAACCACCGAGTCTCCCGCGCAGCCCGCAGACCCGGCCGCCGCCGACGCCGTGGCCGCCGACGCCCCCCTGGCCGTGACGGCCTCCCCGCTCGACGCGCCCCAGGGCGCCGTCCTGCAGCCCTCGGCGGGGACCCCGGCCGACGCCCCGCACGCCGCCGACGCGGCCCGGGAGCCCGGCGGCGAGCAGCCGATGGGTGAGTTCGTGCCGGTGGACGGCTCGGTGCCGACCACCCCGCGTCCGGCCCCGACCCCGCCCCAGGGCATGGTCGTACCGCCGCTTCCCGCCGACGACCGGTCGGCGCCCGCCACCGCGGCCGCGCCCGGCGAGACCGCTGACGAGGCACCGGAGCAGGAGCCGCAGGCGGAACCCGTGGCCACGGTCCCGGCCCCCCGCGACTCCGAGGGCGAGACGATCGTCGTACCGCAGCCGGCCGCGGCCGAGGCGCATCCCGACCTCGTCCAGAACGCGGAGGACCTGGACACCCGGGCCGCCGACCAGGAGGACGGCGAGGAGGCCGAGGCAGTGGAAGCAGCCGACGAGAGCGTGGCCGCGGTGGACGAGGCCTCCGAGGAGGCGGAGGCGACGCAGCCCGCCGGCCCGGCCGCGCCGCCCTACGACGACGCCGAGCGCGAGGCCGTCCTCAAGGTCATGCGCGAGCGCCGCGACATCCGCAACGGCTTCCGCGGCGACCCCATCCCGCACGACGTCCTGCTCCGCGTCCTGGAGGCCGCCCACACGGCACCTTCCGTGGGCCACTCCCAGCCGTGGGACTTCGTCGTCATCCGCTCCGCCGAGACCCGCCGGACCATGCACGAACTGGCCCAGCGCCAGCGTGAGGCGTACGCCAAGTCGCTGCCGAAGGGCCGGGCGAAGCAGTTCAAGGAACTGAAGATCGAGGCCATCCTCGACACCCCGGTGAACATCGTGGTCACCGCCGACCCGACGCGCGGCGGCCGGCACACCCTGGGCCGCCACACCCAGCCGCAGATGGCCCCGTACTCCTCGGCCCTCGCCGTCGAGAACCTGTGGCTCGCGGCCCGCGCCGAGGGCCTCGGGGTCGGCTGGGTCAGCTTCTTCGACGAGCGTGAGATGGTCCGCGCCCTCGGCCTGCCCGAGCACCTGGAGGTCGTGGCGTACCTGTGCGTCGGGTACGTCGACGAGTTCCCGGCGGAGCCCGAGCTGATGCAGGCGGGCTGGGCCAAGCGCCGCCCGCTGTCCTGGGTCGTCCACGAGGAGACGTACGGCCGGCGCGCGCTGCCCGGAGCGGAGCCGCACGACCTGCTCGCCGAGACCGTCGCCGGGATCCGCCCGCTGGACGCCAAGGCGCTCGGCGAGGCGTGGGAGCGGCAGAAGCGCATGACCAAGCCGGCCGGCGCGCTCGGCATGCTGGAGATCATCTCCGCGCAGCTGTCGGGCCTGTCCCGCCAGTGCCCGCCGCCCATCCCGGAGCCCGCGGCCGTCGCGATCTTCGCCGGTGACCACGGCGTCCACGCCCAGGGCGTCACCCCCTGGCCGCAGGAGGTCACGGGCCAGATGGTCGCCAACTTCCTCGGCGGGGGAGCGGTCTGCAACGCCTTCGCCAACCAGGTGGGCGCCGAGGTGTGCGTCGTGGACGTGGGTGTGGCGAGCGACCTGCCCGCGACCCCCGGTCTGCTGCCGCGCAAGGTGCGCGCCGGTACGTCCGACATGACCACCGGTCCCGCGATGACCCGCGAGGAGGCCAAGAAGGCCATCGAGGTCGGCATCGAGACGGCCCGCGATCTGGTCGCCGCCGGGAACAAGGCCCTGCTCACGGGTGAGATGGGCATCGCCAACACCACGGCGTCCGCCGCGCTCATCTCGGTCTTCACCGGCGCCGACCCCGCCGAGGTCACCGGCCGGGGCACCGGTATCAACGACGAGACCCTCGCCCGCAAGACCGAGGTCGTCCGCCGGGCCATCGAACTGCACCAGCCGGACCCGGCCGACCCCATCGGCGTGCTGGCCGCGATCGGCGGCTTCGAACACGCCGCGATCGTGGGTCTCCTCCTCGGCGGCGCCTCCCTGCGCACGCCGGTGATCCTCGACGGTGTCAGCGCCGGCGCCGCCGCCCTGGTCGCCCGCGCCATCGCCCCCGAGGTCCTCGCGGCGTGCATCGCGGGCCACCGCAGCGCCGAACCCGGCCATGTGGCGGCCCTGAAGAAGCTCGGCCTCCGTCCCCTGGTCGACCTCGACCTCCGCCTCGGAGAGGGCACCGGCGCCCTCCTGGCCCTGCCGGTCGTCCAGAGCGCGGCGAGGGCGATGCACGAGGTGGCGACCTTCGACTCGGCGGGCGTCACCGAGAAGTAGAGGCCTGCCGCCAAAGCCGAACGGAAGGGGGCGGGCCCGGGAGACATATCCCACCCCGCCCCCGCCACACCCTCGCCCGCGCAATAAAATCGCACGTCAGGGGCCGCTCCAACGCCGCAGGGGCTCCGTCCCGCACCGCCGCCACCAGAGGAGCCGCACCCTCATGGCCGAACATCCCGCCTACCCCGTGGGCCTCCGCCTGACCGGCCGCAAGGTCGTCGTCCTCGGCGGCGGCCAGGTGGCCCAGCGTCGTCTGCCCGCCCTGATCGCAGCGGGCGGCGACATCCTCCTCGTCTCCCCGACGGCCACCCCCTCGGTGGAGGCCATGGTCGACGCCGGCGAACTGACCTGGGAGAAGCGGCCCTACGCTGAGGGCGACCTCGCCGACGCCTGGTACGCGCTCATCGCGACCAGCGACACCGAGGCGAACACCCTGGCCTCGGCGGAGGCGGAGCGGCACCGCGTGTGGTGCGTCCGCTCCGACGACGCCGACGCGGCCACCGCCTGGACCCCGGCCACCGGGACCAGCGAGGGCGTCACCGTCGCCGTCCTCACCAGCGACGCCAGGGGCCGCGACCCCCGCCACACCGCCGCGATCCGCGACGCCGTGGTCGAGGGCCTCCGCGACGGCACCCTGGTCGCCCCGCACCATCGCACCCGTACCCCCGGAGTCGCCCTCGTCGGCGGCGGGCCCGGCGACCCGGACCTGATCACCGTGCGGGGCCGCCGTCTCCTCGCCGAGGCCGACGTGGTCATCACCGACCACCTCGGCCCGCGCGATCTGCTCGCGGAACTCCCGCAGAGCGTCGAGGTGATCGACGCGGCGAAGCTGCCGTACGGCCGCTTCATGGCCCAGGAGGCCATCAACGACGCCCTGATCGAGCACGCGCGGAAGGGCAGGTCGGTCGTCCGCCTCAAGGGCGGCGACCCGTTCGTCTACGGCCGCGGCATGGAGGAGGTCCAGGCGCTGGCCGAGGCGGGCATCCCCTGCACGGTCGTGCCCGGCATCTCCAGCTCGATCTCGGTCCCGGGCGCCGCCGGCATCCCCGTCACCCACCGGGGTGTGGCCCATGAATTCACCGTGGTCAGCGGGCACATCGCCCCCGACGACGAGCGCTCCCTGGTCGACTGGCCGGCCCTGGCGAGGCTCACCGGAACGCTGGTGATCCTCATGGGCGTCGGCACGATCGGCAAGGTCGCCGAGACGCTGATCGCGCACGGCAAGTCCCCCGACACCCCCGTCGCCCTGGTCCAGGAGGGCACCACGGCGGCCCAGCGCAGGGTCGACGCCACCCTCGCGACGGTCGCCGAGACGGTCGTCGCCGAGGAGATCAAGCCGCCGGCGGTCATCGTCATCGGCGAGGTCGTGACCGTGGGTCCGAACCCCAGCAAGTAACCGCGGGTAACCCAACCCGTACCGAGCCGTTGGCACCACACCCAGGACAAGGCAGTATCACCCTGTGGCCGAACTCATCACCGTCGAGGACCCCGCCGACCCGCGCCTGCGTGACTACACGGGCCTGACCGACGTCGAACTGCGCCGCAGACGCGAACCCGCCGAGGGCCTGTTCATCGCCGAGGGCGAGAAGGTCATCCGCCGGGCCAAGGACGCCGGGTACGAGATGCGCTCGATGCTGCTCTCCGCCAAGTGGGTCGACGTCATGCGCGATGTCATCGATGAGCTCCCGGCCCCCGTCTACGCGGTCAGCCCGGAGCTCGCCGAACAGGTCACCGGATACCACGTGCACCGCGGCGCCCTCGCCTCCATGCAGCGCAGACCGCTGCCGACGGCGGTGGACCTGCTGGGCTCCGCCCGTCGCGTCGTGATCATGGAGTCGGTCAACGACCACACCAACATCGGTGCGATCTTCCGCTCGGCCGCCGCCCTCGGCATGGACGCGGTCCTGCTCTCGCCGGACTGCGCCGACCCGCTCTACCGCCGCAGCGTCAAGGTCTCCATGGGCGCGGTCTTCTCCGTGCCGTACGCCCGCCTGGACGCCTGGCCGAGGGGTCTCGACGCGGTACGCGACGCCGGCTTCACCCTTCTCGCCCTCACTCCGGACGAGAAGGCGAAGTCCCTCGACGAGGCGGCCCCGCACAGGATGGACCGTGTCGCCCTGATGCTCGGCGCCGAGGGCGACGGCCTCTCCACCAAGGCGTTGATGGCCGCCGACGAATGGGTCCGCATTCCCATGGCGCACGGCGTCGACTCCCTCAATGTGGGCGCGGCGGCGGCCGTGGCGTTCTACGCGGTGGCGACGGGCCGACCGCAGGCGTGACGGCGCGGCCGGATGGCTGCGACCGACCCCGGTACGCGGGGCCGCGCTGTACGAAGCGGTCGCGGCCCCGGCTCCGGCCCGGTTCGTCCTCCGGGGCCCGCGCGACGGTCAGTCGCCGTCCGGCTCCGCGATCGTCCGCTCGTACCGCACCTCGTCGACGCCGAGTCCGCGCGCCGGACCCTGACATCCCTGGGCCGCGGCGATGCCGAGCGCGGCCAGCAGCGTCACCACGACGAACACGACGAGCCGCTGGCGCAGCAGCCGCGGATTGGCGGGCCTGCGCCCGGTGCCGTTGGTACGGGGGCCCGGACGCCCGGCGCCGCTGCGGGGCGCGGGCCGCTTCCCGGAGCCGGTGGCGCCGCGGCCCGACGCGGGCCGGCCTCCGGGCCGGGAGCCACCCCCGGTCCGTGCATCCCCGCCGGTCCGGGAGCCGCCCCCGGTGCGCGGCAGCGGCGTCCTCGACTGGGTCGCACGGGTCTCCGGCGGCTGCCGCAGCGTGCGCTGCTCGACGTACTGCTCGGCGAGCCGTCCCGAGTGCCGGTCCGGGTCGGTGCGCGGCGCGGGCGGCCGCACGTCCGACAGTCCCTGCGCCTCACGGGCGGCGATCTCCTTGAGCCGCAACGACAGTTGCAGGGTGCTCGGCCGCTCCTCCGGGTCCTTCGCCAGGCATGCCCGGACGAGCGGAGCGAGCGCGTCCGGCACCCCGCGCAGCTGCGGCTCCTCGTGCACGACCCGGTACAGCATGACCTCCGAACTACCGTGCCCGAAGGGGGAGTCGGAGGTCGCCGCGTAGGCGAGCGTGGCGCCGAGGGAGAAGACGTCGGTGGCCGGGGTGACGGCGGCACCGCGCACCTGCTCGGGCGCGAGGAAGCCGGGCGACCCCACGGCCGTGCCGACGTGCGTCAGTGTCGAGGCGCCGGTCGCCCACGCGATGCCGAAGTCGATGATCCGCGGTCCCTTCGGGGACAGCAGGATGTTGGACGGCTTCAGGTCGCGGTGGACGACACCGGCCTCGTGCACCGCCACCAGTCCCTCGGAGAGGGCGGCACCGACCGCGGCCACCTCGGCGGCCGAGAGCGGCCCCTCCTCGTTGACCTTGTCGTGCAGCGAGGGCCCCGGGACGTACTGGGTGGCGAACCAGGGCCGCTCCGCCTCCAGATCGGCGGCGACCAGCCGGGCCGTGCACCCGCCCCTGATCCGCCGCGCGGCCGACACCTCACGCGCGAACCGCGACCGGAACTCCTGATCCTCCGCCAGGTCCGGCCGGATCACCTTCAACGCGACTCGCTGTCCACGCCGGTCGGAGCCCAGGTAGACAACGCCCATCCCACCCGCGCCGAGCCGTCTGTGGATCCTGAACGAGCCGACGACGCGCGGGTCCTCGCGCCTCAGGCGCATCATCGCCATGTTCATCCCCGCTGCCCGTTCCGTCTGACGAGCCACAGCTTACGTTTCCACGGCCGGGCGTGCGCAGAGGCCGCGCCCTCGCGACCCGATCGATTGTCGGCCCCGCGCACGCGACATGAAAGACGGTCAGGGAACAAGGGTTCGGGCCGGTGTTGGCTCCCTGATGATCTCAACGCCCCGACCGGCAGAGGGGATTGGCGAACCGGGCGGAGGGCTGGTGAACAGGGCGAGGATCGTCGGGGACATGACATGCGGAGGTCGGGTGATCGTCTTCGCGACCGACCGTCGGACGGCGTCGGCGGTACGCCGGGACGTAGCGGAAGTGAGCGAAGTCACCCTCATCGGTGCGCGCTCCCTCCCTCCCGTGGTGACCCCCGACAGAAGGGACACTCCAGGCATCTCCCGGCCGTCCCCTCCGGGAAGACCCCGAGACCTAGGACCCCGTCTCCACCCTGGGGAGTACGCCGCAGGTCATCGCTCATCCTCCGGGAGGCCCGCCAATCGGTACGAGGGCATGACGACCCCTCCCCGCCGCGCGCCTAGATTTGAGGTCAAGCGGCGGGTGCAGCACTCGTCCCCCGAGGTCAGGCACCCGCCGCTGCCAACGACAAGCACCACAAGATCGGTCAGGAGGAGGGATCATGGCCCACACGGCACCGCGGACGGCGCTCCGCACGCGAGAGCGCAGGGTGTTCACCGCCGAGCGCGGGGCGGGCCGCCGCCACCCCTTGGTGGCGACCGCGATGGTCCTCCCCCTGGCGGCCCTGCTCGTGTACGCCTTCGGCGGCTGGGAGGCAGTGGTCACACAGGCGTCGTCCGTGGGTGTGATGCTGGGGCGCTGAGCGGCGACTCCAGGCCCGGAAGAGCGGTCCGGGTGGGGACATCCATCCATGAAACCCCGTGGGGACGGGGGTGCGGCGGACGGCAAATAGACGCCCGCGCAGCTGGGGAGCTGCGCGGGCGTTGTCTTTTGCCCCGCGAACCCCGCGACGCCCATGGGGCATGCCGCCGTCGTCCCTCCCGGCGGCGGACCGTCGTGACGCCGGCGCCCGTTTGCGTAGGCTCACCGGCAGCGTGCCGCACCGTCCGCAGGGGGAGCCCATGACCACCACCGACGTCCTGCCCGCCCTCAGGGCCACGGTGCGGGGCGCGGCCCATCCGCAGGCGGCCCCCTGCTCCCACCCCGACAGCGTGCTCGCGGAACGGGAGGACGGCACGGTCGTCCGCCACGCGGACACGGTCGCCAAGGCCCACGCCCCCGACACGGACCCCGCCCACCTAGCCCTCCGACTGGCCATCGCCACGGCCCACCCCGACCTCCTCCTGGCCCCGCTCCGCCCCGGCCCGTCCGCCCTGCACGGCCGCCTGATCACGTTCTGGCCGTACGGCACCCCGGTCGACCCCGAGATGCCCGAGGACGCCCCGTGGGAGGAGGCGGCCACCCTCCTCGCCCACCTCCACCGACGCCAGGCACCCCCGGGTCTCCCGCCGATGCGGGGTCCCGTGAAGGCGGCCCGAGCCGTCGCGCGGCTCACCGGGGTGGCGCCGGACCACCCCGCCGCACCCCCCGTCCTCCGCGCCTGGCGCACACTCCCCGCATGGGCCGGAGCCGAGGCCCCCATGCCCGGCCCGACCACCCTCTGCCACGGCGACCTGCATCTCGGCCAGCTCGTCCGCCACCCGGCGGGCACCGGCCCCTGGCGCCTGATAGACGTCGACGACCTCGGAGTCGGCGCCGCCGCCTGGGACCTCGCCCGCCCTGCCGCCTGGTACGCCTGCGGCCTTCTCCCGCCCGACGTCTGGGCCCGTTTCCTGGGCGCCTACCAGCGGGCGGGCGGCCCCGCGGTCCCCGCCGACGCCGACCCCTGGCCGGTACTGGACGTACCGGCCCGCGCACTCACCGTGCAGACCGCCGCTCTGGCCATAGCCAAGGCCACGGCGGCCGGCCGCCCCCTCGACGACGTGGAGGGGGCCGTTATCGACGCATGTGACCGAATGAGTGCCGTCCCGCCGGAGTTGGCGAGCGATTTCCCGAAGTAGGGTGCAACCGACCACCGCCGGGCAGTGTCTGTCCTGGCGTAACGCGAAGCAGCACCAACGGCGAGGAGTTGAGCCGAACCATGCACATGCAGTGTCCGAAGTGCCATGCGCCGATGCACACGTACAACCGCAACGGTGTCCAGATCGAGCAGTGCAGCGGGTGCCGCGGGATCTTCCTCGACTACGGCGAGCTGGAGGCGCTGACCCGTCTGGAGTCCCAGTGGGGCGGCCCGGCCGTTCCGCCGCCCCCCGCCGCCCCGCAGTACCCGGCCGGCGGCCACCACTCCGCTCCCGCCTGGGGCGCCCCGCACGGCGGCCACCACGGGGGTCACCACGGCGGCCACCACAACCGAGGCTTCGGTCACATGCTGTTCTCCAGCTGAACCCACGCACGCCGAAGCCCCCGACCGCAGAGACGGCCGGGGGCTTCGAGGTGTGGACGATACTGGGATTGAACCAGTGACCTCTTCCGTGTCAGGGAAGCGCTCTCCCGCTGAGCTAATCGTCCTCGGGATGTGATCCGAAGATCACGGTTATACCGCGTGCGCGATACTGGGATTGAACCAGTGACCTCTTCCGTGTCAGGGAAGCGCTCTCCCGCTGAGCTAATCGCGCGGGGAAGACCTTCGATGATCTGTCGAAGATCCAGTGGACGATACTGGGATTGAACCAGTGACCTCTTCCGTGTCAGGGAAGCGCTCTCCCGCTGAGCTAATCGTCCTTGGAGGTGGAGACGGGATTTGAACCCGTGTAGACGGCTTTGCAGGCCGTTGCCTCGCCTCTCGGCCACTCCACCAGGAGTGAGGGGTTCGGGAAGATCCCCTTGTTCCTTCGAGCGGACGACGAGGCTCGAACTCGCGACCTCAACCTTGGCAAGGTTGCGCTCTACCAACTGAGCTACGTCCGCTTGTCGTTTCGGTCCGCTCTCGCGTCCCGGCGACGAGTTGAACTCTAGCGGATTCCGGGGCCAGCACAAAAACGCGTTTGTGCAGCGTGCTGCGGTGCGTCCTCGCCGCCACCCGGCCGGGGCCGCCCGGCGGGCGCCCGTCCTAGACTCGACTGCGTGTCCGACCTGCCTCCTCTCGCCCGCTTCGGCAACCTTGTCGCCACCGGCCTCGCCGATGTGACCAGCGATCCCGCCGCTCTGGACTCGTCCGGTTTCTGGGCCGTCCGCGCCGATTTCGAGGGTGGCGTGGTGTGCGCGCGCTTCAGTGACGTACGGCACGAGCCGGTCCCGCGGCCGGTGCCGGGGCAGTGGCGGGGTCCGGCCGTCGACGACTGGACCTCGTCGCTCGACCACGCCGCGTACACGGCGGGCGTACGCCGCATCCGGGACCACATAGCCGCCGGCGAGGTCTACCAGGCGAACCTCTGCCGGGTGCTGTCCGCGCCCGTCGCGCCGGACGCCGACGTGGACGCGCTGACCGCGCTGCTGGCCCGCGGCAACCCGGCACCGTTTGCCGGAACGATTCGCCTGCCTGGTCACGGCGTGGAGATAGCCACCGCGTCACCCGAGCTGTTCCTGCGGGTCGACGGCCGGACCGTCGAGTCCGGCCCGATCAAGGGGACCGGACGGACGGAGGCGGACCTCCTGGAGAAGGACTACGCCGAGAACGTGATGATCGTCGACCTCGTCCGCAACGACATCGGGCGGGTCTGCGCCACCGGTTCCGTGACCGTCCCGGACCTGTGTGTCGTCGAGAAGCACCCGGGGCTCGTCCACCTCGTCTCGACCGTGCGCGGCGAACTCGACGCGGACGCCGGCTGGCCGGAGCTGCTCGCCGCGGCCTTCCCGCCGGGTTCGGTCACCGGCGCTCCGAAGTCCAGCGCCCTGCGGATCATCGACGCCCTGGAGACGGCGCCCCGCGGCCCGTACTGCGGGGGCATCGGCTGGATCGACGCCGACCGGGGCACCGGAGAGCTGGCCGTCGGCATCCGCACCTTCTGGATCGACCGGCCCTCGGGCGAGCTGCGGTTCGGCACCGGAGCCGGCATCACCTGGGGGTCGGACCCCGAGGCGGAGTGGCGGGAGACCGAGCTGAAGGCCGCCCGGCTGCTCGCGGTAGCGTCGGGAACGTACGAGGCGAGTGGGAGGACCCTTACGTGAAGATCTGGCTCGACGGCGGACTGCAGGACATCGACTCCGCCCGTGTCTCCGTCCTCGACCACGGGCTGACCGTGGGCGACGGCATCTTCGAGACCGTCAAGACGGTCGACGGGCGGCCGTTCGCGCTCACCCGCCATCTCGACCGGCTCACCCGCTCGGCGCGCGGCCTCGGGCTCCCCGAGCCCGACCACGACGAGGTGCGCCGCGCCTGCGCCGCCGTCCTCGACGCCAACCCGATGCCGCTCGGCCGGCTGCGCGTCACGTACACCGGCGGTGTCTCCCCGCTCGGCTCCGACCGCGGCGACCACGGCACCACCCTCGTCGTCGCCCTCGGCGAGACCTCCCGGCGCGCCGACTCCACCGCCGTGATCACCGTCCCGTGGACCCGCAACGAGCGCGGCGCCCTCACCGGCCTGAAGACGACCTCGTACGCGGAGAACGTCGTCGCGCTCGCCCGCGCCCACGAACAGGGCGCGAGCGAAGCCCTGTTCGCCAACACCCTCGGGCGGCTCTGCGAGGGCACGGGCTCCAACGTCTTCGTCGTCCTCGACGGCGAGATCCACACCCCGCCGGTCGCCTCCGGCTGTCTCGCGGGCATCACCCGCGCGCTCGTCGTCGAATGGACCGGCGCCCGCGAGACGGACCTGCCGCTGGACGTGCTGGAGAGCGCCGACGAGATCTTCCTGACGTCGAGCCTGCGGGACGTGCAGGCCGTGCACCGCGTCGACGGCCGCGAACTGCCCGGCGCGCCCGGCCCGGTCACCGCCAAGGCCATGCGGATCTTCGACGAGCGGTCCGGGAACGACCTCGATCCGTAGACCCCCGCGATATTCGGCAGACATGGGGCGGTGAGGCGGGTAGAACACCCGTGATGACCACCACCCTGCGGCCCATCGAGCCGCTCCAGTACGCAGCCGACGGGTCCCGTTCGCGCCGCTACCAGGTGTGCGTGAACAGCCGTCCCGTCGGCGCCATACACCTCGGCACCCGCCCAGAGCCCAGCTCCTCGGCCGCCCGCATCCTGGACCTGCGGATCGACGAACCGGACCGTCGGCGCGGCCGGGCCACCGTGGCCGCGCTGGCCGCCGAGGAAGTCGCCCGCGGCTGGGGCTGCCGTCGGATCGAGGCGTCCGTCCCGGCCGGCGCGGAGCCCGCCCTGCGACTCGCCGAGACCCTCGGCTACGTCCTGCGCAACCGCCACATGCGCAAGCCCCTCGACGGCGCCCCGCCCGAACTGCCGGAGGGCAGCCGGGCCCGCCCCATGACCGAGGCCGAGTTCGGCCCCTGGAAGGAGGCAGGGCTCGACGGCTACGCCCAGGACCTGATCTCCCACGGGGTGCCCGAGGCGGAGGCGTACGCGCGTGGCGCCGAGAGCTACGAACAGTGCCTGCCCCACGGACCGGCCTCCCCGAACAACGTGTGCAGCGTGCTGGAGCACGAGGGAACCAGGGTCGGCACCCTGTGGGTGTGGCTGACCGCCGACGCCGCCTGGGTCTACGACGTGGAGGCGGACGCCGCCCACCGGGGCAGGGGGCACGGCCGTTCGCTCATGCTGCTGGCCGAGGCCCAGGCGATGGCGGCCGGCCGCACCGTTCTCGTGCTCAACGTCTTCGCGGGGAACGTCCGCGCCGAATGCCTCTACGAGTCCCTCGGCTACGAGACGACCACCTACCACTTGTCCAAGCCACTGCTCTGAGGAGGCTGCGGGGCGACGCGTGAGGGGGCGACGTCCACCGGGAGTGCGTGAGACGGCATGGGCCGGGTCCTTGCCGGGCCGCCGGACGTGGCGTCCGTGGGCGGTACCGGGGTGTCAGGCGTCG
Organism: Streptomyces sp. NPDC030296; assembly: GCF_055572815.1. NCBI lineage: Bacteria > Bacillati > Actinomycetota > Actinomycetes > Kitasatosporales > Streptomycetaceae > Streptomyces > Streptomyces sp. NPDC030296. The sequence goes on from NZ_JBVICQ010000008.1 coordinate 326,673, forward strand.
CTCTCGGCCAGCAGGCGGTCGGCGATCTCCTCGACGCGCTCGCGCAGCCCTTCCTGGCTCTTGCCGCCGTCGAGGCGTTCGCCGCCGATGACGTACGTCGGGGTGCCGGTCACGCCGATCGCCTTGCCCTCGGCCTGGTCGGCGTCCACGATCAGGATGTGCCGGCCGTCGATCAGCGCGGTGTCGAACTCCTCGGCGTCCAGCCCCAGTTCACGGGCCACCTCCACCAGGAACGGCTCACCGGCACGGTCCAGCTGCTCCACCCGGCCCAGTACGGCCTCGACGTACGGCCACGCCTGCCCCTGCTCCGCGGCCTCCTCGGCGGCCTGCGCGGCGGCGAAGGCGTGCTTGTGCTTCTCCAGCGGGAAGTGCCGCAGCCGGATGTCGAGCCGGTCGCCGTAGCGGGCCCGCAGCGTCCGGAGGTCGTCGAGGGCCCGGCGGCAGTCGGGACACTGGAGTTCGCACCAGACGTCCAGGACGACGGCCGACGGCACGGGGGAGGAGTCGCTCATGCGATCAGTCTTCCAGCCCGGGACCGCACCGGCCCAATCGGCCGTCCTCGTCGGTGGCGACCCCCGAGACGACCCGGAGATCTCCCTGAGGTCTCCCCGGACCATGGCATATCGGGCGCGGGGCGGTGCAGGATGGAAGGGACGGATTGATCCGCCCGACCGCGCTGCGCCTTGGAGGACCCGATGATTGCCGAGACAGTGTGCGCCGCCGTCTCAGCGGCCGGCCTGGGCCTCGCCGCGATCACGGCGTACCGGAAGCGGTTCCTCAGGGCGACGCGCATCGCCGCCTACGCGCTCGTGCCTATCGGCCTGGTGATGACCGGGGTCGTCGAGTGGGCGGCGGACACCGCGTTCAGCCCGACCGCGTGGGCCGGCTTCGGTGTGCTGGGCGCCGCCTGGTTCCTCTTCATGACCACACGCGCCGTGGAGCGGCGCCGGGGCGACAACGGCAGGGACCGCAAGGCGGCCAAGGCGTCCCGTACGGAGGCGATAGCCCCGGCCGCGGCGGCACCCTCCTTGGGCGGTAGCGCCCGCCCGGCGGGCCGCCCCACCACCGGATCCCGGCCGACGAGCCCTGGCGCGTCCGCCGCCGACGACTTCAGCGACATCGAGGCGATCCTGAAGAAGCACGGCATCTGACCACACGTCCCGTATCAGCCGCGCTTCACCGGTACGGCTCGGATCGGACTGAAACGACACAGTAGGTCGACCGGCGACGCCGAAGTGATCACGATCGCTCCGGAGGTTGTGGATATTGGCGAACTCTCCGTCATTCGGAGTCGGTTGATCGCGCGGAGGGCCCCCGCTGCGTCATCATCGCCGCGAGATGCTGGATACAACAGAACAGAGCGACACCGCCGCCCCGCCCGCGGAGCGGCGAGGTTGTCTCTTCGCGCTTTCCCAGCCGCCGCTGATGATCTTCCTTGCGGTGATCGGCTGCCTGCTGCTCATGGCGTCACTGCACGACCTGCTGATGCTCTGAGCCGTAAACGGAGCCCCTGACGTCACCCGTCGAGGGCTCCGTAAGCCCCAGCACCACCCGCCGAAGCCAGTCACCAACCCGCTACAGTCCGGCGCCGCCACGGGTCGCCAGGTGTCCCCTCAGCCCGCGGCTTCCTTGCGGCGCGCCCGGTACGCGGCCACATGCAGCCGGTTACCGCAGGTACGGCTGTCGCAGTAGCGGCGCGAGCGGTTGCGGGAGAGATCGACGAAGGCGCGCCGGCAGTCCGGGGCCTCACAGCGGCGCAGCCGTTCCTGTTCCCCCGCGACGACGAAGAAGGCGAGGGCCATGCCGCAGTCGGCCGCGAGATGGTCGGCGACGGACGCGCCGGGCGCGAAGTAGTGCACATGCCAGTCGTAGCCGTCGTGGTTGGTGAGCCGGGGCGTGGTGCCCGCCGCGGCGACGAGGTCGTTGATGACCGAGGCGGCCGAGCCGGGGTCCGGCGCCGAGAAGACCTCGGCGAACCTGCCGCGTACTTTGCGTACGGCGGCGAGGTCGAACTCCGACAGCGTGCCGACATCGCTGATGTCGTGCTCCTGTACGAAGGCGTCGAGCGACGCGACATCCGTGAGCCCGTCCGTCGCCGTGTCGTTCTCCGGTGCGGTGTTCACCAGATCCACCACGGTGTCGAGGGCACACCGGGTGTCGTGGGTGATCAACACGTTTCGCTCCCTGGCCTGCGAGGGTCGGGCAGCCGCCCGCCGATGCTGGCCGATGGTAACGGCTCCCCGCACCGGACGGACCGGACGGACCGGCCCAGAGCCCGGGAAACCGCGGGGGGCGTGGTCAGAGGGGGTGCCGGTGCCGGAGTGATCGGAAGGGATCCGCTCGGTGGCCGGACCGACCGCGCTCCGTCACCCGGCGCATACGGACGCCGCCGCGCGGAGACCCGCTACGACGGCGTCGATCGGTCGGCCTGAGCCGTATGCGGTTGTCCTGGCCCGAGCCGTCTCCCCGAGTGGACGGCGCCGGGCGGCTCTGTGGGGTCTCGGTCTAGCTCTCCGCCAGGATGTGCGAGAGCTCCTGATCGAGGTCGAAGTGCCGATGTTCCGTGCCGGGCGGCACGGCGGCGTCTGTGCGCTTCAGGAAGGACTCCAGAGCCCGCGCCGGGGCTTCGAGCAGTGCCTCGCCCTCCGGAGAGCTCAGGGCGATGCACACGACGCCCTGACCGTGGCTGCGCGACGGCCAGACACGGACGTCGCCGGTGCCGGTGGGCCGGTGAAGGCCCTCGGCGAGGAGGTCGCGGGCGAACACCCATTCGACCGTTTCCTCGGCTCCGGTGTGGAAGGTGGCGTGCACGGCGTAGGGATCGGCCGTGTCATACCGCAGTCCCGCGGGAACAGGCAGTGAGGACTCGCTCGACACAACGAGGCGCAGGTGCAGCTCGCAGCTGACCGTGGTGTTCATAAGCGCCAAGGCCTTTCGCTCAGTGTGCGCTCGGGGATTCGCACGTCGGCGAAATCGACATGCCACCTACGGTGCCGTTGTAAACCCCTCTGGGAGTTTTGCGTCGCTTTTGGTAGCTCATCCGGCCGAGCCCGACTTCGTCCGGTACGACCATTCCGGTGACCGGTTTCTCTCCGGTAGGGTTTGGCCGTATGGACACGGGGAGTAACGGAACGGGGGAGGTCGCGGTGGCGGCCGACGGATCGAACAGAGAGACGGACGTGGCGAACGGCGAGGCCGATGTGGCGAAGAAGGAAGCGCCGCTCGGATCCCGTGCGCCGGAATTCGTCAAGGCGCGCCGGATGCTGCACCTGAGCTGGCAGGTGGCCGTCTTCGTCATCGGGCTCGCGGTGGTCGTGGCCGGCGTGATCATGCTTCCCCTTCCGGGCCCCGGCTGGGTCGTGATCTTCGGCGGCATGGCGATCTGGGCGACCGAGTTCGTATGGGCCCAGCTGGTGCTCCGCTGGACCAAGCGGAAGGTCACCGAGGCGACCCAGCGCGCCCTCGATCCCCGGGTCCGGCGCCGGAACCTCATCCTGACGTCGATCGGCCTGGTGATCGTGGCCGTCCTCATGGGGGTCTACCTGTGGAAGTTCGGCTTCGAGATGCCCTGGAACATCAAGAACCAGTAGCCGCGGGCCGGACGGCCACCGGGCATCCGTACGGTGTCCGAGGCACCCCCTGACATGGGGTAATGTTCTTCCTGCGCCCGGGCGATTAGCTCAGTGGGAGAGCGCTTCGTTCACACCGAAGAGGTCACTGGTTCGAACCCAGTATCGCCCACCACCGAAACGACCTGGTCCACGGACTCCGTGGACCAGGTCGTTTCGCATGTACGGGCAGTGGGCGCGTGATGGGCTCGGCGGCGCGCGTCGGTTGGTTCCGGCGGGGCGAGGGTTCCATCACGGGCAGGGGCAGAGCTATGTGTCGCGGGCCAGGGCCGGAGGCTGAGGGTCGGCGGCGCGGAGGCTGGAAGCCGGGGACCATGCCCAGGCGGCCAGGCGGCCAGGCGGCCGGGCGGCCGGGCGGCCGGGCGGCCGGGCGGCCGGGCGGCCAGGCGGTCCGAGTGGGCGAGCCAGGCGCTGGGGTTAGGGGCCGGGGCCCAGGCCCGCGCAGGGTGCAAGACCCGGAACCCGCCTCACCATGCCGAGCGTCGCCTCCTCGTAGCCCCCGGAACGAAGACCCGACACGGAAGCGTCTGAAACTTCCCGCCGGTCGGTGTCGTCGACGCCGCTTGTGCCCACCTCCGGCATGCCCGCAGACCTCACGCGCACTCGACCCTCGCACACCATCCCCGCCTCTGGACACCGACCCCAGGGTCCGCGTCACGACGCGCACCTCGACGGCCCTCGAAGTCTGCCTCCCCATCCCCCGGAAGCCCCTGCTCCGAGCCCTGCAGCAGCCCGAAGCCACCTGCGACCCTCCCTCGCCCCCGCCCCCGATCGACCCCGCGCCGGGCTCACCCATCACCCCACGGCCCCCACCCCGCCCCGCTTTCGCCGACCACCAGCGCAGCACCCCCAAACCAGCAGCCCCTCACCCCACGCCGCCCAGCCCTGCCCCCACACCATTTGCCGTTTCCAGCCCCCGGCGCCTCGCGCTTCCCTCCCCCCCGCGCGCCCAACGGCGCTCACCCAGAGTCAGATCGCGAAGCCGGCGAGCCGCGCGCCGCCTCTCCCGGCCTGGCGGCGCCTGCCTCCTTTCGGCCTCTCTGCGGCTTCGGCCGACGGCCCGTCTCGCGTTCGACGAGTCGGCCACAACTCGCCCACCTGCACGTTCACTTGACGAGAGGTCATCGCAGCCGCCGCGCGACCCCGCGCGGCGCCCCCTCCGCTCTCCATCAATTCCTGTCCGAATCATTGACGTCTCCTGAGGGGCTCCGTACCTTGTGCCAGCAAGCGCTTACTTGAAACGATTCATGAGGCGGACGCAGCGTCGCGGGGAGGCCCAACCATGCACCAGGACAAGAATGTTGAGAGGCGGACTGTCCTCAAGGCGGCCGGAGCCTCGCTGGCCGTCGCGGGGCTCGGGGCGACGGCCACGGCCTGCGGGGGCGGCAGCGGGTCGGGGGACGGGACGGTGACGATCCGTTACGCCTGGTGGGGTGCCGAGGACCGGGCGGAACGCATCAAGAAGACCATCGCGCTTTTCGAGAAGAAGTACCCGAAGATCAAGGTGAAGACCGACTTCCAGGTGTATCCGGACTTCTGGAAGAAGTTCAACACCCAGGCCTCCGGTGGAAATCCGCCGGACGTCTTCCAGAATGCCATCGGCTTTCTGCGGAAATACGATGCGAAGAATGTGCTGCTCGATCTCAACGCACAGGTCGAGGCGGGCAACCTCTCCCTGGACGGCTTCCGAGCGGGGCTGGAGAAGTTCGGCGAGGTCGACGGAAAGCTGCTCGGTGTCCCTGTCGGGTCCAACTCGATGGCCCTGGTGATCGACAAGCCCGTCTACACCAAGTCCGGTGTGAAGCCGGAACAGGGCTGGACCTGGGACGACTTCGACGCGGCGATGAAGAAGATCCGCGACAAGGCGGGACGGGCCGGCGACAGCGGCATGTACGGCGTCATGTACCTCTACGACCTCTACCTGCGCCAGAACGGCAAGGCGTTCTTCACCGAGGACGGCCTCGGCTTCACCGAGGCGGACCTCAAGGAGTGGTGGACGAAGGCGGAGAAGGGCGTCAAGCAGGGCATCTACGCCGACCCCAAGAAGGTCGCGCAGACCAAGCCCAAGTCGGCGGTCGCCGCGGAACTCGCCGCCGGTGAGTTCACCTGGGACAACTTCACCGTCCGCTACACGTCCGAGGGCAAGAGCGAGTACGGTCTGGCCCCCATCCCGACCACCGACGGCAAGAAGACCGGCCAGTACCTCGGCTCCCTCATGCTCAGCGCCTCCAAGCGCACCCGGCACCCCAAGGAAGTCGCGCAGTTCATCAACTTCATGGTGCACGAGCCCGAGGTCGCCAAGATCATGGGCTACGACCGGGGCGTGCCCGCGACGCAGGCCCAGTACGACGCCTTCAAGCCGACCGACCCGGTCAACAAGGCCATCGCCGAGTACGAGGAGTCCCTCGTCGCGGCCGGCGTCCTGGAGCCCATCACCCCGCACCCGAACGGCGCGGACATCTGCGAGGCCGGGTTCATGCGCATCGCCGAGGAGCTCGCCCTGGGCAAGCGGTCGGTCGACGACGCCGTCAAGCAGTTCTTCACCGAGTCGAAGACGGCTCTCGGCAGCTGATGGGAACCGCCGTGACACACGCCCCTGCGACGGAGGACCTGACCCGGGACTCCGAGCCGCGGCACCGTCCGGCCAAGTCCCCCCGCCCCGCCGCACTCAAACGGCGGGGCCGCCGGGAGACCCTGGCCGGCTATCTCTTCATGTCCCCGTGGATCGCCGGGTTCCTGCTGCTGACCGCGGGCCCGATGGTCGCCTCGCTCTACTTCGCCTTCACCGACTACAACCTGTTCGACGCGCCCCGGTGGATCGGCCTCGACAACTTCTCCGAGATGTTCGCCGATCCACGCTGGCAGAACTCGGTGAAGGTGACGCTCTGGTACGTCGCCGTCGGCACGCCGATCAAGCTGATCGCCGCCCTCGGAGTGGCGCTGCTGCTCGCCCAGAAGCGGCGCGGCCAGGCCTTCTACCGGGCCGCCTTCTACGCGCCGTCGCTGATCGGCGCAAGCGTCTCCATCGCGATCGTGTGGAAGGCGATCTTCTCCGACGACGCCGTCGTGGACCGTACGCAGAAGCTGTTCGGGATCGACGTCGGCGGCTGGACCGGTGACCCGGACCTGATCATCTACAGCCTCGTGGCGCTCACCGTCTGGCAGTTCGGTGCCCCGATGGTGATCTTCCTCGCCGGTCTCAAGCAGGTCCCGCGCGAGCTGTACGAGGCGGCCGAGGTCGACGGGGCGGGGACCTTCCGGCGGTTCTGGAACATCACCCTGCCGATGATCTCCCCGGTCCTGTTCTTCAACGTCCTGCTGGAGACGATCCACTCCTTCCAGATCTTCAGCTCGGCGTACATCGTCGGCGGCGGTGCCGGCGGCAACGCCTGCGGTCCGGCGGACGGTTCGATGGTCTACACCTGTTATCTGTACGTCCAGGGCTTCGAGAACAGCCGGATGGGCCTGGCCTCCGCCATGGCCTGGGTGCTGCTGGTCGCGGTCGCCCTGGTGACGGCGGTGCTGTTCTGGTCCCAGAAGCGCTGGGTGCACTACGAGGAGGGTGCCTGATGAGTGCGCAGGCCACCGAGATCACCCCGGCGCCGACGGCGGAGGGCGGCGCCCTCCGGCGCAAGCTGCCCGGCTCCCTCGCCTGGCACATCGGCTCCCTGCTGATCCTCGCGGTGATCCTCTACCCGGTGATCTGGGTCGTGGGAGGCTCGTTCAAGAACAGTGACGACATCGTCGGCAGCCTGGACCTGTTCCCGAGCGACCCGATCATCGCCAACTACACACGGCTCTCCGAGGGCATCGCCGACATTCCCATCTCCACGTTCTTCCTGAACTCGCTCACACTCGCCGTGGGCTCGGTGATCGGGATCCTGGTGTCCTGCTCGCTGACCGCGTACGCCTTCGCGAAGATCAAGTTCGCGGGCCGGAACCTGCTGTTCACGCTGATGATCGGCACGCTCCTGCTGCCGTACCACGTACTGCTCATCCCGCAGTACGTGCTGTTCCGCAACATGGACATGATCAACACCAACACCCCGCTGCTGCTGCCGAAATACCTGGCCACGGAGGCGTTCTTCGTCTTCCTGATGGTGCAGTTCATGCGGAACCTGCCCAGGGAACTCGACGAGGCGGCCCGGCTCGACGGCTGCGGGCACCTCCGGATCTACTGGTCGATCGTGCTGCCGCTGTCCCGGCCCGCGCTCATCACCAGTGCGATCTTCACCTTCATCAACGCCTGGAACGACTTCATGGGCCCGCTGATCTATCTGAACGACCCCGAGAAGTACACCGTCTCGCTCGGTCTGAAGATGTTCGTGGACCAGGACGCCGTGGCCAACTACGGCGGCATGATCGCGATGTCGCTGGTGGCCCTGCTGCCGGTGCTCGCCTTCTTCCTCGCCTTCCAGCGCTATCTGATCGACGGCATGGCCACGTCCGGCCTGAAGGGCTGAGTGAACCGATCATGGACCGGGCCCGGGCGAAGGCCGCCAAGCCCCGTGGGGAGTCCCCGCTCGCCGAACGGTTCGCGCTGTTCGCCGAGTGTCTGCTCACCGGGGTGTGGATCGCGGTGGCCGCGCTGCCTCTCGTGACGTACCCCGCCGCGTTCGCCGCCGGATCCCGGCACCTGGGCCGCCGTACCGCCCATGTGGGCGGCGGGCTGCGCGAGTTCGTGGCGGACTTCCGGGCGGCGCTGCGCGGGGGGTGGCTCGTCGGGCTCGCCGGCTGGGCCGCACTCGCGGCGGTGTGGGTCGACGTCCAGGCCGTACGCGCCGGGATCCCGGGCGGGCCGCTGGTCGGGGCCGTCGGCGTCCTCGCGCTGATCGGCGCGGCCGTCACGATGCTGCGCGCGGCGGCGGTCTGGGAGCCCGGTGCCGCCTGGCGGGCCCTGCTCGCGGCGGCCGGGCGCCGGACGGTGCTCGACCCCGCGGGGTCCTTCCTCGTCGTCGGCGGACTGGCCGTGGTCGCCTGTTCCGCCTGGTTCACCGCCCCGCTGGCGGTGCCGGTCCTCGGGGCCGTCGCAGCGGCGGCCCTCGCCGTGGAGGAGCGGTACCGGCGCCGCTGACCCAAGGCGGTGCCTCGCACAAGGGCGGCTCCTCGGGTGCCGCACCTCTCTCTGTCATGCCCCTGACCACCCCGCACGACTTCCCGTACGGAAAGGAAAGGCCATGTCCCCCATCGACCGCAGGTCCCTGCTCAAGGCGGCCGCCGTCGCCGGAGCCGCCGCGCAGTTCAGCTGGGCGCCAGGGAGTACGGCCGCCCAGGCGGCACCGAGAGCCGAGGCCGCAGAGGCGGAACCGGTCACCCTGGACTGGCTGGAGGACGGCGGCCTCGGCGCCGCGCCCGGCTCGACCGTGGGCGTGCCCTGGCCGAAGGGCGCGTACGAGAAGGAACAGTCGTTCTCCTTGAAGGACGAGGACGGCAAGGACATCCCCGTCCAGTCCTGGCCCATCGGCTACTGGCCCGACGGCTCCCTGAAGTGGACCGCGCACGCGATCGGCGCGGGCGCCGGCTCCGGCAAGCTCACCCTGACCGCGGGCACCCCCACGGCCCCGGCGAAGAAGGTCACCGTCGACAAGCGCGGCGGCACCATCGACGTGTCGACCGGCGTCATCACCGCCAGGATCGGCAAGAGCGGCTCCACCCTCGTCAAGTCGGTGCTGCGCGGCTCCACCGAGGTCGCCCGCGCCGGTCGCCTCGTCCTGCTGCGCCAGCCCGAGATCGAGGACGGCGACCAGGGCACGGTCAAGTACGAGCGCTTCGAGAGCGTCATCGACGAGGTCGAGGTCGAGCAGGACGGCCCCGTCCGAGCCGTGGTCCGCATCGACGGCAAGCACCGCAAGGGCGGCCGCAGCTGGCTCCCCTTCTCGATCCGCCTCTACTTCTACGCGGGCGCCGAATCGTTCCGCATGATCCACACCATCACCTTCGACGGCGCCCAGCAGCCCGGGAAGGCGAGCGGTGACTTCATCCGCGGCATCGGCGTCCGCTTCAAGGTCCCGATGCGCGACGCCGCGTACGACCGGCACATCCGTATCGGCGGCGAGGGCACCGGTCTGCTCCGCGAAGCCGTCAAGGGCGTCACCGGACTGCGCAGGGACCCCGGCTCGGCCGTGCGCACCGCCCAGTTCGAGGGCAGGAAGCTGCCGGACCCCTCGACCTGGGACCAGCGGGTCACCACCCGCCTGCAGTACATCCCCGAATGGGGCGACTACACCCTCTCCCAGCTCTCCGCCGACGGCTTCACGGTCCGCAAGCGGACGAAGAAGGGCCACGGCTGGATCCCGGCGGGCGGCGGCCGACGGGCCAGCGGCTTCGGGTACGTCGGCGGGGCGAGCGGCGGATTCGCCGTCGGCCTGAGGGACTTCTGGGAGAAGTTCCCCGCGCAGCTCGACATCCGGGACGCCCACACCGACGAGGCCGAGGTCACCATGTGGCTGTGGTCCCCCGAGGCACAGCCCATGGACCTGCGCTTCTACCACGACGGCATGGGCCAGGACACCTACCCCGAGCAGCTCGAGGGCCTCAACATCACCTACGAGGACTACGAGCCCGGCTTCGGCACCCCCTACGGCATCGCCCGCACCAGCGAACTCCTCTTCTGGGCCCATGAGTCGACGCCCGCCGCCGACGCCATGGCCCGGCAGGTCGAGGCGGTCCGCACACCCCCGCAGCTCGCCGCGCCGCCCAAGCAGCTCGTCAAGGCCGGTGTCTTCGGCAAGCTGTTCTCCCAGCCGGACCGCTCCACCGCCGCCAAGGCGAAGATCGAGGACCACCTCGACTTCCTCTTCACCTACTACAAGAACCAGGTGGAGATGCGCCGTTGGTACGGCTTCTGGGACTACGGCGACATCATGCACAGCTACGACCCGAGCCGCCACCAGTGGTGCTATGACGTCGGCGGCTACGCCTGGGACAACTCCGAGCTCTCGCCCGACCTGTGGCTGTGGTTCGCGTACATGCGCTCCGGCCGCGCCGACATCTTCCGCTTCGCCGAGGCCATGACCCGCCACACCGGCGAGGTCGACGTCTACCACCTCGGCAAGTGGGCCGGTCTCGGCACCCGCCACGGCGTCCAGCACTACGCCGACAGCGCCAAGCAGCAGCGCATCGCCAACACCACGTACCGCCGCTACTACTACTTCCTCACCGCCGACGAACGCGTCGGCGACCTCATGCACGCCAACGTCGACTCCGACGAGACGTTCCTCGTCCTCGACCCCATCCGCAAGATCCGCACCGAGCCGTACACCCCCGACCGCAACGCCCTGTCGATCGGCTTCGGCACGGACTGGTCGGGCCTGGTATCCGCGTGGCTGACCGAGTGGGAGCGGCGCGGGCCGAAGTGGGAGAAGGCCAGGGCGCGCGTGCTGTCGACCATGGAGACCATCGCCGCCCAGCCCAACGGCTTCGTCCAGGGCACCGGGCTGTACGACCTCGACACCGGGAAGTTCGCGGTCGCGGAGAAGCCGGTCGTCGGGGTCTCGCACCTGTCGGCGATGTTCGGCCTGGTCGAGATGTGCGCCGAACTCATCGACCAGATCGACATGCCCGAGTTCAAGGAGGCATGGCTGGACTACTGCCGCTACTTCAACGCCACGAAGGCCGAGCAGGCCGCCCGCTACGGCTCGAACTTCGGGACGCTGCTCCTCTTCCAGGGGCACTCGCGGCAGGACGCCTACGCGGCGGTGCAGTTGGGCGACGACAAGCTCGCCGCCCGCGCGTGGCGGCAGTTCTACAACAGCGCCGACACCTGGGACTACAAGGAGTCCACCGACTGGTCCACGAAGAAGGTCGAGGGGCCGACGGGGCTCGTCCCCGGCAGCGAGGCCGCGTGGGTGTCCACCAACGCGACCGCGCTGTACGGGCTGGCGGCCATCCAGAACCTGGCGCTCGTCGGCGACAAGATGCCGTGACGCTCCGCTGAGGGAACAGGGGGCCTCACGGGGGTGGGGAACTGCGGGTGCGCTGTGGCCGGGCGCGCAGTTCCCCGCGACCCTGAGGGGGCGCGGGGACTTCGGGAACGTCAGGTCATCCTTCCGAAGACGTCCCGCACCCGGCGGGCGTCGCGCAGGCGCTGCTCGTACGTGGCGCCCGCCGCCAGCAGGACCAGGCCAGCCAGGGCCGGGGGCGCCCAGCGGGGGAGGGCGTCGACCACCTGGGCGATGTACGGGGCCAGTTCGTGCAGGGTCACCAGCGTGAGGGTGGCACCACCGAGCAGGAGCGGGGCCTGGAGGCGGAGGCGGGCTCCGACGAAGGTGAGGGCCAGCGCGGCCGTGCCGAGCAGCAGGGGGCGCAGCCAGTGCGCGTCGCCCCAGGCCGCCGCGAGGCTCGGCAGGAGGGTGGCCGCGAGGCCCGGCCCGTACGCCGTCCAGGACGAGGCCGCCGGGTCACGACGGCGCCTGAGGAGGCCGACGGCCAGCGCCGGGACGGTCACCGGGAGCGTGTACGCCTCCGGGGACCCGACCTCCCAGGCCGCCAGCCGCACCCAGCTGGCCAGCACCAGGAGCACGGCGGCCGCGTAGCCGACATCGCGTCGCTCCGGGCGTACCGCGGTCCCCGCCACGATGACGCCGCAGAGCGCGAGGGTCAGGGCCAGCATGGGCGCGTCGGTGACGGAGAGGGCGACGGCCAGGAGGCCCGCCGCGGCGCCGGTCGCCTCGACCGGGACGGTCATGGGGGAGGCGCCGAGGCGCGCCGCGAGCAGCGCGGCGGTGGCCGGTACGGCCAGGACCAGGAGGGCCGTGTGCTGCGGCTCCCAGCCGGCCGACGCGCCGACCGCGCAGGTCAGCGCGGTGCCGTGGACGAGCGCGGCGGGCGCGGTGAGCGGACCGAGATCCGTGCGCCAGGCAGCCAGGGCGAACAGGACGGTCGAGGCGGCGAGCACCGTGAGCGTCGCGGACTCCGTCGCGAGCGCGGCCAGAGCCAGGGCCACCGAGGTGACGAGGGCCAGCAGCGCTGCCGTGAGGGCCACCGGGTCCTGGAGGCGCTTGCCGGCCGCCGGCCGTACACGGGCCGCCATGACCAGCGCCGCCACCGCCACGGCGCCCTGGGCCACCAGGCCCGCCGTGTACGGGAGTTCCAGCACCGCCGGGAACACCAGGCCCGTGGCCCAGCCCAGCACGAGCGCGCCCACCAGGGCGGGGGTGCGCCACGCGGTCGTACGCCCGGCAGCCAGGGCCAGCACCCCGGCGAGCACGGCCAGGACGAGGGGGACCGTCGCGGTGAGTGGCGGCCACGGGGCTCCCACCGTCACCGCGGCGCGGGCGTCGTCGGGAGCGCCGGACCAGATCCGCTCGAACCAGCCGGCCGGGCCGAGCAGCGTGACGACGACCGCCGGGAGGGCGGTCACGGCGGCGAGGGCCTGGACCACCGCGGAGGACAGGACGAGACCCCGTCGTACGGGATCGGGGACACGGGTCCGGACGACCGCCAGCAGGGCGACACCGCACAGCAGGTGGCCGGGGACCGTCCACACGTCCGGCAGCGCGGCCCGCAGGACCCCGCCGAGTGCCGCGACCATCAGCAGACCGCCGGTCAGGGCGGTACCGAGGGCCGGGCCCTGCTTCGGCGCGAACCGGGCGACGGCCAGGGCGGTCGCCGCGGCGAGGACGAGGAGCGCCGCCGCCCGTGCGGCGGCGCTCGGGCCCGCGGCGGCCCACGAGAGCCACCCGGCCGCCAGAACGCCCCAGGCGCCCCAGCCGAACGCGCCCACCAGGGCGACGATCCGGACGGGCGTCGTCCGCGCCCGGAGCGCGACCGCGCTGTCCGCCGCGGCCGTCACCAGCACCACGGCCGTGACCGTCTCCATGCCCGCGTCCAGCGCCGACACCCAGAGCAGCAGTGGCAGTTGCGCGGCGACCAGGGCGAAGGGCAACGGCAGACGGAGAGCCACACGCACAGCGCCCGCCCCCGTGCCCGCCGAGGTGCGGTCCTCCGCGTCACCGGGGGCCGAACGGTCCCGCGAGCCGTCGACGACCGGCGGGGCCACCGCGCCGACGGCCAGGCCGTACGCCGCCCAGGTCGCCGCCAGCACCGCCGAGGCGGCCGCCGCGAACCCCGTGCCGCCGGTCCCCGGGAGGACGACCTCGTGCAGGGCGTACGCGTCGAGCACCGTCAGGGCCATGCCGAGGCCGGCCACCGCCTCCGCGGTCGAGCGCAGCCCCCGCCGCAGGAGCGCCACGGGCGTGGCGAGGGCGGCGAGGGTCACCCCGCCGAGGACCAGGGAACGGCCGGCGATCCCCATGTGCCCCCAGCTGACCAGGGTGAACGCGATCGCCGCGACGGTCAGCAGGACCCCGCCGAGGACCAGCAGCACATTCTGGACACCGGGCGCCGTCGCCTCGGGACCCCGGGCCGGAGGACGCGCGGACGGGTGGGACGGCACGGCGGCCTGGGCGTACAGCGCGTTGACCAGCCAGGCGCGGCGGGTCAGCAGAACGGCGCGGCGGGCGTCGAGCTGCCGCAACTCGGTGTCGAGGAGGCGCAACTCCTCGGCCGGGGACGGAAAATGCGTCATGTTCCGCAGTGTGGTCCGGGTCACGCGGCGACGACATGAGCGCACATACTCAGGGCAGTACTCAGATCCAGCCACTACGGGCCCGGTACGAGGCCCGCCGGTGGGCACAATCCGAGCATGGACTGGTGCCACTACCGCTTCCGCAGCCTCTGGGCCCTGCCCGCGCCGCCCGCCGCCGTGTACGACACGCTCCAGCGGGCCGAGGACTATCCGCGCTGGTGGCCCCAGGTGCGCGAGGTGACCCCGGCCGACGACACCAGCGGCACCCTCCGCATCCGCTCGGTCCTGCCGTACGACCTCGTCCTCACCGCGCGCGAGGTACGGCGCGATCCGGCCAACGGGATCCTGGAGATCGAGATGAGCGGGGACCTCGACGGCTGGGCCCGCTGGACGCTCACCGCCGACGGGGCCGGCACCCTTGCCCGCTACGACCAGGAGGTCGACGTCACCAAGCCTCTGATGCGACGGCTCGCCGTACCCGGCCGGCCCCTGTTCCGCGCCAACCACGCGCTGATGATGCGAGCGGGACGCCGAGGGCTCGCCGCGTACCTCGCGGCCGACGGGCGAGCGGTTTGAACCAGAGCCGTCGGGACCTGTATTGTTCAGTCCGTTCCCGGGCGATTAGCTCAGTGGGAGAGCGCTTCGTTCACACCGAAGAGGTCACTGGTTCGAACCCAGTATCGCCCACCCGGAAGAGAACCGGTCCGACACAGTCGGGCCGGTTCTTTGTTGTGGTGCTGCTTCTCCGCTGTGCCGACTGCTTCTCCGCTGTGGCGCCGGCACCGGCGCGCCTCGGCCGGTGGTCCTGCCGCTCACGCCGCCGCGGCCAGCCCCGGGCGCAGGGGCCAGGCCGGATCCACCGCCTCCTCCGAGCCGCTGCGCGCGAACCACGCCTGCAGGCCGCGGGCCTGCGCCGCGTGCCACACGGCCTGGAGGGTGTGCAGCTCGGCGGGGGAGAGGCGGGCCAGCCTCGTGGCGAAACGACGCCCCACGGCCCGTACGACGTCCATCGCCGCCTGCGCGTCGGCCGCCGCGTCGTGCGCGCCGTCCAGCACGACCTCGTAGTGCGCGCACAGATCGGTCAGGGTGCGGCGGCCCTTGCGGTAGCGGTCCAGGTGCTTGTCGAGGACCCGGGGATCGAGCACCCGCAGCGGCGTCGTCTCGAACCACTGGTCGAGCGACGAGGCGCGGTGACGCCTCAACTCCCGGTCCAGCAACGTCAGATCGAACGGCGCGTTCATCACCACCAGCGGGCGGCCGCGCGACGCCTGCTCGGCCAGCACCCTGGCTATCTCCTCCATCACCGGTGACGGCCAGCGCCCCTCGCGCTGCAACCGCTCGTCCGTCAGCCCGTGCACCGCCGTCGCCCCGGCCGGCACCGGCACCCCCGGATTCACCAGCCACCGGGTCACCCGGGGGCGGGTGCCGGGCGCGTCCTGGACGACGACGGCGGCCGACACGATCCGGTCGGTCTCGACGTCCACACCCGTGGTCTCCGTGTCGAACGCCGCCAAGGGCCCCTCGTACCAACACGTCATGCTTACTCAACTCCTCGTTCACCCAGAGCAGCTGACGCCCCGTCTTCTGCCCGTTTGGTGATACCCGGGCTGTTTGCGCCGTACGCCGGAAGGAGACAACAGAAGTACGGGTCTGCGCAGTTCAGGGGCTCGGCACGGGGAAGGACCTGTAGGGGAAGGCTGTTGGTCATGGCCATAGCGCAGCCCGAGCGGGGCGGGCTGCTGCCCGAGCACGCGGAGTCACACCGCGGCTCCCTCGCCACCACCGCCTGCATGGAGACACTGCAGGTGGGTTATCTGCACGCGGTGGCCGCGGCGGCGGGCTGCTCGCTGTCCCAGCCCTTTCCGGACAACGGCATCGACTGGCACGTCAGCCACGGCTCACCCGGTCACACGGTCGACGACGAGGTCACCATCAAGGTGCAGCTCAAGGCCACCTACCAGGTCGCCCCCAACCCCTCCGGACGCACCTTCTCCTTCACGCTCGACAACGACCACCTGGCGAAGCTCGCCCGCACACCCGTCACGGTGCACAAGATCCTCGTCGTGATGATCGTCCCGAGATCGCGGGAGCAGTGGCTGCGAGCCGGCCACGACCGCCTCGACCTGCGGCACTGCTGCTACTGGATCAACCTCGCCGGACACCCGATCACCGGCCGGCACCGCACGACCGTGCGCATACCGACCTCGCGCATCTTCGACGACCGAGCGCTCTGCGAGATCATGACGCGGGTCGGAACGGGAGGCAGACCGTGACTCACGGGCCCATCGACCAGCCCCTACGCCCGGTACGGCCCCACCCCGTCGAACCCGTCTGGACCCAGCCGCCCGACCCTGCCCGCGTCGACCCCGCCGTGCTCGGCGCCCTGCTGCTCCGGCACGGCTGGCAGCGGCGCGGCGGCGCCGCCGGACGCTACGGCCGCTGGACCCCACCGGGGCCCGGCGGCAGGGGCATGAGCCTGCTCGTCCCGGAGAACCGGGCCTTCCCCGACAGCGACGACCTGCTCGGGGAGGCGCTGACGGCTCTCTTCCGCAGCGGATCGCCGGCCGCACGCGACGTCCTGGTCGGCCTCGCCGTCCCCAGCGACGAGATCCGCTGGTGGCGGGATGTGCCGACCGGACCCGTGGGCACCGCCTCCTGGGCCGTGGAGGACCAACTCCGCTCCGCCGCACGCCAGATGCTCCTCGCGGCGGCTCTCGCCACCCGCGCGCGGGCCGGCTACCACGGCGCCCGCCACCGCCTGCCCGCCGCAGCCCTCCTCGACGGGGTGCTCGTCGGCGCCGCACCCGGCGGCCGCAGCCTCACCGCCTTCGTGCCCGTCACCACCGGGCGCCCCCTCGCCGTACGCCTCCAGCAGGCCCTGTACGCCACTCGCGAGGCCATCGACTACCAGCGCGCCACCGGCGGCATGGACGCCTTCGACGGCGCCGTGGAGGCCGGGGTGAGCCATGAGTTGACCGAGGCCCTCGTCGCCCTCGTCCGCGGCACCGAGGGCGCCCGCGTCGCCGTCGAGTGGGCGCCCGCCGCCGGGGTCCCCGAAGGCGGGGCGACCCCGCCCGAACCCGTCGAGTTCTCACCCGGCGACCTGCCCGTGCTGCGCGAGGCCGGGGCCCGCTACCTCCGCGAGGAACCCTCCGTGCCGGTCTGCCTCACCGGGGCCGTGGTCCGGATGCGCCGGTCCGCCGCGCGCGGCGAGGGAACCGTACGGCTGCGCGTCCTCGCCGGGGCGGAGGTCCCGCACGTCCGTATGACCCTCGACGAGGAGGCGTACCGGATCGCGGGGCACGCCCATCTCGTGGGGCTGCCCGTACGGGTCCACGGACGGCTGGAGAGCCGGGGCGGCTTCCGGCGGCTCACCGGCGCCGGCGGCGTCGCCCCCGTGGAGGTCGACGAGGCGGAGCGGGACCGCCTGATGAAGTCCCTCCAGGAGACGGCGGAGATCACGGCCTTCTTCGAAGAGGCGTGCGGAGGGGAGTGAGAGCCTTACGGGCGGGTCGCGGAACCGTCGAGGGCGTAACCGTTTCGCAGAGGGCACCCCCGGCTCGGTACGATTCCTGTCTGCGTACGCGGACGCGTGCGCGACCACCATCAGGCAGGAGAGACCGGTGTCAGACGTCCGTGTGATCATCCAACGCGATTCCGAGCGGGAAGAGCGCGTGGTGACGACGGGCACTACGGCCGCCGACCTCTTCGCCGGTGAGCGCGCCATCGTCGCGGCCCGCGTGGCCGGTGAACTGAAGGACCTCGCGTACGAGGTGAAGGACGGCGAGACCGTCGAGGGCGTCGACATCTCCTCCGAGGACGGCCTGAACATCCTGCGCCACTCCACCGCGCACGTCATGGCGCAGGCCGTCCAGGAGCTGTTCCCGGAGGCCAAGCTGGGCATCGGACCGCCGGTCCGGGACGGCTTCTACTACGACTTCGATGTCGAGAAGCCGTTCACGCCCGAGGATCTCAAGGCCATCGAGAAGAAGATGCAGGAGATCCAGAAGCGCGGCCAGCGCTTCTCCCGCCGCGTCGTCACCGACGAGGCCGCCCGCGAGGAGCTCGCGGGCGAGCCGTACAAGCTGGAGCTGATCGGCCTCAAGGGCTCGGCGTCCTCGGACGACGGCGCGGACGTCGAGGTCGGCTCCGGTGAGCTGACGATCTACGACAACCTCGACGCCAAGACCGGTGACCTGTGCTGGAAGGACCTCTGCCGCGGTCCGCACCTGCCCACCACCCGGAACATCCCGGCGTTCAAGCTGATGCGCAACGCCGCCGCGTACTGGCGCGGCAGCGAGAAGAACCCCATGCTCCAGCGCATCTACGGCACCGCCTGGCCCTCGAAGGAGGAGCTGAAGGCGCACCTCGACTTCCTCGCCGAGGCCGAGAAGCGCGACCACCGCAAGCTGGGCAACGAACTCGACCTGTTCTCCATCCCGGACGAGATCGGCTCCGGTCTCGCCGTCTTCCACCCCAAGGGCGGCATCATCCGCCGGGTCATGGAGGACTACTCGCGGCGTCGCCACGAGGAGGAGGGCTACGAGTTCGTCTACACCCCGCACGCCACGAAGGGGAAGCTCTTCGAGGTCTCGGGCCACCTGGACTGGTACGCCGACGGCATGTACCCGCCCATGCAGCTCGACGAGGGCGTGGACTACTACCTCAAGCCCATGAACTGCCCGATGCACAACCTGATCTTCGACGCGCGCGGCCGCTCCTACCGTGAACTGCCGCTGCGCCTCTTCGAGTTCGGGACCGTGTACCGGTACGAGAAGTCCGGTGTCGTGCACGGGCTGACCCGGGCCCGCGGCTTCACCCAGGACGACGCGCACATCTACTGCACCCGCGAGCAGATGGCGGAGGAGCTCGACAAGACGCTCACCTTCGTCCTGAACCTCCTGCGGGACTACGGCCTCACCGACTTCTACCTGGAGCTGTCCACCAAGGACCCGGAGAAGTTCGTCGGCTCCGACGAGGCGTGGGAGGAGGCCACCGAGACCTTGCGTCAGGTGGCCGAGAAGCAGGGCCTCCCGCTGGTCCCGGACCCGGGCGGCGCCGCCTTCTACGGTCCGAAGATCTCCGTGCAGGCCCGTGACGCCATCGGCCGCACCTGGCAGATGTCCACGGTCCAGCTCGACTTCAACCTGCCCGAGCGCTTCGACCTGGAGTACACCGGACCGGACGGCTCCAAGCAGCGCCCCGTCATGATCCACCGCGCGCTGTTCGGTTCCATCGAGCGCTTCTTCGCGGTGCTCCTGGAGCACTACGCGGGCGCCTTCCCGGCGTGGCTGGCGCCCGTCCAGGCGGTCGGCATCCCGATCGGCGACGCGCACGTCGAGTACCTGCAGAGCTTCGCCGCGGAGGCGAAGAAGAAGGGGCTGCGCGTCGAGGTCGACGCGTCCTCCGACCGTATGCAGAAGAAGATCAGGAACGCGCAGAAGCAGAAGGTGCCGTTCATGGTCATCGTGGGTGACGAGGACATGAACGCGGGCACGGTGTCGTTCCGCTACCGGGACGGCTCGCAGGAGAACGGCATCCCGCGTGACGAGGCGCTGGCGAAGCTCGCCGACGTGGTGGAGCGCCGCGTCCAGGTGTGAGCCGCCCTCGCGGCTGAGCGCGTGAGAAGGAGGCCCCCGGGGATTCGCCCAGATCCCCGGGGGCCTCCGCTCGTCTGTCCCGCCCCGGCACCCGGCGACACGCCGGGAACGGACGAAGCCATATGCTGCACTGCATGACGAGTGAGCCGGAACAGCAGATCGGAGTGGGAACGCAGGACGCGTTCCAGCGCCTGTGGACGCCCCACCGGATGGCCTACATCCAGGGCGAGAACAAGCCGACCGGTCCGGGGGCCGACGACGGCTGTCCGTTCTGCTCCATCCCGGCCAAGTCGGACGAGGACGGCCTGATCATCCGACGCGGGGAGCATGTGTACGCGGTGCTCAACCTCTACCCGTACAACGGCGGCCACCTCATGGTCGTGCCGTACCGGCACGTCGCCGACTACACGGACCTCACGGTCCAGGAGACCGCCGAGCTGGCCGAGCTGACCAAGCAGGCCATGACCGCCCTGCGCACCGCCTCCGGCGCGCACGGCTTCAACATCGGCATGAACCAGGGCACGGTCGCCGGCGCGGGCATCGCGGCCCACCTCCACCAGCACATCGTGCCCCGCTGGGGCGGCGACACGAACTTCATGCCGGTGGTGGGCCACACGAAGGTGCTGCCGCAGCTCCTGGCCGACACGAGGAAGATGCTGGCGGAGGCGTGGCCCAGCGTGTGAGGTAGGGCCGCCTTTCCGTCTGCCGGGTGAGGACGCGTGCGCGTCCGCGGGCGCGTGGGGCTTGTTCGCGCAGTTCCCCGCGCCCCTGAAAAGCGCCCGGGGCTACGCCCCGTGCTTTTCAGGGGAGGGCGGGCCGTAGGCCCGTCCCTCCAGGGGCGCGGGGAACTGCGCGACCAGCCCCCACCCACCCGCACCCGCCGACGAATCCGCACCCCCGACCCACCAGGCGCCCGCCCAAGCCGGCGCAGCGCTCACGCGTCGTAGACGTCCGCCTTACGCGGCGTAGGATCCTGCACCGCCCCGCTGAGGAACGCCGAGCGGGAGCCGAACTTCTCCGTGTCCACGCCGTTCTCCGCCAGCACCTTGATCGCGGCGTTGTGGACGACCCGAAGGACCGGCGTCGCGGCGCGCAGCGCGTCGTCGGCCATGAACCGGTGCCGCCACGGCTGGTCGGCCCAGGCGTGCCGCAGACCGAACGGCTCCGGCAGGCCGATGGAGCCGCCGAGCCAGTTGAGCAGCGGCGGGTACCAGGTCAGCGGGGCGCGCGCGGTGAGCCGTACGACCTCGTCGGCGTCGACGAGGGGGAGCTTGACCTTGCGGGTCTCCCAGAACCTGACCGACTTCTGGACTTCCTTCTCCTTGGCCGCCGGCCCGGTCGTGAACAGCCCGTGCACCGGACCCAGGGCGTGTCCGGTCACCTCGATGCGGAGCGTCTGGTGCAGGACGGTGACCGTCACCAGCATCGTGATGATCAACTGGCCGTCCCAGAGCGTCCACTGGACGCCCAGGTAGTGCCGGTTGCCGCTGCCGAAGTGCTGCTTGTTGCAGATCTCCTGTATGGCGTGGGTCTTGTACTGGTACGCCTCCACGTCGGTGCCGTCGGGCCGTGCCACGGCGGCGGCGCCCTCACCGATGGGGCTGACGATCCAGTGCTTGATGGAAGGGGCCGTGAAACCACCCGTGTTGAGGGGGGTGCGCTCCAGCATGCGCAGCTGGTCGTGGATGGCCCGTATGACGTCCCAGCTGCGGAACGGGTGGATCTCCTTGCCGGACTCGGCGGGCACCAGGTCCTCGGCGAGCTGCCAGCTGCCCCACCGGGTGCCCATGCCGAGGATGCCCTTGGGGCCGGCGTAGAAGACGAGGTTGGAGCGCTGCTCGGCGCTGAGCCGGGCGAGTTCCTTGCGCAGCTGCTCGGCTTTCGTCTCGCCCGGGCTGCCGGGCACCGCCTCGGGGACCTTCGCCCCGATGCCGCCGCCGGAGAGCAGACCCGCCCAGCGGTCCCGCAGGTCCTGGGCGGTGCGCTCGCAGATCTGCTTGGCCCAGAACCAGCCGACGACCGGCAGCACCACGCACGCGCGCGCGTACCAGGCCCAGAACCCGTCGAACGGCATCCTGAGCAGGAAGATCACGGCGAGGGCGCCCACGGCGACGAGCAGGGTGGTGCCGAGGGCACCGGCCCGCTTGTCCTCACGCTTGGAGATCGTCGTGCGGATCTGGAAGACCAGCAGCCACAGCAGCAGGCCGGGCAGGAAGAGCAGTCCGCACAGGACCATCACCGCCGACAGCCAGTTGTCGCGCTCCCGGCGGATGTTGGTCGCCGCCAGGCAGTGCTCGACGACGACCTGCGGCTCCATGCCGAAGGACTGGATGAGCGGTTTGCGGCCGGCGCCGACCAT
Source organism: Streptomyces sp. NPDC030296 (assembly GCF_055572815.1). NCBI lineage: Bacteria > Bacillati > Actinomycetota > Actinomycetes > Kitasatosporales > Streptomycetaceae > Streptomyces > Streptomyces sp. NPDC030296. Next base: position 348,789 of record NZ_JBVICQ010000008.1, read on the forward strand.
CCGGTCCCGCACCGCGAGGGAGAACGCCTCCCCGAGGTTCGGCCGGAAGATCGTCGCCCACTTGCGGCCCGGTTTCACCGAGGACTTGTGCCACTCGTTGTTGGCCTTGAGGATCTCGTCGACCTCGTTGTCCCGGTAGGCCGCGGACGCCAGGGCGTACGTCGCCGCGGTCTGTCCCGCGGTGCCCGTCAGCGGGACCTGTGCCCCGGGAGTGAAATCGAATTCGTCCGCCACCGCCGCCCCCATCGCCGCACACTCGCTCCTGCGGCTCTTCCCGACTTCCGTGCTCCGCACACCTGTTGATCAGGTCATCACCCGATCCGGAGCTGATCAAGCCACACTTGTCGATCAGGTGATCAGCGTATCCGCAGTCACGGACATCGCGCGGCGTGAAGAACGGACATTCACGGAACCCACCGGCCCCGCCCTCCCGCGCGGGCGGACGGGGCCCTCGGCACCCGTCGGCGGGCGGCCGCAGCCGCCCGCCGACCTGCCGGCAGTCCCTTCCGCCGAACGCGAACCGTCAGTGCTTCCTCAGTTCTCCTTCAGTTCTCCCTCGCCCGTTCGCGAAGCCGCTCGGCCACCTGGGGCGGCATCGGCTCGTGCCGGGTGTAGCGGCGGCCGAAACGCGCGGTGCCGTGGGAGAGCGAGCGCAGATCGACGGCGTAGCGGTCGATCTCGATCTCGGGGACCTCGGCGCGCACCAGGGTGCGCCCGCCGCCCGCCTGCTCCGTGCCCACGACCCGTCCGCGCCGTCCCGACAGGTCGCTCATGACCGGGCCGACGTACTCGTCGCCGACCAGCACCGACACCTCGGCCACCGGCTCCAGCAGATGGATCTTCGCGTCGGAGGCCGCCTCGCGCAGCGCCAGCGCGCCCGCCGTCTGGAACGCGGCGTCGGAGGAGTCCACCGAGTGCGCCTTGCCGTCGCGCAGCGTGATCCGCACGTCGATCAGGGGATAGCCGGCCGCGACCCCCTTGGCGGCCTGCGCCCGTACACCCTTCTCGACGGACGGGATGAACTGCCGGGGCACCGCACCGCCGACGACCTTGTCCACGAACTCGATGCCCGAGCCGCCGGGCAGCGGCTCCACGTCGATCTCGCAGATCGCGTACTGCCCGTGCCCGCCGGACTGCTTCACATGACGGCCCCGCCCGGCCGACTTGCCCGCGAACGTCTCCCGCAGGGAGACCTTGTGCGGGACGACGTCGACCTGGACGCCGTACCGGCTGCGCAGCCGCTCCAGCGCCACGTCGGCGTGCGCCTCGCCCAGGCACCAGAGCACCACCTGATGGGTGTCCTGGTTCTGTTCGAGCCGCATCGTCGGGTCCTCGGCGACCAGCCGGGAAAGGCCCTGGGAGAGCTTGTCCTCGTCGGCCTTGCTGTGCGCCTGGATGGCGAGCGGCAGCAGCGGGTCGGGCATCTCCCACGGCTCCATGAGCAGTGGGTCGTCCTTCGACGACAGGGTGTCGCCGGTCTCCGCGCGGTTCAGCCTCGCCACACACGCCAGGTCGCCCGCGATGCAGTGCGTGAGGGTCCGCTGCTGTTTGCCGAAGGGCGCCGACAGGGCGCCGATCCGTTCGTCGACGTCGTGGTCCTCGTGCCCGCGGTCGGCGAGCCCGTGCCCCGAGACGTGCACCGTCTCGTCGGGGTGCAGCGTCCCGGAGAAGACCCGCACCAGGGAGATACGGCCCACATAGGGGTCGCTGGCCGTCTTCACGACCTCGGCGACCAGGGGGCCGTCCGGATCGCAGGCCGCCCCGATATCCCGCGGCGCGCCGTCCGGTGTCGTGACCGACGGGGCCTCGCGCTCCAGAGGCGTGGGGAACCCGCCGGTGATCAGCTCCAGCAGCTCGACGGTGCCGATGCCCTGGCGGGCGCCCTCGGCGGCGGGCGCCGCCGCCAGCACGGGGTGGAAGACACCGCGGGCGACGGCCCGTTCCAGGTCGTCGATGAGCGTCTTGAGGTCGATCTCCTCGCCGCCGAGGTAGCGGTCCATGAGGGTCTCGTCCTCGCTCTCCGAGATGATCCCCTCGATCAGCCGGTTGCGTGCCTCCTCGATGTCCGGCAGCTGCTCGGGGCCCGGCTCGGACTCCTTGCGCTCCCCGGACGCGTAGTCGAGCAGCTTCTGCGACAGCAGGCCGATCAGCCCGGTCACGGGCGCGTGCCCGTCCGGGCCCTGCGGGCCGTGCAGGGGCAGATAGAGCGGCAGTACGGCGTCGGGGTCGTCCCCGCCGAACGTCTCCGCGCAGATCCGCGTCATCTCCTCGAAGTCCGCCCGCGCGGCCTCCAGATGCGTGATCACGATCGCCCGCGGCATGCCGACCGCCGCGCACTCCTCCCACACCATGCGGGTCGAGCCGTCGACGCCGTCGGAGGCCGAGACGACGAAGAGGGCCGCGTCCGCCGCTCGCAGACCGGCCCTGAGTTCCCCGACGAAGTCGGCGTATCCGGGGGTGTCCAGAAGATTGACCTTGTACCCGCCCCATTCCACGGGTACCAGGGAGAGCTGCACCGAGCGCTGCTGCCGGTGCTCGATCTCGTCGTAGTCGGAGACGGTGCCGCCGTCCTCCACACGGCCCGCCCGGTTCACGGCTCCCGCGGTCAGCGCGAGAGCCTCCACCAGAGTCGTCTTGCCCGATCCGGAGTGGCCGACCAGCACCACATTCCGTACGGACGCGGGGTGGTCGGCCGCCGTAGCCCTGCCGGCGGCCCCAGGGTGTGCGTTCGCCTTGTCGCCCATGGTCCTGCCTCCCGTGCACGGTGAGGTCACTGTGGGCGCGGACACGCGAGGGCCGCGTGCGGTGGCGGCTCCGGCGACGCCCGCGGTCCTTCGAGCTTTCCACTCCCGTCACGGTGCGTCCATACGACGGACGTGATCCCTCCTCCCGCGCAGGTGGGGCGCGGTGGCGGTCGGCCGCGCCCCCGCCGCGCCACCGGTGCGTTCAGGACAGGACACGGCAGGCCGATGCCCGACGGCCGCCCGCGCACACCCGTGGCTACGATGGGCCAGCCGACGGCCAGCAGGGGCCGCCCGGCGACACCGACCCTCGGGAAGGCCATGCTGAACAAGTACGCGCGTGCATTCTTCACGCGTGTCCTCACACCGTTCGCCGCGTTTCTGATCCGCAGGGGCGTCAGCCCCGACACGGTCACGCTCCTCGGCACCGCCGGAGTGATCGCGGGCGCGCTGGTCTTCTACCCCCGGGGCGAGTTCTTCTGGGGCACGATCGTCATCACGCTGTTCGTGTTCTCGGACCTCGTCGACGGCAACATGGCCCGCCAGATGGGCCGTTCCAGCCGCTGGGGCGCCTTCCTCGACTCCACGCTCGACCGTGTCGCCGACGGCGCGATCTTCGGCGGCTTCGCCCTGTGGTACGCGGGCGGCGGCAACGACAACGTCCTGTGCGCGGTGTCGATCTTCTGCCTGGCCAGCGGCCAGGTCGTGTCGTACACCAAGGCGCGCGGCGAGTCGATCGGTCTGCCGGTGGCGGTCAACGGCCTCGTGGAGCGCGCCGAGCGCCTGGTGATCTCACTGGTCGCCGCCGGTCTCTCGGGGCTGCACAAGTTCGGCGTGCCCGGCATCGACGTCCTCCTGCCGATCGCCCTGTGGATCGTCGCCGTCGGCAGCCTCGTCACGCTGATCCAGCGCGTGGTCACCGTGCGTCGTGAGTCCGCCGAGGCGGAGGCGGAGGCCGCCGCCTCCGCCTCGACGGACACGGCTCCGGGGGACTCCCCGCGCAACAGCGAGGCGACCTCGTGAGCGGTCTGCAGGAGCGCCTCACCGACGGGCTGTACGGCCTCGGCTGGGGCACCGTGAAGAAGCTGCCGGAACCCGTCGCCGCCCGCCTCGGCACCACGATCGCCGACGCCACCTGGAAGCGGCGCGGGCCGCTCGTGCGCCGCCTGGAGTCCAACTACGCGCGCGTGGTGCCGGGCGCGGGCCCCGAGCGGCTCGCGGAGCTGTCCCGCGCGGGCATGCGGTCGTACCTGCGCTACTGGATGGAGTCCTTCCGGCTCCCCGCGTGGAGCGAGCAGCGGATAAGGGCCGGCTTCGTCCCCGAGGACCTCCACCATCTGACCGACGGCCTCGCCGCCGGGCAGGGCGTCATCCTCGCCCTGCCCCACCTCGCCAACTGGGACCTCGCCGGCGCCTGGGTCACCACCGAGCTGAAGACCCCGTTCACGACGGTCGCCGAACGCCTCAAGCCCGAATCCCTGTACGACCGCTTCGTCGCCTACCGCGAGGGGCTCGGCATGGAGGTCCTGCCGCACAACGGCGGCACCGCCTTCGGCACACTGTCCCGGCGGCTGCGCGACGGCGGCCTGGTCTGCCTGGTCGCCGACCGCGACCTGTCCGCCTCCGGAGTCGAGGTCGACTTCTTCGGCGAGCCGACCCGGATGCCCGCCGGACCGGCCCTCCTCGCCCAGCAGACCGGAGCCCTGCTCCTGCCGGCCACGCTCTGGTACGACGACTCGCCCGTCATGCGGGGACGGGTCCACCCCCCGATCGAGGTACCCCAGTCAGGTACCCGCGCCGAGAAGACGTCTGTCATGACACAGGCGCTGGCCGATGCCTTCGCCACGGGCATCGCCGACCATCCGGAGGACTGGCACATGCTCCAGCGCTTGTGGCTCGCGGACCTCGATCCCGCGAAGGATCCTGAGAGGACCTCCAAGGAGTCCTCCGAGGACCCCGAGAAGGGACGCCCGTGAGGATCGGCATCGTCTGTCCGTACTCCTGGGACGTACCCGGGGGAGTCCAGTTCCACATCCGTGACCTGGCCGACCATCTCATCCGCCTCGGCCACGAGGTGTCCGTCCTGGCCCCCGCCGACGACGACACGCCCCTGCCGCCGTACGTGGTCTCCGCGGGCCGGGCGGTCCCGGTGCCCTACAACGGCTCGGTGGCCCGCCTGAACTTCGGCTTCCTGTCCGCGGCCCGGGTGCGGCGCTGGCTGCACGAGGGCACGTTCGACGTGATCCACATCCATGAGCCGGCCTCCCCGTCGCTCGGCCTGCTCGCGTGCTGGGCGGCCCAGGGTCCGATCGTCGCCACGTTCCACACCTCCAACCCTCGGTCGCGGGCGATGATCGCCGCGTACCCGATCCTCCAGCCCGCGCTGGAGAAGATCAGCGCGCGCATCGCGGTGAGCGAGTACGCGCGCCGCACCCTCGTCGAGCACCTCGGCGGCGACGCGGTCGTCATCCCGAACGGCGTCGACGTCGACTTCTTCGCCCGCGCCAAGCCCAAGCCCGACTGGCAGAGCGACACGCTCGGCTTCGTCGGCCGTATCGACGAGCCCCGCAAGGGCCTGCCCGTTCTGATGAGGGCGCTGCCGAAGATCCTCGCCGAGCGCCCGCAGACCCGGCTGCTGGTCGCCGGGCGCGGGGACGAGGAGGAGGCCGTGGCCTCGCTGCCCGAGGAGCTGCGTTCGCGCGTGGAGTTCCTCGGCATGGTCAGCGACGAGGACAAGGCGCGCTTCCTGCGCAGCGTCGACGTGTACGTCGCCCCCAACACCGGCGGCGAGAGCTTCGGCATCATCCTCGTCGAGGCCATGTCGGCGGGGGCCCCGGTGCTCGCCTCCGACCTCGACGCGTTCGCCCAGGTCCTCGACCAGGGCGCCGCGGGCGAGCTGTTCGCCAACGAGGACGCCGACGCGCTCGCCACCGCCGCCGTACGCCTCCTCGCCGACCCCGCCCGCCGCGCCGAGCTCCGCGAACGGGGCAGCGCCCACGTCCGCCGGTTCGACTGGTCGACGGTCGGCGCGGACATCCTCGGCGTCTACGAGACGGTCACCGAGGGCGCGGCGTCGGTGGCGGCGGACGAACGGATCGGTTTGCGGGCCCGGCTGGGTCTGGCCAGGGACTGAGACGGGGGTCCGGGGTCCGGGCTCCGGCACGCCGGCCGGGCGGGATCGCGGCCTTGCCGCCCCGGTGGGGGTGGCGCTCGGCGGCGCGGGCCCGGCAGCCGTGCCCTCCCGGCGGGCGAAGCCGCGGTGCCGCGGCCCGGAGAGGGCCCCCTCGGCTTGGGCGGGCCCGGCGGCGTCACGTGCCGGCGCTCGGAACGCCGGGCATCGGGTGGGCCGGGGCGGAGGCCCGCGTCGGCGGCGGTGCGGGCCGGGGGGCTGAAGGCCGGGGCTTCGGGCCGACAGGGGCGGAGACCCGCCTCGGCGGCGGTGCGGGCCGGGGGGTCTGAAGGCCCGGCTTCGGGTGGGTCCGGCGGTCGGGCCCGGCACCGGTAGCCTTGCCGCCCGTGACTTCGACACTCATCTGGATCGCGGTCGTCCTCTTCGCGATCGGCCTCTACCTGAGCTGGACGGCGGGGCGCCTCGATCGCCTGCACGCGCGCATCGACGCCGCCCGTGCGGCGCTCGACGCGCAGCTGCTGCGCCGTGCCTCGGTCGCCCAGGAGCTGGCCACCTCCGGGGTGCTGGACCCGGCCGCCTCCATCGTGCTCTACGAGGCGGCGCACGCCGCGCGGCAGGCCGAGGAGGAGCAGCGCGAGGTCGCCGAGAGCGAGCTGAGCCAGGCGCTGCGCGCCGTGTTCGGCGAGGCGCAGCAGGTGGAGGCGGTGCGGGAGGCGCCCGGGGGAGAGGACGCCGCGAACGAGCTGGCCCAGGCCGTCCGCCGGGTGCCCATGGCCCGCCGCTTCCACAACGACGCAGTGCGCGCGGCCCGCGCCCTGCGCCGCCACCGCAAGGTCCGCTGGTTCCGTCTCGCCGGCCACGCGCCCTTCCCGCTGGCCTTCGAAATGGACGACGAGCCCCCGGCCGCCCTGGCCGACCGACCGACGACCTGACGACGCGGCGACGCGAGTACGGCGACCGGGCCGAGGCCAAGCCAGGGCCGCGACGCTGCTGGCCAGAGGCGCGGGGAACCGCCCGACGAACCGCAAGACCAGCCCCCGCCACGCATCCCGGCCGCGCAGGGCGGCTCCGCGCACATCATCCGTGCGGCTTCGCGCGCGGTCCGTGCGGCTCCGCCCCCCGGCCCGTGCGGCTTCGCGCGCGCGGACGGAGCCGCTCCGCCCCCCGGCCCGGGCGGCGCGGACGCCGTCCGACCGGCTCCGCCCACCCCGTCCCGGCGGCTTCGCCCACCTCGTCCCGGCGGCTTCGCCCACCTCGTCCCGGCGGCTTGGCGCACGCCGTCCCGGCGGCTCCGCCCGCCCCGCCCGGGCGGGCCCCGCGGCGGAAAACGATCCACTGCCTATCCATTGGCCCTTGCAGTGGCCTGTGCCCCTCCCGTTTCCTCGGTGATTGCAGAAACCCTCTTCCACCGAGCGAGGTCGAACCCGTGTCCAGCTTGCCCAACACCGCCGCCCAGACCCCCGAGACCGGCACCGCCCGCGTGAAGCGCGGCATGGCCGAGCAGCTCAAGGGCGGTGTGATCATGGACGTCGTCACCCCGGAGCAGGCGAAGATCGCCGAGGACGCGGGCGCGGTCGCGGTCATGGCCCTGGAGCGGGTCCCGGCCGACATCCGCAAGGACGGCGGCGTCGCCCGTATGTCCGACCCGGACATGATCGAGGGCATCATCGAGGCCGTCTCCATCCCGGTCATGGCCAAGTCCCGCATCGGCCACTTCGTCGAGGCCCAGGTCCTGCAGTCCCTCGGCGTCGACTACATCGACGAGTCCGAGGTCCTCACCCCGGCCGACGAGGTCAACCACTCCGACAAGTGGGCCTTCACCACCCCCTTCGTCTGCGGCGCCACCAACCTCGGCGAGGCCCTGCGCCGCATCGCCGAGGGCGCGGCCATGATCCGCTCCAAGGGCGAGGCCGGCACCGGCAACGTCGTCGAGGCCGTCCGCCACCTGCGCCAGATCAAGAACGAGATCGCCAAGCTGCGCGGCTTCGACAACAACGAGCTGTACGCCGCCGCCAAGGAGCTGCGCGCCCCGTACGAGCTGGTCAAGGAGGTCGCCGAGCTGGGCAAGCTCCCGGTCGTCCTCTTCTCCGCCGGTGGTGTCGCCACCCCCGCCGACGCCGCGCTGATGCGCCAGCTCGGCGCCGAGGGCGTCTTCGTCGGCTCCGGCATCTTCAAGTCGGGCGACCCGGCCAAGCGCGCCGCCGCCATCGTGAAGGCCACCACCTTCTACGACGACCCGAAGATCATCGCGGACGCCTCCCGCAACCTGGGCGAGGCCATGGTCGGCATCAACTGCGACACCCTCCCCGAGGCCGAGCGCTACGCGAACCGGGGCTGGTAAGCACCCATGAGCAACACCCCCGTCATAGGCGTCCTGGCCCTCCAGGGTGACGTACGGGAGCACCTCATCGCCCTGGCCGCGGCGGACGCCGTGGCCAGGCCGGTGCGGCGCCCCGAGGAACTCGCCGAGGTGGACGGCCTCGTCATCCCCGGCGGCGAGTCCACCACCATCTCCAAACTGGCCGTCCTCTTCGGCCTCATGGAGCCCCTGCGCGCGCGTGTCCGCTCCGGACTGCCCGTGTACGGCACCTGCGCCGGCCTGATCATGCTCGCCGACAAGATCCTCGACCCGCGCTCGGGCCAGGAGACCATCGGCGGCATCGACATGATCGTGCGCCGCAACGCCTTCGGGCGTCAGAACGAGTCCTTCGAGGCGGCGGTCGACGTGACGGGCGTCGAGGGCGACCCCGTGGAGGGCGTCTTCATCCGCGCCCCCTGGGTGGAGTCCGTGGGCGCGCAGACGGAAGTGCTGGCCGAGCACGACGGTCACATCGTCGCCGTACGCCAGGGCAACGCGCTGGCCACGTCGTTCCACCCCGAGCTGACCGGCGACCACCGCCTGCACGCCCTCTTTGTCGACATGGTGCGCGCGAACCGGGCGGCGGGATCCTTGTAGGATCTCTGGGGTTCGTACGGAGTTGGGTAACGCGAAGGAGACAGGCAGATGTCCGGCCACTCTAAATGGGCTACGACGAAGCACAAGAAGGCCGTGATCGACGCCAAGCGCGGCAAGCTCTTCGCGAAGCTGATCAAGAACATCGAAGTCGCGGCCCGGATGGGCGGCGTGGACCTCGAGGGCAACCCGACGCTCTACGACGCCGTGCAGAAGGCGAAGAAGCAGTCGGTTCCCAACAAGAACATCGACTCCGCGATCAAGCGCGGCGGCGGTCTCGAGGCCGGCGGCGCCGACTACGAGACGATCATGTACGAGGGCTACGGTCCGAACGGCGTCGCGGTGCTCATCGAGTGCCTCACCGACAACCGCAACCGCGCCGCCTCCGACGTCCGCGTCGCCATGACCCGCAACGGCGGCTCGATGGCCGACCCGGGTTCCGTGTCGTACCTCTTCAACCGCAAGGGCGTCGTGATCGTCCCCAAGGGCGAGCTGTCCGAGGACGACGTCCTGGAGGTCGTCCTCGACGCGGGCGCCGAGGAGGTCAACGACCTGGGTGAGTCCTTCGAGGTGCTCAGCGAGGCCACCGACCTGGTCGCCGTCCGCACCGCCCTCCAGGACGCCGGGATCGACTACGACTCCGCCGAGGCCAACTTCGTCCCGACCATGCAGGTCGAGCTGGACGAGGAGGGCGCCAAGAAGATCTTCAAGCTGATCGACGCCCTCGAGGACAGCGACGACGTCCAGAACGTCTTCGCCAACTTCGACGTCAGCGACGACGTGATGGCCAAGGTCGACGCGTAACCGCCGCGAGCCGGACGGACTGCAGGTGCGAGCGGACTCCCACGGGCCGACGGGACACACCCCGTCGGCCCGTCGCGTTGTCGGCCGTTGTCAGTGGCACCCGATAGCCTGCACAAACAGGTGATCGATGGGAGGGGCGCGTGCGCGTACTGGGGGTGGACCCGGGGCTGACCCGTTGCGGAGTCGGCGTGGTGGAGGGCGTCGCCGGACGGCCGCTGACGATGCTCGGCGTCGGTGTCGTCCGCACGCCGACGGACGCCGACCTCGGTCACCGCCTCGTCGCAGTGGAGCAGGGCATCGAGCAGTGGCTCGACGAGCACCGCCCCGAATTCGTCGCCGTGGAGCGGGTGTTCAGCCAGCACAACGTCCGGACGGTCATGGGTACCGCCCAGGCCAGCGCCGTCGCCATGCTGTGCGCGGCCCGCCGCGGCATCCCGGTCGCCCTGCACACTCCCAGCGAGGTCAAGGCCGCCGTCACCGGCAGCGGCCGCGCCGACAAGGCCCAGGTCGGCGCCATGGTCACCCGTCTGCTGCGGCTCGACGCGCCCCCGAAGCCGGCGGACGCCGCCGACGCCCTCGCCCTCGCCATCTGCCACATCTGGCGGGCCCCCGCCCAGAACCGCCTCCAGCAGGCCGTCGCCCTGCACGCAACCCAAGCTCCGCACGCAGCCCGAGCACCGCACGCACGGAAAGGCCGTACGGCATGATCGCCTTCGTCAGCGGCACGATCGCCGCCCTCGCTCCCGACACCGCGGTGGTCGAGGTCGGCGGCGTCGGCATGGCCGTCCAGTGCACGCCCAACACCCTCTCCACCCTGCGCCTCGGCCAGCCGGCCAAGCTCGCCACCTCCCTCGTCGTCCGCGAGGACTCCCTCACGCTCTACGGCTTCGTCGACGACGACGAGCGCCAGGTCTTCGAACTGCTCCAGACCGCGAGCGGCGTCGGCCCCCGCCTCGCCCAGGCGATGCTGGCCGTGCACACCCCCGACGCCCTGCGCCGAGCCGTGTCGACCGGCGACGAGAAGGCGCTGATCGCCGTCCCCGGCATCGGCAAGAAGGGCGCCCAGAAGCTGCTGTTGGAACTGAAGGACCGCCTCGGCGAACCCATCGGCACCCCCGCGATCGGCGCCCCGGTCACCCAGGGCTGGCGCGACCAGCTGCACGCGGCCCTGATCGGCCTCGGCTACGCGACCCGTGAGGCCGACGAGGCCGTGTCGGCCGTGGCCCCCCAGGCCGAGGCCGCCGAAGGCACGCCCCAGGTGGGCCAGTTGCTGAAGGCCGCCCTCCAGACCCTGAACAGAGCCCGCTGACCGACCCGTTGAGGCCGCGCGCCGCACACGGGCCCGGCCCCCACGGCTCCTTCACCACCGCCCCTCCACCCGACCGCGACCCGCGAGGCACAGCAGATGAACTGGGACGACACGACCGACGCGACAGCCCCCGAGCGGCTGGTGGGTTCTGTCGCCGACCGTGAGGACCAGGCCGTCGAGGCGGCCCTGCGCCCCAAGGACCTGGACGAGTTCATCGGCCAGGAGAAGGTCCGCGAACAACTCGACCTCGTCCTGCGGGCCGCCCGCGCGCGCGGGGCGACGGCCGACCACGTCCTGCTCTCCGGCGCCCCGGGGCTCGGCAAGACCACCCTCTCCATGATCATCGCGGCCGAGATGGGCGCCCCCATCCGCATCACCTCGGGCCCCGCCATCCAGCACGCGGGCGACCTGGCCGCGATCCTCTCCTCCCTCCAGGAGGGCGAGGTCCTCTTCCTCGACGAGATCCACCGCATGTCCCGGCCCGCCGAGGAGATGCTGTACATGGCGATGGAGGACTTCCGGGTCGACGTCATCGTCGGCAAGGGCCCCGGAGCCACCGCCATCCCGCTGGAACTCCCCCCGTTCACCCTGGTCGGCGCCACCACCCGCGCGGGACTGCTGCCGCCGCCGCTGCGCGACCGCTTCGGCTTCACCGCGCACATGGAGTTCTACGAACCCGCCGAGCTGGAACGGGTCATCCACCGCTCGGCGAACCTCCTCGACGTGGAGATCAACCCGGAGGGCGCCGCCGAGATCGCCGGCCGCTCCCGCGGCACGCCCCGCATCGCCAACCGCCTGCTGCGCCGCGTCCGCGACTACGCGCAGGTCAAGGCCGACGGGATCATCACGCGCGACATCGCCGCCGCGGCCCTCGCCGTCTACGAGGTGGACGCCCGCGGCCTCGACCGTCTCGACCGCGGTGTCCTGGAGGCGCTGCTCAAGCTCTTCGGCGGCGGACCGGTCGGCCTGTCCACCCTCGCCGTCGCCGTGGGGGAGGAGCGCGAGACCGTCGAAGAGGTCGCCGAACCCTTCCTCGTCCGCGAGGGACTGCTCGCCCGGACCCCCCGCGGGCGGGTCGCCACCCCCGCCGCCTGGACCCACCTCGGACTCACCCCGCCACGCGGTACGACCGGCGGAAACGGACAACAGGACCTGTTCGGGGCGTGACCGTCTCGTGACGGCGGGGTACTCGCCCGGCGAGGAACCACGGTGACATGCTGTGCGTTGTTCCATCACGGTGGACTCGCTTAGACTCCGCCGATGCCGCCCTTGTCGGCAGCACACATACCCCCAACCATCAGGCCGCTCGCCATCGCGGTCGTGTGAAGGAAGTTCCGACCCGTGAGTCTCGTGACCCTCCTCCCGTTCATCGTGCTCATCGGGGCCATGATCCTGATGACCCGATCGGCCAAGAAGAAGCAGCAGCAGGCCGTCGACATGCGGAACCAGATGCAGCCCGGTTCCGGCGTCCGCACGATCGGGGGCATGTATGCGACGGTCAAGGAGGTCAGCGAGGACACGGTCCTCCTCGACGCCGGGCCGGGCGTCGAGCTGCTGTTCGCGAAGAACGCCATCGGTGCCGTCCTCAGCGACGAGGAGTACAACCGCATCGTCCACGGCATCGAGCACGACCTGAAGTCCGACGTCGTCCCGGACGACGCCTCCTCCCTCACCGAGACCGACGAGCCCTCCGACGACGCTTCCGCCGCTTCCGACGACAAGCCCATCGACCTCGGCAAGAAGGACGTGTCCGACGACGCGACCGACGAGACCGTCGAGGCGAAGGCCGACGAAGCAGAGCCGAAGAAGACAGACGGCGAGTCCGACGCGAAGTAGTCACGTCCCGGGAGCACGGGCGAGAACCGCCCGTGCCCCGGGCACGTGCCGTTCTCGCCCGGATTCCCGACACCAGTCATGGCCGCCCCCGCGCTGACCCCGCGCAGGGCGGCCCGAGAGGGAGTACGAGAAGGTGGCAGCACCGAAGAAGGGCCGGAGCGCCAGCACCCAGAGCAAGCCTGGGCGCGCGCTGGCCCTCATCCTGATCGCCATCGTGGCGCTCACTGGGGGAATGTTTGCCTCCGGACACACCAAGCCGCGTCTCGGCATCGACCTCGCCGGTGGTACGAGCATCACGCTGACGGCGATCAACGAGCCCGGCCAGCCCAACGCGATCAACAAGACCAACATGGACACCGCGGTCGAGATCATGAACCGCCGTGTCAACGGTCTGGGCGTCTCCGAGGCGGAAGTGCAGACCCAGGGCAATGAGAACATCATTGTCAACATCCCCAAGGGCACGGACTCCGAGGAAGCCCGGGACCAGGTCGGCACGACCGCGAAGCTCTACTTCCGCCCCGTCGTGAAGGTCGAGGGCAGCGGAGTCCCGCCCGTCCCGACCACCCCGCCGAGCGGTGACGCCAGCGGCAGCGCCTCGCCGAGCCCCTCGAAGTCCGGCGACAAGAACGCGGACAAGGGCACCGACAAGGCGACGTCTCCCGAGTCCCCGAGCCCCACGGGCTCCGCGACCTCGCAGGGCCGCGCCGTCACCGACGCGCTGAAGGCCGACCCGACGCCGACCCCGAGCGGCTCCGGCTCCCCGAAGCCCTCCGACAAGGCTTCGCCGACCCCCACCCCGAGTGCCGACAAGGCCACCCAGGACCTGGAAGCGGCGTACGCGAAGCTCGACTGCAGCGACCCGAAGCAGCGGGCCGCGGCCGGCAAGGGCAAGAACGACCAGCCCATCATCGCCTGCGGTGAGGAAGCCCCGAAGGTCTGGAGCAAGTTCCTGCTCGGCCCGGTCGGCGTCGACGGCACGGAGATCACCAAGGCGCAGGCGATCCTCGACACCCAGAACGCGGGCGGGTGGAAGGTCGTCATGGACTTCGACTCCAAGGGCGGCAAGAAGTTCCTCGACGTCACCACCAAGCTCGCCGGCCAGCCCTCCCCGCAGAACCAGTTCGCGATCGTCCTGGACGACGAGGTGGTCTCGCACCCCGAGGTGAACGGCCCGATCACCGGCGGCAAGGCCGAGATCTCCGGCAGCTTCACCCAGGAAGAGGCCCAGAACCTCTCCAACATGCTGTCCTACGGCGCGCTCCCGCTGACCTTCAAGGAGTCCAGCGTCACCACGGTGGACGCCGCGCTCGGCGGTGAGCAGCTGCACGCGGGTCTGATCGCCGGCGCCATCGGGCTCGCCCTGGTCGTGATCTACCTGCTCGTGTACTACCGCGGCCTGTCGTTCATCGCGATCGCCTCGCTGCTGGTCTCCGCCGCGCTCACCTACGTGATCATGTCGCTGCTCGGCCCGGCCATCGGCTTCGCGCTGAACCTGCCGGCGGTGTGCGGTGCGATCGTCGCGATCGGTATCACGGCGGACTCGTTCATCGTGTACTTCGAACGCGTCCGGGACGAGATCCGCGAGGGCCGTACGCTCCGTCCGGCCGTCGAGCGCGCCTGGCCGCGTGCCCGACGCACCATCCTGGTCTCCGACTTCGTGTCGTTCCTCGCCGCCGCGGTGCTCTTCGTGGTCACCGTCGGCAAGGTCCAGGGCTTCGCGTTCACGCTCGGTCTGACCACCCTGCTCGACGTCGTCGTGGTGTTCTTCTTCACCAAGCCGCTGCTGACGCTGATGGCCCGCAGGAAGTTCTTCGCAGGCGGCCACCGCTGGTCCGGCCTCGACCCGAAGAGCCTGGGTGTGCAGCCCCCGCTGCGCCGCACGCGCCGTCCCGCCCCCGCCGACCCGAAGGAGGCCTGAGATGTCCAAGCTCGGTGACCTCGGAGCACGACTCCACCGCGGCGAGGTCGGCTACGACTTCGTCGGCAACCGCAAGATCTGGTACGCGGTCTCCATCCTGATCACCATCACGGCCATCCTCGGCCTGGCGGTGCGCGGTATGAACATGGGCATCGAGTTCCAGGGCGGTGCCGTCTTCACCACCCCGAAGACCAGCGTCTCCGCCACCCAGGCCGAGGAGGCGGCGGAGAAGGCGTCCGGCCACGACGCGATCGTGCAGGGACTCGGCACCGGCGCGCTGCGGATCCAGGTCTCCGGTGTGGACACCGGTCAGGCCGACCGGATCAAGCAGGACATCGCCGAGGACCTCAAGCTCGACGCGGACAAGATCAGCGCCGAGCTGGTCGGCCCCAGCTGGGGTGACCAGATCGCCGACAAGGCCTGGCAGGGCCTCGCCATCTTCCTGGTCCTCGTGGTGATCTACCTGGCGATCGCGTTCGAGTGGCGCATGGCCGTCGCCGCGTTCGTCGCCCTGATCCACGACATCACCATCACCGTCGGCATCTACGCCCTCGTCGGCTTCGAGGTGACGCCGGGTACGGTGATCGGTCTGCTGACCATCCTCGGTTACTCGCTCTACGACACGGTCGTCGTCTTCGACAGCCTCAAGGAGCAGACGAAGGACATCACCAAGCAGACCCGCTGGACCTACAGCGACATCGCCAACCGCTCGATCAACAGCACCCTGGTGCGGTCCATCAACACCACGGTGGTCGCGCTGCTGCCGGTCGCCGGTCTGCTCTTCATCGGTGGCGGTGTCCTCGGCGCGGGCATGCTCAACGACATCTCGCTGTCGCTGTTCGTCGGTCTCGCGGCCGGTGCGTACTCCTCGATCTTCATCGCCACGCCGCTCGTCGCCGACCTCAAGGAGCGCGAGCCGCAGATGAAGGCCCTGAAGAAGCGGGTCCTCGCCAAGCGCGCCCAGGCCGAGCAGACGGTGGAGACCGCCGCCGACGGCCCGCACGGGGACCAGCACGAGGACGCGACGCCCGCCGTGGTCGGGCCGCGCTCCCAGTCCGGTGCCCGCAGCCGGGGCCGGGGCGGTAAGCGGCGATGACCGACGTCAAGGAGCTGCTGCTCAGCCGCATCCGTGATGTGGCGGACTATCCGGAGCCGGGCGTGATGTTCAAGGACATCACCCCGCTGCTGGCGGACCCGGCGGCGTTCACCGCGCTGACGGACGCGCTGGCCGAGGTCACCGTGCGGCACGGCGCCACGAAGATCGTCGGCCTGGAGGCCCGCGGCTTCATCCTGGGCGCCCCGGTCGCCGTCCGGGCCGGCGTCGGCTTCATCCCCGTACGCAAGGCGGGCAAGCTCCCCGGGGCGACGCTCAGCCAGGCGTACGACCTGGAGTACGGCTCCGCCGAGATCGAGGTGCACGCCGAGGACCTCGTCACGGGCGACCGCGTCATGGTCATCGACGACGTCCTCGCCACCGGCGGCACCGCCGAGGCCTCCCTTCAGCTGATCCGCCGCGCGGGAGCCGATGTGGCGGGCGTCGCGGTGCTGATGGAGCTGGCGTTCCTGGCCGGACGGCAGCGCCTTGAGCCGGCGCTCGGCGGAGCGCCGCTGGAGGCGCTGATCACCGTCTGAGACGGTTCGCGCGACCGCATGGAACGGGCGCCCCGGGATTCGTCCCCGGGGCGCCCGTCCCGTTTGTGGACGTTCGCCACTCGCTGCGTACACGTTCTTTGCCCGTAGTGCACATGTTCGCCATACGTAATTGCGGAACGTAAGAAACCCCCGTTGAAAGCTCAGATCTTGCTCAATGCGGTTGGATTTGCATGATCGCTCCTGCCAAGATCGATCTTGAACTCCCCGTAGGGGGAGAAAACGGGAGGAAAAGTATGACCATCACGCGTAAGTTCGCGTCCGGCGCCATCGCCGTGGCGTCCGTCGCCGCCATGTCCGCCGCGGCCGCCCCGGCCAGCGCTGCGCCCAAGGCCGCCGACACCGCGGTCACGACCGTCGCCCTCAAGGCGAACCCCTGCACCAGCTGGAAGAACGCCGTCGGCATCCCGGGCAAGTGGAGCAAGTCCAAGTACGGGTGCGCCATCCTCGGCCGACCGGGTCTGAAGGTCACCTACCGCTGGGCCGCCGAGCGCGGCAAGCCCTGCATCAAGGTGAAGGGCTTCGTCAAGGGCGGCCCGAAGGGCTTCAAGACCAAGTGGTACAACGCCGGCTGCGGCAAGTCCGGCTTCATCAAGAACGTCCCCTGGGGCAATGTCGCGGCGGACCGTGAGATCCAGATCAAGGGTGCCTCGCTGCTCAAGTGGCGCTGATGCCTGACGTGCGGTAACTGACCACTACACGCACCCCGAGGCGGGCCCGGAGGAATCCGGCGCCCGCCTCTCGCGTTTCACGGGTAGACGGCCCTCACAGTGGCCTGAAGGCGATCCTGGCGCGCAGGATCGCTACCATGGGTGGTCCGGAGCCTGACCGGGGGACCCGGATCGCGCACGAGGAGCCCTCTTGGCAGACGAGGCCCAGCACCTGACCGCCGCCAAGCCCGAGTCCGCCTCGGGCCCCGCGGCCAAGCCCGCGCAGAACGCGACGCAGGCGAAGAACCCCGCGCAGGGCTCCGTCGAACACGCCCAGTCCGCGCCCGCCGACAAGGCCGCCGAGCCGTCGCGCCCCAAGCCCGCCGCCGACGCCGGCCGGACCGGGGCCGACCCGGCGCCCGAGCGCCCCGTCCCCACCCCGGCGCCCCCGGCCCGCTCCGCCGCCCCCGGCCAGCCCGCCCGCTCCGGCTCCTCCAACCGCGTCCGCGCCCGTCTCGCCCGGCTCGGCGTGCAGCGCTCCAACCCGTACAACCCGGTCCTGGAGCCGCTGCTGCGGATCGTGCGCAGCAACGACCCCAAGATCGAGACGTCGACGCTCCGCCAGATCGAGAAGGCCTACCAGGTCGCCGAGCGCTGGCACCGGGGCCAGAAGCGCAAGAGCGGCGACCCGTACATCACCCACCCCCTCGCGGTGACCACGATCCTCGCCGAGCTGGGCATGGACCCGGCCACCTTGATGGCGGGCCTGCTGCACGACACGGTCGAGGACACCGAGTACGGCCTCGACCAGCTCCGCCGCGACTTCGGCGACTCCGTCGCCCTCCTCGTCGACGGCGTCACCAAGCTGGACAAGGTCAAGTTCGGCGAGGCCGCCCAGGCCGAGACCGTGCGCAAGATGGTCGTCGCCATGGCCAAGGACCCCCGCGTCCTGGTCATCAAGCTCGCCGACCGCCTGCACAACATGCGCACCATGCGCTACCTCAAGCGCGAGAAGCAGGAGAAGAAGGCGCGCGAGACCCTGGAGATCTACGCGCCGCTCGCCCACCGCCTGGGCATGAACACCATCAAGTGGGAACTGGAGGACCTCGCCTTCGCGATCCTCTACCCCAAGATGTACGACGAGATCGTCCGCCTCGTCGCCGAGCGGGCCCCCAAGCGCGACGAGTACCTCGCCATAGTGACCGACGAGGTGCAGCAGGACCTGCGCGCGGCCCGTATCAAGGCGACCGTCACCGGCCGCCCGAAGCACTACTACAGCGTCTACCAGAAGATGATCGTCCGCGGCCGCGACTTCGCGGAGATCTACGACCTGGTCGGCATCCGCGTCCTGGTGGACACCGTCCGCGACTGCTACGCGGCCCTGGGCACCGTCCACGCCCGCTGGAACCCGGTTCCGGGGCGGTTCAAGGACTACATCGCGATGCCCAAGTTCAACATGTACCAGTCGCTGCACACGACGGTCATCGGGCCCAACGGCAAGCCCGTCGAACTCCAGATCCGCACGTTCGACATGCACCGCCGCGCGGAGTACGGCATCGCCGCGCACTGGAAGTACAAGCAGGAGGCCGTCGCCGGCGCCTCCAAGGTGCGCACGGACGCCCCCCGGACCTCCGGCAAGGACGACCACCTCAACGACATGGCGTGGCTGCGCCAGCTGCTGGACTGGCAGAAGGAGACCGAGGACCCCGGCGAGTTCCTGGAGTCCCTGCGCTTCGACCTGTCCCGCAACGAGGTCTTCGTCTTCACCCCCAAGGGCGACGTCATAGCGCTGCCGGCCAGTGCCACGCCCGTCGACTTCGCGTACGCGGTGCACACCGAGGTCGGCCACCGCACCATAGGCGCCCGCGTCAACGGCCGCCTGGTGCCCCTCGAATCCACCCTCGACAACGGCGACCTGGTGGAGGTCTTCACCTCCAAGGCGGCCGGCGCGGGCCCCTCCCGCGACTGGCTCGGCTTCGTGAAGTCGCCCCGTGCCCGCAACAAGATCCGCGCCTGGTTCTCCAAGGAGCGCCGCGACGAGGCCATCGAGCAGGGCAAGGACGCCATCGTCCGCGCCATGCGCAAGCAGAACCTGCCGATCCAGCGCATCCTCACCGGCGACTCCCTGGTCACCCTCGCGCACGAGATGCGCTACCCGGACATCTCCGCGCTGTACGCCGCCATAGGCGAGGGCCATGTCTCCGCGCAGAGCGTCGTGCAGAAGCTCGTCCAGGCCCTCGGCGGCGAGGAGGCGGCCACCGAGGAGATCGACGAGTCGGTACCGCCCACCCGCAGCCGCCGCAAGCGGCGCGGCAGCAACGACCCCGGTGTCGTCGTCAAGGGCGTCGACGACGTCTGGGTCAAACTGGCCCGCTGCTGCACCCCCGTCCCCGGCGACCCCATCATCGGCTTCGTCACCCGGGGCAGCGGCGTCTCGGTCCACCGCAACGACTGCGTCAACGTCGAGTCACTGTCCCGTGAACCCGAGCGCATCCTCGAGGTCGAGTGGGCGCCCACCCAGTCCTCGGTCTTCCTCGTCGCCATACAGGTCGAGGCCCTGGACCGCTCCCGGCTGCTGTCGGACGTCACCCGCGTCCTGTCCGACCAGCACGTCAACATCCTGTCGGCGGCCGTCCAGACCTCCCGCGACCGCGTCGCCACCTCCCGCTTCACCTTCGAGATGGGCGACCCGAAGCACCTGGGCCACGTCCTGAAGGCCGTCAGGGGAGTGGAGGGCGTCTACGACGTGTACCGGGTGACATCGGCGCGCAGGCCCGGCTGACCCGGGAGGACCGGAAACGAGTGAGGGGCTCCCGTACGCACCGTACGGGAGCCCCTCACTCGTCGTTGAGCACGCGGCGTCAGCCGCCGAACTCCTGCAGACCCTTCAGCGCCTGGTCCAGCAGCGCCTGGCGGCCGTCCAGCTCACGCTGGAGCTTGTCGGCCTTGGCGTTGTTGCCCTGGGCGCGGGCCTGCTCGATCTGGCCCTTCAGCTTGTCCACGGCGGCCTGGAGCTGGCCCGTGAGACCGGCCGCGCGGGCGCGTGCCTCCGGGTTCGTCCGGCGCCACTCCGCTTCCTCGGCCTCCTGGATGGCCCGCTCGACCGCGTGCATCCGGCCCTCCACCTTCGGGCGGGCGTCGCGCGGCACATGGCCGATGGCCTCCCACCGCTCGTTGACCGAGCGGAAGGCCGCACGGGCAGCCTTGAGGTCCGTCACCGGAAGGATCTTCTCCGCCTCGCCGGCCAGCTCCTCCTTGAGCTTGAGGTTCTCCGACTGCTCGGCGTCACGCTCGGCGAACACCGAGCTGCGGGCGGCGAAGAACACGTCCTGGGCGCCGCGGAAGCGGTTCCACAGGTCGTCCTCGTGCTCGCGCTGGGCGCGGCCCGCCGCCTTCCAGTCGGCCATCAGCTCGCGGTAGCGCGCGGCCGTGGGGCCCCAGTCCGTCGAGTTCGACAGGGCCTCGGCCTCGGCGACCAGCTTCTCCTTCGTCTTGCGGGCCTCCTCGCGCTGCGCGTCGAGCTGCGCGAAGTGGGCCTTGCGGCGCTTGGAGAACGCCGACCGGGCGTGCGAGAAGCGGTGCCAGAGCTCGTCGTCGGACTTCCGGTCGAGCCGCGGCAGGCCCTTCCAGGTGTCCACCAGGGCGCGCAGCCGCTCACCGGCCGCCCGCCACTGGTCCGACTGCGCCAGCTCCTCCGCCTCGGTGACCAGCGCCTCCTTGGCGTGTCGCGCCTCGTCGGACTGCTTCGCCCGCTGCTGCTTGCGCTCCTCACGGCGCGCCTCGACGGTCTCGACGAGCTTGTCCAGCCGCACCTTGAGCGCGTCCAGGTCACCGACCGCGTGATGCGCGTCCACCTGCTCGCGAATGTGGTCGATCGCGGCCTGGGCGTCCTTCGCCGACAGGTCGGTGGTCTTCACCCGCTTCTCGAGGAGGCCGATTTCGACGACCAGGCCCTCGTACTTGCGCTCGAAGTAGGCCAGCGCCTCATCGGGGGAGCCGGCCTGCCAGGAACCGACGACCTGCTCGCCGTCGGCCGTACGCACGTACACGGTCCCCGTCTCGTCGACGCGGCCCCACGGGTCGCTGCTCACAGCGCCTCCTCCACATGATGCCTGCGGGGGGCCTTGGCTCCCCCGGGCATCGTCCACAGTTTCGTCACGGCCAACATAGGCGACCGGCGGGTTGCCTGTCCGCATCCCGCGCGACCGAAATTTCGCTGTTCGCGGTCAGGACTTCTTGACAGTCGCCTTGTTGATCACCACGGTCGCGTTGGGCGTCCCATCACCCATGCCCGTGTTCTCTCCCGCGTCGGCGATCTTCTTCAGGACCTTCATGCCGTCCTTGCTGACCGTGCCGAACGGGGTGTAGTTGGCCGGCAGCGGGCTGTCCTGGAACACCAGGAAGAACTGGCTGCCGCCGCTGTTCTTGCCCTGACCGGTCTGAGCGTTGAACTGGTTCGCCATGGCGACCGTGCCCGCCGGGTACGTATTGCCCTTCAGACGCGAGTCCTTCAGATTCTCGTCCGGGATGGTGTAGCCGGGGCCGCCCATGCCGGTGCCCTTCGGGTCACCGCACTGGAGCACGTAGATGCCCTGCGTGGTGAGACGGTGGCACTTGGTGTGGTCCAGGTAGCCCTTGTTCACCAGGAAGTCGAACGAGTTGACGGTGTGCGGGGCCTTCGCCGCGTCCATCGTTATGCCGATGGCACCGCAGGTCGTCTGCAGGTCCATCGTGTACTTCGCGGTCTTGTCGATGGTGATCGCGGGTTCCTTCTTGAAGGTGAGTTCCTTCACCTTGCCCGCGGCCGGCTTCTCGCACGGGTCCGGCGCCTTGCTGGGCTTGGGGCTCGGCGACACCTCCGAGCTCGCGTTCTCCTTCTTGCCGTCGTCCTTCAGGACCCCGGTCGTGTACAGCGCGAGGCTGCCGACCAGGATCACGCCGAGAACCGAGGCGATCACGGCGTTGCGGACATGTGCCTTGCGCCGGGCCTGGGTACGCCGCTGCTGCTGCCGCAAGAACTTCTCCCGGGCGAGCTGACGCCGCCGCTGCTCCTGGCTGACCACCGGGTTCTCTCCCTATGCGTCTCGTACGTCGACGGGTGCGTCGCGCGTCTCGTGAGCCGACTGATTGTGTGTGACCCGTACCGTATATGGGTTCGCTGAGGAAACGGCAGCGCCGGTAGGCTCTGATCCACAGCAACCCACCCCTCGTACGACACAAGAAGGACGATCGTGCTCATTGCCGGGTTCCCCGCCGGGGCCTGGGGGACCAACTGTTATCTGGTCGCCCCCGCCGCCGGTGAGGAGTGCGTGATCATCGACCCGGGCCACCAGGCCACCCAGGGAGTCGAGGAGACGCTGAAGAAGCATCGGCTCAAGCCCGTCGCCGTCGTCCTCACCCACGGCCACCTCGACCATGTGGCCTCGGTCGTCCCGGTGTGCGGCGCGCACGACGTACCGGCGTGGATCCACCCCGAGGACCGGTACATGATGAGCGACCCCGAGAAGGCGCTCGGCCGCTCCATCGGCATGCCGCTCATGGGCGAGCTGACCATCGGCGAGCCCGGCGACGTCAAGGAGCTGACCGACGGCTCGAAGCTGGAGCTGGCCGGTCTGGAGCTGTCCGTCGCGCACGCGCCCGGCCATACCAAGGGGTCGGTGACCTTCCGGATGCCCGAGACCACGGAGGTCCCCTCCGTGTTCTTCTCCGGGGATCTGCTCTTCGCCGGCTCCATCGGACGCACCGACCTGCCCGGCGGTGACATGGCCGAGATGCTCGACTCGCTGGCCCGCGTGTGCCTGCCGCTCGACGACTCGACCGTGGTGCTGTCCGGCCACGGCCCCCAGACGACCATCGGCCAGGAGCGCGCCACCAACCCGTATCTGCGGCAGGTGGCGGCCGGCGGCCAGGGAACGGGTCCGACGACCCCTCCCCGACGAGGAATGTGACGAGAGACCTTCCGTGAGTACCTTCCAGGCCCCCAAGGGCACGTACGACCTGCTGCCCCCGGACAGCGCCAAGTACCTGGCCGTCCGCGAGGCCATCGCCGCGCCGCTGCGCGACTCGGGCTACGGCTACATCGAGACGCCCGGCTTCGAGAGCGTCGAGCTGTTCGCTCGCGGTGTCGGGGAGTCCACCGACATCGTGACCAAGGAGATGTACGCCTTCGAGACCAAGGGCGGCACCAAGCTCGCCCTGCGTCCGGAGGGAACCGCCTCCGTGCTGCGCGCGGCCCTGGAGGCCAACCTGCACAAGGCGGGCAACCTCCCGGTCAAGCTCTGGTACTCGGGCTCCTACTACCGTTACGAGCGCCCCCAGAAGGGCCGCTACCGCCACTTCTCCCAGGTCGGTGCCGAGGCCATCGGAGCCGAGGACCCGGCGCTGGACGCCGAGTTGATCATCCTGGCCGACCAGGCGTACCGCTCGCTGGGCCTGCAGAACTTCCGCATCCTGCTCAACAGCCTGGGCGACAAGGAGTGCCGTCCCGTCTACCGGGCCGCGCTGCAGGAGTTCCTGCGCGGCCTGGACCTCGACGAGGACACGCTGCGCCGGGCGGACATCAACCCGCTCCGCGTCCTCGACGACAAGCGCGAGTCGGTGCGGAAGCAGCTCGGTGACGCCCCGCTGCTGCGTGACTACCTGTGCGACGCCTGCAAGACGTACCACGAGGAGGTGCGCGAGCTGATCACGGCGGCGGGAGTCTCCTTCGAGGACGACCCCAAGCTGGTCCGCGGCCTGGACTACTACACGCGCACGACCTTCGAGTTCGTCCACGACGGACTGGGCTCCCAGTCCGCGGTGGGGGGCGGCGGCCGCTACGACGGTCTGTCCGAGATGATCGGCGGCCCCGCGCTGCCGTCCGTCGGCTGGGCCCTCGGCGTCGACCGCACGGTCCTCGCCCTGGAAGCGGAGGGCGTCGAGCTCGAACTCCCCGCCTCCACCAGCGTGTTCGCCGTCCCGCTCGGCGAGGAGGCCCGCAGGGTCCTGTTCGCCAAGGTCACCGAGTTGCGCAAGGTGGGGATCGCGGCCGACTTCTCGTACGGCGGGAAGGGCCTCAAGGGCGCGATGAAGAACGCCAACCGCAGCGGCGCCCGCTACGCGATCGTCGCGGGGGAGCGGGACCTCGCCGAAGGTGTGGTGCAGCTCAAGGACATGGAGTCCGGCGAGCAGGTCGCGATCGGCGTGAACGAGATCGTGGCCGAGCTGGAAGCCCGACTGGGCTGAGTCAAGCCGATGCCGCCCCCGTCGCCCGATCCGGCGACGGGGGCGGCGTTTATGTCCAGCGAACGGTGGACGCGCGAGGGTGTACGGCACAATGACCGTGCGCCAGAGGCCCCTTCGACCCTACGGATACGACGTGATGAGCAAGACGACAGTCAAGGACGTCTCCACAGAACCCGAACATCACGACGCCCCGCGCACGGTGGGCGCGGGCCGTGCCTTCGCGTTCATGCTGGTGCTCACCGGCGCGGCCGGACTGCTCGCCGCGTGGGTCATCACGATCGACAAGTTCAAGATCCTCGAAGCCAAGGTCGCGGGTGAGACGTTCACGCCCGGGTGCAGCCTGAACCCGGTCGTCTCCTGCGGCAGCGTCATGGAGAGCGAGCAGGCCTCCGTCTTCGGCTTCCCCAACCCGATGCTCGGCCTCGTCGCCTACGGCATCGTCATCTGCGTCGGCATGAGCCTGCTCGCCCGCGCCCGCTTCCCCCGCTGGTACTGGCTGACCCTCAACGGCGGCACCCTCTTCGGCGTCGCCTTCTGCACCTGGCTGCAGTTCCAGTCCCTGTACCGGATCAACGCGCTGTGCCTGTGGTGCTCGCTCGCCTGGGTCGCGACGATCACCATGTTCTGGTACGTGACCTCGTTCAACGTCCGCCACGACCTCCTGCCCGCCCCCGGCTGGCTGAAGCGGTTCCTCGGCGAGTTCACCTGGGTCCTGCCGGTCACCCACGTGGGCGTCATCGGCATGCTGATCCTGACCCGCTGGGGCGCCAACCTCTGGGCCTGACCCGGTCACGGCGGGGAGTGTCGTACCTCTGACGTAGGCTCCCGAAGTGTGGAGCCCGATCTGTTCACCGCCGCCGCCGAAGAACGCCAGGAGAAGGACCCGGCCGCCAGCCCCCTGGCCGTGCGGATGCGTCCGCGCACCCTCGACGAGGTCGTGGGCCAGCAGCATCTGCTGAAGCCCGGCTCACCCCTGCGCAGACTGGTCGGCGAGTCCGGCGGCGGACCCGCCGGCCCCTCCTCGGTGATCCTCTGGGGCCCGCCCGGCACGGGCAAGACGACCCTCGCGTACGTCGTCTCCAAGGCCACCAACAAGCGTTTCGTGGAGCTCTCCGCGATCACCGCCGGCGTCAAGGAGGTCCGCGCGGTCATCGACGGCGCCCGCCGCGCCACCGGCGGCTTCGGCAAGGAGACCGTCCTCTTCCTCGACGAGATCCACCGCTTCAGCAAGGCCCAGCAGGACTCCCTCCTCCCGGCCGTCGAGAACCGCTGGGTCACCCTGATCGCCGCGACCACGGAGAACCCGTACTTCTCGGTGATCTCCCCCCTGCTGTCCCGCTCCCTGCTCCTCACCCTCGAACCCCTCACCGACGACGACGTGCGCGGCCTCCTCCAGCGGGCCCTGACCGACGACCGCGGCCTCAAGGGTGCCGTCACCCTCCCCGAGGACACCGAGGCCCACCTCCTGCGCATCGCCGGCGGTGACGCCCGGCGCGCGCTGACCGCCCTGGAGGCCGCGGCCGGCGCCGCCCTCGACAAGGGGGAGCGGGAGATCGGCCTGACGACCCTGGAGGAGACCGTCGACCGGGCCGCCGTGAAGTACGACCGCGACGGCGACCAGCACTACGACGTGGCCAGCGCCCTCATCAAGTCCATCCGCGGCTCCGACGTCGACGCCGCGTTGCACTACCTGGCCCGCATGATCGAGGCAGGCGAGGACCCCCGCTTCATCGCCCGCCGCCTGATGATCTCCGCCAGCGAGGACATCGGCCTCGCCGACCCCAACGCCCTGCCCATAGCCGTCGCCGCCGCGCAGGCCGTCGCCATGATCGGCTTCCCGGAGGCGGCGCTCACCCTCAGCCACGCCACCATCGCCCTGGCCCTCGCCCCCAAGTCGAACGCCGCGACCACCGCCATCGGCGCCGCCCTGGAGGACGTCCGCAAGGGGCTGGCCGGGCCGGTGCCAGCCCACCTGCGGGACGGCCACTACAAGGGCGCGGCCAAGCTCGGCCACGCCCAGGGGTACGTGTACCCGCACGACCTGCCCGAGGGGATCGCCGCCCAGCAGTACGCGCCGGACGCCCTGAAGGACCGCGCCTACTACACCCCGACCCGCCACGGGGCCGAGGCCCGGTACGCGGACGCCGTGGAGTGGACCAGGAAGCACCTCGGTCGGAAGCAGTCCTGAGCCCCCTGTAGACTGCCCTTCAGTGCTGCGTCCCGTGTCCGGCTCCGGTCGGCGCCTCAGGCGGGACATCCAGCCGGATCCTCGGATCCAGGAGCGTCGCGCACCGTCGTAGGTGTCGCGGGCCGCCCACCACCACCCGGATTTCCCGGGACCGGTCGGTGGGCCGTTCGTGTGCTGCACGTATGTGCCCAGACCAGGGAGCGGCTGCCCGGAAGTCCCTCGTGGACCTGACGGGAATCCCCGGCTGCGGATGCGACCTCCCGTAACCCTGAGGCAGCCGAATACAGGAAAAGGAAAAACAGTGGCGAACCAGTCCCGCCCCAAGGTCAAGAAGTCGCGTGCCCTCGGCATCGCGCTGACCCCGAAGGCCGTCAAGTACTTCGAGGCCCGTCCCTACCCGCCGGGCGAGCACGGCCGCGGCCGCAAGCAGAACTCGGACTACAAGGTCCGTCTGCTGGAGAAGCAGCGTCTGCGCGCGCAGTACGACGTGTCCGAGCGCCAGCTCGTCCGCGCCTACGAGCGTGCCTCCAAGGTCCAGGGCAAGACCGGTGAGGCCCTGATCATCGAGCTCGAGCGCCGTCTCGACGCGCTGGTCCTGCGTTCGGGCATCGCCCGCACGATCTACCAGGCCCGCCAGATGGTCGTCCACGGCCACATCGAGGTCAACGGCCAGAAGGTCGACAAGCCGTCCTTCCGCGTCAAGCCGGACGACGTCGTCATGGTCCGTGAGCGCAGCCGTCAGAAGCCGCTGTTCGAGATCGCCCGCGAGGGCGGTTTCGCCGCGGACGGTGAGACCCCGCGCTACCTCCAGGTGAACCTCAAGGCCCTGGCGTTCCGCCTGGACCGCGAGCCCAACCGCAAGGAAGTCCCGGTCATCTGCGACGAGCAGCTCGTCGTCGAGTACTACGCCCGTTGATCCTTCGACGGACGTAGTACGGACCACGCGTCAGCCCGTCGTCCTCCCGCCTCTCCCGGCGGGCGGGACGGCGGGCTCTCGCCTTCTGGGGTGGGCGTTAATGCGGTTCGGAGTGACCGCCCCGGCGCGATAGGCTCGGGACACGACTTCTCGATGTTCAGGCATGTCTCAGGGAGCGGGTGGCACACAGTGTCCGGTGGAGAGGTGGCCGGGATCCTGGTGGCCGTCTTCTGGGCGATCCTGGTCTCCTTCCTCGCCGTCGCGCTGGCGAGGCTGGCCCAGACGCTCAAGGCGACCACCAAGCTCGTCGCGGACGTGACCGACCAGGCCGTCCCCCTCCTCGCCGACGCCTCCACCGCCGTCCGCTCCGCGCAGACCCAGATCGACCGGGTCGACGCCATCGCGTCCGACGTCCAGGAGGTCACGTCGAACGCCTCGGCGCTCTCCACCACCGTCGCCTCCACTTTCGGCGGCCCCCTCGTCAAGGTCGCCGCCTTCGGCTACGGAGTGCGCCGGGCCATCGGCGGCCGCCGCGAGGGCGAGGCACCCGGGGACCAGCGGCGCACGGTGATCGTGGGCCGCACGGTCCCGGGGGCACGTCGAAGCAAGCGCAGCACCCGTGGAAAGAAGGACTGACCGAGCGATGTTCCGCCGTACGTTCTGGTTCACCACCGGTGTCGCCGCCGGAGTGTGGGCGACCACCAAGGTCAACCGCAAGCTGAAGCAGCTCACGCCCGAACACCTCGCCACCCAGGCGGCGAACAAGGCGATCGAGGCGGGCCACAAGCTCAAGGACCGGGCGGTCGGCTTCGCGCTCGACGTCCGCGACAACATGGCCCAGCGGGAGGCCGAACTGGGCGAGGCCCTCGGTATCGAGGCCAACCCCGATCGCCTTCCGGAACTCCCGGCCCCCCGGCGCGTCGCCGCCATCGAGAACAGCAACACCCCGAAGTACAGCAGGAATCCGAGGTACGTCGACAACTCGTCGTACCCGTACAACCGGAATGAGGACCACTGATGGAGTCGGCCGAGATTCGTCGCCGCTGGTTGAGCTTCTTCGAGGAGCGCGGTCACACCGTTGTCCCTTCGGCGTCGCTCATCGCGGACGACCCGACTCTGCTCCTGGTCAACGCGGGCATGGTCCCCTTCAAGCCGTACTTCCTCGGTGAGGTCAAGCCGCCCTTCGCCCGTGCCACCAGCGTGCAGAAGTGCGTCCGTACGCCGGACATCGAAGAGGTCGGCAAGACGACCCGGCACGGCACGTTCTTCCAGATGTGCGGCAACTTCTCCTTCGGCGACTACTTCAAGGAAGGCGCCATCAAGCACGCCTGGGAGCTGCTCACCAGCCCCCAGGACAAGGGTGGTTACGGCCTGGAGCCGGAGAAGCTCTGGATCACCGTCTACAAGGACGACGACGAGGCCGAGCGCATCTGGCACGAGCAGATCGGCGTGCCCAAGGAGCGCATCCAGCGCCTCGGCATGAAGGACAACTACTGGTCCATGGGCGTCCCCGGCCCCTGCGGCCCCTGCTCCGAGATCAACTACGACCGCGGCCCCGAGTTCGGCGTCGAGGGCGGCCCGGCCGTCAACGACGAGCGGTACGTGGAGATCTGGAACCTGGTCTTCATGCAGTACGAGCGCGGCGAGGGCACCTCGAAGGAGGACTTCGAGATCCTCGGCGAGCTGCCCAGCAAGAACATCGACACGGGCCTCGGCCTGGAGCGCCTCGCCATGATTCTGCAGGGCGTGCAGAACATGTACGAGATCGACACCTCCATGGCGGTCATCGACAAGGCCACCGAGCTGACCGGCGTCCGCTACGGCGACGCCAAGGACTCCGACGTCTCCCTGCGCGTGGTCACCGACCACATCCGCACCGCCGTGATGCTCATCGGCGACGGCGTCACCCCCGGCAACGAGGGCCGTGGCTACGTCCTGCGCCGCATCATGCGCCGCGCCATCCGCAACATGCGTCTCCTCGGCGCCACCGGACCGGTCGTCCAGGACCTCATCGACGTCGTCATCGGCATGATGGGTCAGCAGTACCCGGAGCTGATCACCGACCGCGAGCGCATCGAGAAGGTCGCCCTCGCCGAGGAGGCGGCCTTCCTCAAGACGCTGAAGGCCGGCACCAACATCCTCGACACCGCCGTCACCGACACCAAGGCCGCCGGCGGCAAGGTCCTCGCCGGTGACAAGGCGTTCCTGCTCCACGACACCTGGGGCTTCCCGATCGACCTCACCCTGGAGATGGCCGCCGAGCAGGGCCTGACCGTGGACGAGGACGGCTTCCGCCGCCTGATGAAGGAGCAGCGGGAGCGCGCCAAGGCCGACGCCAAGGCCAAGAAGACCGGCCACGCCGACCTCGGCGCCTACCGCGAGATCGCCGACGCCGCCGGCGAGACCGAGTTCATCGGCTACTCGGACACCGAGGGCGAGTCCACGATCGTCGGCATCCTCGTCGACGGTCTCTCCTCGCCCGCCGCCACCGAGGGCGACGAGGTCGAGATCGTCCTCGACCGCACCCCCTTCTACGCCGAGGGCGGCGGCCAGATCGGCGACACCGGGCGGATCAAGGTCGACTCCGGTGCCGTCATCGAGATCCGCGACTGCCAGAAACCGGTCCCGGGTGTGTACGTCCACAAGGGCGTCGTCCAGGTCGGCGAGGTGACCGTCGGCGCCAAGGCCCAGGCCTCGATCGACGCCCGCCGCCGCACGGCCATCGCCCGCGCCCACTCCGCCACCCACCTCACCCACCAGGCCCTGCGCGACGCCCTCGGTCCGACGGCCGCCCAGGCCGGTTCCGAGAACCAGCCCGGCCGTTTCCGCTTCGACTTCGGCTCCCCGTCCGCCGTACCGACGGCCGTGATGACCGACGTCGAGCAGAAGATCAACGAGGTGCTGGCCCGCGATCTCGACGTGCGCGCCGATGTCATGGGCATCGACGAGGCCAAGAAGCAGGGCGCCATCGCAGAGTTCGGCGAGAAGTACGGCGAGCGCGTGCGCGTGGTGACCATCGGCGACTTCTCCAAGGAGCTGTGCGGCGGCACGCACGTCCACAACACCTCTCAGCTCGGCCTGGTCAAGCTGCTGGGCGAGTCCTCGATCGGTTCCGGTGTGCGCCGTATCGAGGCCCTCGTCGGTGTCGACGCCTACAACTTCCTCGCCCGTGAGCACACGGTCGTCGCCCAGCTCCAGGAGCTGATCAAGGGCCGTCCGGAGGAGCTCCCGGAGAAGGTCTCCGCCATGCTCGGCAAGCTGAAGGACGCCGAGAAGGAGATCGAGAAGTTCCGCGCCGAGAAGGTGCTGCAGGCCGCCGCCGGTCTCGCCGAGTCCGCCAAGGACGTTCGCGGCGTTGCCCTGGTGACCGGTCAGGTCCCGGACGGCACGACCGCCGACGACCTCCGCAAGCTGGTGCTCGACGTGCGCGGACGCATCCAGGGCGGCCGCGCCGCCGTGGTCGCCCTGTTCACCACGGCGAACGGCAAGCCGCTGACGGTCATCGCCACCAACGAGGCCGCTCGTGAGCGGGGTCTCAAGGCCGGCGACCTGGTCAGGACCGCCGCCAAGACCCTCGGCGGCGGTGGCGGCGGCAAGCCGGACGTCGCCCAGGGCGGCGGCCAGAACCCGGCCGCCATCGGTGAGGCCGTGGACGCGGTGGAGCGCCTGGTCGCCGAGACGGCCAAGTGAACACCACGGATCACACGAGCGAAGGTGACGGTCCGGCCCTGCGCCGCGGCCGTCGCCTCGCGATCGACGTCGGGGACGCCCGTATCGGGGTCGCCTCATGCGACCCCGACGGGATCCTCGCCACCCCGGTCGAGACGGTTCCCGGACGCGATGTCCCGGCGGCTCAGCGGCGTTTGAGACAACTGGTCGACGAATACGTACCTATCGAGGTGATCGTCGGGCTGCCACGCTCTCTGAAAGGCGGAGAGGGTCCGGCGGCCGTCAAGGTACGGGGTTTCGCCCAGGAGTTGGCCCGCATGATCGCGCCGGTTCCGGTCAGACTCATCGACGAGAGGATGACCACGGTGACGGCCGGTCAAGGACTGCGTGCCTCGGGTGTGAAATCCAAGAAGGGCAGGTCGGTCATCGACCAGGCAGCGGCCGTGATCATCCTGCAACAGGCGTTGGAATCCGAACGGATGTCAGGCAAAGCTCCGGGCGAGGGCGTCGAAGTGGTCATCTGATCGCGATACGGTAACGTTCCGCGCGATGCGGTGGCCTTCGAACAGCCACCGCACAAAAAGAGGCGGGGACGACACCGAGCCACAGGCCCCGCGTGACCGCCGCCTCGCGGCTCTAGGGGATCGATGACTGAGTATGGCCGGGGCCCAGGCTCCGAACCGTGGCATCCGGACGACCCGTTGTACGGGGACGACGGATGGGGCGGGCAGCAGGCCCAGGTGGGCCGGCAGGCCCCCTACGGCGGCCAGCCACAGCAGCACTACCCCGAGCAGCAGCAGTACCAGCAGTACGCCGACGGCAACGGCAACGGCGGTTGGGGCAACGGCCAGCAGGACGCATACGCCCAGCAGCAGTACCAGCAGGAGTACGGCGACCCGGGACAGCAGCAGTACGCCGGCCAGCACCAGCAGCCGTACCCCGGCCGTGACCAGCAGCACTACGGCCAGGCCGACGGCGGCTGGGCGAACGGCTCGCACCAGGACGCGCAGGGCGCCTACACCCCCGACCCCTCCGACCCGTACGGACAGCAGCAGGCGGCGGCGTACGGCGGCGGTCAGCAGGACTTCTACGGCACGCCCGACGCGTATCCGCCGCCGGAGCCGCCGTCCCGTCGCGCCGCGGAACCGGCACCCGCGCCGACGGCACCGGCTGCGCCCGAGCCCGAGCGCGAGGAGCGGCAGGCCGACGAGCGCACCGACTGGGACCCCGGACCGGACCAGGGCGAGCTCGCGTTCTTCGCGGGGGGCGCGGATGACGATGACGACGAAGCCGAGGGACGCGGCGGCCGAAGCGAACGGAAAGGCCGCGGAGGCAAGTCGGGGAAGCCGGGCAAGGGCGGCAAGAAACGCCGTAGCGGCCTCGCTTGCCTGGTGGTCGTCGTGGTCCTCGGCGGTGGTTCCGCGGGCGTCAGCTATTTCGGCTACCAGTTCTACCAGAGCCGTTTCGCCGAGGCTCCCGATTACGAGGGATCCGGCACGAACGAGACGGTCACGATCACGGTCGACAAGGGCGAATTCGGCTCGGTGATCGGGCGGAAGCTGAAGGACGCGGGGGTCGTCGAAAGCGTGGAGGCGTTCACCACCGCGCTGGCGGAGGATCCCTCGAAACCCCAGATCCAGGTGGGCGTTTACGTCCTCAAGAAGGAGATGTCCGCCAAGAGTGCCCTCGCCCTGATGCTCGACCCCAAAAGCCAGAACAACTTCACCATCCGGGAAGGTCTCCGGAACGCCCAGGTCTACGTCCTGATCGACAAGGAACTCGGGGTCAAGAAGGGCACCACCGCCGACGTCGCCGAGAAGGAGTGGTCGAAGCTCGGCCTTCCCGAGTGGGCGAACGACAACGAGGGCATCAAGGATCCGCTGGAAGGATTCCTCTACCCGTCCACCTATCCGGTGGCCAAGGGGATGAAGCCCAAGGACGTCCTGAAGGAAATGGTCGACCTCGCGAAGGCGAAGTACGAGCAGTTCGACGTGGAAGGCAAGGCGAAGGGCCTCAAGCTGGAGAGTCCGCTCCAGGTGGTC
Organism: Streptomyces sp. NPDC030296; assembly: GCF_055572815.1. Taxonomy (NCBI): domain Bacteria; kingdom Bacillati; phylum Actinomycetota; class Actinomycetes; order Kitasatosporales; family Streptomycetaceae; genus Streptomyces; species Streptomyces sp. NPDC030296. The sequence continues at coordinate 381,819 of NZ_JBVICQ010000008.1, forward strand.
ACGGTGGCGAGCCTCGTGCAGGCCGAGGGCAACAACAAGAAGGACTTCCGGAAGATCGCGCGGGTCGTCTACAACCGGCTCGAGCCGACCAACCAGGAGACCTTCGGGCTGCTCGACTTCGACTCGACGGTGAACTACCTGCGCGGTGAATCCAAGCTGGCGACGGGTTCGGTCGACTCACTGCGGCAGATCGACGACCCGTACAACACGTACAAGATCAAGGGTCTGCCGCCCGGGCCCATCGGAAACCCCGGTGACGAGGCGATCGAGGGAGCCCTCGATCCCGCCAAGGGTGGCTGGTACTACTTCGTCTCCACGAAGAAGGAGACGCTGTTCGCCGAGACGAACGAAGAGCAGAACCGCAATCGCCAGAAGTACCTGAAGGAACTGAACGAGCAATGAGCCGCACCACCAGCAAGCACCGTGCCGCCGTGCTCGGTTCGCCGATCGCTCACTCGCTCTCTCCCGTGCTGCACCGGGCCGCCTACGTCGAACTCGGGCTCACCGACTGGACGTACGACCGGTTCGAGGTCGACGAGGAGGCGCTTCCCGCGTTCGTCGAGCAGCTCGGCCCCGAGTGGGCGGGGCTGTCGCTGACGATGCCGCTGAAGCGGGCCGTCATGCCGCTGCTGGACGAGATCAGCGAGACGGCGATGTCGGTGGAGGCGGTCAACACGCTGGTGTTCGGCGAGGACGGACGGCGGATCGGTGACAACACCGACATTCCCGGCATGGTCGCCGCCCTGCGGGAGCGGGGTATCGAGCAGGTCGAGTCCGCCGCGGTCCTCGGCGCCGGGGCCACCGCGTCGTCCGCGCTGGCCGCGCTCGCGCGGATCTGCACCGGTGAGGTCGTGGCGTACGTGCGCAGCGACGCCCGGGCCGCCGAGATGCGGCAGTGGGGCGAGCGGCTGGACATCGAGATGCGGACGGCGGACTGGTCGGACGCCGAGCAGGCGCTGAGCGCTCCGCTGGTGATCGCCACGACGCCGGCCGGGGCCACGGATGTGCTGTCCGGGGCCGTACCGGAGCGGCCGACGACGCTGTTCGACGTGCTGTACCACCCCTGGCCTACGGAGCTGGCGGCGCGCTGGTCCGCGTACGGCGGTGCCGTGGTCAGCGGGCTCGATCTGCTGGTCCACCAGGCGGTGCTCCAGGTCGAGCAGATGACGGGCTGCAAGGCTGCCCCGGTGGGCGCGATGCGGCAGGCGGGCGAGCGGGCCCTGGCCGAGCGGGGCTAGCGGCCCCCGAGTGACTCGGCGCGGGCCACGCGAGGGTCCTGCGTGAGGGTCCCACGTCGTGAGGGTCCCACGTGGAGGGCCGCTCACCGGCGTGTGCCGATCTCATGAAGGGACCGTACTGAGGGGTAACCCGGCGCGATCACCGCGAGTCGGCCCGGGGCGCCCACCGGCGCGTCCGCCTGATGGACCTGCGGCCGGGTCGCGCGCCCGGACGTGGGAGGATCGGAGGTGGCGGGCCGGGGCCGCGCACCCGGTAGCCGTCGCCGTACGCGAGGACGCGCGTACACGCAGGCAGGACGCAGTACCAGGGCGCGAGCACTGAGGAGCACCGTTGAGCAGGTTGCGCTGGCTGACCGCGGGGGAGTCCCACGGTCCCGCACTTGTCGCGACGCTGGAGGGCCTTCCCGCCGGCGTGCCGATCACCACGGAGATGGTGGCGGACCACCTCGCCCGCCGGCGCCTCGGCTATGGACGCGGTGCCCGGATGAAGTTCGAGCGCGACGAGATCACGTTCATCGGCGGCGTGCGGCACGGACTGACCATGGGCTCGCCGGTGGCGATCATGGTGGGCAACACCGAGTGGCCCAAGTGGGAGCAGGTCATGTCGGCCGACCCGGTCGACCCCGAGATCCTCGCCGGCCTCGCCCGCAACGCCCCGCTGACCCGTCCCCGCCCCGGCCACGCCGACCTGGCCGGCATGCAGAAGTACGGCTTCGACGAGGCCCGGCCGGTCCTGGAGCGGGCCTCCGCCCGGGAGACCGCAGCCCGCGTCGCCCTCGGCGCCGTGGCCCGGTCGTACCTCAAGGAGACCGCCGGCATCGAGATCGTCAGTCACGTCGTCGAGCTGGCCGCCGCGAAGGCCCCCTACGGCGTGTACCCGACCCCCGCCGACGTCGAGAAGCTGGACGCCGACCCGGTGCGCTGCCTCGACGCGGACGCCTCGAAGGCGATGGTCGCCGAGATCGACCAGGCCCACAAGGACGGCGACACGCTCGGCGGCGTCGTCGAGGTGCTGGCCTACGACGTGCCGGTGGGCCTCGGCTCGCACGTGCACTGGGACCGCCGCCTCGACGCCCGGCTCGCCGCCGCGCTGATGGGCATCCAGGCGATCAAGGGCGTCGAGGTCGGCGACGGCTTCGACCTGGCCCGGGTGCCGGGCTCCAAGGCGCACGACGAGATCCTCGCCACCGACCAGGGCATCAAGCGGGCCACCGGCCGCTCCGGCGGCACCGAGGGCGGCCTGTCCACGGGCGAGCTGCTGCGCGTGCGGGCCGCCATGAAGCCCATCGCGACCGTGCCGCGCGCGCTCCAGACCGTGGACGTCACCACCGGCGAGGCCGCGCAGGCCCACCACCAGCGCTCCGACGTGTGCGCGGTGCCGGCCGCCGGCATCGTCGCCGAGGCCATGGTGGCGCTGGTCCTGGCCGACGCGGTGGCCGAGAAGTTCGGCGGTGACAGCGTCACCGAGACCCGCCGCAACGTCCGCTCGTACCTCGACAACCTCGCGATCCGGTGAGCCCGGTGCCTCTGGTCGTTCTCGTCGGCCCCATGGGGGTCGGCAAGTCCACCGTCGGACAACTGCTCGCCGAGCGGCTCGGCGTCGCCTACCGCGACACCGACGACGACATCGTGGCCGCGCAGGGACGCACCATCGCGGAGATCTTCGTCGACGAGGGCGAGGCCGCCTTCCGCGCCATCGAGAAGCAGGCCGTGCACACGGCGCTCGCCTCCCACGACGGGATCCTCGCCCTCGGCGGCGGCGCGATCCTCGACCAGGACACCCGCGCCCTGCTCGCCGGACAGCGCGTCGTCTACCTCTCGATGGACGTCGAGGAGGCGGTCAAGCGCACCGGCCTCAACACCGCCCGGCCGCTGCTCGCCGTCAACCCCCGCAAGCAGTGGCGGGAGCTGATGGAGGCCCGCCGCCACCTGTACGAGGAGATCGCCACGGCCGTCGTGCCCACGGACGGCCGCACGCCCGAGGAAGTCACCCAAGCGGCCCTGAACGCCCTGGAGTTGAAGGAAGCATGAGCGAGACAGTGACCCGGATCCAGGTCGGCGGCACGGCGGGCACCGAGCCGTACGAGGTCCTGGTGGGCCGCCAACTCCTCGGTGAGCTGGGCGGGTTGATCGGCGACCGGGCCAAGCGGGTCGCGGTGATCCACCCCGAGGCGCTGGACGAGACCGCCGAGGCCCTGCGCGCCGATCTGGCCGGGCAGGGCTACGAGGCCGTGGCCATCCAGGTGCCGAACGCGGAGGAGGCGAAGACCGCCGAGGTCGCCGCGTACTGCTGGAAGGCGCTCGGCCAGTCCGGGTTCACCCGCACCGACGTCATCGTGGGTGTCGGCGGTGGCGCCACCACGGACCTCGCCGGGTTCGTGGCGGCCACCTGGCTGCGCGGCGTCCGCTGGATCGCCATCCCCACCACCGTCCTCGCCATGGTGGACGCGGCGGTCGGCGGCAAGACCGGCATCAACACCGCCGAGGGCAAGAACCTCGTCGGTTCCTTCCACCCGCCCGCCGGGGTGCTCTGCGACCTCGCCGCGCTCGACTCGCTGCCGGTCAACGACTACGTGTCCGGGCTCGCCGAGATCATCAAGGCCGGCTTCATCGCCGACCCGGTGATCCTCGACCTCATCGAGGCCGACCCGCAGGCCGCCCGCACGCCCGCCGGCCCGCACACGGCCGAGCTGATCGAACGGTCCATCCGGGTCAAGGCCGACGTCGTCTCCGGCGACCTCAAGGAGTCCGGCCGCCGCGAGATCCTCAACTACGGACACACCCTCGCCCACGCCATCGAGAAGAACGAGCGCTACAAGTGGCGCCACGGCGCGGCCGTGTCCGTCGGCATGCACTTCGCCGCCGAACTCGGCCGTCTGGCAGGCCGGTTGGACGATGCGACCGCCGACCGCCACCGCACGGTCCTGGAGTCCGTCGGACTGCCGCTGCACTACCGCTACGACCAGTGGCCCAAGCTGCTGGAGACCATGAAGGTCGACAAGAAGTCCCGTGGCGACCTGCTGCGCTTCATCGTCCTCGACGGCCTGGCCAAGCCCACCGTCCTGGAGGGCCCCGACCCCGCGGTGCTCCTCGCCGCATACGGCGAAGTGGGCCAGTAACGCCCGTTCGGGCCGTGCCTGCCCGATTCTCCTTGTGGTCATGGCCACTTGGGCACTCCGGGACGCCCCCGGCCGTTCACCAAACGGCGGCCGGGGGCGGTACCGTTCGGTGAGAGCGGGGGTCCGACAGCCCCGCCCGCCAGTGTCGATGTGACTGTACGAGACGGAGTGGCACCGGATGCAGCACGCAGTGGGAGCTCCGCTGCCGCCGCCCCATCGGCCGGGGCAGGACCCGGCGGCCCCCTGGTCGCCCACGGCGAACCACCAGGGACACCCCGCCGCACCGCACCCGGGAGCACCGGGCGCCACCCCTCCGGGCCACCCCGGCGCGAGTCACCCCGTGCCTCCCCCCGTACCCCCGGCCCCGCACCCCGGCCACGCGCCGGGGAGCCCGCCCGCGCCCATGGCGCCCCCCGCGCCGTCGGCCCCGCCGGGATCGGCGCCCCCGCCCGCACCGGGCTTCGCGGGCGGCCCCGGGCATCCGCCCGCCTCACCCCCGCAGCACACCGGCGTGCCCCGGGACACCACCGGACACGTGCAACTGCCGCCGGGCGGCCCCGTCACCATGCCGAGCCCGCCGCCCGCCGCCGGCGCGCCGGACGTCACGACCACCACGCTCGCCGTCCTCCTCATCGGCCCCGCGGGCGCGGGCAAGACGAGCGTCGCCAAGTACTGGGCGGACCACCGCCGGGTGCCCACCGCGCACATCAGCCTCGACGACGTCCGCGAATGGGTCCGCTCCGGGTTCGCCGACCCGCAGTCCGGGTGGAACGACAACTCCGAGGCGCAGTACCGTCTCGCCCGCCGCACCTGCGGCTTCGCCGCGCGGAACTTCCTGGCCAACGGCATCTCCTGCATCCTCGACGACGCGGTCTTCCCCGACCGCCCCGTCGTCGGCCTCGGCGGCTGGAAGCGCCATGTCGGCCCCGGCCTGCTCCCCGTCGTCCTCCTGCCCGGCCTGGAGATCGTCCTCGAACGAAACGCGGAGCGCTCGGGCAACCGCCGCCTCACCGACGAGGAGGTCGCCCGCATTCACGGCCGCATGGCCGGCTGGTACGGCTCGGGCCTCCCCATCATCGACAACTCCCAACTCGACGTCCCCGCCACGGCCCGAGTCCTGGACGAGGTCCTGGCCAGATCGATAGCAAGCCCTCCGAAGTGGTGACACGTCCGGCAAGACGGCCCTGGTGGCGGCAGGGGAGGTCGCGGCCGGCAAGGCAGGTCGCACGAGCGGCGCGGTAGGTCGAGGGCGGCAAGTCAGACCGACGGAACCGGTGACCACCGCTCAGCCCCAGCGAACTCAGGGGGCGCGGAGAACTGCGCGACAAGCCCCAACGCCCCGCACCCGGCACACAACCTCCCCCGCCCCCTCCCGGCGCCGCACCCCCGCACCCCCACTCGGCCGCACTGAACCACCGGCCCTCCGCGGAGCGCCCCCCACCCCCACTCGGCCGCACTGAACCGGCGCCCGACCAGCGGAGCTCATACGCTCGGGGCATGTCAGACGCCCACGCCGCCCGCCGAAACCGGCTGAGAGAACGCTGCCAGGCGAGCGGCAGCGCCACCGCTCTCGTGACCCGCCCGGCCAACGTGCGGTATCTCACGGGCGCGGCACCCCGCGGCGCCGTCCTCCTGCTCGGCGCGACCGAGGACGTCCTCCTCTGCGGCGCACCCCCGAGAGGCGACAGCTCCGAGGGGCGGCCCGACGACGCCGTCCGCGTCCACCTGCTGCCGAAGCACGGCGGCGACCCGGCGGTCGCGGCCGCCGACCTCGTCACGGCCGCCGGCGCCGAGTCCCTCGCCGTGGAGGAGCACCACCTCACCGTGGCCCGGCACCGAGCGCTCCGCTCGGTCGCCCCCCGGCTGCGGCTCACCGACCTCGGCGGCGCTGTCGAGCAGCTCCGGGTCGTCAAGGACGAGGAGGAGATCTCCTGTCTGCGGATCGGCGCGGAGATCGCCGACCAGGCCCTCGGGGAACTCCTGGAGTCGATCCTCGTCGGCCGTACCGAACGCCACCTCGCCCTGGAACTGGAGCGCCGCCTCGTCGACCACGGCGCCGACGGCCCCGCCTTCGCCACCTCCGTCGCCACGGGCCCCGACTCCGGCCGCCGCGGCCACCTCCCCACTGATCGCCGCGTCGAGGAGGGTGACTTCCTCTCCGTGTGCCTCGGCGCCGTCTACCGCGGCTACCGCTGCGAGATCGGCCGCACCTTCGTCATCGGGACCTCGCCCGCCGACTGGCAGATCGAGCTCTACGACCTCGTCTTCGCAGCCCAGCGGGCCGGCCGCGAGAGCCTCGTCCCCGGCGCCGCCTACCGCGCCGTGGACCGCGCGGCCCGTCACGTACTGGACTCCGCGGGCCACGGCGCGGACCTCCCGGCACTGATGGGGCACGGTGTGGGACTCGAAATCGACGAGGACCCGCAGTTGGCCCCCGCGGCCATGGGTAAACTGGACGCTTGCGTGCCGGTCACCGTCGAACCGGGGGTCCACCTCCCGGGCCGGGGCGGTGTCCGGATCGATGACACGCTCGTCGTACGCCCCGAGGCGGACGGCGGACCCGAGCTACTCACCATCACGACCAAGGAGCTGCTCGCGCTCTAGCCCTTGAGCTGCGCGCGTGCCCCGGGGTCGTCCACGTAAGTCCAGGAGATTGAAGCAACCGTGGCTTCCACGAACGACCTCAAGAACGGCATGGTGCTCAAGCTCGACGGCGGCCAGCTCTGGTCCGTCGTCGAGTTCCAGCACGTCAAGCCCGGCAAGGGCCCGGCCTTCGTGCGCACCAAGCTCAAGAACGTGCTCTCCGGGAAGGTCGTCGACAAGACCTTCAACGCCGGCGTGAAGGTCGAGACGGCCACCGTCGACAAGCGCGACATGCAGTTCTCCTACATGGACGGCGAGTACTTCGTCTTCATGGACATGGAGACCTACGACCAGCTGATGGTCGACCGCAAGGCCGTCGGCGACGCCGCCAACTTCCTGATCGAGGGCTTCACCGCCACCGTCGCGCAGCACGAGGGCGAGGTGCTCTTCGTCGAGCTGCCGGCCGCCGTCGAGCTCGTCATCCAGGAGACCGAGCCGGGCGTCCAGGGCGACCGCTCCACCGGTGGCACCAAGCCCGCCACCCTGGAGACCGGCCACCAGATCCAGGTGCCCCTCTTCATCACCACCGGTGAGAAGATCAAGGTCGACACCCGCACGAGCGACTACCTCGGCCGGGTGAACAGCTAACCGTGGCTGCCCGTAACACGGCCCGCAAGCGCGCCTTCCAGATCCTCTTCGAGGGCGACCAGCGCGGGGCCGACGTCCTGACCGTCCTCGCGGACTGGATCCGGCACTCCCGGTCCGACACCAGGCAGCCGCCGGTCAGCGAGTACACGATGCAGCTGGTCGAGGGGTACTCCGAGTACGCCAAGCGCATCGACGAGCTGATCGCGCAGTACTCGGTGGGCTGGACCCTCGACCGGATGCCGGTCGTGGACCGCAACATCCTGCGGCTCGGTGCCTACGAGCTGATCTGGGTCGACGAGACCCCGGACGCGGTGGTGCTGGACGAGATGGTGCAGCTGGCGAAGGAGTTCTCCACGGACGACTCCCCGTCGTTCGTGAACGGACTGCTCGGGCGCCTCAAGGACCTGAAGCCGTCGCTCCGCAGGGAAGCCGAATAGGGGGTCCTCCCGCACGAGGCCGTCCGCCACGGGAGGCCGTCGGCGACGCAGACCCGTCCGCGTCCCGCCCGCCCCTCCGCGTCCCTGGAGACAGAAAACCGCCGGGGTGGCCCGAACCGAAAGGTTCCGGCCACCCCGGCGGCACGTTTCTGCTGAGCCTCGTCCGAGGGGTCAGCCCTCGTCGTGGGAGACGGCGCGACGCGCGTCCGCGTCCAGGACACCCCAGCTGATCAGCTGCTCGGTCAGGACCGAGGGGGACTGGTCGTAGATGACGGCGAGTGTGCGCAGGTCGTCCTGGCGGATGGAGAGCACCTTGCCGTTGTAGTCACCGCGCTGGGACTGGATCGTCGCGGCGTACCGCTGGAGCGGGCCCGCCTTCTCGGCCGGGACGTTGGCCAGGCGCTCCAGGTCGAGGACGAGCTTCGGCGGCGGCTCCGCCGCGCCACCGGGGGTCGTCCCGGGAAGCAGCTCCTGCACGGGAACCCCATAGAAATCCGCCAGCTCCGCAAGGCGCTGCACGGTGACGGCGCGGTCGCCGCGCTCGTACGATCCGACCACGACCGCCTTCCAGCGTCCCTGGGACTTCTCCTCGACACCGTGGAGGGAAAGGCCCTGCTGGGTGCGGATGGCCCGGAGCTTGGCCCCGAGCTGTTTGGCGTATTCGCTGGACATATAGCTCCCCGGACGAAGGCTGGTGACTCACTGTGAGGTTACGCAGCGTGACTCTGCCCCGTCAAGCCGGATGGTCCGGACCGACTCTTCCGTGGTAAACGCTCTCCGTTGGGCCAGGGGGGTGATCAGGGGCGTTCCCGGGGCCTGCTACCGTTGATGGCGCAAATCCGACGTCCTTTAAGGTCCGTCCCGTGAGGCGGAGAAGGAGGTCCGTTTCGTATGGACACGCAGGAAAATCCGCAACAGGATCCGCAGCCGTCCGATGCCAGGCCCGTTCTCGAGGCCCCCGACATCGCACGCGTACTGACCCGCATCGCCCACGAGATCGTCGAACGCGCCAAGGGCGCCGACGACGTGGTGCTCCTCGGCATCCCGACCCGGGGCGTCTTCCTCGCCCGGCGGCTCGCCGACAAGCTGGCGGAGATCACCGACCGCAAGATCCCGGTCGGCTCGCTCGACATCACCATGTACCGCGACGACCTGCGCATGCACCCGCCGCGTGCGCTGGCCCGCACGGAGATCCCCGGTGACGGGCTCGACGGCCGCCTCGTCGTCCTCGTCGACGACGTCCTCTTCTCCGGCCGCACCATCCGCGCCGCGCTCGACGCGCTGAACGACATCGGTCGCCCACGCGCCGTCCAGCTCGCGGTCCTCGTCGACCGCGGCCATCGCGAACTGCCCATCCGCGCCGACTACGTCGGCAAGAACCTCCCCACGTCGCTGCGGGAGACGGTCAAGGTCCAGCTCGCCGAGGAGGACGGTCGGGACACCGTGCTGCTCGGTGCGAAGCCGGCCGCCCGGGGCGCGCAGCAGTAGCGACCACCCGGTGTACGGCCCCGCCGTGCGCCCCGCGTCGCCCACCCGCGCGTCCGCCCGCCCGGCTGTGACCGGCCGGCCGGGCCTCGCCTCCCGACACCGAATCGCCTTTACGGAGCCTGACAGATGCAGCGTCATCTCATCTCGGCCGCCGACCTCACCCGCGACGACGCCGTCCTGATCCTCGACACCGCCGAGGAGATGGCCCGGGTCGCCGACCGGCCGATCAAGAAGCTGCCGACCCTGCGCGGCCGCACGATCGTCAACCTCTTCTTCGAGGACTCCACCCGCACCCGGATCTCCTTCGAGGCCGCCGAGAAGCGCCTCTCCGCGGACGTCATCAACTTCTCCGCCAAGGGATCGAGCGTGTCCAAGGGCGAGTCCCTCAAGGACACCGCCCAGACCCTCGAGGCCATGGGCGTCGACGCCGTCGTCATCCGCCACGGCGCCTCCGGAGCGCCGTACCGCCTGGCGAACTCCGGCTGGATCGACGCCGCCGTCATCAACGCGGGCGACGGCACCCACCAGCACCCCACCCAGGCCCTGCTCGACGCCTTCACCATGCGCCGCCGCCTCGTCGGCCGTGACACCGGCCTCGGCCAGGACCTGTCCGGCAAGCGCATCACGCTCGTCGGCGACGTCCTGCACAGCCGCGTCGCCCGCTCCAACGTCGATCTGCTGCACACCCTCGGCGCCGAGGTCACCCTCGTCGCGCCGCCCACCCTGCTGCCGGTCGGCATCGAGTCCTGGCCCTGCGAGGTGTCGTACGACCTCGACAGCACCCTGCCCAAGTCCGACGCCGTGATGATGCTGCGCGTGCAGCGCGAGCGCATGCACGCCGCGTTCTTCCCCACCGAGCGCGAGTACTCCCGGCGCTACGGCCTCGACGGCGACCGCATGGCGCGGATGCCCGAGCACGCGATCGTGATGCACCCCGGCCCGATGGTCCGCGGCATGGAGATCACCGCCGAGGTCGCCGACTCCGACCGCTGCACCGTCGTCGAGCAGGTCGCCAACGGCGTCTCCATCCGCATGGCCGTCCTCTACCTGCTGCTCGGGGGCAACGAGCCCGCCGTCACCCACACCCGCACCACCGAGGAGAAGTAAGACAGATGAGCAAGATCCTGATCCGTGGTGCGAAGGTGCTCGGCGGCGAGCCGCAGGACGTGCTGATCGACGGCGAGACCATCGCCGAGGTGGGCACCGGGCTGTCCGCCGAGGGCGCCGAGGTCGTCGAGGCTGGCGGCAAGGTCCTCCTGCCGGGCCTGGTCGACCTGCACACGCATCTGCGCGAGCCCGGCCGCGAGGACTCCGAGACGGTCCTCACCGGCACCCGCGCGGCGGCCTCCGGCGGCTACACCGCCGTGTTCGCCATGGCCAACACCTTCCCGGTCGCCGACACCGCCGGTGTGGTCGAGCAGGTCTACCGGCTCGGCCAGGAACACGGCTACTGCGACGTCCAGCCCATCGGCGCCGTCACCGTCGGCCTCGAAGGCCAGAAGCTCGCCGAGCTGGGCGCCATGCACGAGTCGGCCGCCGGCGTCACTGTCTTCTCCGACGACGGCAAGTGCGTGCACGACGCGGTGATCATGCGCCGCGCCCTGGAGTACGTGAAGGCCTTCGGCGGTGTCGTCGCCCAGCACGCCCAGGAGCCGCGGCTCACCGAGGGCGCCCAGATGAACGAGGGCGTCGTCTCCGCCGAGCTGGGGCTCGGCGGCTGGCCCGCGGTGGCCGAGGAGTCGATCATCGCCCGCGACGTCCTGCTCGCCGAGCACGTCGGGTCCCGCGTCCACATCTGCCATCTGTCGACCGCCGGGTCCGTCGAGATCGTCCGCTGGGCCAAGTCCCGGGGCATCGACGTCACCGCGGAGGTCACCCCGCACCACCTGCTCCTCACCGACGAGCTGGTGCGCTCGTACAACCCGGTCTACAAGGTCAACCCGCCGCTGCGCACCGAGCGCGACGTGCTGGCCCTGCGCGAGGCGCTCGCCGACGGCACGATCGACATCGTCGCCACCGACCACGCCCCCCACCCGCACGAGGACAAGGACTGCGAGTGGGCCGCGGCCGCCATGGGCATGGTCGGCCTGGAGACCGCCCTGTCGGTGGTCCAGGAGACGATGGTCGAGACCGGACTGCTCGACTGGGCGGGCGTCGCGGACCGCATGTCGTTCACGCCCGCGCGCATCGGGCAGGCCACCGGTCACGGCCGTCCCGTCTCGGCAGGTGAGCCCGCCAACCTCACGCTCGTCGACACGGCATACCGTGGTGCGGTGGACCCCGCGGGCTTCGCCTCGCGCAGCCGCAACACCCCGTACGAGGGCCGCGAGCTGCCGGGCCGTGTCACGCACACGTGGCTGCGGGGCAAGGCCACGCTCGTCGACGGGAAGCTCACGTGACACCTGTAATTCTGCTGGCCGCCCAGAAGGAGTCGGCCGAGGTCACCAACTGGGCCGGACGCATCGGCTGGGTCGTCGGACTCGCCCTCTTCGTCGCCCTCGTCTACTGGCTGATGCGCGAGGGCTGGAAGTGGCGCGGCACGCTCCAGAGCGACCTGCCGGAGCTGCCCGCCGCGCCGGAGTCGCCCGGTGCGGCCAGACTGACGATGAGCGGCCGCTACCACGGCTCCACCACCGCCGGGCAGTGGCTCGACCGCATCGTGGCGCACGGCCTGGGCACCCGCAGCAGGGTCGAGCTCACCCTGACGGACGCGGGCCTGGACGTCGTACGGCCCGGAGCGACGGACTTCTTCGTCCCGCGTGAGGCGCTGCGCGAGGCCCGGCTCGACAAGGGCATCGCCGGCAAGGTCCTCACCGAGGGCGGACTGCTCGTCGTCACCTGGGCACACGGCGACAAGCTCCTCGACTCGGGGTTCCGCTCCGACCACGCGGCCGAACACAACGAGTGGGCCGAGACCCTGAACCAGATGATCAAGAAGACGGAAACGGAAGGCGCACGATGACGACCTCCACCAGGGGAGCCACCAAGGTTCCCGCAGTACTCGTCCTGGAGGACGGCCGGATCTTCCGCGGCCGCGCCTACGGGGCCGTGGGGGTGACCTTCGGCGAGGCCGTGTTCTCCACCGGTATGACCGGCTACCAGGAGACCCTCACCGACCCGTCGTACCACCGCCAGGTCGTCGTGATGACCGCCCCGCACGTCGGCAACACCGGTGTCAACGACGAGGACCCCGAGTCGCAGCGCATCTGGGTCGCGGGCTACGTCGTACGCGACCCCGCGCGCGTGCCGTCCAACTGGCGCTCCCGGCGCACCCTCGACGAGGAGCTCGCCCAGCAGGGCGTCGTCGGCATCAGCGGCGTCGACACCCGCGCCCTCACCCGCCACCTGCGCGAGCGCGGCGCCATGCGGGTCGGCATCTTCTCCGGCAACGCCCTGCCCGACGAGGGCACCATGCTCACCGAGGTCCGCCAGGCCCCCGAGATGAAGGGCGCCGACCTCTCCGCGGAGGTCGCCACCAAGGAGCCGTACGTCGTCCCCGCGATCGGCGAGAAGAAGTTCACCGTCGCCGCCGTCGACCTCGGCATCAAGGGCATGACCCCGCACCGCATGGCCGAGCGCGGCATCGAGGTGCACGTGCTGCCCGCCACGGCGACCGCCGACGAGGTGTACGCCGTGAACCCCGACGGGGTGTTCTTCTCCAACGGCCCCGGCGACCCGGCCACCGCCGACCACCCGGTCTCCGTCATGCAGGCCGTCCTGGAGCGCGGCACCCCGCTGTTCGGCATCTGCTTCGGCAACCAGATCCTCGGGCGCGCCCTCGGCTTCGGCACCTACAAGCTGAAGTACGGCCACCGCGGCATCAACCAGCCGGTGCAGGACCGTACGACCGGCAAGGTCGAGGTCACCGCGCACAACCACGGCTTCGCCGTCGACGCCCCGCTCGACAAGGTCTCCGAGACCCCCTACGGCCGCGCCGAGGTCTCCCACGTGTGCCTCAACGACAACGTGGTGGAGGGGCTCCAGCTCCTCGACCGCCCCGCTTTCAGCGTCCAGTACCACCCCGAAGCGGCAGCCGGCCCGCACGACGCCGCCTACCTGTTCGACCGCTTCGTATCCCTGATGGAGGGCCAGCGTGCCTAAGCGCACCGATATCCAGTCCGTCCTGGTCATCGGCTCCGGCCCGATCGTCATCGGCCAGGCCGCCGAGTTCGACTACTCCGGCACGCAGGCGTGCCGGGTCCTCAAGGCAGAGGGCCTGCGCGTCGTCCTGGTGAACTCCAACCCGGCGACGATCATGACCGACCCGGAGATCGCCGACGCCACCTACGTCGAGCCGATCACCCCCGAGTTCGTCGAGAAGATCATCGCCAAGGAGCGCCCCGACGCCCTGCTCCCGACCCTCGGCGGCCAGACCGCGCTGAACACCGCCATCTCGCTCCACGACAACGGCGTCCTGGAGAAGTACGGCGTCGAGCTGATCGGCGCCAAGGTCGAGGCGATCCACAAGGGCGAGGACCGCGACCAGTTCAAGCTGGTCGTCGAGGCGGTCAACGCCAAGATCGGCCACGGCGAGTCCGCCCGCTCGGTCATCTGCCACTCCATGGACGACGTCCTCAAGGGCGTCGACACGCTCGGCGGCTACCCCGTCGTCGTCCGCCCCTCCTTCACCATGGGCGGCGCCGGCTCCGGCTTCGCGCACGACGAGGAGGAACTGCGCCGCATCGCCGGCCAGGGCCTCACCCTGTCGCCGACCACCGAGGTGCTGCTGGAGGAGTCCATCCTCGGCTGGAAGGAGTACGAGCTGGAGCTGATGCGCGACAAGCACGACAACGTCGTGGTCGTCTGCTCCATCGAGAACTTCGACCCCATGGGCGTGCACACCGGTGACTCCATCACCGTCGCGCCCGCGATGACCCTCACCGACCGCGAGTACCAGGTGCTGCGTGACGTCGGCATCGCGATCATCCGTGAGGTCGGCGTCGACACCGGCGGCTGCAACATCCAGTTCGCGGTCAACCCCGAGGACGGCCGGGTCATCGTCATCGAGATGAACCCGCGTGTGTCGCGGTCCTCGGCCCTCGCCTCCAAGGCGACCGGTTTCCCGATCGCCAAGATCGCCGCGAAGCTCGCCGTCGGCTACACGCTCGACGAGATCCCGAACGACATCACCGAGCAGACCCCGGCCTCCTTCGAGCCGACGCTCGACTACGTCGTCGTGAAGGCCCCGCGCTTCGCCTTCGAGAAGTTCCCCTCCGCCGACTCGTCGCTCACCACCACCATGAAGTCGGTCGGCGAGGCCATGGCCATCGGCCGCAACTTCACCGAGGCCCTCCAGAAGGCCCTGCGCTCGCTGGAGAAGAAGGGCAGCCAGTTCACCTTCGTCGGCGAGCCCGGCGACAAGGCGGAACTGCTGCGCGAGGCGGTCCGCCCCACCGACGGGCGCATCAACACCGTCATGCAGGCCATCCGCGCCGGCGCCACCCAGGAGGAGGTCTTCGAGTCCACGAAGATCGACCCCTGGTTCGTCGACCAGCTCTTCCTCATCAAGGAGATCGCGGACGAGCTGGCCGCCGCCGACAAGCTCGACCCCGACCTGCTCGCCGAGGCCAAGCGGCACGGCTTCTCCGACCAGCAGATCGGCGAGATCCGCGGGCTGCGCGAGGACGTCGTGCGTGAGGTCCGGCACGCGCTGGGCGTACGCCCGGTGTACAAGACGGTCGACACCTGCGCCGCCGAGTTCGCGGCGCGGACCCCGTACTTCTACTCCTCGTACGACGAGGAGAGCGAGGTCGCGCCCCGCGAGAAGCCGGCCGTCATCATCCTGGGCTCCGGCCCGAACCGCATCGGCCAGGGCATCGAGTTCGACTACTCCTGCGTCCACGCCTCCTTCGCGCTCAGCGACGCGGGCTACGAGACCGTGATGGTCAACTGCAACCCCGAGACCGTCTCCACGGACTACGACACCTCCGACCGTCTGTACTTCGAGCCGCTCACGCTCGAGGACGTCCTGGAGATCGTGCACGCCGAGTCGCTGGCCGGCCCCATCGCGGGCGTCGTCGTCCAGCTCGGCGGGCAGACCCCGCTGGGCCTGTCGCAGGCGCTCAAGGACAACGGCGTACCGGTCGTGGGCACCTCCCCGGAGGCCATCCACGCCGCCGAGGACCGCGGAGCCTTCGGTCAGGTCCTCGCCGAGGCCGGCCTCCCGGCCCCGAAGCACGGCACGGCGACCACCTTCGCGGGCGCCAAGGCCATCGCCGACGAGATCGGCTACCCCGTCCTCGTCCGGCCGTCCTACGTCCTCGGCGGACGCGGCATGGAGATCGTCTACGACGAGGCGCGCCTGGAGGCGTACATCGCCGAGTCGACCGAGATCAGCCCCTCCCGGCCCGTCCTCGTCGACCGGTTCCTCGACGACGCCATCGAGATCGACGTCGACGCCCTCTACGACGGCGACGAGCTGTACCTGGGCGGCGTCATGGAGCACATCGAGGAGGCCGGCATCCACTCCGGCGACTCGGCGTGCGCCCTGCCCCCCATCACCCTCGGCGGCTTCGACATCAAGCGCCTGCGGGCCTCCACCGAGGCCATCGCCAAGGGCGTCGGCGTGCGCGGCCTGATCAACATCCAGTTCGCGATGGCCGGCGACATCCTCTACGTGCTTGAGGCCAACCCGCGCGCCTCCCGCACCGTCCCCTTCACCTCGAAGGCGACGGCGGTGCCGCTCGCCAAGGCCGCCGCCCGGATCTCACTGGGCGCGACCATCGCCGAGCTGCGCGAGGAGGGGCTGCTGCCGAAGAACGGCGACGGGGGCGAGCTGCCGCTGGACGCGCCGATCTCCGTCAAGGAGGCCGTCATGCCGTGGTCGCGCTTCCGCGACATCCACGGGCGCGGCGTCGACACGGTCCTCGGCCCGGAGATGCGCTCCACCGGCGAGGTCATGGGCATCGACTCGGTCTTCGGCACGGCGTACGCCAAGTCGCAGGCCGGCGCGTACGGCCCGCTGCCCACCAAGGGCCGCGCGTTCATCTCGGTCGCCAACCGCGACAAGCGCTCGATGATCTTCCCGGCGCGCGAGCTGGTCGCCCACGGCTTCGAGCTGCTCGCCACGTCCGGCACGGCCGAGGTGCTGAGGCGCAACGGCATCAACGCCACCGTGGTGCGCAAGCAGTCCGAGGGCACCGGTCCGAACGGCGAGAAGACCATCGTCCAGCTCATCCACGACGGCGAGGTCGACCTCATCGTCAACACCCCGTACGGCACCGGTGGCCGCCTCGACGGCTACGACATCCGTACGGCCGCCGTGGCCCGCTCCGTGCCGTGCCTGACGACGGTCCAGGCGCTCGCCGCGGCCGTCCAGGGCATCGACGCGCTCAACCACGGTGACGTCGGGGTGCGCTCCCTCCAGGAACACGCCGAACACCTGATCGCGGCCCGCGACTAGCAGCCCTGAGGGGGACACCGGAAACGGTGTCCCCCTCTTCATGAGGACACCTGTCATGAGGCCGTGAGCCCTCATGAGGACCCGAGGACTTCGAGATGTACAAGTTGTTCTTCCGTCTGGTTTTCACCCGGATGGACCCGGAGGAGGCCCATTACCTGGCCTTCCGCTGGATCCGCCTGGCCGCCCGGATCCCCGTGCTGCGCACCTACCTCGCGGCCGCTCTGGCACCCCGCTACGAGGAACTGCGCACGGAGGCGTTCGGCCTGCGCATGCACGGCCCGTTCGGGCTGGCCGCCGGCTTCGACAAGAACGCCGTCGCCGTCGACGGGATGTCGATGCTGGGCTTCGACCACGTCGAGATCGGCACGGTCACGGGCGAGGCGCAGCCCGGCAATCCCAAGAAGCGGCTGTTCCGCCTGGTCGGTGACCGGGCGCTGATCAACCGCATGGGCTTCAACAACGAGGGCTCCCTGGCCGTCGCCGCCCGACTGGCCTCCCGCAACCCCGTCTTCAGGACGGTCGTGGGCGTCAACATCGGCAAGACCAAGGTCGTCCCCGAGGAGGAGGCCGCCGCGGACTACGTGAAGTCCACCGAGCGCCTCGCCCCGTACGCCGACTACCTGGTCGTCAACGTCTCCTCGCCCAACACTCCCGGTCTGCGCAACCTCCAGGCCACCGAGGCGCTGCGGCCCCTGCTGACCGCCGTCCGCGAGGCCGCCGACCGCACGGTGCGCACCCGCCGGGTGCCGCTGCTGGTCAAGATCGCCCCCGACCTCGCCGACGAGGACATCGACGCCGTCGCCGACCTCGCCGTGGAGCTGGGCCTGGACGGGATCATCGCCACCAACACCACCATCGCGCGCGAGGGACTCGGTCTGACCTCCGAGCCTTCCCTCGTGAAGGAGACCGGCGGACTCTCCGGCGCCCCGCTGAAGGCCCGCTCCCTCGCGGTCCTGCGCCGCCTCTACGCGCGCGTGGGCGACCGGATCACCCTGGTGGGCGTCGGCGGCATCGAGAACGCCGAGGACGCCTGGCAGCGCATCCTCGCCGGAGCCACCCTCGTCCAGGGCTACAGCGCCTTCGTCTACGAGGGCCCCTTCTGGGCGCGCGCCGTCCACAAGGGCCTCGTCGCCCGGCTGCGCACCAGCCCGTACGCCACCCTCGCCGACGCGGTCGGCGCCGACGTGAGGAAGAAGACGGCATGACCGAGCCCTTCGGCGCGCGACTGCGCCACGCCATGGACGAACGCGGCCCGCTCTGCGTCGGGATCGACCCGCACTCCGCCCTGCTCACCGCCTGGGGCCTGAACGACGACATCACGGGCCTGGAGCGCTTCAGCCGGACCGTCGTCGAGGCGCTCGCGGGCCGGGTGGCCGTCCTCAAGCCGCAGAGCGCGTTCTTCGAGCGCTTCGGCTCGCGCGGCATCGCCGTCCTGGAGAAGTCCGTCGAGGAGGCGCGGGCGGCCGGTGCGCTGGTCGTCATGGACGCCAAGCGCGGCGACATCGGCTCCACCATGGCGGCGTACGCCGAGACCTTCCTGCACAAGGACGCGCCACTGTTCTCGGACGCGCTGACGGTCTCGCCGTACCTCGGCTACGGCTCCCTCAAGCCGGCGGTGGACCTCGCGCGGGAGAACGGCGCCGGGCTGTTCGTGCTGGCGCTGACCTCCAACCCGGAGGGCGGCGAGGTGCAGCACGCCGTGCGCACGGCGGACGCCGCCGGGCGGGACGTCGGGGCGACGATGCTGGCGCACCTGGCCGCCGAGAACGCGGGGGAGGAGCCCATGGGGTCCTTCGGTGCCGTCGTCGGCGCCACGCTCGGCGACCTCTCGTCGTACGACCTTCAGATCAACGGACCTCTCCTCGCGCCCGGCATCGGGGCGCAGGGGGCCACCCCGTCCGATCTCCCGGCGGTCTTCGGGGCGGCCGTGCGCCATGTGGTGCCCAATGTCAGCCGGGGTGTTCTTCGTCACGGTCCCGATGTCGTCGCGCTGCGTGACGCCTCGGATCGTTTCGCGGACGAGATCAGGGCCGCCGTGGAGGCCGCCTGAGACCTCCGATGAGTCCTCCGGCGGCGCTTACCGGACGGCTTGAGTCTGAATACATCCTCAAATCCGGGGCAATATGCGGCTTATGTCCGACTCCAGGGAGGCTGACCAGGACTTTTCCGCTGTTCTCGCTGACTCTGGCGGAGTTGGCCGCTAGTCTCCGACGAGTGAGGGCACCTCCCACGCCCTCCAGGCAGTAGGGGGAGAACGGGCAGGCGTGTTGCTCGTACTCCCCAGGTGTGGGGCGACTAGGTTCCTCACCGGTCCGTATCCGACAGTTCGACATCCGAGGTGACGTAGGCGTGGCTCTTCCGCCCCTTACCCCTGAACAGCGCGCAGCCGCGCTCGAAAAGGCCGCCGCGGCTCGCCGGGAGCGGGCCGAGGTCAAGAATCGACTCAAGCACTCCGGCGCCTCCCTGCATGAGGTCATCAAGCAGGGTCAGGAGAACGACGTCATCGGCAAGATGAAGGTCTCCGCCCTCCTTGAGTCGCTGCCCGGCGTGGGCAAGGTCCGCGCCAAGCAGATCATGGAGCGACTCGGCATCTCCGAGAGCCGTCGTGTGCGCGGCCTCGGCTCCAACCAGATCGCATCCCTGGAGCGTGAGTTCGGCAGCACCGGTTCCTGACCCGGTACTCCGGACAGGAAGTCCCGGGCACTCCGGGATTGCTGGAATAATCGCTGCATGGCTGCAACATTCCGGGGGACGACCCCCGAGCCCCCGGACGTACGTCCGCGGCTGACCGTGCTCTCCGGCCCCTCGGGGGTCGGCAAGAGCACGGTCGTCGCCCATATGCGCAAGGCACACCCCGAGGTGTGGCTCTCGGTGTCGGCGACGACCCGCAAGCCCCGCCCCGGCGAGAAGGACGGCGTCCACTACTTCTTCGTCACCGACGACGAGATGGACAAGCTGATCGCCAACGGCGAGCTGCTGGAGTGGGCCGAGTTCGCCGGCAACCGCTACGGCACCCCACGGGGTGCCGTGCTAGAACGCCTGGAGCGCGGCGAGCCCGTCCTGCTGGAGATCGACCTCCAGGGCGCCCGGCAGGTCCGCGAGACCATGCCCGACGCCCAACTGGTGTTCCTGGCTCCGCCCTCCTGGGACGAGCTGGTCCGCCGGCTCACCGGCCGGGGCACCGAACCGCCCGAGGTGATCGAACGCCGCCTGGACGCGGCCAAGGTCGAACTCGCGGCCGAGCCGGAGTTCGACGTCACCCTGGTCAACACCTCCGTCGAGGACGTGGCCCGCGAGCTGCTAGCCTTGATGGACGTTGTGTGATCGTCACTGACGATGCACACTGAATCTTTCCCATCCATCGGAAGGTAGAGCGTGTCCTCTTCCATCTCCGCGCCCGAGGGCATCATCAACCCGCCGATCGACGAGCTCCTCGAGGCCACGGACTCGAAGTACAGCCTCGTGATCTACGCGGCCAAGCGTGCCCGCCAGATCAACGCGTACTACTCGCAGCTCGGCGAGGGCCTCCTCGAGTACGTCGGTCCCCTCGTCGACACGCACGTCCACGAGAAGCCGCTCTCGATCGCCCTGCGCGAGATCAACGCGGGTCTGCTGACGTCCGAGGCCGTCGACGGCCCCGCGTAAGCAGCACACGACGGTTTCGTCGGATAGTCATATCCGCGGACCGCAGTAAGTTTTTCCACAGGCCCGGCAGCGACTGTCGGGCCTGTGGTGTGTGATGGATGCGTACGCCGACGAGCCGCGGTGTGCGTCTGTCAGGTTCGGGTTCGAGTGCGGGGAGGCCCGGTGGGCAAGCCGAAGGTCGTTCTGGGGGTCAGCGGTGGCATCGCCGCCTACAAGGCGTGCGAGCTGCTGCGCCGGCTGACCGAGTCCGGGCATGACGTGCGGGTCGTGCCGACCGACTCCGCGCTGCACTTCGTCGGTGCCGCCACCTGGTCCGCGCTCTCCGGCAACCCGGTCTCCACCGAGGTCTGGGACGGCGTCCACGAGGTGCCCCACGTCCGCATCGGCCAGGAGGCCGACCTCGTCGTCGTGGCCCCGGCGACGGCCGACATGCTCGCCAAGGCCGCCCACGGCCTGGCCGACGACCTGCTGACCAACACCCTGCTCACCGCCCGCTGCCCCGTCGTGTTCGCCCCCGCGATGCACACCGAGATGTGGGAGCACCCCGCCACCCAGGAGAACGTGGCGACGCTGCGCCGCCGCGGCGCCCTCGTCATCGACCCGGCCGTGGGCCGGCTGACCGGCGTCGACACCGGCAAGGGCCGACTGCCGGACCCCGCCGAGATCTTCGAGGTCTGCCGACGGGTGCTCTCCCGCGGCACCGCCGGACCGGACCTCGCCGGACGGCACGTCGTGGTCAGCGCCGGCGGTACCCGCGAGCCCCTCGACCCCGTCCGCTTCCTCGGCAACCGCTCCTCGGGCAAGCAGGGGTACGCCCTCGCCCGCACGGCCGCCGCCCGGGGCGCCCGGGTCACACTGATCGAGGCCAACACCGGACTGCCGGACCCGGCGGGCGTGGACATCGTCCGCGTCGGCACGGCGGTCCAGCTGCGCGAGGCGGTGCTCAAGGCGGCGCCGGACGCGGACGTGGTGGTGATGGCGGCCGCCGTGGCGGACTTCCGCCCGGAGAACTACGCCACCGGCAAGATCAAGAAGAAGGACGGCCAGGACCCCGAGCCGATCGTCCTGGTCCGTAATCCGGACATCCTCGCCGAGATAGCGGCCGACCGCCCCCGTCCGGAGCAACTGGTCGTCGGCTTCGCCGCGGAGACCGACGACGTCCTCGCCAACGGCCGCGCCAAACTGGCACGCAAGGGCTGCGACCTGCTCGTGGTGAACGAGGTGGGGGAACGCAAGACCTTCGGCTCCGAGGAGAACGAGGCCGTCGTTCTGGGAGCCGACGGGAGCGAGACGCCCGTGCCCCACGGCCCGAAGGAAGCCCTGGCCGACACGGTGTGGGACCTGGTCGTGCGCCGACTGGGCTGACTGCCCCATTCGCACCACGGACCGTGAACAGAACGCAACTTAGGGGTGTGGCGACCCTGGCGGACAGCGACGGCCATTGGGCAGAATGCACGTGCCGCAGGTCACAGAGCTCCCGAGAGGCGAGACGGGTGGGCCGGTGGTCGAGACCGACCGATAAACTGTTCACGGACGACGCCGGGCGCAGCCCCCGTCCCGTCCGCCAATGATCAGCCAGCAGCCGCTGCAACCACAGGGAGCGTTGTGTCCCGTCGCCTGTTCACCTCGGAGTCCGTGACCGAGGGTCACCCCGACAAGATCGCTGACCAGATCAGCGATGCCATTCTCGATGCACTGCTGCGCGAGGACCCCACGTCCCGTGTCGCGGTGGAGACGCTCATCACGACCGGCCTGGTGCACGTGGCCGGCGAGGTCACGACCAAGGCCTACGCGCCGATCGCCCAGCTCGTCCGCGACACGATCCTGGCCATCGGCTACGACTCGTCGAAGAAGGGCTTCGACGGCGCGTCCTGTGGTGTCTCGGTGTCGATCGGCTCGCAGTCCCCTGACATCGCGCAGGGTGTCGACACGGCGTACGAGAACCGGGTCGAGGGCGACGAGGACGAGCTGGACCGCCAGGGCGCCGGCGACCAGGGCCTGATGTTCGGCTACGCGACGGACGAGACGCCGACGCTGATGCCGCTGCCGATCTTCCTGGCGCACCGTCTGTCCAAGCGCCTGTCCGAGGTCCGCAAGAACGGCACCATCCCCTACCTGCGTCCGGACGGCAAGACCCAGGTCACCATCGAGTACGACGGTGACAAGGCGGTCCGCCTCGACACGGTCGTCGTCTCCTCTCAGCACGCCAGCGACATCGACCTGGAGTCGCTGCTCGCCCCGGACATCCGCGAGTTCGTCGTCGAGCCGGAGCTGAAGGCCCTCCTCGACGACGGCATCAAGCTGGACACCGAGGGCTACCGCCTCCTGGTCAACCCGACCGGCCGCTTCGAGATCGGCGGCCCCATGGGTGACGCCGGCCTCACCGGCCGCAAGATCATCATCGACACGTACGGCGGCATGGCCCGCCACGGCGGCGGCGCCTTCTCCGGCAAGGACCCGTCCAAGGTCGACCGCTCCGCCGCGTACGCGATGCGCTGGGTCGCCAAGAACGTCGTCGCCGCGGGCCTCGCCTCCCGCTGCGAGGTCCAGGTCGCGTACGCCATCGGCAAGGCAGAGCCCGTCGGTCTCTTCGTCGAGACCTTCGGCACCGCCAAGATCGACGCGGACAAGATCGAGAAGGCGATCGACGAGGTCTTCGACCTCCGCCCCGCCGCGATCATCCGCGACCTCGACCTGCTCCGCCCGATCTACGGCCAGACCGCCGCGTACGGCCACTTCGGCCGTGAGCTCCCCGACTTCACCTGGGAGCGCACGGACCGCGTGGACGCCCTCCGCGAGGCGGCGGGTCTGTAGCACGCGGAACCCCGCGGTTCTTTCCGAGGCCCGGTGTCCCCTCTGGGGCGCCGGGCCTCGGCGTTGTCACCGGACCGACGGCGCCCACCGATCCCGGACCGGCGGGCACCGTCGGTTGTCAGTGGGGTTTGGGAGAATGCTGGCGTGAGCAGCGAGGACGGGACGCGTGGCGGTGACGCGGGGGGTGCGGGGCCGGAGCAGCTCGCGCTCATTCGGGAGGCCGTGAAGAAGGCCAGGGCGCCGCGGGCCAAGCCGCGGACGTGGCGGGGGGCCGCCCTGGCGAAGGAACTTCCGGTTGCGCGGGTGCTGGTCGACAAAGGGGTGCTGCATCTCGACCGGTACTTCGACTACGCCGTGCCCGAGGAGCTGGACGCCGTCGCGCAGCCGGGGGTGCGGGTGCGGGTGCGTTTCGGGGCCGGGGGGCGCAATGTCCGGGAGGGGCGGCGGGAGGGCGGCTCGCTGATCGACGGGTTCCTCGTCGAGCGGGTCGCCGAGTCGGACTACGCGGGACCGTTGGCCGCGCTCGCCCAGGTCGTGTCGCCGGAGCCGGTGCTGAGCCCGGAGCTGCTGGGGCTCGCACGGGCGGTGGCGGACCGGTACGCGGGGAGCCTCGCGGATGTGCTGCAGCTGGCCGTGCCGCCGCGCCACGGTCGCGCCGAGGCGGCCGAGACGGGCGGGCCGCCACCCGCTCCGGCCGCGCCGGAACCGGGGTCCTGGGCGAGGTACGCGCGGGGCCCGGAGTTCCTGCGGGCCCTGGCCGCCGGTCGTTCGCCGCGCGCCGTGTGGACCGCTCTGCCGGGGCCCGAGTGGGCGGAGGAGATCGGTCGGGCCGTGCAGGCGACCCTGGCCTCCGGGCGGGGCGCGCTCGTCGTCGTACCGGCGGGGCGGCCCGCCGCGCGGGTCGACGAGGCTCTCCGGGAGCTGTTGGGGGAGGGGCAGCACGCGCTGTTGACCGCCGACGCGGGGCAGGAGCGGCGGTACCGGGAGTGGCTGGCGGTGCGGCGCGGGGCGGTGCGGGCCGTCGTCGGGACGCGGGCCGCCATGTTCGCCCCCGTGCGAAACCTGGGACTGGTCGTCGTCTGGGACGACGGCGACGCCAGTCACAGCGATGACAACGCTCCCTTCCCGCATGTGCGGGAGGTGCTGGAGCTGCGGGCGACCCGGGACAAGGGCGCCTTCCTCCTGGGGAGCTGGAGCTGCACCGTGGAGGCCGCCCAGCTCGTCGAGAGCGGGTGGGCCGCGCCGATCGTCGCCACCAGGGAGCAGGTGCGGGCCGTCGCGCCGCTGGTGCGGACCGTCGGGGACGGGGAGTTGGCGCGCGACGAGGCGGCCCGGGCCGCGCGTCTGCCCAGCCTCGCCTGGCAGGTCGCCCGGGACGGACTGCGGGACGGCCCGGTCCTCGTCCAGGTGCCCCGGCGTGGATACGTGCCGAGGATGGCCTGTGCGCAGTGCCGGGAGCCCGCCCGGTGCCGGCACTGCGCGGGGCCGTTGGAGGCACGGGAGGGCGCCGGTGCCCTGGTGTGCGGGTGGTGCGGCCGTGAGGAGGAGGGCTGGCAGTGCGGGGAGTGCGGGAGCCGTCGGCTCAGGGCCCAGGTCGTGGGGGCGCGGCGTACCGCAGAGGAACTGGGGCGGGCCTTTCCGGCCGTGCCGGTGCGGACCTCCGGGCGGGAACATGTGCTCGCCACCGTGCCGGGGACGCCCGCGCTGGTCGTGAGCACACCCGGCGCCGAACCGGTCGCCGAGGGCGGGTACGCGGCCGCTCTGCTGCTCGACGGCTGGGCCATGCTCGGGCGCCCCGATCTGCGGGCCGGGGAGGAGGCGCTGCGCCGGTGGATCGGTGCGGCCGCGCTCGTGCGGAACCAGGGTGCCGGCGGCACGGTCGTCGTGGTCGCCGAGCCGACGCTGCGGCCCGTGCAGGCGCTCGTGCGGTGGGACCCGGTGGGGCACGCGGTGCGGGAGCTCGCGGACCGTGCCGAGCTGGGGTTTCCGCCGGTGTCCCGGATGGCGGCCGTGTCGGGTACGGCCCAGGCGGTGGCGGACTTCCTGGGCGGCGTGGAACTGCCTGCGGACGCGGAGGTGTTGGGGCCCGTTCCGTTGCCCGGCGTGGAGACGGGGCGGGCACGGCGGGTGGGGGCACCGCCGCCGGGGGAGGCGTGGGAACGTGCGTTGATCCGGGTGCCGCCGGGCAGCGGTGCGGCGCTGGCCGCCGCGCTGAAGACCGCGCAGGCCGCGCGGATGGCGCGTGGGGGCGGCGAGGGGGTCAGGATCCGGGTGGATCCCCTCGACATCGGGTGAGGAGAATGACGATCTGACCGGTCGCTGGTCGGTGGTGGTTCTGGGGGTGTCGCTGTACGGGGGAGCGGGGGAGCCGGTGAGCGCGGGGCCTTGTTACGACGCTGTCGCCCGGCGTACGGCATTGCCTCCCGGTGGGGGCCGGGAGGCAGTCTTGGGGCGTCAGCCGTTGCGCGGGCCGGGGAAGGCCGTGGGTCTTGCCTCGTCCCGGAGGGTGGGGCTGCCGGCTGTCGGCTGCGTGGGCATCTGACTCGGCATCGGGCCCGTCATCTGGCTCGGCATCTGAGCCGGCATCTGGCCCGGCATCTGTCCGGGCAGCTGGCTCGGCATGGAGCGGGCCGCGGGGACCGTCGGCAGGCCGGAGCCCACGTTGACGGTGCGGCTGCCCTGCGGCTCTCCCGTGCGCTCCGCCTCGGCCGCTGCCTGGGCGGCGGCGCGGCGGGCGCCGTAGCGGCGGTGCACCGCTTGTTTGGTCACCCCGAGGGCCGAGCCCACCGCGTCCCACGAGAAACCGAGTGAGCGGTCGAAGTCCACGGCGGCCGTGACCAGGGTCTCGACACTGTCCCGCAGCTCCTGGGCGAGGCGGACGGTCGGGGCGGGGGCGCGTCCGTAGACGACGAAGCCCGTGGAGGGGCCGGAGCGGCGCGGGCGGTAGACATTGCCCAGTTGGGCGGTGAGGGTGCGTAGTGCGTCCACCTGCCGGCGGACCCGCTCGATGTCCCGCACCAGCAAGTGCAGGCTGGCCCGAGCCTGGGCGTCGTGGGTTGCGTGGTCGGCCATGAACAAGCCTCTCGAACCGGCGTTGAAAAGGAAGTACCGCGATTGCGGTCGGTAGTGGTCAACTCTTTCTTGACCAACGCGGATCCGCTCCGCTGGTAACGGGGTGGGGGCGTGGGGGCATATGCGCGGGGCGCGTGGGGGTGGCTGTGCGACGTGATCTCCCGCCCGCGCACCGCCCGTGCGGGGCGGCCGATACGCGGGGGTTTCCCAGGAGTGCGCCGACCGATGACAGCACACCCTGTTGGCGGCCGGCGGTCGGCGGTCGGCGTCGACGGTCGACGGTCGACGGGGTGCGAGCGGTCGCCGGGGGAGCCGGGGCATAGACTGGTGCGTTGTCCTGTGTCTTGTGTGCAGGGGTTGTTGAAGTTCCGTCCGAGAGGCCGACAGTCACCCATGAGGCTTGTCTTCGCTGGTACCCCCGAGGTCGCGGTTCCCGCCCTGGACGCGCTGATCGCGTCGGGGCGGCATGAGGTGGCCGCGGTGGTGACGCGGCCGGACGCGCCGGCGGGACGGGGACGGCGGCTCGTCGCGAGCCCTGTGGCGCAGCGGGCCGAGGAGGCCGGCATCGAGGTGCTGAAGCCGAACCGGCCGAGGGACGAGGACTTCCTCGCCCGGCTGCGGGAGATCGCGCCGGACTGCTGCCCGGTCGTGGCCTACGGAGCCCTGCTGCCGCGCGTCGCCCTCGACGTCCCCGCGCACGGCTGGGTCAACCTGCACTTCTCGCTGCTGCCCGCCTGGCGCGGCGCCGCGCCCGTGCAGCACTCGATCATGGCGGGGGACGAGATCACCGGGGCGTCCACGTTCCTCATCGAGGAGGGGCTCGACTCCGGGCCGGTGTACGGGACGGTCACCGAGGAGATCCGGCCCACGGACACCAGCGGCGACCTGTTGACGCGGCTCGCCTTCGCGGGGGCCGGACTGCTCGCCGCCACCATGGACGGGATCGAGGACGGCACCCTGAAGGCGGTGCCTCAGCCCGCCGACGGGATCACCCTCGCCCCGAAGATCACCGTCGACGACGCGCGGATCGACTGGGCGGCGCCCGCGCTGCGGGTCGACCGGGTCGTGCGCGGGTGCACACCGGCGCCGGGCGCGTGGACCACGTTCCGGGGCGAGCGGCTGAAGCTCATCCATGTCGCGCCGGTCCCCGAGCGAACCGAACTCGCGCCGGGCGCGCTGGAGGTCGGGAAGAACAACGTGTACGCCGGGACCGGCTCGTACGCCGTGGAGCTGCTCTGGGTGCAGGCCCAGGGCAAGAAGCCGATGCGGGCCGCCGACTGGGCGCGCGGCGTGCGCATCTCCTCCGGGGAGTCCCTCGGCACCGAGAGCGCCGTCTAGGGTCTGTCGTTTGGATCATGCCGGCTTCGGGCTACGGCACCTTGTGGCTGCCGCGACCCAGGCATGATCCAAACGACAGGCCCTAGAGGCGGTTCCGCGGCACCGAGGGCACCGCCCGGAGGTATCGCCCCAGGGCCCCGCCCCCACCGCCGACCCGCGTCGTACGCTGGTCGTGCCATCTCATCCCTTATCCGGAGCACCTTTTTCGTGAGTGAGCAGTCCCGCCCTCCCCGTAAGCCGGGCAAGCCGTACCGACGGCCCCAGAAGGACCCCGTCCGCCTCCTCGCCTTTGAGGCGTTGCGGGCCGTCGACGAGCGGGACGCGTACGCGAATCTCGTCCTGCCGCCGCTGCTGCGGAAGGCACGGGAGAAGGAGGGACCCGACGCGTTCGACGCGCGGGACGCGGCGCTGGCGACCGAGCTGGTGTATGGGACGCTGCGCCGGCAGGGGACCTACGACGCGGTGATCGCCGCGTGCGTGGACCGGCCGCTGCGCGAGGTCGACCCGCCGGTGCTGGACGTGCTGAGCCTGGGCGCGCACCAGCTGCTCGGGACGCGCATCCCGACGCACGCGGCCGTCTCCGCGTCCGTGGACCTCGCGCGGGTCGTGCTCGGCGACGGGCGCGCCAAGTTCGTGAACGCCGTGCTGCGGAAGATCGCCCAGCACGACCTCGACGGCTGGCTGGAGCGGGTCGCGCCGCCGTACGACGAGGATCCCGAGGACCATCTCGCCGTCGTGCACTCGCACCCCCGGTGGGTCGTCTCCGCGCTGTGGGACTCGCTCGGCGGAGGTCGGGCCGGGATCGAGGACCTGCTGGAGGCGGACAACGAGCGGCCGGAGGTCACGCTGGTCGCCCGTCCGGGCCGGGCCACCACCGAGGAACTGCTCCGGGAGGACTCCGCGATGCCGGGGCGCTGGTCGCCCTACGCCGTGCGGCTCACCGAGGGCGGGGAGCCGGGCGCCGTCGACGCCGTACGGGAAGGCCGTGCCGGTGTGCAGGACGAGGGCAGCCAGCTCGTGGCGCTGGCCCTCGCGAACGCGCCGCTCGACGGGCCCGACCGGGCCTGGCTGGACGGGTGCGCCGGACCCGGCGGCAAGGCCGCGCTGCTGGCCGCGCTCGCCGCCGAACGCGGTGCCGTCCTGCTCGCCTCCGAGAAGCAGCCGCACCGCGCCGGCCTGGTCGCCAAGGCGCTCGACGGCAACCCCGGGCCGTATCAGGTGATCGCGGCCGACGGTACGCGTCCGCCGTGGCGGCCCGGTTCCTTCGACCGGGTGCTGATGGACGTGCCCTGCACGGGGCTCGGGGCGCTGCGAAGGCGGCCCGAGGCGCGCTGGCGGCGCCGCCCGGACGACCTCGACAACTTCGCCCCGCTGCAACGGGCCCTGCTGGGGACCGCGTTGGAGTCCGTACGGGTCGGCGGTGTCGTCGGGTACGCGACCTGTTCGCCGCACCTCGCCGAGACCCGCGCGGTCGTCGCGGACGTCCTCAAGCAGTACGGCGACACGGCCGACCTCATCGACGCGCGGCCCATGCTGGAGGGCGTACCGGCGCTCGGCGAGGGCCCCGACGTCCAGCTGTGGCCGCATCTGCACGGCACGGACGCGATGTACCTGGCTCTGCTTCGCCGCACCGCCTGAACACCGGGTTCCGCGCGGCGCCGGGCTTCGCGCCAGGGGCGGCGACGGCTCCTCCGGACCGGTCCCGGGGCCTCAGCCGCGTCGCGCCGCCTCGTCGGGCGGCTCCTCCCCGGTGGTCTCGTCGTCCGGCTCGTAGGCGTCGGCGAGTTCGCGTACGTCGGGGTCCTGTGACCTGCGGACCGTTTCGTGCCACCGGGCCAGGAGGGCGGTGTCGCCGACGTCGTCCAGGAGCATGCCGAGGCCGTTCATCGCCTCCAGGTCCTCCCGCTCGTCCTCGTCGCCCAGGGTCCTCGTGACCAGCGGCGCGAGGGCGTCGTGGAGGTCGGTGGTCCGGGCGAGGGTGCGCAGGATCTCGCGGCCCCAGATGCTCACCTTGTTGATGCCCAGACAGCAGTCGTAGAGCTCCGGGAGCAGGGCGAGGACCAGGTCCGGGTGGTCACCTCCCACCTCGCGCAGCAGGTACAGCACGGACAGGGTGTGCCTGCCCCTGCGCATCTCCTTCTTGAGCGCCGGCGCCAGATCGCCCTCCAGGGCGCGCTCCCGGGCGGCCGCCAGCTTCTCCTCGGCCTCGCGGAGCGCCTCCTCGGCGATGTGGACGTCGTGGCTCGCCCCCAGGAAGTCCGTCCACAGACGATCCGGGTCGCCCGCCTCCAGGACGTCCTCCAGTTTGTCCATCATGTTGTCGAACCAGCTCACCGGCTGCCCCCTGGACCCCGTACGCCACCGTCTGACGACGGTTCAGACCGACGAGGGCGCCCGGGGGTTGTCCTCCTGGGCCAGCCGGTGCGGCCACCACACCTTCGGGCCGATGTCCAGGAAGAGGGACGTGACGAGGACGGAGCGGACGATCAGGGTGTCGAGGAGGACGCCGAGGGCGACCGCGAAGCCGATCTCGGCGAAGGCGACCATGGGCAGGGTGGCGAGCGCGGCGAACGTGCCCGCCAGGACGAGGCCCGCCGAGGTGATGACCGCGCCCGTGGCCGCGAGGCCCGTCACGACACCCTTGCGGGTGCCCAGGTGGGCGGCCTCCTCGCGGATGCGGGTGGTGAGGAAGATGTTGTAGTCGATGCCCAGCGCGACCAGGAACACGAAGACGAAGAGCGGGAAGTCCGTCGTCTCTCCCGCGTAGTCGAAGAGATGGCGGAACGCGAGCGCGCTGATGCCGAGGGCCGCCGCGAACGACAGGATCACCGTGCCGATCAGCACCAGTGGGGCGATCAGCGCGCGCAGCAGGGCGCAGAGGATCAGCAGCACCACGAGCAGCACCAGCGGGATGATCAGCAGATTGTCGTGCGTGGTGGCCCTGTCCATGTCGAGCAGGGCCGCCGTACCGCCGCCGACCTGCGCGTCGGCGTCCGGGACCGCGTGGACGGCGTCCCTGACCCGTTCGACGGTGTCCTTCGCGGCCTCGCTGTCGGCCGGGTCGGACATGGTCGCCTCGAAGAGGACCTTGCCCTCGTGGAAGGGTTTCGTGCCCGGCGGCAGCCCGAGGGAGTCCGGTACGACCCCCTCGGTGTCGGCGACCGTGCGGCCCACCTCGCGGGCCTGTGCCTGGTTGCTGATGATCACCAGGGGATCGCCGCTGCCCGCGGGGAAGTA
This sequence comes from Streptomyces sp. NPDC030296, assembly GCF_055572815.1. Classification (NCBI taxonomy): domain Bacteria; kingdom Bacillati; phylum Actinomycetota; class Actinomycetes; order Kitasatosporales; family Streptomycetaceae; genus Streptomyces; species Streptomyces sp. NPDC030296. The sequence continues at coordinate 412,840 of NZ_JBVICQ010000008.1, forward strand.
GCGTGCGGAGACCTCCTGGCCGACGATCGAGTCCGGTTTCCCGGTGAACGCGTCCGCGTTGGAGATGCCCTCGGCGCGCAGCTGGATCAGGCCCAGCGAGCACAGGGCCAGGGCGGCCGCCGTGGCGATCCAGGTCGTACGCGGACGGCCGGAGATCCGCCGGCCCATCCGCGCCCACACGCCCCGCTCGGTCGGGTCGGCGGTGCCGAGGTGCGGGACGGCCGGCCAGAAGATCCAGCGGCCCACGATCACCAGCAGGGCGGGGAACAGCGTCATCATCGCGAGCAGCGCGACCGTGACGCCGATGGCGGCCACCGGGCCGAGACCGCTCGTCGAGTTCATCTCGGCGGCCAGCAGCACCAGCATGCTCAGCACGACCGTCGCGCCCGAGGCGATCACCGCCGGGCCCGCCCGGTGCAGGGCCAGCGCCATCGCCTCATGGCGGTCCTCGTGGCGGCGCAGCTCCTCGCGGTAGCGGGCGACGAGGAGCAGGGCGTAGTCGGTGCCCGCGCCGAAGACCAGCACGGTGAGGATGCCCGCGCTCTGCCCGTTGACGGTCAGCCCCGCGTGCTCGGCCAGCAGATAGATCAGCGCCTGGGCCGTGAACAGCGCGGCGACCACCGCGAGCAGCGGGATCACCAGCAGGGTCGGACTGCGGTACGTGAACAGCAGCATCACGATGACGACGGCCATCGCCGACAGCAGCAGGGTGGAGTCGATGCCCTCGAAGGCCTCGGAGAAGTCGGCGCTCGTCCCGCCCGGACCTGTGATGTGCACGGCGAGCCCGTCGCCGCCCTCACCCACGTCGTCGCGGATCGAGTCGACCGCCGGCGCGATCCGCTCCCAGCCCTTCTCGTCCATCGTGATCGGCACATAGATCTGGGCGGCCCTGGGGTCGGTCTCCCGGTCGTACACCGGCCCCCGGGTCTGGGCGCCGATGATCCCGTGATCGGTCAGCTGTTTGAGCTCCCGCACGTCCTGCTCGATCGCTGCCCGGTCCTCGGCGGTGAGCCCGCTTTCCCTGGCGTAGACGACCACCGCGGGGATCTGCTCGGGCCTGAAGTCCTCGGACATCTCCAGGACCTGTGTGGACTCGGCGGAGCCCGGCAGCCACGACGCCGCGTCGTTGTCCTGCGCGTCGGTCAGTTTGGAGGCGAGCGGTGCCACCACGAAGAGCAGGACCAGCCACAGCCCCAGCACGACCCACTTCGCGCGCCGCCCGCACACCAGGTGGCCGACACCCTGGCCCCTCGTCATGACAACCCTCGCGACCTCGCCGCCCCAGGGGCGCGGGGAACCGCGCGCGCGAGCAGGGACGGCCCGCGGCCGACGTACCACGGTGCCCACCCCGGCCCCGCTACCCCCGGAGGGCATGGCAGGCTTGGTCCATGGCCGCGCAGATCAACCCAAGTATCCTGTCCGCCGACTTCGCCCGTCTCGCCGACGAGGCGAAAGCGGTCGAAGGGGCCGACTGGCTCCATGTAGACGTGATGGACAACCATTTCGTCCCGAACCTCACGCTCGGTGTGCCGGTCGTAGAATCCCTGGCCCGTGCGACGCAGACGCCGCTGGACTGTCATCTGATGATCGAGGCCCCCGATCGGTGGGCGCCCCAGTACGTGGAAGCGGGTGCCGGTTCCGTCACCTTCCATGCCGAGGCGGCCGCCGCACCGGTGCGGCTCGCCCGTGAGATCCGGGCCAAGGGTGCCCGGGCCTCCATGGCGCTCAAGCCGGCGACGCCGATCGAACCGTTCGAGGACCTGCTGCCCGAGCTCGACATGGTGCTGATCATGACGGTCGAACCGGGCTTCGGAGGCCAGGCCTTTCTCGACATCATGCTCCCCAAGATCCGCCGGACCCGCGAGTTGATCAGCAAGCACGGCCTCGACCTGTGGCTCCAGGTCGACGGCGGCGTCGCCGCGTCCACCATCGAGCGCTGCGCCGAGGCGGGCGCCGACGTCTTCGTCGCCGGTTCCGCGGTGTACGGGGCCGACGACCCGGCCGAGGCGGTCCGCGCCCTGCGCGCCCAGGCCGACGCCGCCACGGCCACCGCCGGATGGGCCTGCGGGCACTGAGACACCCTGTCGTACGACCGTGCGACCGCCGGACGGGCGGGGCAGGTCAGGCGACCTCCGGGCCAAGGAAACGTGAACGGCGTTCCTTCCGGCTGATCGAAAACGTCGGATCTGCAAGGATGAACGGCGTATCCATGTGTGAAGAGCAGTGAGGAGATGGCCGTGTCGGGTATGTCGGCGGGCCGGTCAGCCATGCGGATGGGACCCGCTGAGCTGGTTCAGGCGGCGGCGATGGCCCGCCGCTTCTACCTCGAGGGCAAGTCCAAGATCCAGATCGCCGAGGAGTTCGGCGTGAGCCGCTTCAAGGTGGCCCGTGTCCTGGAGACCGCCCTCGAGCGGGATCTCGTACGCATCGAGATCCGAGTCCCCGCGGAACTGGACGCCGAGCGCTCCGACGCCCTGCGTGCCCGCTACGGCCTCCGGCACGCCGTGGTCGTCGAGTCCCCGGCCGAGGCCGAGGAGTCGCCCGACCCCGAGAACCTCGGTGAGGTGGCCGCGGACCTGCTCGGTGAACTGGTCAACGAGGGCGATGTCCTCGGGCTGGCGTGGGGGCGCTCGACCATCCACATGGCGGCCGCCCTCGACCGGCTGCCGCCGTGCACGGTGGTGCAGCTGACGGGTGTCTACGACGCGGGGACCGCCGAGCGCGGCTCGGTGGAGGCGGTACGGCGGGCCGCGCAGGTGTCGGGCGGCGACGCCCACCCCATCTACGCGCCGATGCTGCTGCCGGACGCGGCCACCGCGGCCGCCCTGCGCCACCAGACGGGGATCGCCCGGGCCTTCGAGTACTTCGACAAGGTCACGGTCGCCTGTGTCTCCATCGGCTCCTGGGAGGCGGGCATCTCCACGGTGCACGACATGCTCAGCGACGAGGAGCGGGCCCACTACGCCTCCCTCGGTGTCGCCGCCGAGATGTCCGCGCACCTCTTCGACGCCGAGGGCCGCCGGGTCGGGCGGGACCTCGGGGAGCGGTGCATCACGGTCAAGGCCGACCAGCTCCGCCGTATCCCCGAGGTCGTCGCGATCGCCGGCGGACAGCGGAAGGCGGCGGCGATCGACGCGGTGCTGCGGTCGGGGCTGGTCACCAGCCTCGTCACCGACACGTCCGCGGCGGACTCCCTGCTGACGGCCGGACAGACCCCCCGCCCCGCGCTCAACCGCGCGGACCCGGACGGGAACTGAGCGGCCACGGGAGCACAACGGACGGTCCCGGCGGGGAGCCGGGCGGGGGCGGGCGCGGTGGCACCGGCAGGTGCCGCGGCGGTCCGCCCCTCGCGCTCTGGCGGGTCGGTGCCGGGGGACGGAGAACGCGGGGGACGGAGGAAGCCGACCGCCACCAGGCGTCGGTCACGGCGGTACCGAGACGAAGGCGGTACGGAGATGAGCGGCAGCACACTGGCGGAGGTGCTGGGCGCCGGCGACTGGCTCCACGTCGAGCTGGACCTCACCGGGGTCACCGACAAACCCGCGTTCATGGACCGCTGTACCCGCGCCCTGGACCTGCCCGACCACTTCGGCCGCAACTGGGACGCCCTCGCCGACTGCCTCACGGACCTGTCGTGGGCGCCGCCCGTACGCGGACGGCTGGTCGTGATCACCGGCTGGCGTGAGTACGCGCTGGCCGAGCCGAACGACTGGAGCATGGCTCAGGAGGTGTTCGCCGAGGCCGTGGACCGCTGGGCGGGCACCGGGACCGATCTGCGCGTCGTGCTCGCTCTCGGAGGATCCTCCTAGCCCGCGCCCGGTCCTCTGGACGATCCGTCGGGGACGCCCATACCCGCTGACATGGGACAATGAAGTACGTGCTCTTCCCCCTGGCGGTCCTGTCAGGGGGTCACCTCTGAACGACTGGGATGTGCGGCACGTGCGTTTCCTCAATGACATCCAGCCCGCGTACGACCTGACCTACGACGACGTCTTCATGGTCCCGAGCCGTAGCGCCGTCGGATCGCGGCAGGGCGTCGACCTGGCCTCCCCGGACGGCACGGGCACCACCATCCCGCTCGTCGTGGCCAACATGACCGCCATCGCCGGCCGCCGCATGGCCGAGACGGTCGCCCGCCGCGGCGGCCTCGTGGTCATTCCGCAGGACATCCCCATCGAGGTCGTCACCGACGTCATCTCCTGGGTCAAGAGCCGCCACCTCGTCCTCGACACCCCGATCGTGCTCAACCCGCACCAGACCGTCGCCGACGCGCTCGCCCTGCTGCCGAAGCGCGCCCACAACGCGGGCGTCGTCGTCGACGACCAGTTGCGGCCCGTCGGTGTGGTCACCGACCAGGACCTGACCGGGGTCGACCGCTTCACCCAGCTCGAAGTCGTCATGTCCAAGGACCTGTTGCTCCTCGACGCTGACATCGACCCCCGCGAGGCCTTCAACCGCCTCGACCACGCCAACCGCCGCTACGCGCCCGCCGTCGACAAGGACGGGCGCCTCGCCGGCATCCTGACCCGCAAGGGCGCCCTGCGGGCCACTCTCTACACCCCGGCCGTCGACGCGAACGGCAGGCTGCGCGTCGCCGCAGCCGTCGGCATCAACGGCGACTTCGCGGGCAAGGCGAAGCAACTGCTCGACGCCGGCGTCGACACGCTCGTCATCGACACCGCGCACGGGCACCAGGAGTCGATGATCAGCGCGATCAAGCTGGTGCGGGACCTCGACCCCCGGGTGCCGATCGCCGCGGGCAACATCGTCGCCGCCGAGGGCGTCCGCGATCTCATCGAGGCGGGTGCGGACATCGTCAAGGTCGGTGTCGGACCCGGCGCCATGTGCACGACCCGCATGATGACCGGTGTGGGGCGGCCCCAGTTCTCGGCGGTCCTGGAGTGCGCGGCGGAAGCCAAGAAGTACGGCAAGCACGTGTGGGCCGACGGAGGCGTCCGACACCCCCGTGACGTGGCCATGGCGCTCGCCGCGGGCGCGTCCAACGTGATGGTCGGGTCGTGGTTCGCGGGGACGTACGAGTCGCCGGGCGACCTCCAGCAGGACGCCGGGGGGCGGCTGTACAAGGAGTCGTTCGGCATGGCCTCGGCGCGGGCGGTGCGCAACCGCACGAGCGAGGAGTCGGCGTACGACCGGGCGCGCAAGGCGCTGTTCGAGGAGGGCATCTCCACGTCGCGGATGTTCCTGGACCCGGCGCGGCCCGGGGTCGAGGACCTGATCGACTCGATCATCGCAGGCGTGCGGTCGTCGTGCACGTACGCCGGCGCGGGATCGCTGGAGGAGTTCGCGGAGCGGGCCGTCGTGGGCGTCCAGAGCGCGGCCGGGTACGCGGAGGGCAAGCCGCTCCACGCCAGCTGGAGCTGACGGCTGCCGAACGTCCTCCGAGGGAGGGGTGACTTCGTTGCGTGTACGCCGGCCCCGAAAGGCACCGGTCGCAACGGTGTGAAGCAGGCGTGCAACGAACGCACGCCCCTCCCCGAGGAACGCAACGATCTTGCGTGGCTGCGCAAGGTTGCCGCATTACGCATGTAAAGCCCTGGCTCATAGGGTCGTGCGCTGTACGTGGCGTTGCGGGGACCTCCTGCTCGGTGGCCCTCGGTTGCTGTGGTGTCGGTCCTCCCTCGCCCTGAACCCATTCGATGAAGGAGCCGGCGCGTGCTCGACCAAGGCGCACCCCCGCAGCAGCAGAGTCACCCCGTCCCGCCACCCGGCGGTGTCGCCGGACGGCTGATGCGCCGTAAGCCCGTGGAACGCCTGGTCGCGGAGGGTGGGCAGGGCGAGGGCGGCTCGCTGCGGCGCTCCCTCGGCATGTGGCAGCTGACGATGATCAGCATCGGTGCCACCCTCGGCACCGGCATCTTCGTCGTCCTCGGCGAGGCCGTCCCCAAGGCCGGGCCCGCCGTCACCCTCTCCTTCGTGATCGCCGGCCTCACCGCGCTGTTCTCGGCCCTCTCCTACGCGGAGCTGGCCGGCAGCATCCCGGTCTCCGGCTCCTCCTACTCGTACGCGTACGCAACGATGGGTGAGCTGGTCGCCTGGGTCTGCGGCTGGTGCCTGGTCCTGGAGTACGGCGTCTCGGTGTCGGCCGTGGCCGTCGGCTGGGGCGAGTACCTGAACGAGTTGCTCGACGGGACCCTCGGCGTGACCATCCCGGACGCGCTGTCGGCGCCGCCCGGTGACGGCGGGATCTTCAACCTCCCCGCCCTCATCGTGGTCCTGCTCGCCATGGCGTTCCTGCTCGGCGGCGCCCGTGAGTCCGCCCGCGCCAACACGATCATGGTGGTCGTGAAGATCGCCGCGCTGCTGCTGTTCTGCCTGATCGGCGTCCAGGGCTTCCGCTCCGGCAACTACGAGAACTTCATGCCGCTCGGCATGGCCGGCGTCAGCGCCGCTGGGGCGACCCTCTTCTTCTCGTACATCGGGTTCGACGCCGCCTCCACCGCCGGCGAGGAGGCGAAGAACGCGCAGCGGGACCTGCCGCGGGCCATCATGCTGTCGCTGATCATCGTGACCGCGCTGTACGTGCTGGTCGCCGCCGTCGCCGTCGGGGCGCGGCCGTGGAAGGGCTTCGACGGCTCCGAGGCCGCGCTCGCCGGGATCATGAAGGACGTCACCGGCGACGCGTTCTGGGGGACGCTGCTGGCCGCCGGCGCGGTCATCGCCATCGCCAGCGTCGTGCTGACCGTGCTCTACGGCCAGACGCGCATCCTCTTCGCCATGTCGCGGGACGGGCTCGTGCCCAAGGTGTTCTCGCGGGTCCACCCGAAGACCGGGACCCCTCGGGTGAACACCGTCATCGTGTCGCTGTTCTGCGGTGTGCTCGCCGCGGCCGTTCCGCTCGGGGAGCTCGCCAACGCCACCAGCATCGGCACGCTGTTCGCGTTCGCGCTGGTCAACGTGGCGGTCGTGGTGCTGCGGCGGACGCGGCCCGACATGCCGCGGACCTTCCGGGTGCCGCTGTCGCCGGTGCTGCCCGCGCTCGGGCTCGCGTTCTGCGTGTGGATGATGGGCAGCCTCGACACCATCACGTGGGTGGTCTTCGGGGTCTGGATGGCCGTCGGGCTCGTGTTCTACTTCAGTTACGGCTATCGCCGCTCCCGTCTCGCGACTCCAGAGAAGTGATCCACCCGCAGTGCTGAACGATCTCGACGAACGCATCGTGCACGCCCTCGCCGAGGACGCCCGCCGTTCCTTTGCCGACATCGGCCAACTCGTCGGCCTGTCCGCGCCCGCGGTCAAGCGGCGCGTGGACCGGCTGCGGGCGACCGGCGCCATCACCGGGTTCACGGTCCGGGTGGACCCCGCCGCGCTCGGCTGGGAGACCGAGGGGTTCGTCGAGATCTACTGCCGGCGCAACACGTCGCCGGAGACCATCCAGCGGGGGCTGGAGCGCTACCAGGAGGTCGTCGCCGCGTCGACGGTCACGGGGGAGGCCGACGCCGTGGTGCAGGTCTTCGCCTCGGACATGCGGCACTTCGAGCGGGTGCTGGAGCGGATCGCGGGGGAGCCGTTCGTGGAGCGGACGAAGTCCGTGCTCGTTCTCTCCCCTTTGCTGCGGCGGTTCTCATCCGGGTCGCCCGCCTGAGAGCTCTGTGTGTCAGCGGTCTGGTGGGCCGGGAGCTCGACGTCACTCCGCGGTCTTCCTCGCCAGCGCGTTGTTGCCGATCGAGTTGTGCACGCTGAAGCTCACCGCGTCCGGGCGGTAGCGGTCGTCGGACCATTCCACCGGTCGGCCCTCGCGCGTGGTGGTGACGCGTCGGACACGCAGGAGGGGGCTGGTCCGGCGTACGGCGAGGAGCTCGGCGTCGCGGGCGCCGGCCGCCACCGCGTCGATGACGTGCTCGCCGTAGGCGAAGACCAGCCCGGTGTCGTCCAGCAGACGCTGGGTGACCGACGGGCAGTCCGCCTCGATGTGCTCGACGGCGGGGGAGATCCAGTCCGCGTACACCGTGCGCTCCAGCAGGACCGGCCGGCCGTCGAGACCGCGCAGCCGCAGGACGTGCAGGACGCGGGTGCCCGGGTCGAGCTGGAGGCGGACCCGGTCCTCCGCCGTGGCCGTGCGCCACTCCTGGGTGATCACCCGGCCCGTCGCCTCACGGCCCATCGCCCGCGCCCACTGCGCGAAACTGCGCAGCTCCGCGAAGCTCTGGCTGCGCCGGCCGGCCAGCACCACCCGCCGGGCGCCCTGACGCGAGCCGATGAGCCCCTCGGCGGTCAGCGTCGCCACCGCCTGGCGGACGGTGCCGCGCGAGACGCCGTAGCGGGCCGCGAGTTCGGTCTCCGGGGGCAGCAGACTCCCCACCGTGTAGTCCTCACGGTCGATCGCGCGCCGTAGCGCCTCGGCGATCTCCTCGTGTCGCGCGGCCATGCTCCCCCTCCGTCGTCCGGTCACCGGCTGTGTACAGCGCGACCAGCCTAACGAGCCGGGGAAGAGGCCGCTGAAGGAGCGCGTCCGCCGGTGATTGTGCGGGAAAACGTGCACGAGTATTTCGCCGGAGTTTACGCGCGTGATATGAAGCGCGGACCTAATGAGGCCAACTTGTTCAGACAAGTGCTCCACCCAGATCGTCCCTGCGCGTACCCCTGGAGAGCCCGTGAACCTCTTCCCGCCGAGAACCGCCGTCATCGGCGGCGCCCTCGCCGCCGCCGTCCTCACCCTCAGTGCCTGTGGCGCGGCACCCGAGACCACCACCAGCGGCGACGGCGTCAACGCGGCCAAAGCGACCTCGGCCGAGGACTTCGGCGGCATGGACCAGCTGATCGCCGCCGCCAAGCGGGAGGGCGAGCTCAACGCGATCGCCCTGCCCCGTGACTGGGCCAACTACGGCGCGCTGATCGACGGCTTCCAGAAGAAGTACGGGATCAAGATCGAGGTGGAGAACCCCGACGGGGCCAGCCAGGACGAGATCAACGCCGTCACCTCCCGCAAGGGACAGGACCGCGCGCCCGACGTGCTCGATCTCGGCAGCTCCTTCGCGCTGAGCGCCGCCCAGCAGGGACTGCTCGCGCCGTACAAGGTGGCCGCGTTCGCGGACATCCCCGAGGGCCAGAAGGACCCGAAGGCCCGCTGGTACAACGACTACGGCGGCTACATATCCATCGGGTGCGACGCCAAGCGCGTCAAGGAGTGCCCGGAGACCTTCGCCGACCTGCTGAAGCCGAAGTACAAGGGCCAGGTCGCCCTCAACGGCAACCCCACCAAGTCAGGTTCGGCCTTCGGCGGTGTGTGGGCGGCGTCCCTGGCGAGCGGCGGTTCCTTCGACGACATCCAGCCCGGCCTCGACTTCTTCGCCAAGCTGAAGAAGAACGGCAACTACACGCCCGTCGAGTCCACCCCGGCCACCGTCGAGAAGGGCGAGACGCCCATCAGCATCGACTGGGACTATCTGAACGCCGGGTACGCCGACGAGTTCAAGTCCAAGGGCGTCGACTGGAAGGTCGTCGTCCCTGAGGACGGCAAGTTCTCCCAGTACTACTCCCAGGCCATCAACAAGGACGCGCCGCACCCGGCCGCCGCCCGGCTGTGGCAGGAGTACCTCTACAGCGCCGAGGGCCAGAACCTGTGGCTCGCCGGATACGCCCGCCCGGCCCTGATGCCCGCCATGGAGAAGGCCGGCACGCTCGACAAGACGGCCGCGGCCAAGCTGCCCGAGGTGGAGGGCACCCCCGAGTTCCCGACCGAGGACCAGCAGACCAAGGCCAAGGACGTGCTCGGACAGGGCTGGGCCAAGGCGGTCTCCGGGTGACCGCCGTCGCCACCGAGGCCGACACCCCGCTGGTGGCCGCCGCTTCCCCGAAGCGGCGGCCACGCCCCGGCGGATGGCTCGCCGTGCTCCCGCTGCTGGCCTTCGTCGCCGTCGCGTTCGGGCTGCCCGCGCTCGCCATGCTGAACGGCGCGTTCACCGTCAAGGACCAGGCGACCGCGGCCACGTCGTACACCACGGCGAACATGGCGGCCTCCGTGCAGGGGGCCTACCTCACGGCCATGCTCGGCAGCGTGAAACTCTCCGCCGTCTCGGCGGGCCTCGCCGCCGTGCTGGGGCTGCCGCTCGCCCAGGCCGTGGTGACCTCCCGCTTCCCGGCGCTGCGCGAGGCCGTGCTCACCGCCTCCGGGGTGCTCGCCAACTTCGGCGGCGTCCCCCTCGCCTTCGCCTTCGTCGCCACCCTCGGCAACTCCGGTGTGCTCACCCGCCAGCTGGGCCTCACGGACAAGGGCTGGGACCTCTACAGCTTCTGGGGCCTGGTCATCGTCTATCTGTACTTCCTGATCCCGCTGATGGTGCTCACCATCACCCCCGCCCTCGACGGACTGCGCGTCCAGTGGCGGGAGGCCGCCCAGAACAACGGCGCCACCGGCCTCCAGTACTGGCTCCACGTCGCCCTGCCCGTCCTCGCGCCCTCCCTGCTCGGCGGACTCGTGCTCCTCTTCGGCAGCGCCTTCGCCGCGTACGCCACCGCCGCGGCCATGGTGGGCAGCTCGATCCCGCTGGTCACCCTCCAGATCGCCGACGCCATCTCCGGCAACGTCCTCGTCGGCCAGGAGAACGTGGCGCTCGCCCTCAGCCTCGACATGGTCCTCATCGCCGGACTCGTCATGGCCGTCTACCTGCCCCTGCAACGTCGGAGCGCCCGATGGCTGGCCTGAACCCCGGGCGCGCGGCACGGCGCCCCGCCCTGTGGCGCCCGCTCGTCCTCGCGTGCGCCGGGCTGTACTTCCTCGTCCCGCTCGCCGCCTCCGTGATCTTCACGGTCGACGTTCCCGGCGAGGGCGTCACCTTCGACGCGTACACGCGGATCCTCGGCACCGACGGCTTCGTCTCCAGCCTGCTGCTGTCGCTGGAGCTGGCCGCCGCGACCATCGCCGTCGTCCTGCTGCTGATGGTGCCCGCCATGGTCGCGCTGCGGCTCGGCGCGCCCCGGCTGCGGCCCGTCGTGGAGGTGGTGTGCTCCCTGCCGCTGGTGGTGCCGCCGATCGCGTTCGTCGCCGGGCTCGGCACCGTGCTCAAGTGGGGGCCCGAACACCTCTCCCGCACCCCGCTGTTCCAGACGTTCGTCGCGATCCAGAACCCCGACTTCCCCGTGGTGCTGGTCCTCGCCTACGTCGTGATGGCGCTGCCCTTCGTTTACCGGGCCCTCGACGCCGGCCTGCGCGCCATGGACGTCCGCACCCTCGTCGAGGCCGCCCGCAGCTGCGGGGCGAACTGGCCGCAGGCGCTGGTGCGGGCCGTGCTGCCCAATCTGCGCGGGGCCCTGCTGAACTCCGCGTTCCTCACCCTGGCCCTCGTGCTCGGCGAGTTCACCGTCGCCCAGCTGCTGGGCTTCAGGCCGTTCGCCGTGTGGATCGTCAACGTCAGCGGCTCGCAGGCCCAGCTCTCCGTCGCCGTCTCGGTGCTCAGCCTGCTCGTCACCTGGGCCATGCTCCTCGCGCTCGCCTCCTTCGGCGGACGCACCCCAACCGCTTCCGCCTCACGGGGATGAACCATGACCGTGCTTGAGACCACCGCCACCGACACCGCCGCCACCGTCGAATTCCGGGGACTGCGCCGCGAGTTCGGGACGACCGTCGCCCTGGACGGACTCGACCTGACCGTCCGGCCCGGCGAACTGCTCGCCCTGCTCGGCCCCTCCGGCTGCGGCAAGACCACCGCCCTGCGGATGCTCGCCGGCTTCGAACACCCCGACGCGGGCGAGGTGCTCGTCGACGGGGAGGACGTCACCCGCGTCCCGGCCCACCGGCGCGACGCCGGCATGGTCTTCCAGTCGTACAGCCTCTTCCCGCACCTCAGCGCCCTCGACAACGTGGCGTTCGGGCTGCGCATGCGCAAGGTGCGCACGGCTACACGGCGTTCCCGCGCGGCCGAGTTGCTCGACCTCGTGGGCCTCGCCGACAAGGGCGACCGGTATCCGCACCAGCTCTCCGGCGGCCAGCAGCAGCGCGTCGCCCTCGCCCGGGCGCTCGCCCTGCGGCCCCGCGTCCTGCTGCTCGACGAACCGCTGTCCGCCCTCGACGCCAAGGTGCGGCTCACGCTCCGCGAGGAGATCCGCCGGCTCCAGCAGGAGCTGGGTATCACCACCCTGTTCGTGACCCACGACCAGGAGGAGGCCCTGTCCATGGCCGACCGGGTCGCCGTGATGCACGCCGGGCGGCTCGAACAGTGCGCGGCGCCCGTCGAACTGTACGGGCGTCCGGCCACCGCCTTCGTCGCCGAGTTCGTCGGCACGATGAGCCGGATACCCGGACGGCTGGACGGTACGACGGTCGAGGTGCTCGGGCGGCGGCTGCCCGTGGACGGGACGGCGCCGACCGGCGACGAGGTGGACGTCCTCGTGCGCCCGGAGGCGGTCGGGGTACGGCCCGACGACACCGGGGACGCCCGCGTGGTCGCCTCCGCGTTCCTCGGCGCCGCCACCCGCCTCACCGTACGGCTCGCCGACGGCACCGAGGTCAAGGCCGACCTGCCCACCCACGAGGCGGCGACCCTCGGCGCGGGAACGGCCGTGTCCGTGAGTCTCCCGGAGCGACCGGTGCTGGTCGCCCCCCGTGCCACGCCCTGACCACCCCGCTCCGCGGGCCACGCTGCCATCCCGCGCCACGGGCCGCGCTGCGACCGGGTCCTGTGGGCCGCGGGCTGCGACCGGGTCCTGGTGGGCCGTGCGCTGCGATCGGTCCTTGCGGGCCCCGCGCGCAGCCCGCGAGCCATGGGGGCCGCGCGCTGCCACCGAGCCTTGCGGGGTCCGCGCCGCCCGCCCCGCCCGCGTGCCGTCCGCTGACGGCCACCCGGCCGACGTGCCACACCGATGACCCCGTCCGGCTCCCGCGGCCGGGTACCGTCCCGACACCCCACGGAAAGAGAAGCCCTTGTCCCGACCCCCGTTGCAGGCCGCCCTGTTCGACATGGACGGCACGCTCGTCGACACCGAGCGGCTCTGGTGGGAGGCGGTGGAAGACGTGGCCGCCGGCCTCGGACGCGCGCTGACCGGGGCCGACCAGCCGGACGTCCTCGGCCGCCCGGTCGAGCACACCGCCGCCTGGCTCGCCGGGATCACCGACGCGCCGTTCGCCGAACTGGCCGCCGCGCTCCACCGGGAGTTCGCCGAGCGGGTCCGCACCGGGATCGTGCCCCGGCCGGGCGCCCTGGAGCTGCTGCGGGCGCTGGCCCGCGAGGGCGTCCCCACCGCCCTGGTCACCGCGTCGCCCCGTGCCGTCGCCGACACCGTCCTCGACGTCCTCGGGCGTGAACTGTTCGCCGTCTCCGTCACCGCCGACGACACCGAGCACACCAAACCCGCCCCCGACCCCTATCTCGCCGCCTGCCGCGCCCTCGGCGTCGACCCGGCCGCCTGCGTGGCCGTCGAGGACACCGAGACCGGTGTCGCCTCGGCCGAGGCGGCGGGCTGCGTGGTCCTCGCGGTGCCCTCGCTCGCGCCGATCGACGAGGCGCCCGGCCGGACCGTGCGGGAGAGCCTGGCGGACGTGACCCCGGCGAGCCTGCGCCGGCTGGTCGCCCCCGACGGACCCACTCTGCGCGTGATGACCTGGAACCTCTGGCACGGCGGCACCAAGGTCCGCGACCACCGCGCCAAACAGCTCGCGGTGATCGCCGAGACCGGGGCCGACGTGGTGGGCCTCCAGGAGACGTACGGCACCGCCGCCGAGGAGCTCGCCGAGGCGCTCGGCTGGCACCACCACCGGGCCGGCGACAACCTCGGCGTCATCAGCCGCCACCCGATCACGGCCCGCCTCGGCGACCCGCACGTCGGCTTCTACGGGGCGGCGGGCGTCCGCGTCAGGACCGGCACCGGCACCGAGGTCGACGTGTGGACCGTCCACCTGGACTACAAGCCGTACGGGCCCTACGAGGCCGCCTTCGACGGGCTGGGCGCCGACGAGCTGATCGCCCACGAGGAGGTTCGCCTCGGCCAGCTGCGGGACTGCCTGCGCCGGCTCGACGGCACCGTGCCGGTCGTCCTGGTGGGCGACTTCAACAGCCCCTCGCACCTCGACCGGCCCGAGGTCGACTGGCCGGTGACCAGGGCCGCCGAGGCGGCCGGCCTGCGCGACTCCTACCGCGAGGCACACCCCGACCCCGTGCGGGACCCCGGCCACACCTGGTCGCCCATCCACGTCGAGCACGAGGACGGCAGCGGCCGCCCGGAGCCGCAGGACCGCATCGACTTCGTCCTGCACCGGGGCCTGGCCGTGCTCGACTCCCGCACCTACGTGCGCGGCACGCCCCGCACCTGGCCGGACGTCGAGGACAACGACTGGCCGTCGGACCACGCGGCGGTCGTCACGACGTTCGCGCTCGGCACGGCCGTCGAGGGGTGACGGCCGCCGAGGGGTGACGGCCGAAATCCCCTGGGTCGGGCCGGACGGCCCGGCTAGCATCGGTGCCATGACCTGGCGACATTGATCCACCAGCCGTGCCTCCCGAGGGCCGCCTCGGACGCCGTACCTCCGACGTCCGAATCGCCCCTGCGGGAAGGCCTCATGACACTCTCACCTGCGCGTGCGCCCCGCGCCGCGGACCTCCGGACCACCGGTGTCCGCCGGCTGACGGCCACGCTGTACGGCTACGCGTTCCTCGACGACTTCGTGCTGCTGTACCCGGTGTACGCGCTGCTGTTCAGCGACACCGGCCTGTCCCTCTGGCAGGTCTCCTCGCTGTTCGCCCTGTGGTCGATCACCGGGATCCTGCTGGAGGTCCCCTCCGGTGCCTGGGCCGACGCCGTCTCCCGACGGCTGCTGCTGTGGCTCGGCCCACTGCTCACCGCCGTCGGCTTCGCCCTGTGGGTGATCGTGCCGTCGTACTGGGCCTTCGCCCTCGGCTTCGTGCTGTGGGGCGTGCGCGGAGCGCTCGGCTCCGGCGCGCTGGAGGCGCTGGTCTACGACGAGCTGGACCGGCTCGGCGCCGCCGACCGGTACGCGCGCGTGATGGGCCGGGCCCAGGCGGCCGGGATGATCGCCGTGATGGCGGCGATGGGGCTGGCCGGGCCGGTGCTCGACCTCGGCGGCTACCCGGCCGTCGGGGCGGCGAGCGTCCTGGTCTGCGTGCTGACCTCGGCGCTGGCGACCCGCTTCCCCGAACACCGTCCGACGGCCGCCGGCGGCGCTGACCGTGCCTCCACCCTCACGACCCTGAGGACCGGGCTCGCCGAGGCCCGCCGTAGCCGTTCCGTGCGCGGAGCCCTGCTCCTGGTCCCAGCGGTCGGCGCGGTCTGGGGCGCCCTCGACGAGTACACCCCGCTGTTGGTCCGCGACACCGGTGTGGCCCAGCAGACGGTGCCGTACCTGCTGCTGCTGATCTGGACCGGGCCCACGGTCGGCAGTCTGCTGACCGGTGTGGGCGAACGCCTCGGCACGGCCGGGCTCGGAGTGGTCCTCGCCGTCTCGGCCCTCGCCCTCGCCGGGGGCGCCCTGACGGCGACCCCCGCCGGTGTCGCCCTCGTGGGTGTCGCCTTCGGCGGCTTCCAGCTGGTCAACGTGCTGGTCGACGCCCGGCTCCAGGACCGTATCGAGGGGGAGCGCCGGGCCACGCTCACCTCGGTGGCGAGCATGGGCACCGAACTGGCCACCGTCGCCGTCTTCGCCGGGTACGCCCTGCTCGGCGCACACCACGCCCACAGCACCGTCTTCGCGGCGTTCGCGGTGCCCTACCTGGTGACGGCGCTGGCCCTGGTCGCGAGACGGGGGACGTCCACCGCACGCCCCTGACAGCCGCCCGGTGGGGCTGCCCCGTCCCGTCCGTGACGGGGCAGCCCCACCGGGCCCCGCACGACGGGAAAGCACCGTCCGAGGCGCGCAACGAATCGCCGCGGACCCGGCCCAGGACGCAACGAACCGCTCACCGGCGCGCAACGGCTCCTCCTTGTCCGGCCTGGTCAGCCGCCCGTACCGTCTACATGACCCCCAGACCCCCTCCTTCCGGTGAGGAACGCGCATGCGCATCGCCCTGCTCCAGAGCTCCGGCCGCCCCGGCTCGGTCGTCGAGAACCTCAAGGTGCTCGACGAGGCCGCGGGCCGCGCCGCCGGTGCCGGGGCGGGGCTGCTGATCGCCCCCGAGATGTTCCTGACGGGGTACGCGATCGGCGACGACATCGCCCGGCTCGCGGAGCCCGCCGACGGCGACTCGGCCGACGCGGTCGCGGAGATCGCCGGACGCCACGGTCTGGCCGTCGCGTACGGCTACCCCGAGCGGTCCGGCGAGGTCGTCTTCAACTCGGCGCAGCTCGTCTCCGCCGACGGCACCCGGCTCGCCAACTACCGCAAGACGCACCTCTTCGGCTGCTTCGAGCGGGACCACTTCACGCCGGGCGAGCAGCCCGTCGTCCAGGCCGAGCTGGACGGCGTCCGCGTCGGGATCATGATCTGCTACGACGTGGAGTTCCCGGAGAACGTCCGCGCCCACGCCCTCGCCGGCACCGACCTGCTGGTGGTGCCCACGGCCCAGATGCATCCGTTCCAGTTCGTCGCCGAGTCGATGATCCCGGTGCGGGCCTTCGAGAACCAGATGTACGTCGCGTACGTCAACCGGGTCGGCCGGGAAGGGGAGTTCGAGTTCGTCGGGCTGTCCACGCTGGCCGGGCCCGACGGGGTCGCGCGCACCCGCGCCGGACGCGAGGAGGACCTCGTCCTCGCCGACGTCGACCCCGCCCTCGTCGTGGCCTCCCGCGAGGCGAACCCGTATCTGACGGACCGCCGCCCCGGTCTCTACGGATCCCTCGTCTGACCCTCTCTCCCGCCCGCCCCGCCCCGCCGCTTTCCCGCAAGGAGTCCGTACCCCATGACGTCCACCGTGCCCAACGCCATCGAGCACGCAGACGAGCAGCAGCCGCCGATCACCATGTTCGGCCCGGACTTCCCGTACGCGTACGACGACTTCCTGGCCCACCCGGCGGGCCTCGGCCAGATCCCGGCGACCGAGCACGGCACCGAGGTCGCGGTCATCGGCGGCGGGCTGTCCGGCATCGTGGCCGCGTACGAGCTGATGAAGATGGGCCTCAAGCCGGTCGTGTACGAGGCCGACCGGATCGGCGGACGGCTGCGGACGGTGGGCTTCGAGGGCTGCGACCCCTCGCTCACCGCCGAGATGGGCGCCATGCGCTTCCCGCCCTCCTCCACCGCCCTCCAGCACTACATCGACCTGGTCGGCCTGGAGACGCGGCCCTTCCCCAACCCCCTCGCGGAGACCACGCCCTCGACCGTCGTCGACCTCAAGGGCGAGTCGCACTACGCCGAGACGATCGCCGACCTCCCGCAGGTCTACCGCGATGTCGCCGAAGCCTGGAACAAGTGCCTCGACGAGGGCGCCGACTTCTCCGACATGAACCGCGCCATGCGCGAGCGGGACGTCCCGCGCATCCGTGAGATCTGGGCGCGGCTCGTGGAGAAGCTCGACAACCAGACCTTCTACGGCTTCCTCTGCGACTCCGAGGCGTTCAAGTCCTTCCGGCACCGCGAGATCTTCGGCCAGGTCGGCTTCGGCACCGGCGGCTGGGACACCGACTTCCCGAACTCCATCCTGGAGATCCTGCGCGTCGTCTACACCGAGGCCGACGACCACCACCGCGGCATCGTCGGGGGCAGCCAGCAGCTCCCGCTGCGCCTCTGGGAGCGCGAGCCCGAGAAGATCGTGCACTGGGCGTACGGCACCTCCCTCGCCACGCTGCACGAGAACGGCGAGCCCCGCCCGGCCGTGACCCGGCTGCACCGCACCGCAGGCAACCGGATCACCGTGACCGACGCGAACGGCGACATCCGCACCTACCGGGCGGCCGTCTTCACCGCCCAGTCCTGGATGCTGCTGTCGAAGATCGACTGCGACGACTCGCTCTTCCCGATCGACCACTGGACGGCGATCGAGCGGACCCACTACATGGAGTCCAGCAAGCTGTTCGTGCCCGTCGACCGGCCGTTCTGGCTGGACAAGGACGAGGAAACGGGTCGGGACGTCATGTCGATGACGCTCACCGACCGGATGACGCGCGGGACGTACCTCCTCGACGACGGCCCGGACAAGCCCGCCGTCATCTGCCTCTCCTACACCTGGTGCGACGACAGCCTGAAGTGGCTGCCGCTGTCCGCGAACGAGCGGATGGAGGTCATGCTGAAGTCGCTCGGCGAGATCTACCCGAAGGTCGACATCCGCAAGCACATCATCGGCAGCCCGGTCACCGTCTCCTGGGAGAACGAGCCCTACTTCATGGGCGCGTTCAAGGCCAACCTGCCCGGCCACTACCGCTACCAGCGGCGCCTGTTCACCCACTTCATGCAGGACCGGCTGCCCGAGGACAAGCGGGGCATCTTCCTCGCCGGCGACGACATCTCCTGGACGGCCGGCTGGGCCGAGGGCGCGATCCAGACCGCGCTCAACGCCGTCTGGGGCGTCATGCACCACCTCGGCGGCACCACCGACGCCAGCAACCCCGGCCCCGGTGACGTGTACGACGAGATCGCGCCCGTGGAACTCCCGGAGGACTGAGCTTGTTCTTTATCTACCAGGATCTGCCAGGTCTGCCGATGGCCTTGAGGGTTTCAGGGCGTTTGACAGTTTTGCCGACGTCGTAGCGGGTGGCGGGCCGCCGGTTCTTCGAGCCGAGGGGTCGTCCTGGCCCGGTTCCCGTCGGTTGAGGAACACGGGCCGGGCAGAGCAGGTGCGCGCGGATGTTCCTGAACCCGCGGCGGACCCGGGCCGGGGTGAGGCGTTCGGGCTTGGCACGCTTCTCCCAGGGGCGGCGGAGGTCGGCAGCGAGGGGTCGGGCGAGGCGGAGCTGGGTGTGGGCGACTACCAAGAGCCAGGTCCAGCGGTCCGCCGCCTGGGGAGTACGGACTTTCGGGGTAGTCCAGCCGAGCGTCTGTTTCCCGAAACGGAACGTGTGCTCCAGGTCGAATCTCCTGAGGAACACCTGCCACCACAGGTCCACGTCCGCCGGGGCGGCGCTGGTCTTCGAGGACCACAACCACACCGGCGGGGCCTCCCGCTCCTTCGAGAGATGCTCGACCTGCAAGCGGACCAGAGTGCCCTCGACGATGGGGAGTTCGCCCTCGTGCTCCAGCCAGGCCGAGCGGTGCGTCAGTCTCGGGTGGACCCGGTCCCACGCCTGGGCTTCGGCCTTTCCGTAGTTCACCGTGTCGGTGGTCGTGGTGATCGCCGGTTTGGGCCAGGTCTCGGGCTTGGTGAAGCGGAACTCCGGTCCGTGCTTGGGCGGCCGGCCATTGACGCCGTGCATCCTCGGGGGTTTCGGCAGACGCATCACCCGGTCGCTGCGGATCCGCCCAACCAGCTCAACGGGCAGATCCCGCAGCACCCAGGCCAGACGGGTGACGTCGTAGCCGGCGTCCATGACGATCACGATGTTCGGGTCTGCGGGCGTCCACTGGCCGGCCGCGACGAGCCGCTCGACCACGGCCCTCAACTGGGCGGCGGTGACCGCGGTCGCATCGTCCTCGGGCCCGAGCCGGACTACGTCCAGGATCCCGGTCCACGACGTGGCACCGGGCTCCAGGACGGCGACGAAGGAGTACGGCCACCCCGGAATGAACTGTGACGCGGACTTCGCACGCCCGTAGATGTGGCAGAACAGCCGTTCCGCCGAACAGGGCGCGTCCGACCGCAGCCACGGCCACACATCGACTGCCAGCACCAGGCGGCCACCATCGAACCGTGGCAACGGCAGCCCGGCCAGCGCCGTCCGCAACCGCTCGACGTTGATCCGGCCGTGGTTGAGGGCTCCGTACAAAGCTCCGTGTCCACGGCGGTGCTCGGGCACCAACGTCAGGTCCACGGGCGAGACCACCGGTCCGTCGACGCACAGCAGTGCGTCGGTCAGTTCGAACAGTTCATCGCGTCGGGCGGTCAGGCACTCGTAGAACTCTCCCCGGAAGCGCGATGCTTCCGCGAACGCTTCCCGCCGGACATCGTGGTGCAGCAGACTCACCCTCACGGCCTTCGTCGTGGTCACGTGTATTCCTTGGTCGGAGCACATGATCAGACGAAGGCCGCCCCTACGTCCGGCAAATCCCCTGGCGGGCGAACCCGTTCGAGGGACCGTGCGAGATCGTGGCACCATGGACGGCATGACGACCAACCGAACGGTCCATGCCGCGTAGACGGCCAGGACGCATCCGGGCGGGAATCCCGGACCGGCAGCAGTCACAGCAATCAAGGCCGTCCATCGACCGCCTCTCACCGCGAGCCCTGTCCGAGATCGTTCGCCTTGAACGCACGCGGAACTACCTCCAGCCGGGAGACACCAGCGCGGCATTGCGCCTGTGGAAGGACTACGTCCACCGTCCCGAACGCGAGCTCTGGCACGACGACGAGTTCGGAAACGTGCACTGGTACTGCTGCGGCAACCCACTTGAAGGCCGTGCTCTGCTCGACAGCGTGATCCGAGCTCTGTCGCCTAGCGCAGCCCGCGAGCTCCGCAAGATCATCGAAGAGCTTGATGCCTTCATGGGCCCGTCTTACCTGGTCGTAGACCGCCGAAGATAAAGAACAAGCTGAGCCGGCCGCCGTTCAGTCCGGCAGCGGCGTCAGCAGCATCCGGCCCGCGCACCCCACCGCCGAGTCCAGGCGGTGGGCCAACTCCTCGGCGAGATCGGGGAGTCCGCGCAGTGCCCACAGCGCCCTGGCCGCCGCCCAGGTGGACTCGCGGGCCCGCTCCAGGCTCCACGCCCCGAGCAGATGGGTGAGCGGATCGGCGACCTGGAGGAGATCGGGACCCGGCATCAGCTCCTCGCGGACCCGCTCCTCCAGCGAGACGAGGAGATCGCCCACGTGCTCGAACTCGTCCCGCAGGTCGACGGGTTCGCAGCCGAGCGTACGACAGGCGTCCACGACGGCGAGCGCGAGATCGTGCCCGATGTGCGCGTTGATGCCCGAGAGCGCGAACTGCAGCGGGCGTACGCCGGGATGGCGCCGCAGCTGCAGCAGCGGCCGCCAGCAGGCGGGCGCGGGACCACCTTCCGCCACCCGCAGGTACCGCTCCGCGAAGCGCACGTCGAGGGCGATCGCGGCCCGTGGGTCCGCGAAGCAGCCGGCGTCGACACGCCGGCCCACGGCCTCCGTGACGGTGAGGTAGACACGGTTGAAGACCGCGATCCCGTCCCGCTCGGGCAGGGTGGCGTCGAGGGCCCGCATACGGGCGACGACGGCGTCCACCGAGTCCACGGAATTGGTGAAATGTTCCAACTGCGCCATAAGGGGCAGGGTCCCAGGCCTAGGCTGACACCGACGCCGCCGTGCCCGGCACGTCCCCGGATCGGGGGAACGCGGGCTGGGCGGCGCGTACCGGGAGGCCGGTGAGTCCTGGTCCGGGAGCAGGGGGGAGCACCACGTGGCAGGCTTACGCGCCCAGCGACTGGCCGCACGCCGCGCCGCGCACAGGCGGAAGATGCGCCGCGGCGCCATGATCGTCGCGGCGTCGCTCGTGGCCGTCGCCGGCACCGTCACCGGTGCGATGGCCGGACTGAACGGCGACGGAGGTGCCGCCGAGGCCCGGACCCTGTCCGACGACCCGCCCGGCCGGCCGTCCCACCCGAGCCCGGCCTCCCCGTCCCCGTCGAGGACCTCGCCCGCCCCGTCGGCATCGCCCGAACCGTCCCGGACGCCCGAGGCGCGCCCCTCGGCCAAGGAGACCCGTCGGCACACCCGGCCCCGGCCGGACGCCCCCGTCAAGCTCTACCGGCACCCCGAGTCCCAGGTCCGCGACTGGGTGCGGGCCCACCCCGACGACCCGCGCAGCGCCGTCATCGAGTCCCGTATCGCAGACCGTCCCGCGGCCGTCTGGTTCACCGACCCGAACCCGGCCACCGCGACCGCCGAGGTCGCCGCGGTCGCCTCCGGCGGTGCCGAGCACGACCGGGTGCCGGTCCTCGTGGCGTACGCCATCCCGGACCGCGACTGCGGCGGAGCCTCCCAGGGCGGCGCCAGGAACCTGGACGCCTACGACGCCTGGATCGACGCGTTCGCAGCCGGGCTGGGCGAGGACGAGGTCATCGTCATCCTGGAGCCCGACGCGATCGCCCAGTCCGACTGCCTCTCCGCCGACGAGCGGGCCGACCGGTTCACCTCGCTCGTCCGCGCCGGCCGCGTCCTCAAGGACGCCGACCCCAAGGCCCGCGTCTACTACGACGCCGGGCACTCGGAGTGGAACGCGCCCGACAAGCAGGCCACCCTGCTCCGCCTCGCGGGAGCCGCCGCCCCGGCCTCCTCCGACGGCGTCTTCAGCAACGTGTCGAACTTCAACCGCACCGACGCGGAGATCGCCTACACCCGGAAGGTGCTGGACGCCCTCGGCGGCCCGGCGGACCTCGTCGCCGTCATCGACACCAGCCGCAACGGCAACGGCGCCCCGACCGACGGAGCCTGGTGCGACCCGTCAGGCCGGGGCCTCGGCCGCCCGCCGACGCTCACCACCGGCGAGTCCCGCATCGACGCCTATCTGTGGGTGAAACTGCCGGGCGAGTCCGACGGATGCCGGGGCGAGGCGGGCGAGTTCTCACCGGGGTACGCGTACGAGCTGGCACGGGGCTGAGCGGGGTCTGAGCACCACGCCCCCGGCCCGCACTGAGCGGTTGCTTAGGATGAGGGCGTCCCGTTCCGCGTCGACGTTCCCCAGGAGCACCACCCGTGACCGCCGAAGCCCCGACAGCTCCCGCCCCCGCCCCCGCCCACGGCAGGCTCGTCCCCGTCACCGTGCACTTCGACGACCTGGACGCCCTCGGCATGCTGCACAACGCCCGCTACCCGGTGATGGTCGAGCGCGCCTGGACCCAGCACTGGCGGGAGCAGGGCTACGGCTTCGACGGCGACTGGGCCGCCGCCGGCGACTTCTGCAACGTGGTCAAGGAACTGCGGATCAGCTACGAGGCACCGGTCACCCGGCCCGGCACCTACGCCGTGCACCTGTGGCTGGAGCGGCTCGGCACCACCGGCCTGACCTACGGCTTCCGCTTCTGCTCGACCGACGGCTCGCGGACCTACGCGCAGGGCACCCGCGTCCTCGTCAGGCTGGACGCGGACACCCTGCGGCCCACCGCGTGGAGCGACGGCTTCAGGGCTTCGGGTCGGCAACTGCTGCGTCCGGCCGACTGATCCGCGTCCGGTCGCCCTCCCCGGCCCGCAGCACCCCCGCGAACACGGCGAGCCCGCACGCCAGCACGGTCACCAGTCCGAACGACACCACCAGGCTGGTCAGCTGCGCCAGACCGCCGATCGCGCTCGGCGCGATCAGCCCCGAGGTGTAGGTGATGGTCGCGACCCCCGCGATGGCCTGGCTCGGGTTCGGGCCGCTGCGGCCGGCCGCGGCGAAGCAGAGCGGTACGACGACGGCGATGCCCAGTCCCATCAGCGCGAACCCGGCCATGGCGACCGCCGGGTGGTTCGCGACGACGATCAGCACACCGCCGAGCGCCGCGAGGACACCGCTCGCCCGCACCGTGCGCACCGCGCCGAAGCGGTTCACCACCGCGTCGCCCACCAGCCGGGCCACCGCCATGGTGAGCATGAACCCGGTGGTGCACGCCGCCGCAAGGCCCGCCGAGGTCGCCAGCTCGTCCCGCAGATACACCGCCGACCAGTCCAGGGCCGCCCCCTCCGCGAAGACCGCGCAGAATCCGACCGCACCGATGAGCAGCGCCGACCTGGGCGGCAACGCGAACCGGGGTGGCGGCTCCTCGTCCTCGGTGGCCCGGATGTCCAGCACCCACTGACAGGCGACCAGACCGAGCACGGTGAGGGTGGCCGCCGCGAGCGCGTGGTGCAGCCGGGCGTCCGAGCCGAGGTGCGCGGCGAGCGTGCCGGCCGCCGAGCCGACGAGGGCGCCCGCGCTCCACATGCCGTGCAGCCCCGACATGATCGACTTGCCGAGGCGGGCCTCGACCTCGACGCCGAGCGCGTTCATCGCCACGTCCGCCATGCCGGCCGTCGCGCCGTACACGAACAGGGCGGCGCACAGCGTCCACAGGTTCGGCGCGAGGGACGGCAGGATGAGCGCGAGGGTCCACAGCGCGATCAGGGCCCGCATCGCCGTACGGGCGCCGAGCCGGTGGCTGACATAGCCGGCGAGTGGCATCGCCACGGACGCGCCGATCGCCGGGAACGCGAGGGCCAACCCTAGCTGACCCGCGCCGAGCTGGGCGTGGTCCTGGATCCAGGGCACCCGGGTCGCGAACGAGCCGGTCACCGCTCCGTGCACGGCGAAGACGGCGGCCACGGCGTACCGGGCCCGCCGCACATCGCGCTGTTCGTAGACCACCGCGCTCATTCTCCGCCCTCCGTGGCTTCCTTGAATGCCCTCGAACTCGGACCCCAGCCGTCCCCGCCCGTTTCCGGCCTCCCGACCCGCTCTCGCGCCGCCGTAAACTATCAGGAACCCTGCCTGATAGATAGAGAGCGCTGTCCGTACGGCGGCACGGGGCCGGCGGTCGGTCGTGTGCCCTGCTGTCACAGGGCCGGCATCCGTACGCGTCGTCGATCTGGGAGGATCCCGGCATGCCCGCATCACCCAGCACCGCCCGGGCCATCAACGACCGGCTCGCCCTGCGGCTGCTGCAGGAGGAAGGGCCGTTGACGGCGGGGCAGTTGAAGCAGCTCACCGGTCTGTCCCGGCCCACCGTCGCCGACCTGGTGGAGCGCCTCACCGAGGCCGGACTGATCTCGGTGGTGGGGGAGTGGGGCGAGCAGCGGCGTGGGCCGAACGCCCGCCTCTACGGCATCGTCGCCGACCGCGCGTACCTCGCCGCGCTCGACGTGCGTACCGAGGGCGTCACGGTGGTCGTCGCCGATCTGCTCGGCAGGGAACTGGCGCGGGCGTCCGTCCCGATCGCGGACGACGCGGGTACGGGGCCCGCCGTCGAGCAGGCCGTCACCCTCGTGGAGCGCGCCGCGAAGGAGGCCGGCGCCGACCGGCTGCACACCGTGGCGATCGGCGCCCCCGGGCTCATCGACCCGGCCACCGGCGAACTGCGCGACAGCACCGGGCTGCCCGAATGGCACCGCCGGCTGGCCGCCGCCCTCGGTGAACGCCTCCCGGCCCGGATCCTCGTCGAGAACGAGACCAACCTCGCGGCGCTCGCCGAGCAGCGGGACGGCGCCGCCCGCGACCGCGACACCTTCGTCCTCCTCTGGCTCGGCCTCGGCACCGGCGCGGCCGTCGTCCTCGACGGCACCCTCCGCCGCGGCGCCTCCGGCGGCACCGGCGAGATCGGCTTCCTCCCGGTCCCGGGCACCACGACCCTGCCCTCGGCCACCGACTGCGAGGGCGGCTTCCACTCCCTGGGCGCCGCCGCCGCGATCGACTCCCTGGCCAGGGAATACGGCCTGGCGGTCGCCGCCCCCGCCGGCAGCGAGCCATACGCGGCCACCCTGGTGAGGGCAGCCGCGCAGGGGGTGACGAGCCGACCCCCGGCGGACGGGAGCGCGGCCCCACCGGCCGACGCGCGCGCCCCGCAGGCGCGTCCCGCACCGGTTGGGGCCGGCGCCTCGTCGGACGGGACGGACACTCCCGCGCACCCCTCGGACGACGCCCACGCGACCCCGGACACCCGCCCGTCGGCCGACGCCGCCCCTTCCCGCTTCCTCGACGCCCTGGCCGATCGTCTCGCCATCGGTGCCGCCTCCGTCGTCGCCGTTCTCGACCCCGGCTGCGTGGTGCTCGGAGGGGAGGTCGGTCAGGCCGGAGGGGAGGTGCTCGCCGCCCGGGTCGAGGCGCGGCTGGCGGCACTGTCGCCGCTGCCCACCGAGGTCCGGCCCAGCGCCCTCGGCGGCGCCGCCGTACTCCGAGGGGCCCTGCTCATGGCGAGGGACACGGCCCAGGACGAACTGTTCGCACCGCCGCCACGGTAAGGGCAGGCGGCGGGCGAGCCATGGCGAGGCGGGGGTCGGCCCGCTGTACCTGGCCGCCGGCCGCGCGGGCCTGAACGGTGAGCTGCCGGCCGTCGGGGCTACGGCCCGTCCGCCCATCCCCATCCCGCCGGGGAACAGGCCGCGCGACTCCCCGTGCCGTCGACGTCCGTCCGCCGATCAGGGCCTGGTGGTCGGGTTTCGTGTCTGGCCTTGGCTTGGGTGTTGGCCTGGCGGTCGGGTTTCGCGTCTCGCGTCGCCTTGGGTGTCCGCCCGGAGGTGGGGTTTCGCGTCTCGCCTCGCCTTGGGTGTCCGCCCGGAGGTGGGGTTTCGCGTCTCGCGTCGCCTTGGGTGTCCGCCCGCCGATCGGCCTTTACGGCTCGCTTGGCCTTGGGCGGTCGGGCCTGCCGGTCGGCACCCGTGAAGCAGGCCGCCCTCGGTATTCCCCGCCGGGTAGGGCCCGGACCCGGGCCGCCCCGGCATCCGCCCCCCCCGGCCCGGCGGCCCCTCGGCTCACCCCGTCCTGCGGACCCGGCCGAACCGTTCGGCCACGTGCTCCCCGAACGTCCCCTTGCCCACCGCCCTTTCCGGGGCCAGATGGCCCCCGGCCCGGAAGCCCGCGTACGCCTTGCCGAACAGGGGCACCGTCAGGAGGGCGCGGCGGCGGCCGGTAGCGGTCAGATAGGTGCGGGCCAGCGTGCGGAGGCTGAGGATCTCAGGGCCGCCCATGTCCGGGACGCGGCCCGCGGGGGCGGACACGGCGAGCTCGGCCAGGCGGTCGGCGACCTCGGAGACGGCGATCGGCTGGTCGCTCACCCCCGCCGGCACCGGCATGACCGGGGACTTCGACAGGCCCTCGAAGAGCGTCACGAGCAGGTCGTGGAACTGGGTCGCCCGCAGCGTCGTCCAGCCCAGCCCCGACTCCTCGATCAGCCGCTCGACCGCCAGCTTGCTCCGGTAGTAGCCGAGCGGCACCCGGTCGACGCCGACGATCGAGATGTACACGAGATGCCCCACCCCGGCCCGCCGCGCCGCGGCGATCAGATGCGCCGCCGCCTTCTCGTCGCCCCCACGCGGTGAGGACGCACAGTGCACCACCGCGTCCACCCCCGCCAACGCCGAGTCCAGCCCGCTCCCGCCCGCGACCAGATCGACGGCGTACGGCTGGGCGTGCCGGCTGAGCACCCGGACCTCGTGCCCGTCCGCCCGCAGCCGTTCGGTCACGCGCCGGCCGAGGACACCGGTCCCGCCGGTCACCAGGATCGTGGTCATGCTGTCCACCTTTCGACACCGGCGCTCCCCGCGAACGCCTTCGGTAGCTATGACCGGACAGCACCCATGGAATGTGACACGGGGGCGAGGAACATTGACCAGGTTGGTCTAGTCCTTTTAAGGTCTGCGATCGCGGTTACTCGTCCGGAAGGCGCACTGGCCGCCCCCAGTCGGCCCGGCGGCGGTGACGACGGCCCTTGCCCCGCCGCCGGGTCCCCTCTCCCCCTCCCTTCCCCTTCCCCCCTCTCCCCCTCCCTCGCCGACCGGGGGGGTCCGGCGTGCCGCTCGGCAGGGCTCGACCTGGTTCGACTGGGGCCGGTGGGGCGGAAAGTGACGCGTGGTCAGTCAGGGCCCGGCCTCCGTGTCACTCGCCGTAGAAGTCCAGTGACACCATCTGTGAGCCACCCCACAGTCATCACCCGCATGGGTGGCGATCAGTCGTGGCACACTGGCCATGTACCAGAAGCAGCGCACTCCGGGGTCGGTGAAAGTCCGAACCGGCGGTTACAGTCCGCGACCCGGTCGCTTCCAGCGGCCGGTTGACCAGGTGAAATTCCTGGACCGACGGTTAAAGTCCGGATGGGAGGCAGTGCGCGGCGGGCGGGCATGCGTGCGCGCCGCCGACTGTTGTCGGCCTGCTCCAGCAGGAGTGGGTCCTCCACACGGCGTCGCCCCCTGTGCCGTAGTCCGCTGATCTCTGTCGTCTTCGACAGCCCCGGAGTCCGAGCCCTACGAGGCAGGAGGACCCGGGAAGTGTTCACCGGAATCGTCGAAGAGCTGGGTGAGGTCACCACCGTCGAGAACCTCGGCGACTCCTCCCGCTTCCGACTGCGTGGCCCCGTCGTCACCCAGGGGGCGAAGCACGGCGACTCCATCGCCGTCAACGGCGTCTGTCTCACGGTCGTGGAGCACGAGGACGACTGGTTCACCGCCGACGTCATGGCGGAGACCCTCGACCGCTCCAGCCTCGGCGCCCTCACCGTCGGCTCCCGCGTCAACCTCGAACGCCCCATGGCCGTCGGCGAACGCCTCGGCGGCCACATCGTGCAGGGCCACGTCGACGGCACCGGCCAGATCATCGAGCGCAAGCCGTCCGAGAACTGGGAGATCGTCAAGATCTCGCTCCCCGCCGACCTCACCCGGTACGTCGTGGAGAAGGGCTCCATCACCGTCGACGGCATCAGCCTCACTGTCGTCGAGGCCGGCACCGACCACTTCACCGTCAGCCTCATCCCCACCACCCTCGACCTGACCACCCTCGGCCGCAAGCAGCCCGGCGACCCGGTCAACCTCGAGGTCGACGTCATCGCCAAGTACGTCGAGCGGCTCCTCGGATCGCAAGGGGCCACGCGATGAACTCGCTGAACTCGGTCGCCTTCACGGCGTTCGGCCAGCAGATCCTCTGGTCGGACATGATCGGGAACATCCTGGGCCTCATCGCCCTCGCCCTCGGCGCGATCCGCTCCATCTGGAACTGGCCCGTGCAGTTCCTCTCCGGCCTCATCCTCTTCGGTGCCTTCGCCGGCCACCTCACCGGCAGCGCCGGCAAGCAGGTCATCGTCATGGCCGTCGCCGCGTACGGCTGGTGGCAGTGGAACCGCACCAAGGGACAGGCCGCGGACGGTGCCATCGCCCCCCGCTTCGCCACCTGGCGCGAACGCGGCTACCTCCTCGCCGGCGCCGCCCTCGGCACCCTCACCGTCGGCGGACTCTTCACCGCGTTCCCCACGCTGTCCTGGGACCCCTGGCCGGAC
The DNA here is from genome assembly GCF_055572815.1 of Streptomyces sp. NPDC030296. NCBI lineage: Bacteria > Bacillati > Actinomycetota > Actinomycetes > Kitasatosporales > Streptomycetaceae > Streptomyces > Streptomyces sp. NPDC030296. The sequence continues at coordinate 441,731 of NZ_JBVICQ010000008.1, forward strand.
GCGTACATCTTCACCGGCACCATCGTCGCCATGTACGCCCAGGCACGCGGCATGGTCGAGTTCTGGTTCGCCTGGCTGCTGGTCGACCTCGTGGGCGTACCGCTCAACTTCGCCAACGGCTACGCCTTCTCCGGTTTCGTCTACATCATCTACGGCGCGCTGGTCCTGTGGGGCATGCGCGACTGGTGGCTGCGGTCCCGCAAGCCCGCCCTGGAAGGAGCCCCGGCATGACCATGGCGCCGATTCTCTACAGCACCGACGGCATCGAGAACTTCGGGCTCGACCCGGTGGAGCAGGCCATCGCCGACATCGCGGCCGGCCGCCCCGTCGTGGTCGTCGACGACGAGGACCGGGAGAACGAGGGAGACCTCGTCATCGCAGCCGAGAAGGCCACCCCCGAGATCGTCGCCTTCATGATGAGCGAATGCCGGGGCATGATCTGCGCCCCCATGGAGGGCGACGAACTGGACCGGCTCGAACTGCCGCAGATGGTGCAGCAGAACACCGAGTCGATGCGCACCGCCTTCACCGTCACGGTCGACGCCGCCCCCGAGCACGGCGTGACCACCGGCATCTCCGCCTCCGACCGCTCCACCACCCTCCAACTGCTGGCGAGCGGCACGGCCCGGCCCACCGACTTCGTCCGCCCCGGCCACATCTTCCCGCTGCGCGCCCGCACCGGCGGCGTCCTCGTGCGCGACGGCCACACCGAGGCCGCCGTCGACCTCGCCCGCCTCGCGGGCCTGCGCCCGGCCGGCGCGATCGTCGAGATCGCCGGCGAGGACGGCCGCATGCTGCGCCTGCCCGAGCTGATCCCCTTCGCCCGCAAGCACGGCCTGACGATCATCTCCATCGAGGACCTGATCGCCTACCGCCGCTCCTCCGAGCCCACTGTCAAGCGCGAGGCGAAGACCCAGCTGCCCACCGCCTTCGGCGACTTCACCGCCTACGGCTACCGCTCCACCGTCGACGGCGTCGAGCACGTCGCCCTCGTCCACGGCGAGATCGGCGACGGCGAGGACGTCCTCGTCCGCGTCCACTCCGAATGCCTCACCGGCGACGTCTTCCACTCCCTGCGCTGCGACTGCGGCCCCCAGCTGGAGACCTCCCTCGAACGCATCGCCACCGAGGGCCGCGGCGTCGCCGTCTACCTCCGCGGGCACGAGGGGCGCGGCATCGGCCTGCTGTCCAAGCTGCGCGCCTACGAACTCCAGGAACGCGGCCGCGACACCCTCGACGCCAACCTCGAACTGGGCCTGCCCGCCGACGCCCGTGACTACGGCGCAGGCGCCCAGATCCTCCGCGACCTCGGCGTGCGCAGCCTCCGGCTGCTGACCAACAACCCCGAGAAGACCGACGCCCTCGTCCGGCACGGCCTCGCCGTCACCGGCCGCGAACCGATGCCCGTCCGCGCGGGCGAGCACAACCTCCGCTACCTGCGCACCAAGCGGGACCGGATGGGCCACGACCTGCCCTGGCTGGACACGACCACCGTGACCACCTGCGGCGAGCAGTAACAAGCCGGACCAGAGCACCACAGAACCACAGCACGACCGTCTCGAACCGAGATTCAGGAACCAAGGAGCAACGTGAGCGGCAAGGGCGCACCCGAACTGTCCGTCAGCAACGTCGGCGACCTGCGCGTCGCGGTCATCGCGGCCCAGTGGCACGAGAAGGTGATGGACGGCCTCGTCGACGGCGCCCTGCGCGCCCTGCACGACCTGGGCATCGACGAGCCGACCCTCCTGCGCGTCCCGGGCAGCTGGGAGCTCCCGGTCGTCGCCAAGGTCCTCGCCGGCCGCGGCTACGACGCCATCGTCGCCCTCGGCGTCGTCATCCGCGGCGGCACCCCCCACTTCGAGTACGTGTGCCAGGGCGTCACCCAGGGCCTCACCCAGGTCTCCGTCGACACCGGAGTCCCCGTCGGCTTCGGCGTACTGACCTGCGACACCGAGGAGCAGGCACTGGACCGCGCCGGCATCGAGGGCTCCAACGAGGACAAGGGGCACGAGGCGGTGACCGCGGCCGTGGCGACCGCGGCCACGCTCCGCTCAGTATCTGAACCCTGGCGCTGAGACACGCCCGTGACGGCGTAGTGTGGGGCCCACCATGTCCAAGAAGACGTTCGAGGAGCTCTTCACCGAGCTCCAGCACAAGGCCGCCAACGGCGACCCCGCCACCTCCCGCACCGCCGAACTGGTCGGGAAGGGCGTCCATGCCATCGGCAAGAAGGTCGTCGAAGAGGCCGCCGAGGTCTGGATGGCCGCCGAGTACGAGGGCAAGGAAGCGGCCGCCGAGGAGATCTCGCAGCTGCTCTACCACGTCCAGGTGATGATGGTCGCCCGCGGCATCTCCCTGGACGACGTGTACGCCCACCTCTGAGCCGTCACCCCGCACACATCTGAGCACCCACGACAACGAAGGAAGCCCGCCTCATGCTGCGCATCGCCGTCCCCAACAAGGGTTCCCTGTCCGGCCCTGCGGGGGAGATGCTGCATGAGGCCGGCTACCTCCAGCGCCGTGAGTCCAAGGAACTGCGGATCGTCGACCCGGAGAACGAGGTCGAGTTCTTCTACCTCCGCCCCCGCGACATCGCGATCTACGTCTCCTCCGGCCGTCTCGACATCGGCATCACCGGCCGCGACCTGCTGATCGACTCCGGTGCCAACGCCGAGGAGATCCTCCCGCTCGGCTTCGCCCGCTCCACCTTCCGCTTCGCCGCCAAGCCCGGCACGGCGGCCGGCATCGCCGACCTCAAGGGCAAGACCGTCGCCACCTCGTACGAGGGCATCGTCGCGGGACACCTCGCCGACCACGGCATCGACGCCTCCGTCGTCCACCTCGACGGCGCCGTCGAGACCGCCATCGAACTGGGCGTCGCCGAGGTCATCGCCGACGTCGTCGAGACCGGAACCTCCCTGCGCAACGCGGGCCTGGAGGTCTTCGGCGAGCCGATCATGAAGTCCGAGGCCGTCGTCATCCGCCGCGTCGACGCCGACACCTCCTCGGAGAACGAGCCCAAGGTGCAGCAGTTCCTGCGCCGCCTCCAGGGCGTCCTCGTGGCCCGCACCTACGTGATGATGGACTACGACTGCCGCGTCGAGCAGTTGGAGAAGGCCGTCGCCCTCACCCCGGGCCTGGAGTCACCGACCGTCTCGCCGCTGCACAACGAGGGCTGGGTCGCCGTACGCGCCATGGTCCCGGCCAAGGAGGCCCAGCGGATCATGGACGACCTGTACGACATCGGTGCCCGGGCCATCCTGACCACCGCCATCCACGCCTGCCGCCTCTGAGTTCCGGGGAGTCGTACGCGATGTCGGATCTGCCCGCCCTGCCGGTCACCTTCCGGCCGGGGCGCACCCGGGCCGTCCTGCTGACCGCCGCCGCCGCGATCTTCGCGGTCATCACCGTCGTCGCGCTGCTGCTGCCGACCCTCGGCCCGGGGGAACGGCTCAGCTTCGTCTTCACGGCCGCCCTGCTCGCCGGGGTGCTGTGTCTGCTCTCCCGGCCCAAGGTGGTCGCCGACGAGTCCGGAGTGACCGTCGTCAACATCGCCGGGAGGCGCCGACTCGGCTGGGCGGAGATCGTCCAGGTGAACCTGCGGGTGGGCGACCCCTGGGTCTTCCTCGACCTCACCGACGGCACCAGCCTGCCCGCGCTCGGCATCCAGCCCGGCATCGCCAAGCAGCACGCCATCGAGGACGCCCGCACCCTGAGGGCACTGGTCGAGGCCCGCTCCGTCGGTGAACCCGAACAGCCCCGGGGCTGACACCGGGTGACACCGGGTGACCCCGGACTGACAGTGAGCGCATCCGGGGCGCCCCCGAGCAGGCTCGAGGGCGACACAGGGGAAGATCGGGGCCGACTCAGGGCCGCCGCCCCTGCCGTACCGGCCCATGTCTTGATTAATCTGTTGGCGGAGGCGTTTTCGTTGCGCCTCCGCCACTGTTGTGCCACCGGGTACACCAGTGGCCCCCTGCTACTTCGAGGAGTGACTCCTTCCAGCGATGGACGGATCGTCCTGTAGTACCTGCGCCGCCCCCTCCCGACATATCGAGGCGGCGGCATGACCATCCCTCTGCTGCTGCTCGCAGCCGCTTTCCTCCTGATCCTCGCCAACGGCTTCTTCGTGGCCGCCGAGTTCGGCCTCGTCACGGTCGAGCGACCGGACGCCGAGAAGGCCGCGGCCGAGGGCGACCGCCGGGCCCACAAGGTGGTGGGCGCCCTCAAGGAGCTGTCCTTCCAGCTCTCCGGCACCCAGCTCGGCATCACCATCACCTCGCTCGTCGTCGGCATGCTCGCCGAACCGGCGCTAGCGGAGCTGCTCCACGGCCCCTTCACCGCGCTCGGCACACCCGAAGGCGCGGTCTCCGGAGTCTCCGTCGTCGTCGGCATGCTGCTGGCGTCCGCCGTGCAGATGGTGATCGGCGAACTCGTCCCGAAGAACTGGGCGGTGTCGCGGCCGATGCAGGTCGCCCGCTTCGTCGCGGGCCCCCAGTACGTCTTCTCCCGCCTGTTCCGCCCGGTCATCGCCGGCCTCAACGCGGTCGCGAACCGGCTGGTCCGCGCGCTCGGCGTCGAACCCGCCGAGGAACTGGCCTCCGCCCGCACCCCCGACGAACTGGTCTCCCTGGCCCGCCACTCCGCGCAGGCCGGAGCCCTGGAGCAGGACACGGCCGACCTCTTCGTCCGCACCCTGTCCCTCGGCGAGCTGACCGCGGAGAACGTGATGACGCCCCGCGTGAAGGTCAGCGCCCTGCAGTCCTCGGCCACCGCCGAGGACGTGGTCAACCTGACCCGCGCCACCGGTCTGTCCCGCTTCCCCGTCTACCGGGAGCGGATCGACGAGATCGTCGGCATGGTCCACCTCAAGGACGCCCTCGCCGTCCCCGCCCACAACCGGCTGCACACCCCGGTCGGCCATATCGCCAAGGCCCCGCTGCTCGTGCCCGAGACGCTGCCCGTGCAGCCGCTCCTGGCCCGGCTGCGCAGCGAACAGCCCATCGCCGTCGTCGTCGACGAGTACGGCGGCACGGCAGGCGTGGTGACCCTGGAGGACATCGTCGAGGAACTGGTCGGCGAGGTGCGCGACGAGCACGACGGGCAGGACCTGCCCGAACTCGCCGTGGCCGCGCCCGAGGACGGCCGCCCCGCCTGGGACGTCGACGGCAGCTGCCGGGTCGACGTGCTCCAGCGCATAGGCCTCGATGTGCCCGAGGGCCCCTACGAGACGGTCGCGGGCCTCGTCGCCGACCTGCTCGGCCGGATCCCGGCGCCGGGCGACAAGGCGGAGCTGCCCGGCTGGCGGCTGGCGGTGCGCCAGGTCGGGCACTACCGCGCCGAGCGGGTACGGCTCGTGCGTACCGCTCCCGCCACCGAACCCCTCACCGTGGCGGAGGCGGCCCGATGAGCGCGCTCCAACTCCTGTTCGCCCTGCTCCTCGTGCTCGCCAACGGGTTCTTCGTCGGCGCCGAGTTCGCCCTGGTCTCGGTCCGCCGCAGCCAGATCGAACCGCTCGGCACGGCACGGGCCCGGCAGGTCCTCCACGGCCTGGAGAACCTGCCGCGGATGATGGCGGCGGCCCAGTTCGGCATCACGGTCTGCTCCCTGACGCTCGGCGCGGTCGCGGAGCCGACCGTGGCGAAGCTGCTTGAACCGGTGTTCGAGGCGATCCATCTGCCGCACGGGATGATCCACCCCCTGGGATATGTGATCGCGCTGGCCGTGGTGGTGTTCCTGCACCTCGTCATCGGCGAGATGCTGCCGAAGAACCTGGCGATGGCCGCGCCCGAGAAGACGGCGCTGTGGCTGAGCCCCGGCCTCGTCGCCTTCGCGCGTGTCTGCGGACCGGTCACGGTGGGCCTCGGCGCCTGCGCCAGGGGCATCCTGAAGATCTTCCGCGTCGAGCCCAAGGACGAGGTGGAGGCGGTCTTCACCAGCGTCCAGCTCGGCCGACTGGTCGAGGACTCGGGCCAGGCGGGACTGCTGGACCCCGAGGAGCAGGAACGCCTGGAGGACGCGCTGGAGCTGGGCTCCCGCCCGGTCACGGACGTCCTGCTCAAGCGCGACTCGCTGGTGACGGTGGGCCCCTCGGTCACCCCCGCGCAGGTGGTGGCCCTGACCGCCCGCACCGGCTACTCCCGCTTCCCGGTGGTCGCGGAGACCGGCGCGTTCATGGGCCGCTACCTCCACGTCAAGGACGTCCTCGACGTGGAGGACTCCGACCGGGCCGTCCCCCAGCAGGTGTGGCGCCCCATGACCACCCTCCGCTCGGAGCTCCCCCTCGACGACGCGCTCACGGTCATGCGCCGCGCGGCCACGCACCTCGCGCAGGTCGTCGACGCGTCCGGCAAGGTCCTCGGCCTGGTGGCCCTGGAGGACGTCCTGGAACTCCTGGTGGGCGAGGTCCGCGACCCGGCCCACCGGCAGGCTCCGCCGGTACGCCTGGCAGAACCGAGGACGACGGGATCCCCGGAGAACGTCCTGGCGAGCTGAGGGCCAGGGTGCGGGTGCGGGGTGGCTGGTGGAAAAGCACGGGGCACAGCCCCGGTCGCTTTTCAGGGGCGCGGGGAACTGCGCGAGCAGCCACAACGCACCCGCACCCGCCGAACCGACGCGCACCCCCGAGCCGCAAGGCGCCCCCTCACCGTGCAGACGGATCCTGCGGCCCCCGCCCCGACAAGACCTCCCCGTACGCCTGCATGAGATCCGGCAGCCTCAGCGTCGACAGGTCGTCCCGCGTCGGCACGCTCGGATACCCCGACAGCCGCAGATCCCGGTACGCACAGCTCTTCTCGTACAGCGTCCGCAGGAAACGCCCGTTGCCCAGTTCGTCGATCCACCCCTGCTCGACGACATGTCCGGCGATGGAGCGCAGCTCCTCCAGCGCCTCCTCGTCCCACACGTCCCCGTTCTCCGCGGCGAGCACCTCACCGATCGCGGTGAGCTCCAGCGGCCGGTAGGAGGGGAAGTCGACCCGTGTGGTGAACCGCGACGACAGTCCGGGGTTCGCGGCGAGCAGCCGGTCCATCCCCTCCGGGTACCCCGCGAGTATCACGACGAGATGGTCCCGGTTGTCCTCGGCCCGCTTCAGCAACACCTGGAGCGCCTCGTCGCCGTACGCGTCCCCCTTGCCGTACCCGGAGTTGGACAGGGAGTACGCCTCGTCCACGAACAGCACCCCGCCGATCGCCGAGTCGATCAGCTCGTTGGCCTTCACGGCGGTCTGGCCGAGGTACTCGCCGACGAGATCCGCCCGCTGGGCCTCCACCAGATGGTCGCCGCCCAGCAGCCCGAGCGCGTAGAAGACCCGGCCCAGTATTCGGGCGACGGTCGTCTTCCCCGTCCCGGACGGCCCGGAGAAGACGAAGTGGCGCTTGGGAGGCTGCACGGGCAGCCCCTGCCCGGCCCGCAGCCGCGCCATGTTCAGCTGCGCGGACAACGCCTTGACCTGCCGTTTGACCGGTTCCAGGCCGACCATCCGCTCCAGCTCGGCGAGGGCCTCCTCCAGCAGTTCGGGATCGGTCGGCCCGGCCGGCAGCGGATCGATCCGCACCGCGGACTTCTGCCGTACGAAGGTGTCGCCCGCCTCGGGCGGCAGCCCGCCCGGCGGTACGGGGTCCGGGTCGGAGAGCTTCAGGTCCCGGCCGTCGGCGTCGAAGAGCAGGTCGAGACCGTCGCCCCCGTCGAGCGCGTCCTGCCCGATCCCGGTGAGCGTGATCGCCGCGAGGTCGGCCGCGTCGTCGTACCCGTCGCCCTCGGCGATGGCCGCGAGCCGCGCGGAGGTGTCCATGAAGGCCGGGTCGACCCGGTGCACGGCTCGGTAGAGCGGCAGCGCGGCGGCGCTGCGCCCGGTCCCCTCGTGCGCCCGGGCCAGCCAGTACCGCAGTTCCTTGCGCTGCGGCTGCTCGCTGCGGCAGCGCATCAGCGCCGCGGACAGCAGCGGCTCGGCCTGCCCGTACGTCTCCAGCCGTACCCGGGCCATGCCGCCGAAGAGGCCGGCCTCGATACCGAGCAGGGGATCGTCGAGGAGGGGATCGGTGTGCCGGACGAGCTGCTCCCAGTCCTTGACGAGGTAGGCGCGGCAGGCGTGCAGGAAGCGCACCTGGGAGTCGGCGTCCACCGGCGGCAGCCCCGCGAGCGCCCGGTCCAGTTCGGGGACGTGGCGCCCGTCCAGCCAGTGCGAGGCGTGGGCGAGGAGCAGGTCGCGCGGGGTCTCCAGGACCGGCTGGACCCACCAGCCGAGCCAGTACCAGGAATTCAGGGTGCGCCGATGGCGGGCCCGCTGCTCACCGAAGCGCTCCCGGTGCCGGAACATCCGAAGCAGGGCGGTCGTCGTGTCCACTCGCAGCGCGTGCAGTCCGAGCCAGCCGTCGGCCATGCCCGGATCCATCCGCACCGCCGCGCGGAACTCCTCCTCCGCCTGCGGATACGCGCCCATGGTGTAGGCGTCCACGCCTCGCAGCCAGGCGAGGTCGGCCGGAGCCTCGGGGCCCCGCGAGCCGAAGTCCATCACGTCCCCCACAAACCGTGCCCCCGTGTGGAAACCGAACGGGCCGGTGCCCGTCGGCAGCCTTCTCGAACCGCTGTGCCGCGGACGGGAGTTGCGTGGTCACGTTGCCGCAACCGTCCGAAGGTCGCACCCAGGGCATCGTACCTGCGGGTCGGGCGCCCTTCGAAGGGTGCCGCAGGGCTCGAATTACGAGGTGGGAGCAGACGGGGCGCATAGCGCACGGTGACCGAGGGTGAAGAAAACGTGCGCCGGGAGGGGCTCGGAGACCGTCCGAGGGCAGAACGAAGCCCCCGATCACGGGGGAACAATCGGGGGCTTCGCGTACGAGGGCGGCTCCCATGGGCCGCACATTGAGAACGTAAGACCTGTACGGGCCCTCGGTCAAGCCGAGTTGAGGCACTCGGGGAACTTCTCGGACGAGGGCCTTCACAAGTTCAGCACATTGCCGATGGGTCGTCACCCTGAGTGAGGTCGAGCCTCGAGCGCGGGGTCACACCAGGTCCCGCCAGCACCTCGTACCCCGCCTTTCCCCCGCGAACCAGAAGATCGGCGAACGGCCGGGAGGGGTCCTCCGCGAAGTGTCGGCGTTCCGCCCGGACCCATCCGGCCCAGAACTCACTCTGTTCCGCCCCGTCCCGCGCCCGCCCCCGCGCCCACGCCTCCTCGTCCGGCAGCTCCATCCACACCAACCCCGCCAGATACGGCCGCAGCGCCCGGCGTCCCGCTCCGACCCCCTCGACGACGATCACGGGTTCCGGCGGCAGGGCGACGCGGGGGCCGAAGGTCCGCCGCCGCCAGTCGTAAGGGGCGTAGTGAGCGGTACGGCCGAGCCGCAGTGGTTCGACCACCTGGCCCAGCAGCCGTTCGGTCCACGCGAACAGTTCGTCGTGGGTGGCGATGTCGTCCAGATGGAGCACGGGGGCGTCTCCCAGCGCCTGGGACAGCCGTCCGGCGAACGTGGTCTTCCCGGAGCCCGCGTGCCCGTCGACGCCGATGAGCCGGACCGGCCCGCAGGAGGGCGGCAGCAGCCGCAGCCGCTCGGCCAGATCGCTGACGACGGGGTCCTCGGGGACGGGGGAGATACGCATGGGGCGATTGAACACCGGGACGGGCGGCACCGGAACGTGCCAGTGGTATCGACCAATATTGGAGGGCGTGGCGAGGCCCGAGATGCTGGCAGAAGTCCGCGTCCGGCGTCCATAGTTGGCGAACGTCGTGCGTCTGAACTGTCTTTCCCGGACCACTGGGGGTAACCCGTCCATGTCGAGACTTTCCGAGCCGTCCCGCAGGACCGTCCTGACCGCAGCCGTCGCCACCGCCGCCGCGGCGGCCGGCGCGGCCGCCGTCCCGGCCGCCGCCGCACCACCGGTCGGGACCAAGGCCCCCGCGCGCCCGGCGCGCGCACCGGAGCGCCTCGTCGACCACCACGGCTGGACGTCGTACGCCGACTGGTGCGGCGGCACCTCCGAGGGCACCCGCGCGCAGGCCGGGAAGCGGCCGGGGCTGGTGATCGGCACCCCGGTCGGCACCACCGACTACACCGACCCGCACACCGGCCGCACGGCCACCTGGGAGTACGCCACCTGGACCTCGCCCGTGCACCGGCTCGCCGTGCCCGCCACCGAGGTCATCCCCTCCTGGAACGCCCGCACCCCGGCCGGCACCTGGATCCAGATCGAGCTCCGGGGCACCTACTCCGACGGCACCGACACCCCCTGGTACGTGATGGGCCGTTGGGCGTCGGGCGACAAGGACATCCGGCGGACCTCCCTCGACGGGCAGAAGGACGGCCGGAGCAGCGTCTGGACGGACACCTTCGCGATCGACGACCCGGCCACGGGGCTGCGTCTCGCCGCGTACCGGCTGCGGCTGACGCTCCACCGCACCCCCGGCACGCGCCTCACCCCCACGGTCTGGCGGGTCGGCGCGATGGGCTCCGACGTCCCCGACCGCTTCACCGTCCCGGCCTCCACCCCCGGCCTCGCACGCGAACTGGACGTCCCCCGCTACTCCCAGGAGACCCACAAGGGCCAGTACCCGGAGTACGACAACGGCGGCGAGGCCTGGTGCAGCCCCACCTCCTCCCAGATGATCATCGAGTACTGGGGGCGGAAGCCCAGCACCGAGGACCTGTCCTGGGTCAACCCGGAGTTCACGGACCCGCAGGTGTGCCACGCCGCCCGGTTCACCTACGACTACGCGTACGAGGGCTGCGGCAACTGGCCCTTCAACGCCGCCTACGCCGCCACCTACCGGGACCTCCAGGGCGTGGTGACCCGGCTGGGCTCGCTCACCGACCTGGAGAAGCTGATCGCGGCGGGCATCCCGGTGATCACCTCCCAGTCGTTCCTCGCCACCGAGCTGACCGGGGCGGGCTACGGCACGGCCGGCCACCTGATGACGGTGATCGGCTTCACCGCCGACGGGGACGTCGTCGCCAACGACCCGAACTCCCCGACCAACGAGGCGGTGCGCCGCGTCTACCTGCGGCGCGAGTGGGAGAACATCTGGCTGCGGACCAAGCGGTACAACGCCTCCGGCAAGGTTGTCTCCGGCACCGGCGGCGTCTGCTACCTCTACTTCCCGGCGCGGCCCACCGCCCGCCAGCGCGCGGCACTCACGGCGGTCGGGGTGCGTGTGTGACCAAGGTCTCGGCCGCGACCGCCGCGACCGGTGGCAAGGTGGACGCACGGTAGGGGGGAAGTCCACCGCACGTCGATCACACCCAGCGAGCTGCCATGACCGCGACCTCTGCCACCGCCGACGTCCGCGCCCGCACGGGCGGCCCCGAGGACGACGGCCCCGAGATCGTCGAACACATCATGGGGTGGATCCTCGTCGTGGTCGTCGCGATGCTGGTGGTTCAGCTGGGTCTGCTGTGACCCGCCCCCCTGCCGATCCCGAGGCCTGATCCACCGCCCGATCCTGTCGATCAGAGTCGAACAAGCTGGTGGTGCGGGTCTGCCATACTGCGGGTTGTCCCGCTGGCAGTTGGAGACCAGGACCGAAATTGAATAGCAGTCAACAGCGTGGGATCGAACGTCCGCGGGCCCGGGGCACCGACCGATCCCTAGCGCGCCGCGCCGAACTCATCTCCATCGGGCGCAGGTTGTTCGCGGACACGTCCTACGACACGCTGTCGATGGACGACATCGCCAAGCAGGCGCATGTGGCCAAGGGACTGATCTACTACTACTTCAAGTCCAAGCGCGGCTACTACCTCGCGATCGTCGAGGACTCGGTGGCCGACCTGATCACGCATGCGGCCAGTGGCCTCCGACTGCCCCCGGTGGAGCGGGTGCAGCGCACCATCGACTGCTATCTGCGCTACGCCCAGGACAACCAGGCCGCCTACCGCACGATCGTCAGCGGTGGCGTCGGCTTCGACACCCAGGTGCACGCCATCCGGGACGGCGTCCGCGAGGCCATCGTCACCACCATCGCCGAGGGCGCCTACGGCAGGAGCGACATAGCCCCGGTGGTCCGCATGGGCCTGTTCGGCTGGGTCTGCGGGGTCGAGGGCGCCACCCTCGACTGGATCGACCGCCCGGGGCTGGACCGCGACACCATGCGCGAGCTGCTGGTCAAGATGCTGGGCGGGGCACTGCGCGCCATCGAGGAGATCGACCCGTCGTACGCGGCCCCGGCGCCGGCCCGCCGCGAGGGCTGACCGTTCGGATCACCGGGGAGGGGGCGGAGGCCCGCCGGCGGCCCTCCGCCCCAAGTGCCGTGCCTCCGGCGTCAGCTGATCGCCCTGATCAGCTCGCCGTCCGGGGTGTCACCGCTGAGCTCCCAGAAGAAGGTGCCGCCGAGGCCCTGCGCCTTCCTGTACTTCATCTTCCCCTTGACCGTCGCCGGGGTGTCGTAGCTCCACCACTCGTCCCCGCACTTGGCGTAGGCGGTGCCGCCCACCCTGCCGTTCGCCGGGCACCGGGTCCTGAGCACCTTGTAGTCCTCGTAACCGGCCTCGTACGTCCCCGGGGCGGGGCCGGTGGCGGTGCCGCCGGGCGCCGATGCGGTGACCCCCGTCCAGCCCCGCCCGTAGAAGCCGAGGCCGAGCAGCAGCTTGGAGGACGGGATGCCGAGCCTCTTGAGCTTCGCGATGGTCGACGCGGTGTTGAAGACCGGGTTCGCGATGCCGGGGTACGGATACAGCGGCGAGTGCGGGGCGGTGGTCGCGTCCCAGGCGCCGAAGTAGTCGTACGTCATCGGGTTGTACCAGTCGACGTACTTCGCGGCGCCCGCGTAGTCGGCCGCGTCGATCCTGCCGCCCTTCGAGGCGTCGGCCGTGATCGCGGCGGTGACCAGCTCCTTCTTGCCGAATCGCTTGCGCAGTGCCGCCATCAGCTCCTCGAAGGACTCCCTGCCGCTGGTGTCGCAGGTGAGACCGCAGGCGTTGGGGTACTCCCAGTCGATGTCGATGCCGTCGAAGATGTCCTTCCAGCGGGAGTTCTCGACGAGGTCGTAGCAGGAGTTCGCGAAGGCCTCGGGGTTCTTCGCCGCCTCGCCGAAGCCGCCGGACCAGCTCCAGCCGCCGAACGACCAGATGATCTTCAGCTTCGGGTGCAGCTTCTTGAGCTTGCGGAGCTGGTTGAAGCTGCCGCTCAACGGCTGGTCGGCGGTGTCGGCGACGCCGTCCACGGACTCCTCCGCGGTGAACGGCTTGTCGGCGTCCGCCCAGGGGTCGCCGAGCGCGCACTTGCCGTCGACGACGTTGCCGAAGGCGTAGTTGATGTGGGTGAGCCGGTCCGCCGAACCGGACGTCTCGATGTTCTTGACGTAGTACTGGCGGCCGTATACGCCCCAGTCGATGAAGTAGCCGACGACCTTGGAGCCGGGGGCCGCCTGCGGTGCGGCCGTATCGGCCGCCGTCTCGCCGGCGGACGCGGGGCCCGCGCCGGCCAGGAGCCCCGCGCCGAGGGCGGCGCAACACGCGGTGGCGAGCAGCGCCCGGGAGCGGGTGCGGGGGTGGGACGGTCGGAGCATGGGGTCTCCTCGTGAGGGAGCGGGGAGGGAGCGGGGGAGGAAAGCCGACCTGCTGGTGGCGCGCCGGGGCGCCGCCTCGCGCGGCTCGGGCCCGCCGATTGGCGTGGACGCGATGGCGCGTTGCCGGAACACTAGAAGGACTAGACCAATTGGTCAATGGTTTGGACCAATTGGCTTAGACGAGAGCCGCTCCCGGCCTTTGTTCTAATTAGCGGTCGTTAACTGGTGACTCGATGCCGCTGATCGGGCATACTCCAAGCGCCACAGCCGCTGACCAGCACACTTCCGAGATCCGGAGGGGCAGCATCGGCCGCGGCCCGTAAGACCCGGCGGGGCCGCCCCATCCCTGGTGTGCGCCGCCGCAGTGCCCGACAGGGAGGAGAGCGTCGCCATGCCCGACCGCGCCCCGCAGCCGGTGGACCGTCAACTGCCCACGGAAGAGGCCCGGGATCTGATCTCGCTCGTCCGTGAGATCGCGCAGCGGGAGATCGCCCCGTACGCGGCCGAGGAGGAGGACGCCGGTCGCTTCCCTCGCGGACTCTTCGGCCTGCTCTCGGAGTCGGGACTGCTCGGCCTGCCGTACGACTCCGAGCACGGCGGTGGCGACCAGCCGTACGAGGTCTATCTGCAGGTCCTGGAGGAGCTCGCCGCGGCCCGCCTCACCGTCGGTCTCGGCGTGAGCGTCCACTCCCTCGCCTGTCACGCCCTCGCCGCCTACGGCACCAAGGAGCAGCAGGTCGAGCACCTCCCGGCGATGCTCGGCGGCGGCCTGCTCGGCGCCTACTGCCTCTCCGAGCCCTCGTCGGGTTCGGACGCCGCGTCCTTGCGGACGAAGGCGGTGCGGGACGGCGACGACTGGGTGATCACCGGCACCAAGGCCTGGATCACGCACGGCGGGATCGCCGACTTCTACACGGTCATGGCCCGTACGGGCGGCGAGGGCTCACGCGGCATCACGGCCTTCCTGGTGCCCGGCGACGCCGAGGGGCTGAGCGGGGCGGCGCCCGAGAAGAAGATGGGCATGAAGGGCTCGCCCACCGCGCAGGTCCACTTCGACGGGGTGCGCGTCCCCGACAGCCGGCGCCTCGGCGAGGAGGGCCAGGGCTTCGCGATCGCCCTGTCCGCGCTGGACTCCGGGCGGCTCGGCATCGCGGCGTGCGCGATCGGTGTGGCCCAGGCGGCACTGGACGAGGCGGTCGCCTACGCGACGTCCCGCCGGCAGTTCGGGCGCCCGATCGCGGACTTCCAGGGGCTGCGCTTCATGCTCGCCGACATGGCGACCCGGATAGAGGCGGGCCGCGCGCTGTACCTCTCCGCAGCCCGGCTGCGGGACGCGGGCCGGCCGTTCTCCAAGCAGGCGGCCATGGCGAAGCTGCTGTGCACCGACAACGCGATGCAGGTGACCACGGACGCCGTGCAGATCCTCGGTGGATACGGCTACACGGCCGACTTCCCGGCCGAACGCTATATGCGCGAGGCCAAGGTGCTGCAGATCGTCGAGGGCACCAATCAGATCCAGCGCATGGTCATCGCCCGCCACCTCGCGGGTCCCGAGTCACGCTGAACGAATTGACGAAGTCGACGGGGGAGCCGTCGAAGGGCCCGTGGAAGCCGAGCGCCGAGCTGCCGAACGAGCTGCTCGTGGCGAACGGGTCCCCGGCGGCACCGAACTGACCGAGGCCGCTCGGCGGCTTCGTCAGCCGCACCCACTCCGGGTCGTGACGCCCCGGCAGGGTGCGGCCCCCGTCGGCCCACGTCCGCATCAGGGCCCGGTAGATGGGCGGATCCTGCGAGGAGGCCGCCCCCTGGGGAACCGATTCTGCCGGGGCCGGGACGAAGATGTGGTGGCGACGTCCGGCCACCGAGTACGTAGAGGTCATACCGGGTCAACGCGACGACCGGCGCGCCGGTCACCGCTCAGGTGAGTCGTGCCTGCGTTCGCCACTGCCCCGGTCGGCGTGGCGTGCGCCCCCCTGCTCCGGACGCACCGGACCCGCACCAGGGCGGCCTGGCGGACGCCATGGCGCGGGCGACCACGACAGAAGGTCTCAGGGGCGGTCACGACGGCGGGCGGCCGCGGACGCGGAGGGCCGACGGCCCCGTGGATCAGGCGGCCTGGCGCCGTGTCATCGGCACACGCATCGGGCGCGATCCCGGGCCGCCGACGTGCGAGAAGGGCTGTGTCCGCCAGTCGAGCCCCTGCGGGAGCGTCAACAGAAGGGCGGTGTCCTGCTCCTGCGGCTCGACCGACTCGTCCGCCGACCGGGCGTCGGTGGCCGCACGGCCCGTACCGGCGCAGACCGTGAGCCCGAACGGGTTCCACGGCGACACGACCTGCGCGTGCTCCGGCAGGGCGTCCTCGTCGGACAGCAGGGCGATGGGCTGAGCGCAGTCCGGGCAGATGACCCGGTACATCTCGAAGGTGTCGTACGCGTCGAACTCGTCGTCCGGTTCGACACCCTCCGGCTCGGGCTCGATGACCGACTGGAGGCGCTTGGGCGCGGTACGACCAGGGCGCTTAAGACTCTGCATGGGATTCTCCCCCTCGGGCTGGGCCGTTCGGGCACTGCGGCCTCGACCACAGCAAGCACTTCCCGTCCCGTGTTGGCGGTAATCACGAGATCATCACGAAGCCTGTTCGGATGCTGTGGCCTTCGTCACATGCCGCTCGCAGATGCCCCGCCCACCGGCCCGATCGCCCCGACGGCCCGAGGCGGGCCCCCGGTCACATCACGAACCGGTCATGACCTGCGCCGCTGAGTATCCGAGGAGATCAACCGCCCTGTAGGTTCTTGCGCCATGGAGGAGCTGGACCGACAGATCGTGCAGCTGCTCGTCGCGGACGGGCGGATGAGCTACACCGACCTGGGCAAGGCCACGGGCCTGTCCACGTCGGCCGTGCATCAGCGCGTGCGCCGACTCGAGCAGCGCGGTGTCATCCGGGGCTATGCCGCGGTCGTGGACCCGGAGGCCGTCGGGCTGCCCATGACCGCGTTCATCTCGGTGAAACCGTTCGACCCCAGCGCCCCCGACGACATCGCGGAACGCCTCGCCGGCGTGCCCGAGATCGAGGCGTGCCACAGCGTCGCCGGCGACGAGAACTACATCCTGAAGGTCCGCGTCGCCACCCCCCACGAGCTGGAGGAGCTGCTGGCCCGGCTGCGGACCCTCGCGGGCGTCTCCACCCGCACGACGGTGGTGCTGTCCACCCCCTACGAGGCCAGGCCGCCCAGAATCTGACCCCGGGGGGCGGTGACCGCCGCCCCAGGCCCAGGTGTGGCCGCGCCGGCGGCAGGCGCGAGACTGTCCCCCATGAGTGAACGCACCGCCTCGTCGGACACCGTGTTGCTGCGCGGAGGAGAGGTCCACAGCCCCGCCGACCCGTTCGCCACCGCGATGGTCGTCGAACACGGACAGATCGCCTGGGTCGGCTCCGAGGGCGCCGCCGACGCCTTCGCCGAGGGTGTCGACGAGGTGATCGACCTCGAAGGCGCCCTGGTCACCCCGGCGTTCACCGACGCCCATGTGCACACCACCTCCACCGGTCTCGCGCTCACCGGACTCGACCTCTCGGCCGCCCCCTCCCTGGAGGCCGCACTCGTTCTCGTCCGGGAATTCGCCGCAGCCCGCCCGGCCGACCGCGTGCTGCTGGGCCACGGCTGGGACGCCGCCCGCTGGCCGGGCGGCCGTCCCCCGACCCGCGCCGAACTCGACGAGGCCACCGGCGGACGCCCGCTGTACCTGAGCCGTATCGACGTCCACTCGGCGGTCGCCACCACGGCCCTGCTCGATCTCGTCCCGGGCGCCGACCGCTTCGACGACGGCCCGCTCACCCGCGACGCCCACCACGCCGTACGGGCCACCGCCCTCGGCGCCATCACCCCCGCCCAGCGCACCGAGGCCCAGCGCGCGGCCCTCGCCCGTGCCGCCTCCCTCGGCATCGGCTCGGTCCACGAGTGCGCGGGCCCGGAGATCTCCTCCGAGGACGACTTCACGGGGTTGCTGCGGCTCGCCGCCGAGGAGCCGGGCCCCCGGGTCGTCGGCTACTGGGCCGAGCGGGACGTCGCCAAGGCGCAGGCGCTCGGGGCCGTCGGCGCCGCGGGCGACCTCTTCGTCGACGGTGCCCTCGGCTCGCACACGGCGTGCCTGCACGAGCCGTATGCCGACGCCCCGCACACCGGCACCGCGTACCTCGACGCGGACGCCGTCGCCGCCCATGTGGTCGCGTGCACCGAGGCGGGCCTCCAGGCGGGCTTCCACGCCATCGGAGACGCCGCCGTGACCGCCGTGGTCGACGGAGTCCGGGCGGCCGCCCAGAAGGTCGGTCTGCCCCGGGTGCGGGCCGCCCGCCACCGCGTCGAGCACGCGGAGATGCTCACCCCGGACGCGGTCGCCGCCTTCGCCGAACTCGGCCTCACCGCCTCCGTGCAGCCCGCCTTCGACGCGCTGTGGGGCGGTGAGGAGGGCATGTACGCCCAGCGCCTGGGCGCCGAGCGCGCCCGTGCCCTCAACCCGTTCGCGGCCCTCCTGCGGGCCGGGGTGCCGCTCGCCTTCGGCTCCGACAGCCCGGTCACCCCCCTGGACCCCTGGGGCACGGTCCGCGCGGCGGCCTTCCACCGCACGCCGGAGCACCGTGTGTCCGTGCGCGCGGCGTTCACGGCCCACACGCGGGGTGGCTGGCGGGCCGTCGGACGGGACGACGCGGGCGTCCTCGTCCCGGGCGCCCCCGCCGACTACGCGGTCTGGCGCACCGGCGAGCTGGTCGTCCAGGCCCCCGACGACCGGGTCGCCCGCTGGTCCACCGACCCCCGTTCCGGCACCCCCGGCCTGCCCGATCTCAGCCCCGGCACCGACCTGCCCGTCTGTCTGCGGACCGTCGTGGCCGGACGCACGGTCTTCGTACGGCCGGGCGAGTGATCTCCACGGCGGGCGGGGAGGGGTGAGGGCCCGCCCCGCCGCCGTGCGACCTGCGCCTCCTCCGCGCTCACCAGGCCACATACGGTGAACCCGCAGGTCAGACGGATTTGACAGTGGGCGGCGGGAGGCCGATAGGTTCGGCCGGGTCCACCACCGGACGTCCGACCGAGGAGCTTTCGCGCGGTCGTCGAAGCGCCGCTGGGTCAGGGATGGTGCGCCGTACCGGCGTACCACCGCTGGCAGCCAGGCCCAGGGTTCGCGCTCGGCGAGGGAACGTTCCGGTCGGGTAGGTGCGACCCGGGTGGGGCCCGGCAGCTCAGTAGACAACGGCTTTCGGTCGACCCGCAGCCAGCGGGTCCCAGGTCGGCCCGAAGGGCACCGGGCCCCCATCCGCCGCGGCGGACGGCACCGCGTTCTGGCCCGGCGTACACGCCCCCCGGGGCGTGCTCCCGCACACCCCCTGTCGAATCGACATCCCTCTGGACAGGAGGCGACACTCCGGCGCAGGCCGTGGCCACTATGGTGGACCCCTGCGTACGGACTTGAAGGGGCAGCAGTGAACGACGGCGACGGGACCCTCGCGGCAGCAGGCCAGGAGAGGCGCTTCGGCCCGCTCGGCACGGCCTTGGTGATCATTCCGACCTACAACGAGGCGGAGAACATCAAGACCGTGGTCGGCCGGGTGCGCAAGGCTGTTCCGGAGGCGCACGTCCTGGTGGCCGACGACAACAGCCCCGACGGCACCGGCAAGCTCGCCGACGAACTGGCCGCCGAGGACGACCAGGTCCAGGTGCTGCACCGCAAGGGCAAGGAAGGGCTCGGCGCCGCGTACCTCGCGGGCTTCCGCTGGGGCATGGAGCACGGCTACGGCGTCCTGATCGAGATGGACGCGGACGGTTCGCACCAGCCCGAGGAACTGCCCCGGCTGCTGACCGCGCTCAAGGGCGCCGACCTCGTCCTCGGGTCCCGGTGGGTGCCGGGCGGGCGCGTGGTGAACTGGCCCAAGTCCCGCGAGTTCATCTCCCGCGGCGGCAGCCTCTACTCCCGGGTCCTGCTCGATGTCCCCGTCCGCGACGTGACCGGCGGCTACCGCGCGTTCCGCCGGGAGACCCTCGAAGGGCTCGGCCTCGACGAGGTCGCCTCCCAGGGCTACTGCTTCCAGGTCGACCTCGCCCGCCGGGCGATCAAGGCCGGCTACCACGTCGTCGAGGTGCCGATCACCTTCGTCGAGCGCGAGCTGGGCGACTCCAAGATGAGCCGGGACATCCTCGTCGAGGCGCTGTGGCGGGTCACCGCCTGGGGCGTGGGCGAACGGGTCGGCAAGGTCCTCGGCCGCGACAGCAGGAGCGCGGACGCGGACGGGAAGGGCTGATCGTTCCCTTATCCCGTCCTGAGACGGCGGCAGGCACACTGGGGGCATGACGACTGGCGCTTCGACCCCGACGTACCCCGCCCGGCCTCGGCGCTCCCGGCTGCGCACGTTCCTGCCCCTGGGGATCGCCGCGTGGCTGGTGCTGGAGATCTGGCTGCTCACAGTGGTCGCGGGCGCGGCCGGTGGGCTCGCGGTGATCGTGCTGCTGGTCGCCGGGTTCCTCGCCGGGTCCGCGGTGGTCAAGCGGGCCGGGCGGCGGGCGTTCCGGTCGCTGACCGAGACACTGCAACAGCAGCAGGCCGGCGGCGTGGCGTCGGGGGTCGAGGCCGGCAAGAACGAGGGCAACGGCTTCCTGATGCTGGGCGGCCTGCTGCTGATGCTGCCGGGCATCGTCTCGGACGTGGTCGGGCTGGTGCTGTTGGTGCCGCCGGTGCAGAAGGCGCTGGGGCGGTACACGGAGCGCACCTTCGAACGGAAGCTGCGGGAGGCGGGAGCCGGGGGGCTCGGGGACGCGTACACCCAGGCGCGGATCCACCGGCCCGACGGCAAGGTCGTCCCGGGCGAGGTCATCAGGGACGGGGCGCCGGGCGGCGCCGACGAGCCGAGGGACGCGCGACCGCCGCTGGGGTACTGAGGGGTTCGGCAGCAATCCGCTCAGGGAGACACGAAGACCGCGGGCGCCGTACGTGATGTACGGCGCCCGCGGTCTTCGTCGCTCTGGGTCTGCCGCCCAGCCCCCGCAGGGGCTACGCGGACTTGCGGCTGTCTCGGGGATGGACAGCGATGTTCATCGCGCCGGAGCGGAGAACGGCCAGGCGCTCCTCGAGGACCTCTTCGAGTTCCTCACGGGTGCGCCGCTCCATCAGCATGTCCCAATGCGTACGCGCGGGCTTGGCCTTCTTCTCCTCGGGGCCGTCGCCGTCCACGAGGAGTGCCTGGGCCCCACAGACCTTGCACTCCCACTCCGGCGGGATCTCCGCCTCCACCGAGAAGGGCATCTCGAAGCGGTGCCCCTTCTCGCATGCGTACTCCACGGCCTGGCGCGGAGCCAAGTCGATGCCGCGGTCCGTCTCGTAGCTGGTCACCACGAGGCGCGTGCCGCGAAGAGCTCGCTCACTCATGAATCGTGCCTCCCGGGCTTGTCGCCCACAGGACAGGTGTCGCTGTCGTCGTCATCCGGTCAACGTCCGGTCGGCGGTAAAGATTCCCGTCCCGTGTCCCGTTCCGGGTCATGCGTCGCCGTCGTAGCCGCCCTTGTTGTACCCACCGGCGCCCGGTTTGTCACATCTGGCAGCAGATGTCACCCAGCGTTTCGGCATCTTTGACGCGCAGTAACGGTACGCCTGGCAGGCCAAACGCGTACACTACAGCCCTTTCGCTCCCGGTGCTAAATCCTCTCGGGAACGGGATTGCCCGCGTCGCCGATCGCCCGGCGCACCGGAACCCTCGCGAGCAGGGCGAATCCGAGCACGAAGAAGAGGACCAGCGAGATGATCGCGTCCCGATAACTTCCGGTCAGCTGGTAGGTGAGACCGAACAGCAGCGGGCCGAGCCAGCTCATCCCGCGGTCGCTCATCTCGTACGCCGAGAAGTACTCGGCCTCCTTGCCGGGCGGGACGAGGTGGGAGAAGAGGGAGCGGGACAGGGCCTGGCTGCCGCCGAGGACCAGACCGATGCCGCCGGCCAGGACGAAGAACCAGACGGGTGCCCCCGCCGGGAGGAAGTAGCCGACGGAGAGGATCAGCGTCCAGGCGACCAGCGAGCCGAGGATCGTCCGCTTGGCGCCGTGGCGGCGGGCCAGCCGGCCCATGCCGAGGGCGCCGCACACCGCGAGCACCTGCACCAGCAGTACCGCCACGATCAGCGTGGACTGGCCGAGGCCGAGCTCCTCGGAGCCGTAGACCGATGCCTGGGAGATCACCGTCTGGATGCCGTCGTTGTAGATCAGGTACGCCAGGAGGAAGGCGAGCGTCAGGGGGTGGCGGCGCATGTCCCGGACGGTCGCCGCCAGCTGGCGCAGCCCCGGTGCGGTGGCCTCCCCGGTGGCCGCGACCGGTGTGCGGCGGTCCCGCAGCCGACGCAGCGGGATCAGGGCGAAGGCGCCCCACCACAGGCCCGCGGAGGCCAGACAGACGCGGACGGCCATGCCCTCCGAGAGACCGAAGCTGTCGTGCGAGGTGAAGAGAATCAGGTTCGCGACGAGGACCAGGGAGCCCGACGCGTAGCCGAAGGCCCAGCCCCGGGAGGAGACGGCGTCGCGTTCCTCGGGCGGCGCGATCTGGGGGAGGTAGGAGTTGTAGAGCATCATCGCGACGGACTGCGCCGCGTTCGCCACGACGAGGAGCACGCCGCCGAGGAGATAGCGGTCGCCGTCCAGGAAGAACATGCCGGCCGTCGCGGTGGCGCCCACGTAGGCGGCCGCCGCCAGGAGGGGCTTCTTGCGGCCGGTGCGGTCGGCGGCGGCACCCACCAGCGGCATGACCACCACGGCGACGATCACCGACAGGGACACCGAGTAGGCGAAGAACGAGCCCGCCCGGACGGGGATGCCCAGCGGGTGGACGTAACCGTCCGGGTCGGCGGCGGACTTGGCGACCTCGGTCAGATAGGGGCCGAGGAACACGGTCAGGACGCTGGTCGAGTAGACGGAACAGGCCCAGTCGTAGAAGTACCAGCCGCGTTGTTCGCGTCGCCGGTCCGCGGCCTCGTCGGCCTCGTCCGTCCGCACGGTGTCGCTGCCCACCCGTGCCCCCTCGCTTCCCCGGGAAGGGCCGCGCGGTGGCCTCAGACCCAGATCCCCCGGTCTTCGAGCACCTTGCGCAGCGTGTCGATGTGATCGGTCATGATGCCATCGACGCCGAGGTCGAGGAGACGGTGCATACGTTGCGGTTCGTTCACGGTCCACACGTGGACCTGGAGCCCGCGGGCATGGGCGGCCCGCACGAAACGGTGGTCGACGACCGGCACCCCCGACTGGGCCTCCGGTACCTGCGCGGCGATCGCCGAGTGGCGCAGCGGGGCGGGGATACCCCATGAGCGCAGCCGCAGCCCGAGGACGCCGCCGGTGCCGTACGAGGTGGCCAGGCGGGGGCCGGCAAGGCGCTGGGCCCGGGCGACGCGCGGCTCGGAGAAGGAGCCGACGCAGACGCGGTCCCAGGTGTCGGTGCGGGCGATCAGGTTGAGCAGGGGGTGGAGCGCCGACTCCGCCTTGACGTCCACGTTCCAGCGGGCGTCGGGGAAAGTCTCCAGGAGTTCCTCGAAGAGGGGGACCGGTTCGACGCCCGCCACGCGCGCGTGCCCCACCTCCTTCCACGGCAGGTCCGCTATCCGGCCCGCCCCGTCGGTCACCCGGTCCAGGGTCGCGTCGTGGAAGGCGACGAGCTTGCCGTCGAGCGTGGCGTGCACGTCGGTCTCCAGGTACCGGTAGCCCGACTCCACCGCCCGCCGGAACTGGGCCGTGGTGTTCTCCAGTCCGTCCGCCGCCCCGCCCCGGTGGGCGAAGGCGATCGGGCCCGGATGGTCGAGGTACGGATGGCGTATCAGGGCGGTCACCCGGGAAGTATCGCCCGCTCCGATGGACCCGTGGCAACGACCGTGCTGCCGGATGCCGAGGGAACGGCGAACACGCGCAGGAACAGCTGGGCGAGCGGGCCGATGGAGACGGCGTACAGGAGGGTGCCGACGCCGACCGTGCCGCCGAGGACGAAGCCGGTCGCGACCACCGTCAGTTCGATGCCCGTGCGGACGAGACGGATCGACAGGCCGGTCACCCGGTTCAGGCCGGTCATCAGGCCGTCGCGGGGGCCCGGGCCGAAGCGGGCGGCGATGTAGAGGCCGGTCGCGGCGCCGTTCAGGACGATCGCGACGACCATCAGGGCGATGCGGGCCGCCCAGGTGCGGGCGTCGGGGGCCAGGGCGAGCGTCGCGTCCATGGCCGCGCCGATCACCAGGACGTTGGAGACGGTGCCGAGGCCCGGCCGCTGGCGCAGCGGGATCCACAGGAGCAGGATCGAGGCGCCCACGATGGTGAGGACGATCCCCATGGACAGGCCGGTCCGTTCGGAGAGTCCCTGGTGGAGCACGTTCCAGGGCTCCAGCCCGAGGCCCGACCGGACGAGGAGCGCCGAGCTCAGGCCGTAGAGGGTGAGACCGACATAGAGCTGAAGCAGGCGCCGCGTGAAATGCCCGTGTGCGGACACGAGAGGTCCCCCTTGTTGGTGGTAGTGGCCTGTCGCATGTCACCCTGTGGCTTGAGGAGTGAAGTGCTCCATGGCCAATTCGGGGAAGGTGGACTGGAAACGTGTCTCAGTGGACTTCCGCGGTCGGGGCCGCGCAGCTCGCTCGCATGCTCAACTCCCAGCAGGACCGACCCAGTGGGCCGGGCAGCAAGCGTCCGCCCGCCTATCGCGCCCTCGCCGACGGCGTCCGGCTGCTGGTCCTCGAAGGGCGCGTGCCGGTGGCGGCCCGGCTGCCCGCCGAGCGGGAGCTGGCGCTCGCGCTCTCCGTCTCCCGTACGACCGTCGCGGCGGCCTACGAGGCGCTGCGCACGGAGGGGTTCCTGGAGTCCCGGCGCGGGGCGGGCAGCTGGACCGCCGTACCGGCCGGGAAGCCGCTGCCGGCGCGCGGCCTGGAGCCGCTGCCCCCGGAGGCGCTCGGCTCGATGATCGACCTGGGGTGCGCGGCGCTGCCCGCGCCAGAGCCCTGGCTGACCCGGGCCGTGCAGGGCGCCCTGGAGGAGCTCCCGCCGTACGCGCACACGCACGGCGACTATCCGGCCGGGCTGCCCGCGCTCCGCTCGATGCTCGCCGACCGTTACACCGCGCGCGGCATCCCCACGATGCCCGAACAGATCATGGTGACCACGGGGGCCATGGGCGCCATGGACGCCATCTGCCACCTCTTCGCGGGGCGCGGTGAACGGATCGCCGTGGAGTCGCCCTCGTACGCCAACATCCTGCAGCTGATGCGGGAGGCCGGCGCCCGCCTGGTGCCGGTCGCGATGGCCGAGGGACTCGCCGGGTGGGACATGGACCGCTGGCGGCAGGTGCTGCGGGAGGCGGCGCCGCGCCTCGCGTACGTCGTCGCCGACTTCCACAACCCGACCGGGGCGCTCGCCGACGAGGACCGCCGACGGGGGCTCGTCGACGCGGCCAGGGCCGCCGGCACGGTGCTGGTCGTGGACGAGACCATGGCCGAGCTGTACCTCGACGAGGGGGTGGAGATGCCCCGGCCGGTCTGCGCGTTCGATCCGGCGGGGTCCACGGTGATCACGGTCGGGTCGGCCAGCAAGGCGTTCTGGGCGGGCATGCGGATCGGGTGGGTGCGGGCCGCGCCCGAGGTGATCCGCAGCCTGGTCGCCGCGCGGGCGTACGCGGACCTGGGGACGCCGGTGCTGGAGCAGCTGGCCGTGAACTGGCTGATGGGTTCCGGCGGCTGGGAGCAGGCCGTCGGGATGCGGCGGGAGCAGGCCCGGGAGAACCGGGACGCGCTCGTCGCCGCCGTGCGCAGGGAGCTGCCGGACTGGGAGTTCACCGAGCCGCGGGGCGGGCTGACCCTGTGGGTCCGCACGGGGGGTCTGTCCGGGTCGCGGCTCGCGGAAGTGGGGGAGCGGGTCGGCGTCCGGGTGCCGTCCGGGCCGCGGTTCGGGGTCGACGGGGCGTTCGAGGGGTACGTGCGGCTGCCGTTCACCGTGGGCGGGGCGGTCGCGGAGGAGGCGGCGACCCGCTTGGCCGCGGCGGCGCGGCTGGTGCGGAGCGGGGCGTCCGGGGGGAACGAGGGGCCGCGGACGTTTGTGGCGTGAGGGTGCGGTCGGAGGTGGGGTGCCGGGGTCCGCTGGGTGGCTGGGCGGGCTTGGTTCCGCGGCTCGGCGGTGACGAGGTGCCGCTGCGCCCACCCGTGCCGCCCCAGCGGCACGACCGCCCGCGGCTGTGTGGCGGGCGGCAGCCGGGCATGGCGGCCGACGGCTGGGTATGGCTGGCATGGCGGGCGGCGGCTGGGGATCGGCGGCGAGGGCGCCTCTGCCGTAGCAGCCGCACGACCGCCCGCGGCTGGGCAGCCGGCCCGTGCCTGGCGTGGTCCGTGCGGGGGTCAGTTGTCGGCTGCCGCCAGGTCCTTCATCTCGTCCGCCGGGGTCGTGTGCGGTGGGAGGAGGGCCAGGACTGAATCCCGGTGTGGCTCGGGGGCGTCGGGGTCGTTGGGGTCGGGGGTGGCGGGGACCTGGAGGCGCAGGACGGGGGCGGTGCCCAGGCGGGCGTAGCCGCGGCCCGCGGGGACGTCGGGGGTCGGGGTCGTGGGGGGTGGTGCCCCCAGGACGGACTGGAGCTGCTCGGCGGTGGCGGGGCCGAGGACCACGCGGGCGCGGGTGTGACGCAGCACCGCCTCGCCGAGGGCGTCCAGGTGGTCGAACTGCTCGGCCACGACGACCGTGACGTTCGCGGCCCGGCCGTGGCGCAGGGGGACCTGGAGGAGGGACTGCGGGTCGCGTCCCCCGTCGGCCGCCGCCAGATGCGCCAGGACGGTCGGGCGGTCGAGCAGCAGCCAGAGGGGGCGCTTGGTGTCCTCCGGGGCCGGATGCCCCGCCTGACGGGCGCGGTTCGTGGCGATCAGTCGGCGTTCCGTCTCCTGGGACGCCCACTCCAGACTCGCCAGTGCCCCGGAGAGCCCGCTCTCCACGGCGAGGACGCCGTCCCGGCCGGTCAGGCACGCGTGGTCGCCGCTGCCTGCGCCGTCGACGATGACGACGTCGCCGTGCTGCAACGCCTGGAGGGCGATGGAACGCAGCAGCGTGGTCGTACCGCTGCCCGGTTCGCCCACGGCCAGCAGATGGGGTTCGGTGGAGCGGGCGCCGGTGCGCCAGACGACCGGCGGTACGTCGCGCCGCTCCTCCCCGAAGGAGAGGGGGAGCGTGCGCTGCACCTGCGCCGGGTCGGTGAAGCCGAGGACCGTCTCGCCCGGAGCCGTCACGAAGCGCTGGGCGGCGATGTCGGTGGCGAGCGGGGGCAGGACGCTGACGGACAGGGTGTTGCCCTCCTCGTCCCAGTCGAAGCGGTACTCGCGGCCGCGGCCTGCCTTGGCGTGCAGCAGGTGTTCGACGCGCGCCCGGGAGTCGGGCTCGCCGTCGGCGAAGTACGCCGGGTAGTGGATCAGCAGATGGCTGATCCGCCCGGTGCCGTCGAACGCGTAGGTGGGGAAGGCCTTGTCCCAGGCACCGCCGTGCGCGTAGAGCGGCTCGGGGTCCTCGGCGGCCGAGAAACAGGGGACCAGGGCCTCGTAGAGGGAACGCAGACGCTGGGTCTGGGACTCGTCGGGGCCGGTGGGTTCGGGGTTCGCGCCGTCGCGGCCCGCCCAGGCTGCCGCCGCCATCAGGGCGATGACGGCGAGCAGCGCTCCGTACGGCACGAGGGTCACCACCAGGACCACCGAGGCGGCGAGGAACAGCAGTGACCCGCGCCGGTCCGCCGGTGTCTCCACCCATCTGCGCCGGCCGGCCGCCGCCAGCCGGCGCAGTCCCCGGGTGATCGTGATCAGCGGATGGAGGACGTCGGTGGCGCCGTCGGCCGCCGTCCGGGCCAGCTCCCGGCTCTTGGCGAGATGCGCGCCGCCATTGCTCAGAATGCGGGGGAGGGTGACCCGGGCCACGGCTGTCTCCTGGAGGTGCGTACGGATGGGGACGGGGTCAGAACTTGATCCCGCCGAGGAGGCCTGCGAGGCTCTCGCCGCCCGCCGTGATGCTCGGGGCGATACCCGTACTGGCCAGGTAGAAGCCGAAGAGGGTGACGACGATGGCGTGCGAGGCCTTGAGGCCGTCCTTGCGGAAGAAGAGGAAGACGATGACGCCGAGCAGAACGACGCCGGAGATGTTCAGGATCATGTGGGTTCTCCTGGTAGGTGGGGACAGTCACCATGAGTCCTTCCAAGGTCACAGCATGTATCCATACGATTAAAGGTGCAAATGAGGGAAATCCCGGCGTTTCCACCTGGGCGGGCGAGCGGGCGTTCGGCCGCCCGAGCTGGGCTGTTGCGCCGCGCGTGACCCGATGTGATCTTTGCCTCGGCCACGACCGCTCATGTGCGCGAGAAGCCAGTACTCTGGCGATTCACCCGTACGGCGCTGTCGTCGTACGCTCCAGAGGCACACGTGCTCGTGGCGGCAACACGAAGAGAGGTGGACCCGGCGATGAGCGAAGCCCCCGACCCGGAGGTCGTGGAGCTGGCGACCAAGGTCTTCGATCTGGCCCGGCGGGGCGAGACGGAGGCGCTCGTGGCGTACGTCGACGCCGGCGTCCCGGCCGGACTCACCAATGACCGCGGTGACTCGCTCGTGATGCTGGCCGCCTACCACGGCCACGCCGACGCCGTACGGGAGTTGCTGGCCCGCGGCGCCGAGGCGGGCCGCGTCAACGACCGGGGGCAGACCCCCCTCGCGGGGGCGGTCTTCAAGGGGGAGGCCGGTGTCATCCGGGTTCTTCTGGAGGGCGGCGCCGACCCGCTGGAGGGCACGCCGAACGCCGTCGACACGGCGCGGATGTTCGGCAGGACCGAGCTGCTCGAACTCTTCGGCGCACACTGATCCACGTGTTCTGACCAGGTAAAAAACGAAAGACGGGGGAGGCGGTACAGGGCCGCCGGAAATATCGGTCGCGGCAGGAAGAACCGCCGGGTCATCATGACGTCGTGATTCACGGACGCGATGGCTGGGCAGGTGTTGCCGCACCACGTGGACCGTGATGCGGTCCGCATGGGCCACTGACGAGAGGCAGAGGAAGATGGTCTACAGCAAGCAGGAAACGGCGGGCGCCCCGACGTGTTGTCACGCGGCCAGGTAGAGCAAGATCCCCGGTTGCGTCGACGCTTGATGTGAGGCTGTTTCCCATGTTCGAACCGTTCATAGCGCCCAGCGGTACGCTGCTCGGCCTGCTGCAGCGGGGCCGTGGCGACGGCACGCTGCACGCGCTCACCGCCCCGCGGGCCGAGGCGCTCGCGGCACTGAACACCTGTGTGCTGAGCGACCCCCGCCACGACTGGCAGGTGGAGAACCGCTCGCTCTACTACGCCCGGCTCTACCTCGACCTGCACGGCGAACTCGACGAGATCGAACGGCATCTCTTCGACGCCGAGGACGTCCTGGACACCGAGGAGTCCCGCACCGGACTCGCGCTCGCGGTCCTCGGACATCTCGCCTCGTACGGCAGGCGAGATGCGCTCGACCTGCTGCGCAGGTACGCCGCCACGGGCACCAACTGGGCCTGGGCCCTGGACGAACTGGCCCTCAGGGACGACGACGAAGGGCTGCGCGCCCTCGCCGAACCCGTCCTCGCCCGCTTCTCCACCGACCCGGAGGGCGAGGCGGAACTCGCCGCCACCGTCCGGGACGCCTTCGAACCCCGGCCCTGGCGGTTGTGGGCCGACGACCCCCGCGAGGCCGTCGCCACACGCGTGCGTGCCGCCCAGGAAGCCGGCTGCTTCGACCGCTGGCAGCGGCAGATGCGGCCCAGCGGACCCCGGCCCGGCTGGAGTGTCAGCGCCGTCTTCGAATGGGCCCGCCAAGGCATCGAACGCGGAGCCGTCCTCCATGTGCCGGCCGCGCGCTGCCTCACGGCCGTCGCCGGCCCCGAGGACCGGCCGGAGATCATCGCGGCCGCCCGGTCCGGCGACGACGCCGCCCGCTGTACCGCCTTGCGCTATCTCGCCGACGGCAACGATCCCGACGCCCTCGACCTCATCGAGGGCGCGGTGGCCGACGGCACCACGACGGTCGTGGAGGCAGCCGTCGACGCCTTCGAACGGATGCGCAGCGTGGCCGCCGTCGACCGGGCGCGCGGCTGGGTGCACCGGCCCGACGCCCTGGGCGCGGCCGCCGGGCGCATGCTCGCCTGCCGGGGCGGCGCACAGGACAGCGACCTGGTGCTGGGCGCCCTGCGCGAGGCCGTACGCGGCGAGGGCCCCGACGCCCCCACCCTGTGGACCCTCGTCGACGGCACCGGACGCCTCGGCATCGCCTGCGCGGCACCCGTACTGCGCCACATCTACCGGGAGACCGCCTCCTCCCACCTACGCGGCCGCGCCGCCCGCGCACTCGCCGCCACCGACCCCTCCTTCCCGGCCGGCTTCGCCGTCGAGTGCCTCTGGGACTGCGAGGAGACCACCCGTGAGATCGCCGCCCGGCACGCCGAGACGGGCGACACGCGCGTCGTCGACCAGCTCCGCCGACTGGCGGCCGACCCGGCCGAGGAGGCCGAGGTCCAGACAGCCGTACGCAGCCGAATCGGTCCTGACATGCCCGCAATGTGAACAGCCCGTGACCCGGAGGTCAGGAGGGCATGGACACGGTCTGACCTGGACATGTGTGCAGCGCAACGCTCATGGGACGTTCCTCGTCCGGAAAGATCCACGTTGACGCGGCCACGTCCGGTACGACGACAACACGGGTATGCGTGTCGTCATCGTGACCGAGTCCTTTCCTCCCGATGTGAACGGCGTGGCCCACTGCGCCCTGCAGACCGCGCGGCACCTCGTCGCGCGCGGTCACTCGCCGCTCGTCGTGGCCCCGGCCACCGCCGCGGGCGCGGCGGCGGGCGCCGACCTCCAGGCGCCGTGCCCCGTCGTCCGTGTCCCCTCCCTCCCGCTCCCGGGCTACCCCCAGGTCCGCGTCGCTCTGCCCAGCCGCCGGGTGGCCGGGGCGATCGTCGACCACCGGGCCGACATCGTCCACCTGGCCAGCCCCTTCGTCCTCGGGGTGCGCGGCATGGCCGCCGCCGCGCGCCTCGGGGTCCCCGCCGTCGCCATCTACCAGACCGACCTCGCCGGCTACGCCCGCACCTATGTGCACGCCGGCGAGGCGGCCGCCTGGCGGCGCATCCGCTCCGTCCACGCCGCCGCCGACCTCACCCTCGCCCCGTCCGGCGTCGCCCTGCGTGACCTGGAGGCACACGGGGTGCCCCGGGTGAAGCTGTGGCAGCGCGGCGTGGACACCGTCCGCTTCCGGCCCGCCCTGCGCGACGAGGCGCTGCGCCGCGAACTGGCGCCGAACGGCGAG
Organism: Streptomyces sp. NPDC030296; assembly: GCF_055572815.1. Lineage (NCBI taxonomy): Bacteria > Bacillati > Actinomycetota > Actinomycetes > Kitasatosporales > Streptomycetaceae > Streptomyces > Streptomyces sp. NPDC030296. The sequence goes on from NZ_JBVICQ010000008.1 coordinate 472,553, forward strand.
CTGATCGTCGGCTACGTCGGCCGCCTCGCGCCCGAGAAGCAGGTCGAACTGCTGGCCGGAGTGTGCGGCCTGGACGGCGTACGCGTCGTCGTCGTGGGCGACGGCCCCAGCGAACCCGGGCTGCGCGAGGCCCTGCCCGGCGCCGTCTTCCTCGGCCGCCGCACCGGCGACGACCTCGCCCGGATCTTCGCCTCCCTGGACGTCTTCGCCCACACCGGCCCCTTCGAGACCTTCTGCCAGACCGTGCAGGAGGCCATGGCCAGCGGAGTGCCCGTCGTCGCCCCCGCCGCCGGCGGACCGCTGGACCTCGTGGCACACGGTCGTACAGGGCTGCTGGTGCCGCCGCGCGACGCCGCGGCCGTACGGGACGCCGTGTCGTCGCTGGCCGGCGATCCGGCGCTGCGGGCGGCCTACGGGGCCGCCGGGCGGGCCATGGTCGAGGGGCGCACCTGGGCGGCCGTCGGCGACCAGCTCATCGGGCACTACGCCGATGTGCTCGCGGCGCGGACGGCGGTGGCGGCATGAACGGGGCTTCCTCCGGGGCCGCACGGAACGACGCCGCCCGCTCGGGCCTGCGGATCGTGCGGCTCGCCAACTTCGTGGCACCCGCCTCGGGCGGCCTGCGCACCGCCCTGCGGGAGCTGGGGCGCGGTTACGAGGCGGCGGGGCACCACCCGGTGCTCGTCGTGCCCGGCGAGCGGTACACCGACCGCGAGACCGAGCATGGCCGCGTCATCACCCTCCCCGGGCCCCTGCTGCCCGGCACCGGCGGCTACCGCGTCCTCATGGACAAGCGGCGGGTCGCGTCCCTCCTGGAGTCCCTCCGCCCCGACCGGCTGGAGGTCTCCGACCGCACCACCCTGCGCTGGACCGGGGCATGGGCGCGACGTGCCCGGGTGCCCGCGGTGATGGTCTCCCACGAGACCGCCGACGGGGTGCTGCGCACCTGGGGCCTCTCCGAGAGGATGGCCCGGCGGGCCGCCGACGCCCTCAACGTCCGTACCGCCCACACCTACACGCGTGTGGTGTGCACCACCGAGTTCGCCGAGCGAGAGTTCGTAAGGATCGGCGCCCGGAACGTCGTCCGCGCACCGCTGGGCGTCGACCTCGTGGGGCGGCACCCCGGTCTCCTCGACCCGGGGGTGCGTGAGCGGCACGCGCGCGTGGACGACGTGCTGCTGGTGATGTGCTCCCGGCTCTCGGTGGAGAAACGTCCCGGCACGGCGCTCGACGCGCTGGAGGCGCTGCTCCGGCGCGGACGGCGCGCGGTGCTGGTGGTCGCCGGGGACGGACCGCTGCGGGCCCGGCTCGAACAGCGGGCCCGCGGGCTGCCCGTGACCTTCCTCGGCCATGTCGCCGACCGCCACCTGCTGGGCGCCCTCCAGGCCACGGCTGACGTGTGCCTGGCGCCCGGGCCCGCCGAGACGTTCGGGCTGGCCGCGCTGGAGGCGATGGCCTGCGGCACGCCGGTCGTGGCCAGCTCCTCCTCGGCGCTGCCCGAGGTCGTCGGGTCGGCCGGGGCCACGGCGGCGGACAGCGGTACCTCCTTCGCGGACGCCGTCGAGTCGCTCCTGGACCGACCCGAGCGGGACCGCCGGGACGCGGCACGCGCGCGTGCCGAGTGCTTCGGCTGGCAGACCTCCGTGGACGCCTTCCTCGCCGCCCACGACGCGCACGCCGGCCGCCCGGCATGGGAGGGCGTCGGATGAGACCCCTGCGCTTCGTGGCCCTCGGCGACTCCCTCACCGAAGGCGTCGGGGACCCCGTCGCGGACGGCTGGCGGGGCTGGGCCGCGCTGCTCGCCGACGGACTCGCCCCCGAGGTGGAGTTCACCAACCTCGCCGTCAGCGGCTCCCAGACGCGCGACGTCCTGGACCGCCAACTGTCCGCCGCGCTCGCGCTCCGCCCGGACATCGCCTCCGTCGTCATCGGCGTCAACGACACCCTGCGCTGCACCTTCGACATCCACGCCGTGGCCGCCCGCCTGGACGAGGTGTACGGGGCCTTGCGGGACCAGGGCGCCGAACTGCTCACCGCGTGCCTGCCCGACCCCGGCGCGATGCTCGGCCTGCCCGGAGCCCTCGCCCGGCCGCTCGCCCGGCGGCAGCGGGCCGTCAACACCGTCGTGCACGCCCTGTCCGAGCGCCATGGAGCGGTCCATCTGCACGCCTGCGAGGGCGCCTGGCTGACGGACCGCGCGATGTGGAGTGCCGACCGGCTCCACCCCGGCGAGCGCGGACATCGGCGGCTCGCCGTCCGCTTCCACGCGCTGCTCACGGAGGCCGGGCTCGTGACGGGTCCGGCGCCCTCACCGGAACCCGGCTCCCCCGCGCCGACCCGCGCCGCCGGCCTGTGGTGGCTGGCCACGGCGGGCACGGGGTGGGTGGCCAGGCGGTGCACCGACCTGCTGCCGCAGCTCCTCACCCTCGCCGCCGCCGAGGTACGCCACAAGGCACGCGGCACCAGCGCCCGCCTCGACCTGACCGCGGCCCACGCGGTGGCCTCGGCCCTCGCGGCGCTGACGGGGTCCGAGCAGCGGCCGGAGGTGGCGTGAGGCGACCGCCGCCGGGGAAACCGGTGCCCGTGAGACCACCGTGGAAGTGGGGTGGAGGCGGCGTCGTACGGTCGGTCAGCGGCGGTGTCGTACGGCGATGAATCGCACGGGCGTGCCCGGTGTGGCCTGGGCCGCGGCCGGGAGGTCCGCCGGGTCGACGACCGCGATCACCGGATAGCCGCCGGTGGTCGGATGGTCGGCGAGGAAGACGACCGGGCGGCCGTCAGGCGGCACCTGGACCGCTCCCAGCACCATGCCCTCGCTCGGCACCTCACCCGGTCGCGCCCGTTCCAGCGCGGGGCCCTCCGTGCGCAGCCCGATGCGATTGCTCGCCGACGACACGGCGTAGGGACGGGAGGCCAGGGTGGTGAGCGCCGAGCCCGTGAACCAGTCGTGGCGTGGGCCCAGCGTGACCCGCAGGACCAGCTCCGAGGGCGGCGCCGGGTGCGGAACGGCGTCCACGCACGCGTGCGGCCCGGTCGGGTGTCCCAGGGGCAGCACGGTGCCGTCCGTCAGCGGGGGAGGACCCAGACCGGACAGCAGGTCCGTGGAGCGGCTGCCGAGGACCGGTTCGACGGTCACGCCGCCGGAGACGGCGAGATAACTGCGTACCCCCGCGCGTGCCGGCCCGATGTCCAGCAGCGCGCCACCGGGAACCCGCACGGGCGCTCCCCAGGCCGCCGGGCGGCCGTCCACGGTGACCGGGCAGGGCGCGCCCCCCACGGCGACGGTGACCGTCGCGCGGGGCCGTACGGAGCAGCCGTTGACCGTGGTCTCCAGGACGGCCGCCTCCGGGGCGTTGCCCACCAGACGGTTGACCAGGGCGGCGGCGGGCGCGTCCAGCGCCCCCGAGCGGGGGACGCCGAGGTGCGCCTGGCCGGGCCGCCCCCGGTCCTGGACGGTGGTCAGGGCACCGGCCCGGACGACGGCGAGGGCACGGTCGCTCATGGCGCCGCCACCGGGGTGAAGCGGACACGGGTGCCCGGCGTCAGCAGCGCGGCCGGCACGCGCGCGGGGTCCCACAGGACGAGGTCCGTCGTACCGATCAGCTGCCAGCCGCCCGGCGAGGAGCGCGGGTAGACACCGGTGTACGGACCGGCCAGGGCCACGGAACCCGCCGGGACCGCCGTGCGGGGCGTCGCCCGGCGCGGCACCTCGCGCGGCAGCCCGGTGAGGTAGCCGAAGCCGGGGGCGAACCCGCAGAACGCCACGCGGAATTCAGCCGCCGCGTGGATACGGGCGACCTCCGCCTCGTCGACCCCCCAGTGCGCGGCGACGGCGCCCAGGTCGGGGCCGTCGTACCGCACGGGGATCTCGACGACGTCCTCCGTGCGCGGCGGGACGGGCGGCACCTCCCAGGTGGCGAGGCGCTCGGCGAGGCGGGACGGGGCGTCCAGACCGTCAAGGAGGACCGTACGGGCCGCGGGGACCAGCTCCTCCACCGTCAGCTCACCCGTGGCGCGGCGGCGCAGCAGCTCGGCGTGCAGGGCCTCGGCCTCCTGACCCGAGTCCACCTCGATCAGCAGCGCGCGATCGCCGACCGGCAGCGCCCTCATGCGAACGCCTCCACACGCACCCCCGCCGCCGCCAGCTCGGCCCGCACCCGGCGGGCCAGCTCCACGGCCCCCGGTGTGTCGCCGTGCAGGCACAGCGAGCGGGCGCGGACGGGGATGCGCTCCCCCGAGTGCGCGACGACCGTGCCGGAGCGGGCCAGCTCCACGGACCGCCCGACCACCGCGTCGGCGTCCGTGATCACCGCGCCGTCCTCGCCGCGCGGCACGAGGGTGCCCCGCGCGGTGTACGCGCGGTCGGCGAACGCCTCGGTGACCGTCGGCAGCCCCGCTCCCGCCGCCAGGTCGAGGAAGCGGGAGCCGGGCAGGCCCAGGACCGGCAGCGCGGCGTCGGCGAGTACCACCCCGTCGACCACCGCCGCCGCCTGCGCCTCGTCGTGCACGACCCGGTTGTAGAGCGCGCCGTGTGGCTTCACGTACGACACGCGCGTGCCCGCCGCGCGGGCGAAGACCTCCAGGGCGCCGATCTGGTACGCCACCTCGGCCGCCAGTTCGGCGGGCGGCACGTCCATCGCGCGCCGCCCGAAGCCCGCCAGATCGCGGTACGAGACCTGGGCGCCGACCCGTACACCGCGCTCGGCCGCCTGTTCGCAGACCCGGCGCATGGTGGCCGCGTCCCCGGCGTGGAAGCCGCAGGCCACGTTGGCGCTGGTGACGACGGTGAGCAACTGCTCGTCGTCGGTCAGCCGCCAGCGGCCGAAGCCCTCGCCCAGGTCGGCGTTGAGGTCGATCGAGGTCATGGTTCCCATTCTGCTCGTTCCGGGCTCTCGCTCAGACCACGCGATACCGCTCGTCGCGGGCGTCCGTCAGGAACATCCGCCCCGGCGCGTGAGTGATCGCGAACGGTGGGCGCGACGCCATCACGGCGGCCTGCGGGGTGACCCCGCAGGCCCAGAACACCGGGATGTCGTCCGGCTCGGCGGTCACGGCCTCGCCGAAGTCCGGGCGCGACAGGTCGGCGATGCCGAGGCCGGCCGCCTCCCCGCAGTGCACCGGGCCGCCGTGCACCGCCGGGAGCAGACTGCTCTCCCGGATCGCGGCGGCGAGATGCTCGGGCGGCACCGGACGCATCGACACCACCATCGGCCCGTGCAGCCGGCCCGCGGGCCGGCACTGGCGGCCGGTGACGTACATGGGGATGTTGCGGCCCTGTTCGATGTGGCGCATCGGGACGCCGGCCTCGGTGAGGGCCCACTCGAAGGTGAAGCTGCACCCGATGAGGAACGACACCAGGTCGTCCCGCCAGACGTCGACCACGTCGGTCGGTTCGGCCACCAGGTCGCCGTGTTCCCACACCCGGTAGCGGGGAAGGTCGGTGCGCAGGTCGGCGCCCGCGGCGAGCGGGGTGGTCCAGGCTCCAGCGTCCGTCACGTCGAGTACCGGACACGGCTTCGGATTGCGCTGGCAGAACAGCAGCATGTCGTACGCCCAGTCGGCGGGCACCGAGATCAGGTTCGCCTGGGTGTGCCCGGCCGCGACCCCTGCGGTGGGCCCCGGCAGCCCGGCGCGGAACCGGGCGCGGGCCTCACCGGGGCTCCACGCGTGCGCGTGCGGCTCGACCAGGGTCACGGGACGGTCGTCGGGGGTGAGGGAGGAAGCGCCGTCCCACGTCGGGTCGGTGTCGGACAGCGGGAGGTCCTGTGCGGTCGCGGGGTTCATACCAGCTCCCTCCCGCGCGTCTCCGGCAGACCGAGGAGGGCGACGGCCGCCAGGGCGTAGCCGATCGCGCCGAAGACCAGCGCGCCGCCCACACCCCAGCTGTCCGCCAGGAAGCCGACCGTCGTCGGGAACACGGCGCCGACGGCGCGCCCGGTGTTGTACGTGAAGCCCTGCCCGGTGCCGCGCACGGCCGCCGGGTACAGCTCGCTCAGGTACGACCCGAAGCCGCTGAAGATCGCCGACATGCAGAACCCGAGGGGGAAACCGAGCACCAGGAGAAGGCCGTTGGCGCCGCTCGGTATGTTCGCGTACGCCAGGATGCACAGCGCCGACAGCACCGCGAACAGCCAGATGTTCCGCCTGCGGCCCAGGCGGTCGGTGAGGTAGCCGCCGGTGAGGTAGCCGATGAAGGCACCGGAGATCAGGAACGTGAGATAGCCGCCGGTGCCGACGACGGACAGGTCGCGCTCGGTCTTCAGATACGTCGGCACCCAGGTCGCCAGCGTGTAGTAGCCGCCCTGGACCCCCGTGGACAGCAGCACCGCGAACAGCGTCGTGCGCAGCAGGCCGGGAGCGGCCGCGGTGCCGGGCCGGAAGATCGCGGCGAACGAGCCCTTCTCGGTGCTCCGCTCCCGCGCGGCGGCCGCCTCCGGGGCGTCCTCGACCGAGCGGCGCACCCAGACGACGAGGAGCGCGGGCAGGGCTCCCGTCCAGAACATCACGCGCCAGGCGAGGTCGTCGCCGAAGACGGAGAAGACCACCGTGTAGACGATCACGGCGAGCCCCCAGCCGACGGCCCAGGAGCTCTGGATCGCGCCGAGCGTGCGCCCCCGGTGCTTGGCGCTCGCGTACTCGGCCACCAGGATCGCGCCGACCGCCCACTCGCCACCGAAGCCGAGGCCCTGGAGGGCCCGGAAGACCAGCAGCGTCTCGTAGTTGGGCGCGAAGCCGCAGGCCACGGTGAACACCGCGTAGGTGATCACCGTGATCATCAGGGCCTTCACCCGGCCGATCCGGTCCGCGAGCACACCCGCGGCGGCGCCGCCGATCGCCGAGACGACCAGCGTGACCGTGGTGAACAGGCCGGTCTGGCCGCTGTCCAGCCCGAAGTAGGCCGTGAGCGCGACCATGCTCAGCGGCAGCGTGAAGTAGTCGTACGAGTCGAGGGCGTAGCCGCCGAAAGCGCCACCGAAGGCGCGGCGGCCGCGTGGACCGAGGGCGCGCAGCCAGCCGAACGCGCCGTCGTCAGCGGCGGGTGCGCCCGCCTGGGGCTGAGATGTGGTCGTAGGGACCGGGGACGAGGGAGGGGTCGAGCTCATGAGCACCTCGCAATGAGGGACGGAGGATGCGTGAGAGGTGAGCCGTGCCGTCGTGCTGAGCCATGTTTCAGGGCGCCTGTCAGCAAGGTAGAGGATCGTTGAACGATCCTTCAATACCCATGTTGTCTCGTTCTGACGACTGCGGTTGAATTCGGCGCATGGCCGCCGAACTGACGGGACTTGCCGACGACCGGGCCCTGCTGGGCCGCACCAGCACCGCCGAGCGGGTTTCGGACATCCTCCGGAGCCGGATCGCCGAAGGTTTCTTCCCGCCGGGCACCCGCCTGTCCGAGGACAGCATCGGCGGCGCCCTCGGGGTCTCCCGCAACACCCTCCGGGAGGCGTTCCGCCTGCTCACCCATGAACGGCTCCTCGTGCACGAGCTCAACCGCGGGGTCTTCGTGCGGGTCCTCACCGTCCAGGACGTCGAGGACATCTACCGCACCCGCCGGCTCGTGGAGTGCGCCGTCGTCCGCGGGCTCGGCGAGCCGCCGTACGGCCTCGACGGGCTCGCCGCGGCCGTCGCCGACGGTCAGCGGCAGGCGCGAGAGGGCGACTGGAAGGGCGTCTCCACCGCCAACATCCACTTCCATCGCGAACTGGTCGCCCTTGCGGGCAGCGCCCGCACCGACGAACTCATGCGGAGCGTCTTCGCCGAACTGCGGCTCGCGTTCCACGTGGTGGACAACCCGCGCAAGCTCTACGAGCCGTACCTGGCACGGAACCAGCTGATCCTCGGGACGCTCCAGCGGGGGGAACGCGACCGGGCCGAGGAGATGCTGGCCGAGTACCTCGACGACTCGCTGCAGGGCCTGGTCGAGGTCTACGGCCGCCGGGTGGCCGACGTGTCCTGAGCGGGCTGCGACCCAGCCCGGGGGCACGGCGTTCGCCCGGCCCGATGGCGTGGCGTTCTCAGCCCGGCCCGGTGCCCCGCCCCGGCGCAGCGATTTGGGTCGCTGTCAGACCCAGGACCTAATCTGTGCACCGTGACTTCACCCGTATCGACGGACAGCGTTCCGCCCCAGCTCAGTGCGGGGCCGCGCCCGGCGCCGGGCCCGGCCGCCGACGAGGGCCTGGCGCGGCGGCTGCGCGCCCTCGCCTGCACCGCGCCGCTGCACGACCTCGACGCGCGCAAGGCCAACCTCGCGGGTGAGTACTCGGTGTACGGCATGGCGGAGGTCGCCCTCGCCGCGATCGACCTGGTCACGCTCAACATGGACTTCGACACCGGCGCCGACCACGACCAGATCGTCGCCCGGCTCATCCCCCGTATCGCCGCCCAGGCCCCGCGGCGCCCCGTCGAGGAGCACGAGCGCGTCGCCCGCTGGGTCCTGGAGAACCTGATCAACGTCGGCAGCGTCGACCGCGGGTTCCGCGCCGTCTACGGCACCTTCGCCTCCGACGGCACCTATGTGCGCCGCGACTACGACTTCAAGCTGATCGAGGAGGTCCCCGGCTACGGCGGCGGGGTCTACCTCCGCACCACCGACGAGGCCGTCAACGTCCTCGTGGGCGCCCTCGACACCGACGTCACCAGCGCGCAGATCGCCGCCGAGGTCAAGCTGGAGGTCCTCATCAGCCGGGGCCGGCTCGCCGATGCCCAGCTCGCCGCCGAACAGGCGCGCTACCGGACCGTGCAGTACTCGGAGACGCTCCGCAAGGCCCTGGACGCCACCCGGCGCAACGTCCGCGCGGTCGACTGGCTCCGGGCCGTCCCCGACATGATCGCCGAGGCGCTCGACCACGTAGCCGACCGCTACCGCCACGAGAACGCGATCCTCACCAATATCCGCAAGGCCCGCGACGAGTCCGAGGACCCCGAGCAGAAGCGGCGCGCCGCCGAGCTCGTCGACATCGTCAAGGACTGCATCCGGCGGCACACCCAGTTGCAGTCCCGGCTGCTGGAGGCCGGCCCCCTGTTCCGCGCGGAGCAGGACCGGCAGGCCTTCGCCACCCCCATGACGACCTCGGGCACCGACCTCTACGGCCATCTGCTCGCCCCGCTGCTGCCGCTGCCCGTGGAGCAGGCCCGGCGGGTGACCGACGCGTTCTTCGCCCGCGGGACGGGGCTGCGTACGCCGGGATCCCCGCGGCTCGGGGACCTCGTCGACCTCCTGTTCACGCCCCCGGTGGAGCGGGAGCACCTGGGCGCGGAGATGCCGGAGCCGGACCTGATCGCCACCCCGGACGACAGCCGGTTCAGCGAGGAACAGCTGGCCGCGGCCATGCGGCTGCTGGACCTGCCCGCCGACGCGCCCCGACGGCTGTCGGGACTGCTCGCGGAGGCCCGGCGGTCCGACCCCGAACTGCCCTATCTCGTCGCCCTGCTGGCCGTGCACGCGGCCAGCCCCCCGGTCGGCACGGCCTACCGGCAGGGGGAGGAGAAGCTGCTCTTCGCGGTGGACGACGGGACGGAGCTGGACGACCCGGAGTTCGGCGGGGCCGACCTCATCGTGGGGACGGCACTGCTGGACGCGGCCGGGATGGCGGCCGACCGTTCGGAGGCGGCATGAGAACGCCCTCGGGCCCCCGCACGGGCCCCGCCCCCGCTGTCCCTGTCCCCAGTTCCGAGACCTGTCGCGACAGCCGTTCCGAGACCTGTTTCGAGTCCTGTTCCGAGATCGAGGAGTCCCTGCCGTGAGCGAGCACGTCGAGTGGAGTGAGCCGGAGGCCGCCCCCGCTCCGGTGGCCGCCGCCGTCACCCCCGCCGACGCCGCCGACGCGGCGCGGCTCGTCGCCTTCGGGCTCCAGCCCAAGCTCCAGCCCGCCCGCGACCAGGAGTACGGCGACCTGTTGCGCCGCTACCGCGAGGACCCGGCCTTCGCCCGGCTCGCCGACGCCGTCGCCACCGGGCTCGGACTGGTGGTGCTGGAGGTGTCACCGAGAGCCGGGATGGCGGTGACGGCCGCCGAGGACTCCGTGTTCGCCGTGCGCATGGGGGACTACGCACGGCGCACCTCGGCCGACTCCGTGGACCGCTTCCTGCACGGGCTCGCCCACCTCGCGGTCGCCGCGATGGCGTTCCCCCGCCCGGAGGACCTCGCGGACGACGGATACATCGGGCGCGTGTCGGTCAACGGGGTCGACTCGTTCGTACGGCAGGCCTGCCGGCGGCTGGAGGAGCGCGCCGAGGAGCAGGGGGAGAACACCGACCCGGCGACGGACGCGCCCGGACTGGAGGCCGCCTGGCGGATCTGGGCCAGACGCAGCTCCACCGGGGCCACCAAGGACGCCCGCCGGCTCGCCGGTTCCACCACCGGCATCGTCGGCAAGGCGGTGGGCTTCCTCACCGACTCCGGCTTCCTCCAGCGCACGGGCGACGACAACGGCGGTACGTACCGTACGACCGCCCGCTACCAGCTCCAGGTACGGGACATGGCGGGCAGCGCCGCGATGGCCGAACTGCTCGACCTGGGGATCGTCCCGGTCACCGACGGCACGGCCAGCCTGCTGCCCCCCGACGACACCGACGACCTGGAGCTGGTGGCCGACGCCGGGCTGCCCTTCCACTCCTGACCCGCCCGCACCCGCCCCGCCCGCGCACACCGCCCGCACCCGCCCCGAACCGCACCGCCCGCACCACGTCTCCGCACGAACCACCCCCACGACCGCGAAAGTCCCCCACCATGTACGAGCTGTCCCGGGTCCGCCTCTACTCCATCGGGCCGGCCGGTGCGCGCTACGCCGACACCGTGCTGGACCTGAGGGGTGTCGGCGAGCCGGTGCCCGACCCCGCGCCGCAGCAGGCGGAGTTCTTCGAGGAGGAGCCCACCGGGCCGCCGCGCCGGCCCGCGCCCGCGGGCGTGCTCTTCCTGGAGAACGGCGGCGGCAAGTCGGTCCTGCTCAAGCTGATCTTCTCGGTGATGCTGCCGGGGCACCGCAACACCCTCGGCGGCGCAAGCTCGGGCGTGCTGCGCAAGTTCCTGCTCGCCGACGACTGCGGACACGTCGCGCTGGAGTGGCAGCACACCCTCACCGGTGAGTGCGTCGTCGTGGGCAAGGTGAGCGAGTGGCGCGGACGCCAGGTCTCCAATGACCCGCGCAAGTTCGCCGAGGCCTGGTACTCCTTCCGGCCCGGCCCCGGCCTCAGCCTCGACAACCTCCCCGTCGCCGAGTCCACCGCCGTCCGGCCGCCCGTCGAGGGAGCCTCCGGCGCGCAGGGGCGGCGGCGGACCATGAAGGGGTTCCGGGACGCCCTCACCGAGGCGGGCAAGGCGTATCCGCACCTCGAAGTGCACTGGGAGGAGATCCACGACCGCTGGAACGAGCATCTGACCGACCTCGGCCTCGACCCCGAACTCTTCCGCTACCAGCGGGAGATGAACGCCGACGAGGGTGAGGCCGCCGGTCTGTTCGCGGTGAAGAAGGACTCCGACTTCACCGACCTGCTGCTCCGCGCGGTCACCGACACCCGGGACACCGACGGGCTCGCCGACCTCGTCGGCGGTTTCGGCAACAAGCTCGGACGCCGGGCCGAGCTGATCGCCGAACGCGACTTCACCGCCGGTTCCGTGGACCTGCTCGGCCGGATCGTGGAGGCCGCCGAGGCACGGTCACGGGCCCGTGACATCCACACGGCGGCGGAGCGGCGGACCCGCACCCTGGCCCGGCGACTCTCCGCCAGGGCCACCCGGGAACGGGTCAGGGGCACCGATCTCGCCCAGCGGGTCACCGCCGCCGCGTACGCGGTCACCCATGCCGAGGGCGCCCGCGAGCGCAGCGCGCTGATCGCGGCGGAACTCGCCTACCGGCACGCCTCGCTCGCGCTGGCCGCCGCCGAGAAGTCGGCCGCCGCCCAGAAACGGGAACTGGCCGACGCGCGCACCCTGCACTCCGCCTGGCAGGCCGCCGAGGCCGTGCTCAGGCACCGCGCCGCCGCCGACCGCGTCGCCCGTGTGGCCGCAGCCATCCAGGAGGCCGAGCGGGACGCGGCCCCCGCGCTCGCCGCCCGCGCCAAGGCCGCCGTCGACCTCGTACGGGCCCTGCACGCGGCCGCCGAGAGCGCCGAGCACCTCGCCAACGAGGGCGAGGAGCGGTCGGCGGCCCTCCAGGAGCTCGGCGAGGCCGCCCACCGGGACTCCACCGCCGCCGCCACCGAGGCGCAGCGCGCCCGCAGCGAGATCGGGCACCTGAAACAGCGGCTCAGCGAGGTCGAGCAGGAGACCGCCGAGGCGGTCCGGGCCGGCTGGCTCGACGACAGCGCACCCGACGCCGACCCGGCCCGGGCCGCCCTCGCCGCCAGCGACGCCGAGAAGACCGCCGTCGCCGCCTGGGACACCGCCCGCGAGGCCTCACGACGCGCCTCCGAGCACGCCAGGGAGGCGGCCTCCGCCGAGGCCCGCGCGGAGCTGACGGCCGCCCGCGCGGCCGACGCCGCCGTCGCCGCCGAGCGCGCGTACGACGGGGAGCGGCGCACCGCCGAGGCCCTCGCGGCGGAGGAGCGCCTCGCCGAACTGCTGAGCCTGCCGGGCGCCGCCCGCAAGACCCGAGCCGGGGTGCCCGTCCCCCGCACCGCAGGCGACGGTCCCGGCGGCGCGGCGGCCGCGAGGCCCGCCGAACCGGAGCGGACGGGACCGGCGGCCGACGGCGCCGACACCTCCGGTTCCCCGGGCGAGGGCCCCCTCACCCCCGAGGAGCTGGACCGCTTCGCGGACGAGCTGCGCGAGCTGCTCGACGAGAACGTGTCCTCCGCGGAGCGCACCCTGTTCGAGCTGCGCACCGCCGCGGCCGACGACTCCCGCATCCTCGGCGCCCTCGGCGACGGCGGACTGCTGCCGCCGGGCCCCGACGTCCTCGCCACCGTCGAGTTCCTCGGCGAGCACGGCATCCCCGCCCTGCCCGGCTGGCGATACCTCGCCCAGGCCGTGGACCCCGCCGACCACGCGCGCGTGCTCGCCGCGCGCCCGGAGCTGGTCGACGGCGTCATCATCACCGACCCCGACTCGCACGTCCGCGCCCGTGCGGCGCTCAGCGACGCGGCTCTGCTCCCGCGGTCCGCCGTCGCCGTCGGCACGGCAGCCGCCCTGCTCGCGCTCACACCGCCCCTGGACGCGGGCGACGGCGCCTCGTCCGAGGTGTTCCTCGTCCCGCCGAACCCGGCCATGCACGACGAGCGCGCCGCCGACGAGGAGCGCCAGGCCCTGCGCGCCCGCGCCACCGAGCGAGACGAGGAGATCCGGGCCCTCGCGGCCCGCCTCGGCAAGGACCGGGAACTCGCGGCGCGACTCGCCTCCTGGCGCACCGGCTGCCCGGCGGGCCGACTCACCGAGCTGGCCACGTCGGCGGGGGAGACCCGCGCGTTCGCCGAGGAGGCCGAGGCGGAGCTGGCCGAGGCCCGGACCGTGCGGGCGGAGGCCGAGGAGGCGGCGGCCGAGGCCGCCCAGGTGCGGGACGAACGGCAGGAGGCCGCGCAGAAGGCCCGGCGCGCCGCCGACGCCCTCGCCGGACTCGCCTTCCGGCTGCGTGAACGTGCCGGCTGGCAGGTCAAGCTCCGTGAACTCGCCGACGAGGCCGCCGAGTCCGAGGCCCGCGCCCAGATCTGCCTGGAGCGGGCCCGCGCCGCCGACGAGGACCGCCGCGCCACCCAGCGCGCCGCCGACGACGCCCGCCGCACGGCACGCGCGCTGCGCGCCGAGCGCGCGGAGATCGCGGGCGCCCCCGACGACGTACCGGAAGCGGACACCGACGCGCCCAAGCAGCCCCTCGCCGCCCTCCGCGAGGCCTACCGCGCCGCCTCCCAGGTGTACGAGAAGGTCGGTGTGGGCGCCGACCTGCGCGCCGAGCAGGCCCGGGCCGAGAGCGACGAGAGCGCCGCCCGCGCGGAACTGGACCGGCTCAGCAACAAGGTCCGCAACCGCGCCGAGCAACTCCTCCAGTCGCCCGACGGCTCCGACGGCCCCTCCCGGCAGGCCGCGTCGGCCCGCGCCGAGGAGCTGGTGCAGCTGCTGGAGACCCGTATGTCCACGGCGAGCGAACAGCTCGGACGACTGCGCGGCGAGGCCGAACGGCACGCCCCCGAGGACGGCGAGGCGCACACCGAGCTGCCCGAGGAGATGGTCCCGCGCGACGCCGACCACGCCCAGGCCCTGCTGCGCACCGCCACCGCCGAACTCGCCTCCCGCACCGAGGCGCTGGCCCAGGCCCGCGAGGCCCACGCGGAGCTGCTGGCGGCCCACCGCGCCGCCGAGGACGCGGCCGGCGGCTTCGACGAGACGGCCGCCCTGCTCAGGGACCTCCTGCGCGACCATGCCCCGGACGACGACCAGGAGGAGCCCGAGCCCTACCCGGGCGGCCTAGAGGACTCCCGCAAGGCCGCCGCCGAGGCCCGCCGCTCCCTGCGCGGCTGCGCCGCCGACCTCTCCGCCGCCGAGGGCGCGGTGCGCGAGGCGAGCGACATCCTCGTACGGCACGCCAACTCCACCCGCTACGAGCAGGTGCGCACCCCGGCGCGCCAGCAGATCCGTGAGCTGCCCGCCTCCGCGCTGCCCGAGCACGCCCAGAAGTGGGCGGACGCCTTCGCGCCCCGGCTGCGGGTCCTCACCGACGAGCTGGCGCAGCTGGAACGCAACCGCGACTCGATCGTGGACCGGCTGCGGGGACTCGTGGAGTCGGCGCTCGCCACCCTGCGCTCGGCCCAGCGGCTGTCCCGGCTTCCCGAGGGCCTGGGGGAGTGGTCCGGACAGGAGTTCCTCCGCATCCGCTTCGAGGAACCCGACCAGGCGACACTCACCGAGCGGCTCGGCGAGGTCGTCGACGAGGCGACCCGCGCGGCCGTGAAGAAGAACTCCGACATGCGGCGCGACGGCATGTCCCTACTGCTGCGCGGAGTCAGCGCGGCCCTCCAGCCGAAGGGCGTCGCCGTCGAGATCCTCAAGCCCGATGCCGTGCTCCGCGCCGAGCGCGTCCCTGTGGGGCAGATGGGCGACGTCTTCTCCGGCGGTCAGCTGCTCACCGCGGCCATCGCCCTGTACTGCACGATGGCCGCGCTCCGCAGCAACGACCGGGGCCGCGACAAGCACCGCCACGCCGGCACCCTGTTCCTCGACAACCCCATCGGCCGGGCCAACGCGACGTACCTGCTGGAGCTGCAGCGGGCCGTGTCGGACGCCCTCGGCGTCCAGCTCCTCTACACGACGGGCCTCTTCGACACGACCGCCCTGGCCGAGTTCCCCCTGGTCATCCGCCTGCGCAACGACGCCGACCTCCGCGCCGGCCTGAAGTACATCAGCGTCGAGGAACACCTCCGCCCGGGACTGCCGCAGCAGCCCCGGGCGGGAGAAGCGGGTCACAGCGAGATCACGGCGACGCGGATGTACAAGAGGCCCACGCCGAACCCCGCGTGACAGGGGCGCGGGGAACTGCGCGACCGGCCACGACGGACCCGCAGCCGCCCCGCGTCCCCAGGCACCCAACCCCTGGGCATCCACCCCCTAGGCGTCGGCCTTCAACAGATCCGCGCACTTCTCGCCGATCATCATCGTCGTGATGCACGGATTGACCGTCACCAGATCCGGCATCACCGACCCGTCGGCCACCCGCACCCCCTCGACCCCCTTGACCCTCAACCGCGCGTCGAGCGGCGCCGAGGGGTCGTCGTCCGCGCCCATCTTCACGGTGCAGGCGGGGTGGTAGACGGTGTTGTGCGTCTTGCGGATGTAGTCGAACAGCTCGTCGTCGGTCCGCACGTCGGGACCGGGCGCCAGTTCGGCTCCCGCCCATCCGCTCAGCGCCGGCTGCGCGGCGATCCGCCGGGCCAGCCGCAGCCCGTACGTCATCACCCGCACGTCGTGCTCATGGGTGAAGTACCGCGGGTCGACCTTCGGCTTGTCCCGGTAGTCGCGGGTGCGCAGCCGTACGGTGCCGCGCGACTTGGCCCGTGTCACGTTCGGCGTCAGACAGAACGCGTTCTCGGTCGTGGGGTAGCCGTGCCGGGCGGTGTTCATGTCGAACGGCACGGACCCGTAGTGGAACATCAGGTCGGGGCGGTCCAGGCCGGGCTCGGTGTCGTAGAAGATGCCCGCCTCCCACCACTGGTTGGACGTGGTGGGCATCGGCTGCGCGGCCTCCCACATGATGACGCCCTCGGGGTGGTCCTGGAGGTTCTCGCCGACGCCCGCCGAGTCGACGACCACGTCCACGCCCACCTCGCGCAGGTGCTCGGCGGGGCCGATACCGGAGAGCATCAGGAGCTTCGGCGTGTCGATGGAGCCGCAGGAGACGATGACCTCGCGCCGGGCCCGGACCGTGCGGGTGTGGATCAGGTCGGGGTCCAGGTACTCGGCGCCGACGCAGCGCCGCCCCTCCAGCACCAGCTTCTTGGCGCGGACGCCCGTGCGGACCTCCAGGTTGTGCCGCTTGCCCATGATCGGGTGCAGATAGGCCACCGAGGAGGACTGCCGGATGTTGTTCTCGTCGGAATTGATCTGGAACCAGTTGGCGCCCCGGATCACCGTCGTACCGGTGTTGAAGGGCTTCGTCGGTATCCCGGCCTGGGCGCACGCCTCCAGCAGGGCGGTGCCGCACGGGTCGTCGCTCTTGATCGTGCGGAGTTTGACCGGCCCGCTGCGGCCGTGGTGGTCGCCGGGGGCGTCGTTGTTCTCCAGCCGCTGGTAGAGCGGGAAGAGGTCGGCCGCCGACCAGCCCGTACAGCCGGCCGCCGCCCAGTCGTCCAGGTCCTCTGCGGGGGCCCAGAAGGCGATGCAGGAGTTGTGGGAGGAGCAGCCGCCGAGGACCTTCGCACGGGCGTGCCGCATGAAGCTGTTACCGCTGGTCTGCGGCTCGACGGGGTAGTCCCAGTCGTAGCCGGACTCCAGCAGGCCCATCCAGCGGTCCAGTTGCAGGACGGCGTCGTCGCCGACGTCGCTGGGTCCGGCCTCCAGCACGCACACGGTGACCGACGGGTCCTCGGAGAGCCGGGCCGCCACCACGTTTCCCGCGGTGCCGCCGCCGACCACGACGTAATCGAACTCTTCTGCGCTCATGGGGAGTTGTCCTCCTTGCGTTGCATGCGGCCCCGGCGGATCGGCGCCGGGGACCGCGTGTTGCGTGCTGCGTCGTTCTGTCAGTCGGCCGCGGGGGAGGCGACGGTCGGGGCGGGGGGCGCGGTCGGGCCGGACGGCGCGGTGCCGGTCCCGGCGGCCGCCGTCGCGTGCTCGGCGAGCACACCGGTCTTGTGGCGCTGGACGAACCAGTAGTAGGCGAAGCCGCCACCCGCGATGAGAGCGACGAAGAGGACCGCGCCCCAGCGCAGGTACCAGTGGAACGGCTCGGTCGCGTTGTAGACGGAGGCCCGGGGCCAGATCAGGTTGAGGGTCATGCCCGTGCCCCACAGGACGGCGAGGGCGTTGACGAGGACGCCCCAGCGGCCCAGGGAGAACCTGCCGTCGCCCGCCGGCTGCCACTTGCCGCGCAGCCGCGCCACCAGCATCGGCACGGTGACGCCGAGGTAGGCGAGGTAGATCATGATGATGCCGATGCTGGTCACCACCGTGAAGATCTGCGGCTGGCGGATGTTCACGAGCAGAATCGAGAGGGCCAGCACGCCGATGATCACGGCCGGGAGGACCGGGGTCTGGAAGCGCGGGCTGACCTTGGCCAGCAGCGAGGACGCGGGCAGGTTGTTGTCGCGGGCCATCGCGAAGGCCAGGCGGATCGCCGCCGTGTGTACGGCGAGCGCGCACACCGTGACCGCGATCAGCACGCACCAGAGCATCGCCTTGCCGGCCGTCGGGCCGAGCACGTCGAGCACCACGTACTGCAGACCGTCCGTGGACAGCCTCTCGCCCTTCAGGCTGGAGACGCTCATCAGCGCCAGCAGCAGGATGAGACCGCCGAGGACGAAGGAGGCGACGATCGCCCGGATGATGGCGCGCGGCGCGTTCCGGGACGGGTCCAGCGACTCCTCACCGAGCGATGCGGCCGTGTCGAAGCCGTACATGACGTACGCCGACGCCAGCGAGGCCACGAGGAACGCGCCCAGGTACCCGGCGCCGCCGTACCCCTCGCCGGTGCCGTTCGTCTCCAGGACGACCTGCGGGCCACGCGTGATGTGCACCGCGAACAGGGCGATCAGCACCACGGTGGCGATCAACTCGATGAACACGCCCGCCGTGTTGATCGTGGCCATCAGCTTCACGCCGAAGGCGTTCACCAGCGTGGTGAACAGGATCAACACCGCGGCCAGGATGACCGCGTTGGTCGCCACGTCATAGGTGCCGGTGCCGTCCCCGACGAACTGGAACACATCGGAGATCTGCGGCAGCGTCAGCTGGTAGGCGAGCGCCACCGCCGCGATGGACACGATCGACGCGGTCAGCATCATCCAGCCGGCGAGCCAGCCCAGATGCGGATTGCCTATCTTCTTCGACCAGTTGTAGACGGAGCCCGCCACCGGATAGCGCGCCGCCAGTTCGGCGAAGCAGAGCGCGACCATGAACTGGCCGACGAACACCATGGGCCACGACCACCAGTAGGCGGGGCCGCCGCTGCTGTAGCCGAAGTAGAACAGCTGGAAGGTGCCGGTGAGGATCGAGATGTAGCTGATCCCGGCGGCGAAGGTGTGGAAGTTGCCGAGGGTGCGCTTGAGTTCGGGTTTGTAGCCGAACTCGGCGAGTTCGGCGTCGTCGTTCGGTTTCTGTGGTCCGGTCGGTTGCTCGATGGTCGTCATGAGCGGACTCCTGGGGGGCCTCGGGGAAAGAGGGAGCGGCTCTTACGGGTGCCGGGATGAGGGCCGGGACGGGTGCCGGGATGGGGGGCCGGGGTGAGGTGCCCGCGGGCACGGGCAGGGAGGGGGACCGCATCCGCGGGACTCGGAAGAGGAGTCATACCTACGCTTCAAGTCCCCCTTGTCACAAGGGAGTTACGCGAACCAGCCCTGCGGTGCCGGATCCGTGTTGCGCCAGATGTGCTTGGCCTCGCGGTACTCGGCGAGCCCCGCGGGTCCGAGTTCACGTCCGAAGCCGGACTGCTTGTAACCGCCCCACTCCGCCTGCGGGACGTACGGGTGGTAGTCGTTGATCCACACCGTGCCGAGCCGCAGCCGGGCGGCCACCCGCCGGGCCCTGGCCTCGTCCGTCGTCCAGACGGCGCCGGCCAGGCCGTAGATCGTGTCGTTGGCGAGCCGTACGGCCTCCGCCTCGTCGCTGAACCGCTCCACGGTCAGGACGGGGCCGAACGACTCGTCCTGGACAACGGACATCGTGCTCGCGCACTCGTCCAGGACGGTCGGCGGATAGTAGAAGCCCTGGTCGTACGCCTCGCCCGTGGGCCGCTCGCCGCCACAGCGCAGGACCGCGCCCTCCGCGACGCCCTTGGCGACGTACTCCTCGACCTTCGCGCGGTGCGCCGCCGAGATCAGCGGGCCGGTCTGCGCCCGCTCGTCGAACGGGCCGCCCAGCCGGATCCGCTCCGCCCGACGCACGAGTTCGTCGACGAACCGGTCGTGCAGCGCGTCCTCGACCAGCAGCCGGGCACCGGCGGAGCACACCTGTCCCGAGTGCAGGAAGACGGCGGTGAGGGCCATGTCGACGGCGGTGTCGAAGTCGGCGTCGGCGAAGACGATGTTGGGGTTCTTGCCGCCGAGCTCCAGGGCGACCTTCTTCACGCTCGCGGCGGCGTTGGCCATCAACCGCCGACCGGTCTGGAGGCCGCCCGTGAACGAGACGAGGTCGACGTCCGGATGCTCGGAGAGCGGGGCGCCCGCCTCGGGGCCGGCGCCGAGGACCAGATTCGCCGTGCCCGGCGGCAGCCCGGCCTCCTCCAGCAGCCGCATCAGATGGATCGCGGTGTGCGGGGTCAGCTCGCTGGGCTTCAGCACGAAGGTGTTGCCGGCCGCGAGCGCCGGGGCGACCTTCCAGGCCGTCTGGAGGAGCGGGTAGTTCCACGGGGTGATCAGCGCGCACACCCCGACCGGCTCGTACACGACCCGGCTGTCGACACCGTCCTGCCCGGTGTCCACGACCCGGCCCGTCTCGGCGGTGGCCGCGTGACCGAAGTAGCGGAAGCAGTTCGCGATGTCATCCATGTCGTACTCGCTCTCCACCAGCCGTTTGCCGGTGTCGAGCGACTCGGCACGGGCGAGCGCGTCCTTGTCGCGTACGAGCAGGTCGGCGACCCGCAGCAGCAGGGCGCCCCGCTCGGCTGCCGGGGTCGTGGGCCACGGACCCTCGTCGAAGGCGCGCCGCGCGGCGGCGATCGCCTCCACGGTGTCCTCGCGGCCGGCCTCGTCGACGACGGCGACCAGGCTGCCGTCGGCGGGACAGCGGATCTCACGGGTCCGCCCGTCGAGCGCGCCACGCCACGCTCCGCCGATGAAAAGTTCGGGCATGTCTCTCGTTCCTCCTGGTCAGCGCCGTGCCGACGCCCTTGCGGCTGAGCGCCTAACCGGAAGACCGCGTTCTATGCCCACCAACCGGCCAAATGTGACGGTTGACACGTCCGGTCGGAAAGAACGGCAGAAGGAACCCGTGCGGGAGCGCCGAAGGGGCTCCGGAAGGCGCACTGCAAGGAGCACCCGAGGAGCCCGCACGGGGTCCACAGAAGGGCCACACGAGGCCCCGCGCGGGGGTCCACAGAAGGGCCACACGAGGGGCCCCGCACGGAGCGCCAGAAGGAACGAGGAGACGGGCCGCGCGCCCTTTACGGGTGCGAGAGCTGCCCGGCGCCGCCCCGACGGCGTATTCGCGCCTGCGTACGCTCCGCCGCGCGTGCCTCACGGCGGGCCCGCCGCCGCTCACGCCGCAGCGCACGCGCGGTGCTGCTGGGCGCCGACACCACGCCGTTGCGCTGGCTCCACACCTGGCGGGTCACCCAGACGTCCAGCACGCCCCAGGTCGCCGCGATCGTGCTGGCGACGCTGCTCAGGACCATCGGGAAGGCCAGCCAGGAACCGGCCAGGGTGGACAGCACCGCCACCATCGCCTGAATCAGCGTCACCGCGATGATGAGGACCGCGCGCACCGCAGCCGTCCGCACCGGGTCGGGCAGTCGGCGCCTGCGCGCCGGCTCCTCGATCCACAACGCCCGGTCCTGCACACTCTGTTCGTCCCTGGCGGCGGGCTTCCTCTCCTTCACCGTGACACCCTCGCCCGCCCCGGGGCCCCGCTCGGAAGCCCGAACGGCCTTCGCCGCCGCCTGTGGTGTCACCGTGTCCTTCTCGAGCGCCGCTTGCCGCTCCGCCGTGCCCATCAACTTGTCACTCCCCACCGCCGGTGGACCAAGAGCTCCGGGATCACGAGACCCGGCCCCCCTCTGGTGCCCGACTTCCTCCGAATTACGCCACCCGGGGGCGGCTTGCGGGGCCTGTCGCCCCTTCCGCACCGCGTTCCCGTACAGAAAGACGATCGAGGAACGCCGAAAGATTCCCAAGGAACGCAAAAATCCGGCCAACCGGCCAACTTCCCCGACGGGATGCCATCGGTTCAACTGCCCGACAGCGGGCGGCAATCTCCCCCAATGAACGGACAACTCCCCATGTCTGGTTCGCCATGGGCGGGTGGTGGGTTCCGACGGTCCTTCGAGATACCCCCGTGTCGGTAGTAGGCTCACGCCGTTTGTTGACGCACATGTGTGCCCCCGGGCCGGCGGGGGTCGAGCTGGGGGAGGCCATGCGCTTTCGCGGGAAATCGATCCGCCGGAAGATCGTGGCGCTGTTGCTCGTGCCCCTGATCGCCCTCACCAGCGTCTGGGCGTTCGCCACGGTGCTGACGGGGCGTGCGGCGAGCGACCTCTTCCGAGTGGCCGACATCGTCGAGGAGATCGGCTTCCCCACCGAGGACACCATCCGCGTCCTCCAGCAGGAACGCCGCCAGACCCTGGTCCTCCTCGCCGATCCGCGCGGCTCCGACGCCGCCGAGGCCCTCGAACGCAGCCGCACCGCCACCGACAAGGCCGTCGCGGAGTTCCGCGACCACGCCACGAACGCGGAACTGCGGGACGAGATGGGCGAGTCCACCGCGCTGCGGCTCACCACCATCCTGAACGCACTCGACGGCCTCCCGGCCCTGCGTACGGGCGTCGACGACGGCACTGTCACCGTCACCCAGGGCCTCAACTTCTACAACGAGTTGGTCGACCCCTGCTTCGCCCTCCTGTCCAACCTCCCCGCGCTGGACAACGTGGAGATGGACAAGCAGGGCCGCGCCCTGGTCAACCTCGGCCGCGCCCGTGAGCTCCTGTCCCGCGAGGACGCGCTGTTCAGCTCCGTCCTCGTCGCCGGCCGGATCAGCCGCGACGAGATCCGCGACTTCTCCGACCTCGTGGCCCAGCGGACCCTGCTGTACGACATCACCCTGCCGCTGCTGCCTTCGTCCGAGCGCGACCGCTTCGCCGGCTACTGGCGGAGCGCGAACACCGCGCCGCTGCGCTCGGTCGAGCAGGACGTCATCGGCTCCGTCGCCGGACAGCGGGCGGGCGTCAGCGCCAAGAGCTGGGACAGCGCGGTGGAACCGGTGCTCTCCGACCTCCGCGACCTCAGCATCGAGGCGGGCGACCGCTACCAGGACCGGGTGCGCCCCCTGGCCACCGGCGTCATCCTCAAAGCCGTCGTCGCGGGGGTCCTCGGCCTCTTCGCCCTCCTGGTCTCGCTGTTCATGTCCGTCCGCATCGGCCGCGTCCTCATTCGCGACCTGCGCCGACTGCGCCAGGAGGCCCACGAGACGGCCGACGTGCGCCTGCCCAGCGTGATGCGCCGGCTCGCCGCGGGCGAACAGGTCGACGTCGAGACCGAGGTGCCCCGCCTGGAGTACGACAGGAACGAGATCGGCGAGGTCAGCCAAGCCCTCAACACCCTCCAGCGGGCCGCCGTCGAGGCCGCCGTCAAGCAGTCCGAGCTGCGCAGCGGCATCTCCGAGGTCTTCGTCAACCTCGCCCGCCGCAGCCAGGTCCTGCTCCACAAGCAGCTCACCCTCCTCGACACCATGGAGCGGCGGACCGACGACACCGAGGAACTCGCGGACCTGTTCCGCCTCGACCACCTGACCACCCGTATGCGCCGGCACGCCGAGGGCCTGGTCATCCTCTCCGGCGCCGCCCCCTCCCGGCAGTGGCGCAAGCCCATCCAGCTCATGGACGTCGTCCGCGCGGCCGTCGCCGAGGTCGAGGACTACGAGCGCATCGAGGTCCGCCGGCTGCCGCGGGTCGCCGTCACCGGCCCCGCCGTCGCCGACCTCACCCATCTCGTCGCCGAACTCCTCGAGAACGCCACGGTGTTCTCGCCGCCGCACACCGCTGTCCAGGTCCTCGGCGAGCGTGTCGCCAACGGCTTCACCCTGGAGATCCACGACCGGGGCCTCGGCATGGCCGCCGAGGCGCTCCTCGACGCGAACCTGAAGCTCGCCGAGACCCCCGACTTCGAACTGTCCGACACCGACCGCCTCGGCCTGTTCGTGGTCAGCCGGCTCGCCCAGCGGCAGAAGGTCCGCGTCTCCCTGCAGCCCTCGCCGTACGGCGGCACCACGGCCGTGGTCTTCATCCCCGACGCCCTCCTCACCGACGACGTTCCCGACACCAACGGCATCGGCTTCCGCCTCGACCGCGCCCACCCCACCCGTGAGGCCCAGCTGGAGGAGGAGCGCAACGCCGCCCTCTCCCAGGTGCCGGTCCGGCTGCCCGGGCTCTCCGCCGCCATCCTCGACGGCCCCGTGGAGCTGGAGGCACCGGTCGAGCTGGACCCCCTCGGCGGCTTCCCGGCCACCCTCGGTGACGACGGCGAGCGAGGCGAACTGTTCCGGCCGCGCCGCCCCCTCACCGGCGCCGACGACGACCCGCGCAGGGCCCACGACGGCGAGGCGCAACGGACGCCCCTCACCGACCCCGACCCCACGGTCGGCCCCGTACAGCTGCCGCAGCGCAGGACACCCCACCTGGTCAGCTCCCACGGCCGCCCGGTGACTGGCCAGAAGCCACGCCGCACCGAGGACGAGCCCCCGCAGGGCCGCGAGGCGGGCATCGCCGACGCCCGGCCGTTCACCGCCCTGCGAGGCGAACGCGCCGAACCCTCGGCCCGCCCCGCAGCCGCCCCGCTCCCCGACGGCTACCGCCCGGGGGCCCTGCCCGGCGGGGACGAGCCCCCGGCACTGCCCCAACGGCGGCGCACGACCGCCGCCGACGGCCCGGCCCCCCGGGCACCGAGGCCGGTTCCGGGCGCCCCCACCCCGCGTACGGACGCGACGGTCGACCAGGCAGAATCAGCTCCGAGTCCGCTGCCCCGCCGAGTCCGACAGGCCAATCTGGCCCCGCAGTTGAAGGACGGCCTCGCCCGACGGGTCGAGCGTGAGAGGGCTCGCGCCGACCGGCCCGACACCGCCGAACGCGACGCCGACGAAGTACGCAGCCGTATGGCCTCGCTCCAGCGGGGCTGGCAGCGCGGCCGCGAGGAGAACGCCGAGGGCGACGACGCCCGAGACGTCTCCGCACCACGAGGAACGACAGAGGGGGACGGTCGATGACCGCACCGAAGGCCGAAGGGCCCACCGCGACCGGCACGTCCGGCGAGCTGAACTGGCTCCTGGACGACCTGGTGGAGCGCGTCGCCAGCATCCGCAAGGCGCTCGTGCTCTCCGGCGACGGACTGCCCACGGGCGTCTCCAAGGAACTCACCCGGGAGGACAGCGAGCACCTGGCCGCCGTCTCCTCCGGTTTCCACAGCCTCGCCAAGGGCGTGGGCCGCCACTTCGAGGCGGGCAACGTCCGTCAGACCGTCGTCGAACTCGATGAGGCCTTCCTGTTCGTCACGGCCGCCGGCGACGGCAGCGCCCTCGCCGTCCTCGCCGACGCGGAGGCCGACATCGGGCAGGTCGCCTACGAGATGACGCTGCTGGTCAAGCGGGTCGGCGTACATCTGGGCTCCGCCCCACGTACCGATCTGCCCCAGGGCGGGTAGTGGGATGGCATGAGCCGAGACGGTCAGGGAAGAAGCCACTGGTTCGACGACGAGGCCGGACCGGTGGTCCGTCCGTACGCCATGACGCGCGGCCGGACCAGCCACGCGGTGCAGCACCGCCTCGATCTGATCGCCGTGGTCGTCGCGGAGCCCCACGTCGACGATCCGGAGGACGACCACTCGCTGTCCCCGGAACACGTCCGCATCGTGGAGATGTGCCGTGACACCCCGCAGTCGGTCGCCGAACTCGGCGCCGAACTGGACCTGCCCGTCGGAGTGGTCCGGGTCCTCGTCGGCGACCTCGTCGACGAGGAACTGGTCCATGTGAATCGTCCAGTTCCGCCTGCCGAACTGGTGGACGAGAGTATTCTGCGCGACGTGATCAGCGGCCTCCGGGCGCTGTGAGCGGGCCGCGGTCCGCCGTCGCGCGACAACCATCCAGCAGGAGAAGAGACCGATGATCCTCGGGCGCACTGAGCGCGGCACACCTCCGGTCGAGCCCGTCACGCTCAAGATCCTCGTGGCCGGCGGCTTCGGCGTGGGCAAGACGACCCTCGTCGGCGCGGTCAGCGAGATCAAGCCGCTGCGCACCGAGGAGGTGCTGACCGAGGCGGGCCGCCCGGTCGACGACACCACCGGTGTGGAGGGCAAGCACACCACCACCGTGGCCATGGACTTCGGTCGCATCACCCTGCGCGAGGACCTCGTCCTGTACCTCTTCGGCACGCCCGGCCAGGACCGCTTCTGGTTCCTGTGGGACGAGCTGGCGTCCGGCGCCCTGGGTGCCGTGGTGCTCGCCGACACCCGCCGACTGGAGGACTGCTTCGCCGCCGTCGACTACTTCGAGCGCCGCTCCATCCCCTTCGTCATCGGTGTCAACTGCTTCGACACGGCGGCGCATTACCCGCCGGAGACCGTCCGCCAGGCCCTCGACCTCGACCCCGACGTCCCGGTCGTGCTGTGCGACGCGCGCCGGCGGGAGTCCGTCAAGGACGTCCTGGTCGCCGTCGTCCGGCACGCGATGGCGTACACCGCCGAGCACCGCCAGACCGTCACGACCTGAGCACGACCCGTACCCCCGCCGACCGGGGTACGGGCCGTGGCCTCAGGGTGCGCCCTCAGTCGGTGTCGTCCTCGTGCCAGCCGAGGCTCTTCTCCACCGCCTTGCGCCAGTTGTGGTACTCCCGGTCGCGGACGGAGTCCTCCATGGACGGTGTCCACTCGGCGTCCTTGCTCCAGTGCGACTTCAGCTCGTCCAGGTCGTTCCACACCCCGGTCGCGAGCCCGGCCGCGTAGGCGGCTCCCAGACATGTCGTCTCGGAGACCCGGGGGCGGATCACCGGGACGCCCAGGACGTCCGCCTGATGCTGCATCAGCAGGTTGTTCTTCGTCATGCCGCCGTCCACCTTGAGGGTGGTGATGCGCACGCCCGAGTCCTGGAACATGGCGTCCACGACCTCCCGCGTCTGCCAGCTCGTCGCCTCCAGCACAGCCCGCGCCAGATGCGCCTTGGTGACGTACCGCGTCAACCCGGTGACGACACCGCGGGCGTCGGAGCGCCAGTACGGGGCGAACAGCCCCGAGAACGCCGGCACGATGTACGCCCCGCCGTTGTCGTCGACGCTCGCGGCCAGCGGTTCGATCTCGTCGGCGGTACGGATGATGCCGAGCTGGTCGCGGAACCACTGCACCAGGGCGCCCGTGATCGCGATCGACCCCTCCAGGCAGTACACCGGCGCCTCGTCACCGATCTTGTACCCCATGGTCGTCAGCAGTCCGCTCTTCGACGCCACGGGCCGGTTGCCGGTGTTGAGCAGCAGGAAACTGCCGGTGCCGTACGTGTTCTTCGCGGTGCCCACGTCGTAGCAGGCCTGCCCGAACACCGCCGCCTGCTGGTCGCCGAGCGCCGACGCCACGGGGACGCCCGCGAGTTGGCCCACGGCGGTGCCGTACACCTCGGCGGAGGACCTGATCTCCGGGAGGACGGCCTCCGGCACGTCCATCGCGGAGAGGATCGAGGGGTCCCACTGGAGGGTCTCCAGGTGCATCAGCATCGTGCGCCCGGCGTTGGTGACGTCGGTGACGTGCCGGCCGCCGTCCGTCCCGCCGGTGAGGTTCCAGATCAGCCAGGAGTCGATCGTGCCGAAGGCGATCTCGCCGCGTTCGGCGCGGGTCCGCAGGCCCGGCACGTTGTCCAGCAGCCAGGCGGCCTTCGGACCGGAGAAGTAGCTGGCCAGCGGCAGACCGGTCTGCTCGCGGAACCGGTCCTGCCCGTCGGGGCCGCCTAGTTCGTTGCAGAGCGCTGAGGTACGCGTGTCCTGCCAGACGATCGCGTTGTGCACGGGTTTGCCCGTGGCCCGGTCCCACAGGACCGTCGTCTCGCGCTGGTTGGTGATGCCGAGCGCGCTGATCTGGTCCGGGCGCAGACCCGCCTTGGCGATCGCCCCGGCGACGACCGCCTGCACCTTCGACCAGATCTCGGTGGCGTCGTGCTCCACCCAACCCGGCTTGGGGAAGATCTGACGGTGTTCGCGCTGGTCCACGGCGACGATGGCGCCGCCCCGGTCGAAGATGATGCAACGGCTGGAGGTGGTGCCCTGGTCGATGGCGGCGACGTACTTCTGGGCGTTGTCCGGCATGACATCCCCTTACGTCTTGCGTCGATACGCGTTCTGCGCCGCTAGGCGTTCTGCGTCTCTGCGCGTCCTGTGTCTCTACGTCGTCCTGTGTCTCTACGTCGTCCTGCGTCGATGCGCGTGCGACGGCGGTGGGTCAGAAGGCCGCGTTGTAGACGAGGCCCGCGAGGACCCCGCCGACCAGTGGGCCGACCACCGGGATCCAGGCGTAACCCCAGTCGGAGGTGCCCTTGTTCGGGATCGGCAGGAACGTGTGCACGATGCGCGGGCCGAGGTCTCGCGCCGGGTTGATCGCGTAGCCGGTGGGCCCGCCGAGTGAGAGGCCGATGCCCACGACCAGGAACGACACCAGAAGCACCGAGATGCCGGAGCCGTAGACGCCGGCCTCCTCGCCGGGGATCTGACCGATGCCGATCCCCGTGTTCCTGCCGAAGGCGAGGATCGGGAGCACCAGCGCGATCGTCGCGATGATCTCGGTGATCAGGTTGGCGACGGGGTTCCGGATCTCGGGGATGGTGGAGAAGATCCCGAGGGTCGGTGTCGGCTCGTCCGCCGTGCCCTCCGTGGTGCCCTCCTTGCGGACGTTCGCCTGGAACTGCGCGAGATAGACCAGGTAGGCGAGGACCGCGCCGAGCATCGCGCCCACCAGCTGGCCCAGCAGATACACCCAGACCTTGTCCCACGTTCCCGTGTCGACCGCGACGCCCACGGTCACCGCCGGGTTCAGGTGCCCGCCGGACAGGGGAGCGGCGGTGTAGGCGCCGGCCAGGACGGCGAAGCCCCAGCCGAACGCGATGACGATCCAGCCCGATGCCCTCGCCTTCGAGAACCTGAGGGTGACGGCGGCGCACACACCGGCGCCGAACAGGATCAGGATCGCCGTACCGATGACCTCGCCGAGGAATATGTCTCCGTTGCTCATGGCGGCTCCTAGGCCCCGGCCCGGGGTGATCGACCCCGGACCATGCGTGCAGGGTGCGTTCCCATGGCTACTTCAGCCGAAGGCAGGGAGAGTCCCGCGCCCCGCCCGGCGTCCGTGACGAGCGTGCCGTAGCAGCCGAATCGCCCGTGGGGGACGGCCCGATAGGCAGGCGGGAGACCCGAGCGGCGCAATGCACAAAGACGCCCGAATGCGGCGATGCCGACTGACACCGGAAGTGTTCACCGGCACCCAGGGGGCGTCAAGAACACGGACGAACAATGCTGACGAAGGACCGCCCCAGGCACCGGCCCACCACGACGGCTCGGCACCGCTGGAGGGACGCGGCTCGGGGGCTTGGCGGTCAGGGACGCGGAAGGGGGCGCGCCGGTCAAGAACGACGGACGGGCGTGTGGCGGTCAGCGGCGAGGCCGGACCCCGCGCTCGTGTCACCACGTGGCCTCTGACGGTCGGGTCGGCGCCCATGACTGCCATCACGCGCGCGTGCCCACGCCCGTGTCGAACTCCGCCGACGACGTGGGCCGTTGGGCCCGCCGCTGACCCCCGCCTGTCGCCCTCCGACCGGCTCACCAGCACCGGGTCACCGGCTCACCGGCGGGCAGCAGCGAGCCCCCGCCCGTCACCCGGCCCGCCACCCGGCCCGGCCCCGCCCCGGTTGCCCCGACCCGGCCCCCACCTCCACCGCCTCGACCCCGCGCCGCACCTCGTGCCCCGGCCGACCGGCCCTCCCCACCACCCAACTGGCCCCGCTCAGCGCCTTGGCGGCCTGCTTCAGCGGTGCCAGGCACGCGGCGGCCTGCCGGTGGTCCGGGACGCTGCCGGGGGCGCACACGACCGTGGCGAGCGACAGCGTGACGGCGCGTCCGCCCGCCGACCAGGGGGTGTCGAGCATCACTCCGGCCCACGGATCGAGTCCGTCCGGTTCGGTGAGGATCAGGAAGTCGTCGCCGCCGATGTGTCCCACCCGGGTCGCCCCGGACTCGGCCCGCTGCAACGCCCGCCCCACGGACCGGATCAACTCGTCGCCCGCCGCGAACCCCGCCCCGTCGTTGACCTGCTTGAAGTGGTCGATGTCCAGCCAGCTCAACGCGAACGCCCGCCCCTCCGCGAGCCACCGGTCGACCTCACCCATGAGCGCGTCCGAACCCGGCAGCCGAGTCAACGGATTGAGACCCGCCGCCTCCTCGACCCGGCTCTCGGCGAGCGCCCGCAGCAGATCCGCCGGCCGTACGACACCCACGCACCGCCCGGACCGGTCGACCACGGCGACATCGTCCGACGTACGGTCCCGATCGCCTACCGCCACGACGTCGAGGACCTCCCAGGCTGTGGCGTCGACCCCGACCGCACGGGGCTGATCGGCGAGCCGCGCGGCCGGCCGGTCGGCGTACAGCGCGTGCCCGTAGCGCGCCGACAGCGACAGCAGGAACCGCGACCGGTGCACCGACCGCACCGGGCTCCCGCAGTCGTCCACGAGCAGCACCCCCGACACCTCGGGAGCCCCGGTGAGCAGTTCCCGCACCTCACTCCCCGACGCCGACGCGGGCAACAGCGCGGCCGGACGCAGGAACTGCCGCACCGAGGGCCCGGACACCGGCACCGGGGCCACGGGGGAGAGGCGCGGCACGTACACGTCCGCCGCGGGCAGCCGGGCGGGCGGCGCGAACAACTCACCCTGTGCCAGCTGAGCGCCCGCCGCCCGCGCGGCCGCGCACTGCCCCTCCGTCTCCACCCCCTCGACCGACACCAGCGCGCCCATCTCGTCGCACAGCGTCCGCATCGCCCGCACGGCCGCGGGCCGCGCCAGCAGCGACGCGTCCAGCTTCACCATGTCGGGCGCGAGATCCACCAGCGCGCGCAGCGGCACGTCGCCGTCCCCGACCCCGTCCGCGCAGATCCGGAAACCCTCGCTCCGGAGGTCGGCGACCGCCTCCAGCAGGGCCGACCGCGGCACGTGCGTGTACGGCGGCACGATGTCGACGGTCACCTCCCACGGCAGCCGCCGCACGTCCCTTACGGCGTCCCGCAGCGCGGCCAGGCCGCCCAGATCGGCCGGCGTCGCCGCGAAGACGTTCACGTGCAGCGGCAGCAGCGTCTCCGTCCGGGCCGCGGCCCGGATCGCGGACGCGGCGAGCCTGCCGTCGAGTTCGGGGTTCCGGCGGGCCTCCGCCAGCACGTCGCCGCTTTCGGGGCGCACGAGTATCTCCAGCGCCGACACCCCTCCGGTCGTCAGATTGACGATCGGCTGGAAGGCGAAGCGGAGCGTGTCCGACCAGGAAGGCACGGCAGCATGATGACGCCGCCCGCACCCTCCGGAACCCGGTTCATGAGCTGTTCACACATGATGCCCGGTCCGGCACAGCCCGGACGCACACCTGTCCGCCCTCTCGGACACCCGGACGACCCTGCGCAGGGCACCCGCCCCCACCGGTCACCGCACGACGATCACCGCCGACCCATGCCCGAACAGCCCCTGGTTCGCACTGAGCCCCACACGCGCCCCCGTGACCTGCCGGTCACCCGCCTCGCCCCGCAACTGCCGGACCAGCTCGCACACCTGAGCGATCGCCTGCGCCGGAACCGCCTCGCCGAAGGACGCGAGGCCACCGCTCGTGTTCACCGGTATGCGACCGCCGAGGGCCGTCACCCCGTCCCGCAGCAGCTTCGCCCCCTCGCCCTCGCCGCACAGCCCCAGATCCTCGTACCACTGCAACTCCAACGCGGTGGAGAGGTCGTAGACCTCGGCGAGCGACAGGTCGTCCGGTCCGAGGCCCGCCTCCTCGTATGCCGCCCGCGCGATCGACGCCCGGAACGTCTGGGCACTCGGCTCCACCGCCACCGCGGAGTCCGTCGCGATGTCCGGCAGATCCAGCACCGTGGTCGGGTAGCGCGGCGTCACCGTGGACACCGCCCGGATCCGCACCGGCCGGGCCACGCCGTGCCGCCGCGCGAACTCCACGCTGGACAGCACGAGTGCCGCACCCCCGTCCGAGGTGGCGCAGATGTCCAGCAGCCGCAACGGATCCGCGACCACGGCGGAGGCCGCGACCTCCTCCGCGGTCACCCGCTTGCGGTACCGGGCGTACGGATTGAGCGCCCCCAGCGCCGAGTTCTTCACCTTGACCCGGGCGAAGTCCTCCTGGGTGTCACCGTGCGCCGCCATCCGGCGCCGCGCGTACAGCCCGAAGTACGTCGGGTTGGTCGCGCCGAGAACCCGGAACCGCAGCCAGTCCGGGTCGTCCGGGCGGTCCCCGCCCGCAGGCCGGAAGAACCCCTTCGGCGCGGCGTCCGCACCCACGACGAGGACGACGTCCGCGAGACCGCCGAGGATCTGGGCCGTGGCGGCGGCCACCGCCTGCGCCCCTGACGCGCAGGCCGCGTACACGCTCGTGACCCGCGCCCCCTGCCAGCCCAGCGCCTTGGCGAAGGTCGCCCCCGCCACGTACCCCGGATAGCCGCCACGCACCGTGTCGGCCCCGACGATCGAACCGACGTCCCGCCAGTCGATCCCGGCGTCGTCCAGCGCGGCCCGGGCGGCCGCCGTGCCGTACTCGACGAAACTTCTGCCCCACTTGCCCCACGGGTGCATGCCCGCGCCGAGCACCACCACCTCTCCCGTCACGCCGTCACCCCCGTCGGCCGCCAGTGCCACGTCGTCCAGGTCGTCTCCGCGTCCTCGTGCAGCACGCCGGGGACGACCTCCACCTCCATACCCACCGCCAGGTCGGCGACGGTAACCCCGGGAACGGCCTGCCCCAGCACCACGAGACGCTCCGCGGCCAGTTCCACAGCGATCAACGCGTACGGTTCCCACGGGAGTTCCGGATCGGACACGTAGGGTGACGGAGGTCGGTACCGAGCGTCGGTGTACGACCACACGCGACCTCGCCGGGACAGCGGCACCTCCCGCAGTTCCTCCCCGCCGCACCCCGGATTGCGGCAGAAGACGTCCTCGCGCGGGAAGAACACCGAACCGCACGCCGAGCAGCACGTGCCGAGCAGACGGAAGCCGTCGCCCTCCCCGGTGAACCAGCCGGTGACCACAGGTGTGCGACCGTGCGACAAGGGGCCTCCCCGGCAACAGATCTGATGGATCGTCAGAAATCTGGACCGCTCAGAAGTCTGTCACGGGCGATTCGAAATGAGCAGGCCCCGAAGCGAACCAATCGGCCCCTCCCGGCGTCGCAGTATGCGTGAGGGGTGGCCGGGGCCCACGGGGGTGGTTCCGGCCGCCCCTCACCCGCCACCGCCCGCCCACCGGCCGCGCGGTGGCGCATTGCGGCGCCCCGACAGGACGACCAGCAGATGATCGGATACAGTCCGCCGCGTGTCCGCAAATCAACACCCAACCGCCAACTCCGCACCGGACTCGCATTGTTCCAGTTGCGGAGCGCCCTACGGTGAGGGCGTTTCCGGCTGGCCCCGCACCTGCGAGGCCTGCCACACCGTGGCCTACCGCAATCCGCTCCCCGTCGCGGTGGCCCTCCAGCCCGTGTACGACACCAAGGGCACGGCCCTCGTCGTGATCACACGGACCATCGCCCCCGCGCGCGGGGGCACCGCCCTGCCCGGCGGCTTCATCGACCACCGGGAGGACTGGCGGCACGCCGTCGTCCGCGAGCTCAAGGAGGAGACGGGCATCTGCGCGGCCGACCGCGACGTCCGCCTCGCCGACGCCATGAGCTCACCCGACGGCCACCTGCTCCTGTTCGGACTGCTCCCCGAACGCCCGGCAGCCAACCTCCCGCCGCCCGCGGCCACCGACGAGACGGAGGGCTGGCACCTGCTGCGCAGACCGACCGAACTCGCCTTCCCGCTGCACACCCTGGCGGTACAGGCGTTCTTCGACGGCCGCTACATCTGAGCCGAACCCGCGCTCAGTCCTGGTCGAGCCCCCGGACCCGCACCGGGTACGCGGGCTCGACCGGCTCCTCGTCCCCGTCCCGCTCCACCACCACACGCCGCCCCTCCCAGCGCGTCGTGTACCGCTCGACCTCCGGCTCGTCCCAGCCGTCGCCCGCGTCCGGCACCACGAGCCCGCCCCCCGTCCGCCCGCGCGCGGGTGCCCATGCCTCCAGCTCCAGGCCGCCGTCGGCGCCCCGGACCGGCACCACGGCACCCGCGCGCGCGAGAACCGGGATCCGCGACAAGGGCGCGTCGACCACCACCTGCCCGGGCCCCTGGTACGCCTTCCCGGTCACCGTGTCGTACCAGCGCCCCCGCGGCAGCTGCACCGCACGCCGGTCCACACCCGGATCCAGCACCGGCGCCACCAGCAGGCAACCACCCAGCAGGAACGCGTCCTCACAGTCCCGCAACGCCCTGTTCTCCGGCGCGCCCCACCACACGGGCCGCACATAGGGCGCCCCGGTACGCCGCGCCCAGTGGGCCAGCGTCATGAAGTACGGCAGCAGCCGCCGCCGTTCGACGAGTGCCTCGCGCGCGTGCTCGACGACCTCGTCCCCGAACTCCCACGGCTCCCTGCGCCCCGCCCGCATGCTCGCGTGCGTACGGAACAACGGCAGATACGCGCCCAGCTGGAACCACCGCAGGAACAGCTCCGCCGACGGGCTTCCGTCGAAACCGCCCACATCCGGACCCGAGTAGGGCACCCCGCACAGTCCGAGCCCCAGCACCAGCGACAGCGACGCCCGCAGTCCCGGCCAGCCCGTCGCCACGTCCCCGGACCACGCGCCCCCGTACCGCTGCATCCCGACCCACCCCGAACGCGAGAAAACGAAGGGCCGTTCCTGGGGCACCAGCTCACGCAGCCCCTCGTAGCCGGCCCGCGCCATGCACAGCGCGTACACGTTGTGCGCCTGCCGATGGTCGCCGCCCCGGCCCTCCAGATCGTGCCGGGCCGACCGCGGCAGCGTGTTCTCCCCGAACGCCACGAACGACGTCGGCTCGTTCATGTCGTGCCAGAAACCGGCGAAGCCCCGCGTGAGCCTCTCCTCGTACAGACCGCCCCACCACGCGCGCGTACGCGCCCGCGTGAAGTCCGGGAAGACCGACTCACCGGCCCACACCAACCCCTCCACGACCCGCCCCGCGGCATCCCGCACGAACGCGTCCTCCGCCGTCCCGCTGTCGTACACGGCGTTCCCGGGCTCCGCCTTGACCGCCGCGTCGACGACCGACACCAGCCGGATGCCCTGCCCCCGCAGCTCCTCGGCGAGGTCCGGCAGCTTCGGGAAGTGCTCGGCGTCCACCGTGAACACCCGGTGGCCGTCGTAGTGGTCGATGTCCAGATGGATCGCGTCGAGCGGCAGCCCATGCTCCCGGTACCCCGCGACGACCCGCCGCACCTCCTGCTCGCCGCCGAACCCCCACCGCGCGTGATGGTGCCCGAGCGCCCACGCCGGCGGCAGCGCCGGAGAGCCCGTGAGCACGGCCCAC
Source organism: Streptomyces sp. NPDC030296 (assembly GCF_055572815.1). NCBI lineage: Bacteria > Bacillati > Actinomycetota > Actinomycetes > Kitasatosporales > Streptomycetaceae > Streptomyces > Streptomyces sp. NPDC030296. The sequence goes on from NZ_JBVICQ010000008.1 coordinate 507,509, forward strand.
GCGTGCAGCACGCGCGCGGGAGTACCGACGATCACCCAGCAGCGCAGCGGCCCTCCGGACATCCGCAGCTCCGACGTGCCGGCCCGGTCGTGCCCCGACCCCGCGCCCTCCTCGCCGCCGCACAACGTCACCGTGCCGTCCCACGTGGAGTCGTGGAACACCAGATGCGTCCCCGCGTCGGCCACGACCATCTGCACCGGCATCGTGATGTACAGCGGATCATCACCAGGCTCGAACGCGCGCCCGGGATCCGTGTTCCACAGCCGATACGTCCCGTCACGCAGCCGGGGCCCCGCCGAGCGCCCACCCAGACCGAAGAACCGGGCATCGGCAGGGACCTCCGAACGCTGCGTCCACCGCGCCTCGCCCCCGCCCACCGGCTCCCACCAACGGGGCGGAAGATCACGCCGCAACGTCACCCCACCGGGCGTACGCACCTCCACCGCCCCGTGCCGCGACACCACGACCGTCACCCGCTCGGCCACGACCCGCCAGCCGCCGTCCTTGTCCGGCTCCAGCTCGGCTCGCGGATCCGGCTCCGGGCACCGGCCCGCGAGGGCGTACGACGGCTCCTGCCCGGCCCCGTCCCAGCCCCAGAAGACGGCCCCGTTCACATCGACGGTGATCCGCAACTCCGTCCGGTCGAACCGCACGACCCCGCCGCCCGGCCCCGGCTCCACGTCCCGCACCGGCCCCGGCACCCGGGCCCGCTCGGCACCCCGCGCCACCAACCCGGCGGCGTCGGAACGCCTCCTGCGCCACGCGGCCCGCACGGTACGCAGCCCTTGAACCGCCCCCGCCGAACCGATCGCCTTCACCGAACGCACCAGGTCACGACCGTCCATGCGGCTCACCCTGCCACTGACCGGCCGGTTTGTGTGAGTCGTTCAACTTCCGTTCACCCATGGTGACGGCACACTTCATGTCGCCGACCAATCTCGGCACACCCTGGTGCCGAAGTCGATCACGTGGCATCGTCCGGGGTGGCCGCGTCACGCGCACACCCCGCTCGTGCGCGCCCGACGCACACGACGCGCACAGTCCGGGAGCCGACCCATGACCTCAGCGAACCCCTCGCCGCTCTGGCAGCCCGACGCGGACCGCATCGCCCGGGCCCGGATCACCCAGTTCCACACCTGGGCGGCCGAGCACCACGGAGCCCCCGCAGACGGCGGCTACGCGGCCCTGCACCGCTGGTCCGTCGACGAACTCGAGACCTTCTGGAAAGCCGTCACCGAGTGGTTCGACGTACGGTTCTCCACCCCCTACGCGCGCGTGCTCGGCGACCGCGCCATGCCCGGCGCCCAGTGGTTCCCCGGAGCCACCCTCAACTACGCCGAACACGCCCTGCGCGCCGCCACCACCCGCGCCGACGAACCGGCCCTCCTCCACGTCGACGAGACCCCTGAGGCACGCCCCGTGACCTGGGCCGAACTACGCCGCCAGGTCGGCTCCCTCGCCGACGCCCTGCGCACCCTCGGTGTACGCCCCGGAGACCGGGTCAGCGGCTACCTGCCGAACATCCCCCAGGCCGTCGTCGCCCTCCTCGCCACGGCCGCGGTCGGCGGCGTCTGGACCTCCTGCGCCCCCGACTTCGGCGCCCGCAGCGTCCTCGACCGCTTCCAGCAGGTCGAACCGGTCGTGCTGTTCACCGTCGACGGCTACCGCTACGGCGGAAAGGAACACGACCGCCGCGACACCGTCGCCGAACTCCGCCGCGAACTGCCCACCCTGCGCGCCGTCGTCCACATCCCCCTCCTCGGCACCGACGCCCCCGAGGGGGCCCTGGAATGGTCCGCTCTCACCGCCGCGGACACCGAGCCGACCTTCGAACAGGTCCCCTTCGACCACCCCCTGTGGGTGCTCTACTCGTCCGGCACCACCGGCCTGCCCAAGGCCCTCGTCCAGTCGCAGGGCGGCATCCTGGTCGAGCACCTCAAGCAACTCGGCCTGCACTGCGACCTCGGCCCCGAGGACCGCTTCTTCTGGTACACCTCCACCGGCTGGATGATGTGGAACTTCCTCGTCTCCGGCCTCCTCACCGGCACCACCGTCGTCCTCTACGACGGCAGCCCGGCATACCCCGACACCGGCGCCCAGTGGAGCGTCGCCGAACGCACCGGCGCCACCCTCTTCGGCACCTCCGCCGCCTACGTCATGGCCTGCAGCAAGGCCGGCGTCCACCCCGGCCGCGACTACGACCTCTCCCGCGTCCAGTGCGTCGGCACCACCGGCTCCCCGCTCCCGCCCGACGGCTTCCGCTGGCTCCACGACGAGGTCCGCGAGGACCTGTGGATCGCCTCAGTCAGCGGCGGGACCGACGTCTGCTCCTGCTTCGCCGGAGCCGTCCCCACCCTTCCCGTCCACATCGGCGAACTCCAGGCCCCCTGCCTCGGCACCGACCTCCAGTCCTGGGACCCCAGCGGCAAGCCCCTCACCGACGAGGTCGGCGAACTCGTCGTCACCAACCCCATGCCGTCCATGCCGATCCACTTCTGGAACGACCCCGACGGCACCCGCTACCACGACAGCTACTTCGACACCTACCCCGGCGTCTGGCGCCACGGCGACTGGATCACCGTCACCTCGCGGGGCTCCGTCGTCATCCACGGCCGCTCCGACTCCACACTCAACCGCCAGGGCGTCCGCATGGGCTCGGCCGACATCTACGAAGCGGTCGAACGGCTCCCGGAGATCAAGGAGTCCCTCGTCATCGGCATCGAACAGCCCGACGGCGGCTACTGGATGCCCCTCTTCGTCCACCTCGCCCCAGGAGCGACCCTCGACGAAGCCCTCCTGAACCGCGTCAAGCGCGCCATCCGCGAACAACTCTCCCCACGCCACGTCCCCGACGAGATCATCGAGGTCCCCGGCATCCCCCACACCCTCACCGGCAAACGCATCGAAGTCCCCGTCAAGCGCCTCCTCCAGGGCACCCCCATGGAGAAGGCGGTCAACCCCGGCTCCATCGACAACCTCGACCTGCTGCACTTCTACGAGGGCCTGGCCCGCGAACGAGCCCGCGACCGAGCTTGACGGTCACCGGGCGTGGGGCACCCGGGCGCCGGGCGCCGCGGGCCGCGCACCGGGCCGGCACCCGTTGTCAGTGCCCCCGGTTACTGTGAGTGAGCATTGATCGACTGCTCGCACAGGGGGAAACCATGGCACACACCGGTCACCAGAGCATGCGAAGGGTCCTGCGCCGCGAGATCGCGGGCACCATCGGCCTGCTCGCGGACGAGCACGACTTCACGGCCATGCGGCGCTACCGCAGCTTCGCCTTCCACGACCACCCGACCTACCTCGACCAAGTGGAAGCCCTGCTCCGCACCCGCGCCGAGCAGGGCAACCACACCACCGTCGCCCTCTTCGACCCCGAGGAGTACGCGGAGTTCTGCACCGAGAGGGGGCTGGAGCCGGACATCCCTTCCAGCCGCACCCGCTTCACCGCCGAACTGGCCGCGACGGGCGCCGCCGTCCCCTACGAGGGACAACCCCTCACCGAACTCGTCCCCGAACTGATCGACGAAGCGGTCCGCAAGGCCACCTGGGAGTACGCCACCACGCTCCTCGCCCAGATCGGCACCTGCGCCTGCTGCGGCGAGGACATCGGACGCACGGCCTTCGCCCGAGCCACGGACCTGCTCACCCGCATCCTCGACACGGCCGCCCCGGGCGAACGACACCTCGTGTGCAGCGTCTCCTCCAAGCCCCAGGCACTCGTCGCCGTCATCCGCGCGGAACAGGGCCCCGACGGAGCCACCCGCCTGGACGAGACCGAGGCCCTGGAGTTCGCCACCGTCCTCGCCCTCGGCATCGCCACCCGAAGCCCCGGCGGACTCGTCATGCGCACCAGCGCCCCCGACACCACCGACCGGGTCTACGGCTGGCGCCTGCGCGGCGACGGCCTCGAACCCCTCACCGCGGGAGAGGTCTTCGACGCCTACTGCACCGACGTGATGTCCGGCGACCTCGTCTCCCCGGAGTCCGGCGTCGACTACTGCACCCCGCCCGACCTCGGGGACGACCTCGGCCACGGAGGCACCGCCTCGGACGGACTCCTCCACTGAACGCGTGAGGGGCGCCCCACCCGCAGGTGGAGCGCCCCTCGACCGCAACCGATCAGCACGAGATCAGCGCGAGGTCATTCGCCCGACAGCACCGCCTGAGCCGCGCCGCGCGCCTCCTCGGCCGTGTCCGCCGCCCGAGCGGCAGCCGCGGCACGCTCACACTGCGCCAGCGTGTACTTCGCCAGCGTCGCCCGCACGTAGGGGATCGACGCCGCACCCATGGACAGGGAGGTGACACCCAGACCCGTCAGCACACACGCGAGCAGCGGATCCGAAGCCGCCTCACCGCACACACCGCAGCTCTTGCCCTCGGCCTTCGCCGCCTCCGCGGACAGCGCGACCAGGTCGAGCAGCGCGGGCTGCCACGGATCCTGCAGGCGTGACACCGCACCGACCTGCCGGTCGGCCGCGAACGTGTACTGCGCGAGGTCATTGGTCCCCAGCGACAGGAACTCGACCTCCTGCAGGATCGACCGCGCCCGCAGAGCCGCCGACGGGATCTCGACCATGGCCCCGAACTTGGCCCGCAGCCCGGCCTCACGACACGCCTCGGCGAACGCCTTCGCGTCCGTGCGGTCAGCCACCATCGGCGCCATGACCTCGAGGTACACCGGCAGCCCCTCGGCGGCCTTGGCGAGCGCCGTCAGCTGCGTGCGCAGCACCTCGGGGTGGTCGAGCAGCGTCCGCAGCCCTCGCACACCGAGCGCGGGGTTCGGCTCGTCGGCCGGCGTCAGGAAGTCCAGCGGCTTGTCGGCGCCCGCGTCGAGCACGCGGACGACCACACGCCCCTCGGGGAACGCCTCCAGCACCTGCCGGTACGCCTGGACCTGCTTCTCCTCCGACGGCGCCTGCTTGCTGTCGTCGAGGAAGAGGAACTCGGTGCGGAACAGTCCGACGCCCTCGGCGCCGGCCTCCACGGCCGCCGGCACGTCGGCGGGACCGCCGACGTTGGCGAGCAGCGGCACCTTGTGGCCGTCGGAGGTGGCTCCCGGCCCGCTGGAAGCGGCCAGCGCGGCCCTGCGCTCCGCGGCCGCGGCCTCCAGTTCGGCTTTCTTGTCCGCGCTCGGGTTCACGAAGATCTCACCGGTGCTGCCGTCCACGGCGATGACCGTGCCTTCGGCGAGTTCCCCGGCGCCCGGCAGCGCGACGACGGCCGGTACACCGAGCGCCCGCGCCAGGATCGCGCTGTGACTGGTCGGCCCGCCTTCCTCGGTGACGAAACCGAGTACGAGCGTCGGGTCGAGCAGCGCGGTGTCCGCAGGAGCGAGATCGCGGGCGATGAGGACATATGGCTCGTCGCTGTCCGGCACACCCGGCATGGGCACCCCGAGCAACCGGGCGACGATACGGTTCCGCACGTCGTCGAGGTCGGCGACCCGGCCCGCGAGGTACTCGCCGGCGCCCGCCAGCAGGGCCCGGTACGAGGCGAACGCGTCGTAGACCGCCCGCTCCGCCGTGCTCCCCACGGCGATTCGGCGCTCCACGTCCGCCATCAGTTCGGGGTCCTGGGCCATCAGCGCCTGGGCCTCGAGCACCGCCTGGGCCTCGCCGCCCGCCAGATTGCCCCGCGCCGTCAGATCGGCCGCGACGGCGTCCACGGCCTTGCGGGCCCGTCCCTGTTCGCGCTCCGCGTCCTCCGCCGGTATCTGCTTGGCAGGCGGCTCCAGTACCGCCGTGCCCATGTGCCGAACCTCGCCGATCGCCACACCGTGGCTGACTCCGACGCCTCGCAGCGTTGTCTCCATCTCACCCGTCTCCGTTAGTGCGGCGGGCCCGCCGCCGCGGTGGTTGTGGAACTTCCCGTGCGGTACGGGCGTGGCGTCACTGCCAGCCGAAGAGTGCGTCACCGGTCTTCACGTCTCCGTCGAGGCGGAGATCGGAGAGGGCGTCGGCCGTGGCCTCCAGGGCCACGACAGGACAGATCGGCGACTTGCCGGCGGCCACGACAGCGGCAGGGTCCCAGCGGACCACGGCCTGCCCGCGCTGCACGGTGTCGCCCTTGTTGACGAGCAGCTCGAACCCTTCACCGTTCAGCTGCACGGTGTCGATCCCGAGATGCGTCAGCACACCATGCCCTTCGCTGTCGACCACGACGAATGCGTGCGGGTGCAGCGAGACGATGACTCCGTCCACGGGGGAGACGGCCTCGGTCACGTCACGCGCTGGGTCGATCGCCGTTCCGGGGCCGACCATCGCTCCCGAGAAGACGGGGTCCGGTACTGCGGCCAGTCCGATGGCGCGTCCTGCGAGCGGGGACGTCACGGTGGTCATGGGAAACCTCCCAGGGGTGGAGCTGCGCGTACGAGCCGCCACCGCTGGTCACGGGCGGCTCTGCCCAGCAGCGTATGTCAGATGCGGGGTTCCACACGGAAGATACCGCGTAGTGGTCTAGACCACCAGTCCAGGAGATTTGCACGCCCTCCGGAGCCCGCTGTACAGTCGGAGACCTGCTCGGGGCCGAGCGGCGCCACTGAGCGTCCCACCCCAAGCGGCAACCAACTTGTCAGATCCTATCTCGGGGTCCGCTTCCGCACGTCTGCGGGAGAGTGGTCAGGGGGACGGAAAAACACTGATAGTGTTGGAAACACCGAAGGGAAGCGCCCGGAGGAAAGCCCGAGAAGATAATCGGGTGAGTACGAAGGAAGCGTCCGTTCCTTGAGAACTCAACAGCGTGCCAAAAATCAACGCCAGATATGTTGATACCCCGTCTCCGGCCGGTTCGGCTGGGGCGAG
>NZ_JBVICQ010000009.1:0-460126 GCF_055572815.1 Streptomyces sp. NPDC030296
GCGCATCGTGTCGTTGATGCTGAACTTGATCAGCGTGCCGTTCATGTCGAACGTCACGAACTTGGGCTTGGCATCGAATACCACTGGGTCCTCCTAGTGCTTCAGAGCGGAGCAGCGTGCCGCTTTGTCGATTGTCGACCAGATGTAATAAGAGTGGAGTAGATGGAAACGATTGTCAATACTTTACGTCGAGCGCCCTCGAACCGCATGCGCCTCTGTCCATCCTGGCTCCTGGACGAAGTGCCGAACGAAGACGATCGAGGCGAGGCATTCGCGGTCAACCGTCACCCGTCATCCGTCGGCCGCCAGGCCTGCGGGCGTATGACCTCCCTCGGTGGAGCCACACGCCTGAGCAGTGTCCATAGCGCATCTGGCACCAGCTGTGGGGGAGGCGGATACGGCGGTGAGAGTGGCGTCAGCACGCGGCGGCTCCGTGCCCGGCGTCACCCGCGGGGCGGCGGAGCCGGGCCGTGCGCCCGGCGGACGATTCGGATTCCGCCGGGGCAGACGCACACCGCCCGCCGCGGTCACGGCGAGCGCGCCGAGGAGGGCGAGGGCGGCGGCCGGGGCGAGGACGGCCCAGGGGGCACGTTCGACGTACGGCTGGTTCTCGGCGAGCAGCAGGCCCCATTCGGGGGACGGCGGCTGGGAGCCGAGGCCGAGGAAGCCGAGGGCGGCGAGACTCAGGGCGATGCCGGGCAGCCGGAGCAGGGCGTGGCGGACGACGGGTGGCAGGACGGCGGGGAGCAGGTCGTGCCGGAGCAGGTACCAGCGGCCGGCGCCGAGGGCGCGGGTCGCGGTCAGATGGAGGGTGGCGCGCTCCTGTCGCAGGAGGGAGGAGGTGTGGGTGGCCAACGGGGACCAGGCGACGACGACGACCGCGAGGGCCGGGGTCCACGGGCCGCTGCCCGTGATGCCGGTGACGAGGAGGCCGGCGAGGACGGGTGGTACGGCGTTGACGGTGTCGACCAGGGGCCCGGACAGGCGGGGCAACAGGCCCAGCAGGACGCCGGTCAGGAGGGCGGCGGCGCTCACCACGAGGGCGATGCCGAGGGTGTCGAGTGCGCCGTGTGCGACGCGGGCGAGGACGTCACGGCCGAGCGCGTCGGTGCCGAACGGGTGTGCCGTGGAGGGGGCTTGGAGTTTGGCGGTGGTGTCCAGGGCGAGCGGGTCGCGTGGCAGGCCGAGCCCGATGACGGTGGCGAGCACCAGCGCGTGGACGACAGGTACGACGCGCGGGGCGGGCCGGGCGGGCCGGTGCAGGGAGTGCAGGGCGCCGTCGCGCAGTGCGGGCCCCGTCAGCCACCGCACTCCCAGCCGGGCCAGCAGAGCCGCCGCTGCCGCTAGCGCGACGAGGGCGAGCGTGCCGGTCTGCAGGACGGGCAGGTCCTGGGCGAGCGCGGCACGCAGGGTGAGCCGGCCAAGTCCCGGGATGTCGAAGATCTGCTCGATGGCGACCGAGCCACCGGTCAGGCCGACCACGAACAGCCCCAGGTTGGGCAGCAGCCCGGGTACACAGCGGCGCAGCGCCTGCCGGGCCACGGATGCGGGTGGCACTCCGCGCGCGGCGGCGGCCAGAGCCCAGGGCTCGGCGAACGCCGCGGGCAGCAGATCGTCCAGCATGCGCCCGAGGAGGGCACCGGCGGGCAGGCCGAGGGCGAGCGAGGGCAGGACCATCCACTGGGGGCCGTACCAGCCGAGGGCGGGCAGCCACCCCAGCTGCACGCCGACGACCGAGGCCAGCACGGAGGCGATGAGGAACTCGGGCAGCGCGGCCAGCACCGCCGATCCGGTACCGCCCGGGCCGCCCGTGCCGAGGCGGCGGCGGGAGCCGAGCCTCAGAGTGCGGGCGCACACCACCGTGACGGTGGCCAGGGCGACCAGAACGGCCCCCGCCATCAGCAGCAGGGACACACCGAGTGCCTGTGCGGCGGCGGGCAGCACCTCGGTGTCGGACACCCACGACCGGCCCGCGTCCCCCTGCAGCAGCCCGCCCAGCCAGCGGCCGAGCAGTGCCACAGGGCCGTCGTCCAGGCCGAGTTGGTCCCGGATGGCCCGCAGCGTCTCGGGGGTCGGGTCGCGCTCCGCCGAACGGGCCTTGAGGACGGTCAGCGCGGGGTCGGTGCGTGCCAGCCACGGCAGCAGGCCGATCGCGCACACCAGCCCGGCGGTCAGCAGGGCCCGCCACAGCAGCGTGGGGGCGCCGCCCCGCGCGAGCGCGCGCAGGGCGGCGGGGATGGGTCTGGCCATGGGGTTCAGCGCCGGGTACCGGTGCCGACGAGCTGCCGCTCGTACGGATCGAGTACGACTCCCTCGACGGACGTACCGATCCCCGTCACGGCCTTCAGGTGGGCCAGGGGGACCACCGCGTCGGCGCCGAGGATCGCGGCCTCCGCCTTCATCGCGGCGTCCTGCCGCTTGCCCGGGTCGGACTCGGCCTGGGCGTCGGCGACCAGCTCGTCGACCTTCTTGTCGCACAGGAACGACAGGTTGTACGAGCCGTCGCAGGTGTAGTCGCTGGCCAGGACGGTGACCGGGTCGCCGGTGTCGAGCATCATGTTGCGGGTGGCGACAACGGCGTCGAACTTCTTGGCCAGCAGGTCGCTTTCGAGGCGTGCGTAGGTGCGCACCTCCAGCTTCACCTTGAACCCCGCCTTCCGGAGCTGCTGTTGCAGCACCTGGGCGGTCTCGGGCAGTTCCGGCCGGTCGTCGTAGGTGGCGATGCTGATGCTCCTGCCCTTGGGGCCGGTGGCCTTCGCCCGGCCGGTCGGCTCGGACCGCTTGCCGGACGCCCAGGTCAGCGCGGGGCCGAACAACCCCTTGGCGGGCTCGGCGTACCCGTCGTACACACCCTTGGCGACGGCGGAGCTGTCGAGCGCCTCGCGTACGGCGGCCCGCAGCCCGGCGTCGGTGAAGGCGCCCTTCTGTGTGTTGAGGTGGAGGCCGATGTTCCGGGCCGTGTTGACCTCGTGGGCGGTGCCCTTGTCCAGGGAGGCGACCTGGGCGACGGGGATCGATTCGGCGATGTCGACGTCACCGGTCCGCAGGCCGTTGGCGCGGGCAGTGCCGTCCGAGACGAACTTCACGTCGATGCCGGACGCCTGGGCGCGGCCGCCCCAGTAGTCGTCGTAGCGGTCGAGGGTGGCCGCCGTGTCACCGGTGATCCTGGTGAGCTCGAACGGGCCGGTGGCGGTGCCGACCGGGTTCACCTTGCCGTCCTTGCCGTACGCCTTCGCGGAGAACACCGCCAGGCTCGGGTTGGACAGCCGCAGGGGCAGCACCGGATCGGCGGCGGCGGTGGTGACCCTGACCTGGCGGTCGCCGACGGCCTCGGCGGTGAGCTTCACACCGGAGATGGCCGGCGGGGCGGGCTCGGCTGCGGTGGCGTGGGTCAGCGCGGAGGCGACGGCCTTCGCGGTGACGTCCGTGCCGTCCTGGAACTTGGCGTCCCGCAGGTTGAACACCCAGCTCTTGCCGCCCTCTTCACTGCTCCAGGACTCGGCGAGCGCGGGTACGGCGGTGCCGTTGGCGTCCAGGCGGGTCAGGCCCTCGGACACACCGAGCCGGGCCAGGCTGAAGGCGTCCTGACCGTACGGGGAGTAGTTCTGCGTGGGCGGGAAGGCGAGCGCGACCCGCAGGCGTCCGCCCTCACCGGAGCCGGGGGAGTCCGAGGACGAGTTCTCGCCCAAGGAGGAGAAACAGCCGACGAGCAGCGGGGTGAGCAGGAGGCCGGCTATCAGCCGAAGGCGAGGTGTTCTCATGATGTCGCGGCGTACTTTCGAGCTTGTCGTTGCATGCGAAGATCGGCCACTAGCGTAAGTGGTTATCGTTTCCATTTGAAGGGTCAAGGGCCTCGAAGTCAGGCTTCGCTTCCTGGAGTCCGGGTGGGGCCCGTCACCTTCGTGGTCTGCGTGGACGGCTTCCGTCTGCACGGGGCCCTTGATCCTTGGTGCCGCCGACGTCCTCGAACGCCGTCGGGCTGTTCCCGCCGAGCTGACCGCATGGGCGAGGGAGGGAGCAAGGCCGTGTCGTTTTCTCCCGTTGTTTCATCCCGGAACCCTGTTTGGTCTGCGGTGTCGGCATAGCGATATGGATCATGACTTCGGAGCGGGCGGGCCGGGTTTCGTAGTCGCGGGCCAGGCGGCGGTGGAGCGTGAGCCATCCATGTCGATGCCCATGCCGCGGCGTGCTCGACGAGGTGCTGGCGGTAGCCGCCGTCGACCTGCCTCCCGCGGATGCGGGGATGTCCGGCCGTGACGTGGTGCAGGAGCTGAGTGCCGGCGATGGAGTCCTGCACGCTCGCTGCGGTGACCGGCACGGCAGGGGCAAGGCCCATTGTGTCTGTGGCGATGCTCCGCTTCCTCCCGTTGCCTTGAGCTGTTGCGACTTGTGACTTGCGGCCTGCTGACCTGGGGCGATGTGTGGTGAACGGTGTCCGTGACGCTGTCGGTCGACGGGGCCCGATGACGGCGGAAGATTTCTTCTTCGGCGTGTCTCGGTTTCCCATTGCTGGTTCCGTTTGGTGGCGGCCCCCAGGCGCCGCAGCGGAGAGGCGGTGTGTCGGTCACGAGGAGCCGGTCGTCTCGGCTGGCGGCCAGATGATCCCCGGCCGGGCCGGCCGGGCCGGCCGGGCCGGGGGGAGCGCCGTCCTCATGAGGTGTGAGTGCTGCCCGGGTAACGGGTGTGGCAGGAACCAATCGGAACTTACTGGCCGGTTCCATTGACGGGCTTATGGCTGAAACTTATCTTTTCCCTCACGGTTCGAAGTTACGCACGCTGTTCGACATATCGGACAGCGCCGAAGGGGGCGGTACGTGTTCAGTGCCCGTCACTGGTCCACCAGTGTCACGCTCTGGCGTATGTCTCCGGCGGGGGTGGGCGGATGGCGGTCTCCCGGCTGGCGGCGGTACTCCTGGGGCTGCTCGAACTTCTGGGGCCTGGCGGTCCCGGTCGCGATCAACGCCGGCAACAGCATCATCACCTTCTTCAACTCCTCCACCTTCGCGCCCGGCGTCGACAAGGTGGCCGTCGCGCCGCTCAATGGTGGACGCCGTGCCGACAGGGGTGTGGCCTGGGCCCCGGTCGGCTTCCCGCCTTCCCGGATCTCACTTCTTCGCTTTGTCCGTCAATTCGAACGACGTACGAAATACCGAATAGAAAGACGATAGATGGTGACCGTCGAACACACGCAACAGCCGCAGTCCGACACCTACGTCATCGGAGTCGACTACGGGACGCTGTCCGGACGGGCCGTCGTGGTTCGCGTGTCCGACGGCACCGAACTCGCCTCAGCCGACCACCCCTACACCCACGCCGTCCTCGACCGGGAGCTGCCCGACGGGACCCCGCTGCCGCCCGACTGGGCCCTGCAGGTGCCCTCGGACTACATCGACGTCCTGCGTGTCGCCGTACCGCAGGCGCTGGCTCGAGCGGGTGTGCGGCCGGAGCAGGTCATCGGGATCGGCACGGACTTCACCGCCTGCACGATGCTGCCGGTACTCACCGACGGCACCCCGCTGTGCGAACTGCCGCACCTCACCGGCCGCCCGCACGCCTACGTCAAGCTGTGGCGCCACCACGCGGCGCAAGCCCAGGCCGACCGGATCACCGACCTGGCCGCGGAGCGCAAGGAGCCGTGGCTGAAGCGGTACGGCGGGAAGATCTCCTCGGAGTGGGAGTTCGCCAAGGCACTGCAACTGCTGGAGGAGGACCCCGAGCTCTACGAGCTGACGGACCGCTGGATCGAGGCCGCCGACTGGATCGTGTGGCGGCTGTCCGGCACCTACGTCCGCAACGCCTGCACCGCCGGTTACAAGGGCCAGTACCAGGACGGCACCTACCCTTCCCCCGAGTACCTCGCCGCGCTCAATCCCGGCTTCGCCGACTTCGTGACCACCAAGCTGGACCACCCCATCGGTCAACTGGGCGACCTGGCAGGCACGTTGACGGCCGAGGCCGCCGCGTGGACGGGTCTGCCCGAAGGCATCGCGGTCTGCGTCGGCAACGTCGACGCCCATGTGACGGCGCCCGCCGCCACGGCCGTCGAACCGGGCCGGATGGTGGCCATCATGGGCACCTCGACCTGCCACGTCATGAGCTCCGACCAGTGGGCCGAGGTCCCGGGCATGTGCGGGGTCGTCGACGGCGGCATCCTGCCGGGCCTGTGGGGCTACGAGGCCGGGCAGAGCGGCGTCGGCGACATCTTCGGCTGGTTCATCCGCACCGGCTTCCCCGAGTCGTACGCCAAGGACGCCGCCGCGCTCGGACGGAACGCACACGAACACCTGACGGCCCTGGCGGCCGAACAGGAGATCGGCCAGCACGGACTGATCGCTCTGGACTGGCAGAGCGGCAACCGCAGCGTCCTGGTCGACCACGACCTCAGCGGAGTCCTGGTGGGCCTGACCCTTTCCACCCGCCCGGAGGACGTCTACCGGGCGCTGCTGGAAGCCACCGCCTTCGGCACCCGCACCATCATCGAGACCTTCGAGACCGCGGGCGTGCCGGTCCAGGAACTGATCATCGCGGGCGGCCTGACGAAGAACGCGCTGCTGATGCAGATCTACGCCGACGTCACCCGCCGTCCCCTCGGTGTGATCGACTCCGCCCAGGGACCCGCTCTCGGCTCGGCGATGCACGCGGCTGTCGCGGCGGGGGCGTACCCGGACATCCGGGCCGCCGCCCAGGCCATGGGCAAGGCGCGTGCGGGCGTCTACCAACCCGACCCGGAGCGGGCCGCGGCCTACGACCGTCTGTACGCCGAATACCAGCTCCTGCACGACTACTTCGGGCGCGGCGCCAACGACGTCATGCACCGACTGCGCCGGATCCGCGCCGAGGCGTCCGCCTGAGCGACTCCCTGTGCCCGACGACCCCCGCCTCCCCGGTGGTCGTCACCCTGAAAGGAAACCCTCATGAACACCAGCACCACCCCCTACCCCGAGCACGAGATCTGGTTCCTCACCGGAAGCCAGGGCCTGTACGGCGACGACGTCCTGCGTCAGGTGGCCGACCAGTCCCGGAACATCTGCGAGACCCTCGGCCGCCCCGACAAGCTGCCGGTCAGGATCGTGTGGAAGCCGGTCCTCACCAACGCCGAGTCGATCCGGCGGATCTGCCAGGAGGCGAGCGCCTCCGACACCTGCGTGGGCGTGATCGCGTGGATGCACACCTTCTCGCCCGCCAAGATGTGGATCGGCGGACTCAGCGTCCTGGACCGGCCGCTCCTGCACCTGCACACCCAGTACAACCTGTCGCTGCCCTGGCCGAGCATCGACATGGACTTCATGAACCTCAACCAAGCCGCGCACGGCGACCGCGAGTTCGGCCACATCGAGTCCCGGGTGGGCATCGACCGCAAGATCGTCGCCGGGCACGCCACCGACCCGCGAGTCATCCGACGCGTCTCGGCCTGGGCCCGCGCCGCCGTCGGCCGTCACACCGCGCGCACCCTGCGCCTCGCCCGCTTCGGCGACAACATGCGCGACGTCGCCGTCACCGAAGGCGACAAGGTGGAGGCCCAGCTGCGGTTCGGCTTCTCCGTGAACACCTACGCCGTCAACGACCTCGTCGCAGTCGTGGACGCGGTCGAGGACAAGGTGGCGGCCGAACTCGCGGAGGAGTACGTCGAGTCGTACGACGTGGTCGCGGCGCTGCGCCCCGGCGGAATCCACCACGACTCCCTGCTCTACGCGGCCCGTATCGAGGCCGGCTTGCGGACCTTCCTCACCGAAGGCGGCTTCACCGCCTTCACCACCAACTTCGAGGACCTCGGCGGCCTGCGCCAGCTGCCCGGCCTCGCGGTCCAGCGGCTGATGGCCGACGGCTACGGCTTCGGCGGCGAGGGCGACTGGAAGACCTCCGCCCTGCTGCGCACGATCAAGGTCATGGGCGCCGGGCTGCCCGGCGGCACCTCCTTCATGGAGGACTACACCTACCACCTCGGCCCGGGCACCCCACGCGTCCTCGGCGCCCACATGCTGGAGGTCTGCCCCTCCATCGCATCCGCCCGCCCCAGCTGCGAGATCCATCCCCTCTCCATCGGCGGCCGCGAGGACCCCGTCCGCCTGGTCTTCGACGCGGCGCCCGGAGAAGCGGTCGTCGTCGGCCTCTCCGACCTCGGCGACCGGTTCCGGCTGACCGCCAACGCCGTGGACGTCATCAGCCCCAGCGAGCCGCTGCACCGTCTGCCGGTGGCCCGCGCCGTGTGGAAGCCCCGTCCCTCTCTCGCGGAGTCCGCCGAGAGCTGGCTGCTCGCCGGAGCCCCGCACCACACCGTGCTCAGCTCGGCCGTCGACATCGAGACACTCACCGACTACGCCGCCATGTCCGGCGTCGAGCTGCTCACCATCGACGAGAACACCAGCATCGAGCAGTTCGCCAAGGAAGTCCGCTGGAACGCCGCCTACCACCGCCTCGCCCAGGCCCTGTGACAGCGGTGCAGCCCAAGAACCGGATCCGTATCCAAGGAGACGACGACCGATGACCGTACGAGTCCGCGACGGCCTGCGCCAAGAGGTGCTGCACGCCAACCTGGCCATCCCCCAGGTCGGCCTGGCGACGCTGACCTGGGGCAATGTGAGCGGCGTCGACCGTGAGGCGGGCGTCTTCGTCATCAAGCCCTCCGGCGTGCCCTACGAGGATCTCGCCCTCGACCACCTGGTGACCGTCCGCCTCTCCGACGGCGAGGTGGTCGACGGAGACCTGCGCCCCTCCACCGACACCGAGACCCACCGCTGCCTCTACCTGGCTTTCCCCTCCATCGGCGGCGTCACCCACACCCACTCCACCCACGCCGTCGCCTTCGCCCAGGCCCGCCGGGAGATACCGGTGCTGGGGACCACCCACGCCGACACCTTCAACGGCCCCATCCCCTGCACTCCCGACCTCACCGCCGAGCAGTGCGCGAAGGACTACGAGTACAACACCGGCCGCGTGATCGTGGACATGCTTCAGGAGGACGACCAGAAGGCCGTGGAGGTACCCGCGGCCCTGGTCGCGGGCCACGGCCCGTTCACCTGGGGCGCCACCGCCCGCAAGTCCCTCGAACACGCCATCGTCTGCGAGGCCGTCGCCGACATCGCCCTCCACACCCTGGCCCTGTCTCCGACCGCCCCGCCGCCCCCGCACCTCCTCGACCGCCACTACACCCGCAAACACGGCCCCGACGCCTACTACGGCAACCCCACTCCCGCACCGGCCGGATGAGCGCAGCGGCCGTCCCCGCACGCCGGTGGACGTCGTCCGCCCTCGCCGCGGCCAGCACCGATCGCCCGGCCGGCCCTGTACGCCCCCATCACCGGGTCGTACGGGGCGGGAGGCCGGCCAGAGCCGAGGCCGCGAGGCCCGTAGGAAGCTCAGGTCGAACGTTGCGACAGCACCACCCTCCACAACGCCCGGCAGACACCCCGTCACCGGCGCCCAGCCATGTGAGAACAGCGCGCTGAAGAAGCCCTGAGCCAGGGGGAGTACCGAGCCGACCTCCACCGACCTCGAATGGACCGAGCTGGACAAGCGGGCCGTCGACACCGCCCGTGTCCTGGCCATGGACTGCGTGCGGAAGGTCGGCAACGGCCACCCGGCAACTCTCTCCGGGGGCGACAGCTGCGGCTGACGCCCGGTCGACGGTTCCGACGGCTCCTCAGTCCGAAGTATCGAGGTCGACTGGCGCCCTTACGCAGTACGAGTGAATGAACCGACGGTTTCGTACGGGGCCGGTGCCGGGTCATTACGGTTGCCGAAACGGACCCTGGGGTTGAGTGGGAGGCCCCGGGGCGGCAGACGGATGAAAGGGCGCGCCTGATGCCGGGGTTGGGGAAGGCACTGGGCGCGCTCAGGCCCTGGTCGGGCCGCCGCCGTCGGACCTGGGGCGCGGTCGGTGTGGCATGCCTCGTGGGAACGGCGCTGACGTTCGGCGGGTTGTGGGCCGCCGCCAGCGGGACGGCGCGGATGCTGGGTTTCGGGCCATCCCTCGCGTGCTGGGGGTTGGCAGCCTCCATGGTGCTCCGGGCGAAGGGAGCGGGCGGACGGGTACGAACGCGCCTGCTGTTGTTGGGGGGTTCCGCGGTCGCCGCGGGTATGTACCGGGGAGCGGTCGCCGTGCTGTCGTCCCGGCCCTCGGCTTCGGGATGGGACGCGCGATCGCTCCTGGGTTCGGTGGTCGTCACCGGAGTGACGCTGACGGTCGGCCTGGGGATGGCCGGCCTGGTGGTCGCGGCCGACGCCGGCACAGGCCGGCACGTACTGCTGCGCCGTGTGCTCGACGGGGTCGTCACCGCCGGAGCCGTCTTCATGACGGGATGGGTACTGTTGCGCGGAGCCGGTGACGGCTGGCGGCTGGGAACGGGACTGGTCGGTGTCCTGTGGACCGCGGAAGTCGTCTTCCTCAGCTTCCTGTTCGCCCTGCGCCGTCTCGTACGCAGCGACAGGAGAGCCACCCTGTGGGTCTCCATCGCCGGGTTGTCCCTCACCCTGGCCGGCGACACCCTGCGACTGTGGGCCGGCGGGCCGGACGGCAGCGGGCTGATGTCCGGCCCGCTGGTCGACGTCTGCGTCACCGTGGGACTTCTGGTGGTCGCTGTCGGCCCGTGGGTGCCTGGGGGGTCGAGCGCTCTCGGCACCGCTCAGCCAGCGCTGCGATGGGGGATGGAGGGAGCGGCGGCGTTCGTTCCCCTGACGGTGTGCACGGCCACAGCGCTGGGATACGTGCTGGCTCCGCTTGCCCAGGACCCGGTGCCGCTGCTGGCCGGCGGGACGGCACTGCTGTGCCTCTGGGCTCGCCAGAGGTTCCTGCCGAGCGAGAACGCCAGAAACGACGACTGACCTGTCGTACCCCGCCGCCGGCAGCACGCAGGAGCCCCAGCCCTGACCCGGACCGTCGGGCCGAGCTGGGGAAAACTCCTTCGTGGCGGTCCAATACTGCTCAGGGGGAGTTCGGGCTTCAGCCCGGACTCCTCCACGACCCGGGCGTACTCGGCGTCGATGTCGGGCACCTCGAAGTTGAGCAGGACGCCCTGGGCGGGGCGGCGGTAGGCGTCCGGGATCGTCTCGTGGGCCGCGTCGACCAGGGCGAGCTCGTAGTACGGGGGCTCCGGTCGGCGGAGGCCGACGTACCAGTCGTTCTCGAATCCGAGCAGGCCCACGTTCACGTCGGTACGCATAGGCGCCGGCGCGGGATGCCGCCACTGCGGACGCATCGCCGCAGGGGAGCGGCGACGGGCGGCCGGCCGGGCGCAGGCCGAGGCCGACATGCGCGCCGCGGGCTTCGAACCGCTGGAACCGTACCCGGGGGCCAGGGTCCGGTGGCCGTGCCCCCACGTCGTGTGCGGCCCTACCGTCCAGCCGAGGCTGTTCGGGATCCGCGCAGGCAAGGGCGGCTGCCGAGCCTGCGCCGGGCGGGCCCCGGTGGACCGCGCGGCGGCCGAGGCGGAGATGCGGGCGGTCGGCATGGAGTCGCTGGAGCCGTTCCCCGGACGGGTGCGGGACCCATGGAGGTGCCGCTGCCTGACCTGCGGTCACATCGGCACACCCGCGCTCAACAACATCCGCCGCGGTCAGGGCGGCTGCTACGCCTGCGCACACCGCGCGGGCCGTCCCCTCGACGTGGCCTGACCGGCCCGCCCGCCCGCACCAGCGAGGTGCCCCGCCGCGTGCGCGCGCGGCGGGGCACCGGCCCGTTTCAGGTCACCCGGAGGGCCTGCAACATCGCCACCAGGGCGTTCTGCGTGTCGTCGAGGTCGGCGGGGTCCTTCGAGGCGGCCAGCCACAGTGCCGCCTCGTTCATCGCGCCCGACAGCAGATGGGTGAGGGCTCGACCGGCTGCGCGGTGATCGCCCCCCTCGATCAGCCGCCCGAGCACCTGCGCCAGGTGCCGCCCCGACGTCGTCTCGTTCATGGCCCGCCACTCGCTCCAGCCCAGCACGGCAGGACCGTCGACGAGCATGATGCGCTGGATCGCCGGGTCCGTCATCCGCTTCCCCCGTCGTTCACGTACTGAAGGTACGTGGACTTTCCCCGCATGGTGATCCACCCTCCGGACCGTTCCGATCCTCGCGACGGTGCCGAGCCCGCTCGGCATGGACGGTGATGGCGTGCGGTGGCGCGGGGTCGGAGGTATGACTGACAGGGGGCCCGGCAGCAGGGGACCGGTTCCCGTGCTGCCGCCGGAAGGAGCGTCCGGTATGCCCGAGCGAGAGACCCGGGCCGACAGCGGCTGGCAGGACGGCGTCACGGCCGCGCCCGGCGGGCTGCTCGACGTACTGCGCGTAGCGGCGCTCGTCCTGGGCAGCGACGGCCGGATCGCACTGTGGAGCCCCGAAGCGGAGTCACTCCTCGGATTTCCCGCCGAGGAGGCGCTGGGCCAGGACGCGGGCGCGCTGCTCGTCGCCCCGGAGAACCAGGAGCGGGCGCGAGAACTGTTCAGAAGCGTCCGCACCGGGGCGCGCTGGGCGGGGGTCTTCCCGGTGCGGCACAAGGACGGCTCAACCCGCCGTGTCGAGTTCCGCACCATGCAGCTGCGCGACGCCGAGGGCGACATCTTCGCCCTCGGCCTGGGCGCCGACGCGGAGACCGTCCGCAACGTCGAACGCGACCTGGCGATCTCGCACATCCTGGTCAGTCAGTCGCCGGTGGGGATCGCCGTCTTCGACCCGGACCTCCGATGGCTGCGCGTCAACCCGTCGCTGGAACGCATCAACGGAGTGCCCGCGGAGGCCGTGCTGGGCCGCCGCGTCGGCGAGGTGCTGCCCGCCCTCGATGTCGACGCCATCGAGTCGCGGATGCGCTACGTCCTGCGAACGGGTGAGCCGCTGTTGGACCAGCAGACGGTCGGTCATACGGAAGCCGACGCCGAGGAGCACGCCTTCTCGGAGTCGTACCACCGCATCGAGGACCCGAACGGGCGGGTACTGGGCCTGGCGATCTCCGTCCTGGACGTCTCCGAGCGGGAGCGGGCGGCGGCCGAGGTCGCGCAGGCGCGCGAGCGGCTGGCGGTGATCGCCGACGCCGGCGTCCGCATCGGCACCACGCTCGACCTGCGCCGGACGGCACGCGAGCTGGCGGACGTGGCCGTGCCCCAGCTCGCCGACCTCGCGGCCGTGGACGCCCTCGCCGCCGTCGTCAACCCGGGCGGCTCGGCCGCGCCCCGCGCGGACGGTTCCCTCGACTTCTGGGCCCTCGCCCTCAAAGCGAGCCACCCCACGGACGCGGTCGAGGCCGCCGATCCGGTGGGGCAGCCCGCTCTGTACAGCCCGTCCCGGATCGTCACCCAGTGCGTCCGCGAGGCACGCCCCATCCTGCGGGAACACGTCGACGACACGGTGCTGCGGCGCATCGCCCGCGACGACGCCGCGGCCGAGACCCTGCGGAGCGCCGGCGTCCACTCCTATCTGGCCGTGCCCCTGATGGCCCGCGGCGAGGTCCTGGGCACCCTCAGTCTGTGCCGCACGGTCAACCCCCGCCCGTTCGACGACCAGGACGTCACCCTCGCCGTCGAACTGGCGGCGCGCGCCGCCATCAGCATCGACAACGCGCGGCTGTACGGACGGGAACGGGACATCGCGCTCACCCTCCAGCGCAGTCTGCTGTCCCAGGCGCCGCCGCACCACGGCGGCATGGAGGTCGCCTCGCGCTACCGGCCCGCCATCAGCGAGGTGGGCGGGGACTGGTTCGACGTGCTGCCTCTCCACGACGGCAAGATCGGGCTCGTCGTCGGGGACGTGATGGGCAAGGGGGTGCACGCTGCGGCGATCATGGGCCAGCTCCGTACGGCCACCCGCGCCCTGGCCCGGCTCGACCTGCCCCCCGCGGAGCTGCTGCACCACCTGGACGGCCTCACCGCCTCCCTCGGCGACTCCGACACCCTGGCCACCTGCCTCTACGTCGTCTGCGACCCTCGCCGCGGCCGCTGCGAACTCTCCCGTGCGGGCCATCTCCCGCCGGTCCTGGTGGGCCCGCACGGGAAGGCCGAACTCCTCGACATCGCCGCCGGTGTCCCCCTCGGGGTGGGCGGCGTCCCCTTCACCGTCGGCGAGCACGAACTCGCCGAGGGGGCCCTGCTCGCCCTGTTCACGGACGGCCTGGTGGAGAGTCACGAGATGTCCGTCGACGCGGGACTGCACAACGTACTGCGCGTCCTCGACGACACCCGGCTCCCCCTGGAGCAGACCTGCGACCTGCTGCTCGCGGCGCTCACCCCCGAGCCGGACGACGACGTGGCCCTTCTCCTGGCCCGCCGCGCGAACGGCCAGCGACAGGGATAGCGGTCACATCGCCGGAGAGAGCCGTCAAGGGGACCAGTGAGCGCCCCGCGACGGGTCGGTGTCGAAGTCGTGGCGGGCCTGTTCGACCTTGTCCAGGTTGCCGGCGGCCCACGTGGCGAGGTGTGCGAAGAGGGGGGCCAGGCTGCGGCCCAGGTCGGTGATCTCGTACTCCACCCTGGGGGGCACCTCCGGGTGGTACGTGCGCTCGACCAGGCCGTCGCGTTCCAGTTGCCGCAGCCGCTGGGTCAGCACCTTCGGGGTGATCGTGCCGATCCGCCGTTGCAGTTCGACGAACCGCTGCCGGCCCTCCGTGTGGAGGGTCCACAGGATCGGCGTGGTCCAGCGGCTGAACACGATGTCGATGACCGCGCTGGTCGGGCAGGCGAGTTCGGGGTCGGTGGTGGCCGCTGCCACCCAGTCGGTGTCGCCCGCCATTGAACGCCCCTTCGGGATAGCCACTTTCCTCTAGGTACCTACTATACCGACGGTGTTAGCGTCCCCATGTCGCCCGGAGAGCAGCTCCCGGGCGACGGCCCCGCCCATTCGGGCGGCGACAACCTGACTCATCGACAAGGGAGTTGTTCATGTTTGTTGTGACGGGGGCGACCGGCAACGTGGGCCGATCACTGGTGCGGACCCTCGCGGCGTCCGGTACACGGGTGACCGCGACATCCCGCGGGATCTCCGATGCCGATGTGCCGGAGAAGGTCGAGCACGTACGGGCCGACCTGACCGATCCCGAGAGCCTTCGGCCCGTGTTCGACGGCGCCGACGCGCTGTTCCTGCAGAACGGCGGCCCCAGCGCGCACCTGCTGAGCACCCGGGACGTCCTCGACGTCGCCAAGGCGGGCGGCGTCGAGCGGGTCGTCCTGTTGTCCTCCCAGGGAGTGGCGACCCGGCCCGGTTCGGCCTCCCACGGTGACGTCGCGCGCGCCATCGAGGACGCCGTCCGGGAGTCGGGCATGGCCTGGACGATCCTGCGCCCCGGCGGCTTCCACTCCAACGCCTACGCGTGGGCCGAGACCGTCCGCGCCGAGCGGACCGTCAGCGCGCCCTTCGCCGACGTCGGCCTGCCGACCATCGACCCCGACGACATCGCCGAGGTCGCCGCCGCAGCCCTGCGGGAGGACCACCACACCGGACGGGTCCACGAGTTGACCGGACCCGCGCTCACCACGCCCCGCCAACGGGCGGAGGCGCTGGCCGGCGCACTCGGCGAACCCGTCCGCTTCGTCGAGCAGACCCGTGAGGAGGCCCGCGCGCAGATGCTGCGCTTCATGCCCGAGCCGGTGGTGGAGACGACGCTGACGATCCTCGGCGAGCCCACCCCGGCCGAACAGCGGGTCAGCCCCACCGTCGAGCAGCTCCTCGGCCGCCCCGCCCGCACGTTCGACGACTGGGCCCGACGCCACGTCGCCGCCTTCCGTTAGTCCTGGCGCGGAGTTTCCACTTTCCGGTAAGCGGAGTGCAACCGTCGGGCCGATCCGAATGTCTCCCCTGATGTCCGACATTCGTACCCTTGGGGGGAACAGGATGATCAGAAGCAGAACGGTCTGTGTGACCGCCGCCCTCGTGACCGCCGCACTGGGTGCGGCCGTGGTACCGAGCGTGGCCGCCCCCGCCGCCGCCCCGCGCGCGGCGGCCGCGTGCCCGACCGGTTGGGGCAGTCTCGCCAAGACGGGCTGGTCCAGCACGGCGGGCGAGTACATCACGAACGCCAGGACCGGCCGCCACGAGTGCTACGACCGGTTCGTCGTCGACGTCCCCGGCGCGTCCGCCGACCAGCTCGGCTACACCGTGCAGTACGTGGACCGGCTGATCCAGGACCCGACCGGCGAGGTCATCCCGGTCACCGGCGGCGCCATCCTGGAGGTCGTGGTGCGCGCACCGGCCTACGACTCCGGCGCTCCCACCTACCCCGGCAAGGTCGGGAAGCCCCTGCCGGGTGTGAACCTCACGGGTTACCGCACTTTCCGGGACGCGAAGTTCGGCGGCTCCTTCGAGGGCCAGACGCAGTTCGGACTCGGAGTGCGGGCCCGTCTGCCCTTCCGGGTGCAGCAGTTGGACGGGCGTCTCGTGGTGGACGTGGCCCACACCTGGTGAGCCACCGCCGCTGACCGGCCGCCGGGCGCACCGCCTCCCGACGGCCGGCGGCCGGGGCCGGCTGCGCCTCGGCTGCCGGGCTACTGGCTGTCGGCGGCGACGAGCTCCTTCACCACCTCGGTCCGGCCCTTGTTGAACGCCTCCGTGTACAGGCGCAGAACCAGCGCCTTGTTCCGCTTCTCCTCGGCGCCGGACGGAGCGTCGGCAGCGGAGGACGTCGTCGACGAGGCGTCGGTGCCGGAGGCGGACGTACCGCCGCAGGCGGTCGCGAGGAAGGCGACGGCGGCAAGCCAGGGCAGAGTCTTCCGGTATCTCACGTGGGTCTCCCGCGTGTGGTCAGTCGGCCGGCAGGTCGACGGGCGTCGGCGATGCGTCACTCGGGGCCGGCGCCCCGGGGGGCGTGGTCCTCACGCCCATCTCGGTGCCCTGGCCTGCGCGTTCATCCCACCGCGGACACCCGCGGCCAGGCACTCCGCCGACCAGCGGTACGACCCCCGCCGACAGGCCGGACCCGGCCCCTCCGGTCCTGGCGTCCACACCCCCGCCCCCGGCGCCACTCGGTGCCTCCCCCTCAGCCTCGGCGACCTCGCGCTCCACTGCGCGCGTCCACCGCGCTTCCCGCGGTGCCGGCTCCCGGAAGACGCCGGTCCACCGCGGACTACGCGTCGTCCGCCGACGGGTGGGCGTGCGCGGACCGGAGAAAGGCGGCGGCGCCGCGGAGGGCAGCCGTGTGCGGCGCCGGGACCACCCGCATCGACGTGCGGAGGCTGCCGCCGAGCCGGTAGGTGATGTCCCGGCGCAGAGCACCACCACCCGCCAGCAGCACGCCCCCGCTCAGCGCGTCGGCGGTGAGGGAGGTACGGTCCTGCCGGAGCATCGAGGTGACCATCGTGGTGATCGCTTCGACGATCGCCTCGGGGCCACCGGCGCGGGAGATGTCGGCGGTGCCGAGGGCCGTGCGGCGGGCGTCGAAGACGAGGCCGTCGCAGAGGAGGACGACCTCGGTGAGATGCGCACCGATGTCCACGACCAGCAGCGGACGCGACAGGTCGGCCCGGGCGGCGCGGGCGACGGCGCGGGCCGTGGGCACGGTCAGCACGGCGCGTGGCCGCAGCACCTCCACGGCGGTGCGGGCCCGTTCCCGGTAGACGGGACCGCCCAGCACGGGTGTCGTGACCACCACCAACGGGCGGGTGACGGCGGGCAGGCGGTGACCGAGCAGCCGGTCGAGCATGCGGGCCGTCCCGGGGACGTCCACGATCGTGCCGCGCTGGATCGGGTACATCGCGTCGGCGCCCGGGCAGGTCACCGTGGGCACGTCGAGGATCACGCCGCGGCCGGCGATCCACGCGCGGGTGCGCAGGCTGCCCAGGTCGAGGGCGAGGCCGCAGCACCGCCGGCACTGCGGCCACGGCCGGTGCCCGGCCGGGAACGCGGCGCGGGGACGGCGGACGACGGTCATCGCCCGGCCTCCCACACCTGCTGACACCGCCCGCAGTAGCGGGCCTGCGGTACGACCGTCAGCCGTTCGCGCTCGACGGGGCGCCGGCACAGGTGGCAGACGCCGTAGCGGCCCTCGGCGAGGCGCCGCAACGCCGCCTCGACGTCGGCGAGGACCATACGCGCGGACGCGGTGAGCTTCACATGGACTTCGTCCTGCGCCGGGCAGCGGCGCCGGCGCAGGTCCTCGGTGCGGGACGCCGCGGCGATCTGCCCCAGCTGTTCTCGACGGAACAGGAGTTGCTCGTGCAGGTTCTCCTGCAGCGCGGCGAGGTCCTCGGGCGACAGATGCGTGGCCTGGACGCCGATGGTCTGGTGGTTCACCACTTCACCCCTTGTGAGCAGGGCGGGAGACTGTTACGGGCGGGACGGCGGGGTGGATCAGGCGGTGGCGCGGCGCTGGCAGGTGACGCAGTGCCGCGTGTACGGGAGGATCTCCAGGCGCTCCGCGGGGACCGGCGCGGAGCAGCCCACGCATGTGCCGTAGGTGCCCTCGTCGATGCGGGCGAAGGCCGCGTCGATCTCCTTGAGGACCTTGCCGATCGCGTCGGCCTGCGCCGACATCAGGGGGTCCTCCGCGCTCTGCCCACTCTCACGCAGTGCCCGGAGCTGGGCGATGCGGCTGGTGCGGGCGTGTTCGAGACGTTGCCGCGCGTCGTGCGCGGTCAGGCGTGCGGGACGGGAATCGGTCCGGGAGGGGTCCAGGGGCACGGGAAGGGTCCTTCCGAAAGAGGGCCGACGACTCGGTCACCTTCGACTCTGCTCGTCCGCGTGCCGAGATCCCATCGGGCGCGGGCTCCATTTCCCGGAATCGCGGTATCCATGGGCATGGGTACCCGGCGACCTCCGATATGGGTGCCGTTCCCCCTCGATTCCTCCTGCAATTCAAGGCAGAGTGGGGGGAACGGTCATAATCACAGACTTCGCGGAGGGAGGCGTTTTCCCGGTGTCGCTGTTCTGGCGGATCTTCGGGCTCAACGCCCTGGTGCTGGGCACCGCTACGGCACTGCTGCTGTGGGCTCCGGTGACCGTCTCCGTACCGGTCCTGCTGACCGAGGCGTTCATCCTGGTGGGCGGCCTCGCCGTCATGCTCGTCGCCAACGCCGCCCTGCTCCGTCTGGGCCTGGCCCCGCTGGACCGGCTGACCCGGCTGATGGCCACCGTCGATCTGCTGCGGCCCGGCCAGCGACTGCCCGTGCCCGGCGCCGGCGGCGAGGTGAGCGAACTGATCCGCACGTTCAACGCCATGCTCGACCGGCTGGAGCACGAGCGCGCCACCTCCAGCGCGCGGGTCCTGCTCGCCCAGGAGGCGGAACGCCGCCGTATCGCCCAGGAACTGCACGACGAGGTCGGACAGAGCATGACCGCGATCCTGCTGGTGCTCGAACGGGCCGCCGACGACGCCGACGAACCGCTCCGTGACGAGCTGCGGCAGGCACAGGAGATCACCCGGGACAGCCTTGACGAGGTCCGCCGCCTGGTACGCCGGCTGCGCCCGGGCGTACTGGACGACCTCGGCCTGGTCAGCGCCCTGACCTCGCTCACCCAGGACTTCGCCACCCACACCGGTCTGCACGTCGTGCGTCGCTTCGGCACCGACCTGCCCGCCCTCCGCCCGGAGACCGAACTCGTCCTGTACCGGGTGGCGCAGGAGAGCCTGACGAACGCGGCCCGCCACGCCGACGCCCGCCGCGTCGACGTGAGTCTGCGCCGCGAGGGAGAAGCGGCCGTGCTGGAGATCACCGACGACGGCCGCGGCATCGAGGCCCCGTGCGAGGGCGCCGGTATCCGCGGCATGCGCGAACGGGCCCTGCTCGCCGGAGCCGCCCTGCACCTCACCTCCACTCCCGGCACCGGAACCCGGATCCGCCTCACCACCCCGTCCCCAGAGAGCAGCGACCATGCCCGCCCCGGCCCCGCCGCCTGACCCCGCCACCGCCCTGCCGCCTGACCCCGCCACGGTCCTGCCGCCCGAGGCCGCCGCGGCCTCGGGCCCCGAGTCGACGGACAGCACCACGGCCTCGGCCCCCTACAGCCCCGGCCCCGCGGCCTCGGCGACGCCGATCCGGATCCTGCTGGCCGACGACCACGCCCTCGTCCGGCGTGGCGTCCGCCTGATCCTGGAGCGGGAACCGGATCTGCGGGTCGTCGCGGAGGCCGGGGACGGTGCGGAGGCCGTCGAGGCGGCCCGCGGCCAGGACATCGACCTGGCCGTCCTGGACATCGCCATGCCACGGATGACCGGCCTGCAGGCGACCCGCGCGCTGGCCACGCTCAAGCCGGGCCTGCGCATCCTGATGCTCACCATGCACGACAACGAGCAGTACCTGTTCCAGGCCCTCAAGGCAGGTGCCGGCGGCTATGTCCTGAAGTCCGTCGCCGACCGCGATCTGGTCGCCGCGTGCCGTGCGGCGATGCGCGACGAGCCGTTCCTCTACCCCGGCGCGGTCACCGCCCTGATCCGCAACTACCTCGACCGGGTCCGCCACGGCGAGGAGAACGCCGACAACCTCCTCACACCACGGGAGGAAGAGGTCCTCAAACTCGTCGCCGAGGGCCACTCCTCCAAGGACATCGCCGACATCCTCGTCATCAGCATCAAGACGGTGCATCGCCACCGGGCCAACCTGCTGCACAAGCTCGGCCTGCGCGACCGGCTGGAACTGACCCGGTACGCGATCCGCGCGGGACTCATCGAACCCTGACCTCCGCCGTCCGTCACCGGCCCGGCCAGGGCGGTGACCGAGCCGGGACGCCGCGTCCTGCCCGACCTCCCGACCCACCGGGGACCCGGACGAGGGCGGCACCTCCGTCCCGGCCCGTCACCCGACTCCGACCACCCAGAACCAGAAGGGGACGACGCATGCGCCAAGCCGTCCGCGCCGTCCCGGCCACCGGTCAGCGGTTCGCCGCGGTACTGGTGCTGCTCCTCGCCGTCCTGACGACGGCGATGTCGGCGACCTCCGCGCTGCCCGGGCCCACCTCGCTCTCCGCACCTTCCGCGCTCGCCACGCCTTCGGCGCCCTTCACACCTTCCGCGCCCTCCGCGTCTCCCCGCGCGGACGCCTCCTGTGCCTTCGACTGCGCGGTTCAAGTCCTGGCCCGGCAAGGACATCTCGGCGAGCGCCCCACACTCCCGGAACACCACGCCACCGACCCCCGCGATCCCCACCTCCTCCCGGCCGAGGAGACGTACGACGCCGCCCCGTCCACGTACCCGGCCGTTTCTCCCGGCCGGTCGGCCGACGACCGGGGCCGGGCGCCTCCGGCTGCCACCGGCAACTGAGCAACTTCCTTCCTTCCTCTTTCCGTCGCGGCCGCGCAGCGGCTGCCGCGGCATGCCTGCCGGAGGCTCGTCTTGAAACGCCACAACCGCTTGCTGCGCACGCGTCCGTCGCGCACCCGTGCGTTGCTCGCCCTCGCGGTGATCGCCGGATCGCTGGCCATCGCGCTGACCGTGCCGGTCCGTCTCGGACTCGACCTGCGCGGGGGCAGCCAGATCGTGCTGGAGACCCGTTCCACGCCTGCCGCCGGGGCGAGTCCTGAGGCCACCGATCGCACCGTGGAGGTACTGCGCGGCCGTATCGACGCGCTCGGCGTCGCCGAACCCACCCTCGTCCGCTCGGGCGACCACCGCGTCCTCGTCGAACTCCCCGGCGTCCAGGATCCGAAGAAGGCCACCGACGTCCTGGGCCGTACCGCGCAACTCACCGTTCACGAGGTCCTCGGCCAGACCGAGGACGCCGAGACCACCGCGATCCCGGCCGATCCCACCGACGCGCGGGTGCTGCCGGACGAGACCGGACAGCCCCTGCGACTGAAGGCCGCCGAGCTGACCGGTCGCGACGTCAGGAGCGCCGACGCCCGCGTCGACCAGCAGACCGGCGCCGGATGGCACGTCACCATCGACTTCACCGACACCGGCCGCGACCGCTGGACCGGGATCACGGCCGACGCCGCCTGCCACCCGGCGGGCGACCCGAAGCGCCGTGTCGCCATCGTCCTCGACGGCAAGATCATTTCGTCGCCGCAGGTCGGGTCCGCCGTGACCTGCGGGGCCGGCATCGCAGGCGGCACCACGCAGATCACCGGCTCCTTCGACGCCACCGAGGCCCGCGAACTGGCCCTGCTCATCTCCGGGGGCGCCCTCCCCGTACCGGTGGAGGTCATCGAACAGCGCACCATCGGCGCCACCCTCGGCGACGCGGCCATCACCGCGGCCGCCCGGGCCGCCGTCATCGGCACGTCGCTGACCGCGCTGTTCGTCATCGCCGTCTACCGGCTCATGGGCCTGCTCGCGACCCTCGCCCTGACCTGCTACGGACTGATCTCGTACGCCGCCCTGGCCGCGCTCGGAGCGACGCTGACCCTGCCCGGTCTCGCCGGGTTCGTCCTCGCCATCGGCATGGCCGTCGACGCCAACATCCTGGTCTTCGAACGCGCCCGCGAAGAACACGCCCACCGCAACCGCCCCAGTACCCGCTCGGCGCTGGCCGCCGGGTTCCGCGGGGCGCTGAGCGCCATCGCCGACTCCAACATCACCACGCTGATCGCCGCCTGCCTGCTGTTCGCCTTCGCCTCCGGCCCGGTGCGCGGCTTCGGTGTCACCCTCGGCATCGGCGTCCTCGCCTCCATGGTCAGCGCCCTGCTGATCTCCCGCGTGCTCGCCGAGTACGCCGCGAGCCGCGCCGCCGTCCACCGCCGCCCCCACGTCACCGGCATCGCGCACACCGGCTGGGTCCGCGACCGTCTGCTGCGCCGCGCTCCGCAACTGATGCGGCATCCGCGCCGCTGGCTGGTGGCCTCCGCCGCCCTCCTCGTCGTGACGGCCTCGGGCATCCTGGTGCGCGGCCTCGACTTCGGCATCGAGTTCACCGGCGGCCGCCTCGTCGAGTACACGACCAGCGCCCCCGTGGATCCGGACCGGGCCCGCGCCGCCCTCGCCGACGCCGGATTTCCGCGCGCACTCGTCCAGTCCTCCGGTGACGGCCGGCTCACGGTCCGCGCCGAGGACCTGACCGACGCCGACACGGCCGCCGTCACCGACACCATCGCCGGGCTCGGCGGTGACGCGGAGAAGGGCCGCGACGAACTGATCGGCCCCACCCTGGGGGACGAGCTGCGCCGCGACGCCCTCATCGCCCTCAGCCTGGCCCTCGGTGCCCAACTGGCCTATCTGTCGGTCCGCTTCCGTTGGAGGTTCGCCACCGCGGCCGTCGGCGCACTCGCCCATGACGTGCTGATTCTCGTCGGCGTGTTCGCCTGGCTCGGCAAGCCCGTCGACGGCGTCTTCCTGGCCGCCCTGCTCACCGTCATCGGCTACTCGGTCAACGACTCCGTCGTCCTCTTCGACCGCGTACGCGAACTCCTCGCCCGCGACCGCACCGCCTCCCTGGCCCGCCTGACCGACCGGGCGATCCTGCAGACCCTGCCCCGTACCGTCAACACGGGGACGGGCGCGGCCCTCATCCTCACCGCCCTCGCCGTCCTCGCCGACGACGCCCTGACCGACTTCGCCCTCGCCCTGCTCGTCGGCCTGGCCGTCGGCACGTACTCGTCCGTCTTCACCGCCGCCCCGTTGGCCGTGGAACTGCACCCACGCCCCCTGACCAAGCGGGCGGCCCCCGAGCCCGCATGACTGCCGACGTGTCAGAACCGCGTGAGACGGCCACGGGGACACCGATCCTCGGCGAACGGCCGTCTCATGAGGGAGGATGGCCGACATGACGATGTGAAGAGCACCTGACGACAGGTACCGGTGGCGGAAGGTCGGAACCTGGGAGACGGTCCAGGACGGTGAGCGACGGATCTGCGCGACCTGCGGAACACCCGTTCGCTCGTACCAGTACCGCCACTACCCGTCCGAGTCCCCCATGTTCGAGCGCTGCGTAGGACTGGCCTGGTGCCTCGGCTGCCGGGTCTACGCGGGGGCGATGGTGCACGTCCCCAGAGAGCGGTTCCTGGTCGACGCCTTGGGGTCACTGCCTCGCGAGCAGCGGGAGCGCCTCGAACGGAGCGAGGTCAAACTGATCGAATTCCTGGCGAGGCAGCGCGGCTGACGCGGTGCTCGCCCACCCCGAGAAGACACGACCAGGCCCCTTCGCGCAACCCGGCGTCCGGACTCAGACCGCGGCATTCCTCTGCGGCCCGGCCGCCCAGGCGAGGATGTGGGGAACTGCTTCACTCAGCGTGACGAAGTGGCGATGAACGCCCTCCACCGCGGCGGCGGCGTTCACGCCCCACACGGTCATCCCGGCGCGCAGCCCGGACCGCACCCCGGACGGGGCGTCCTCGATGACCAGGCAGTCCGCGGGCCGGGCGCCCAGCCGTGCGGCGGCTCGCAGATAGGGCACGGGAGAGGGCTTGCCCTCTTCCACTGCGGCCGCGTCCACGATCACGTCCGGCACGGGCAGGCCCGTACGCGCGAAACGGCCGCGCACCCGGTGCTCGTAGTTGGAGGTCACCAACGCCCAGGCACCCGGCGGCAGACCGTGCAGCAACTCCGACGCGCCTTGGAAGGCCGCGTAGACGCCGGACCGTACGTCCTCGTCCTCCAGCTCGTGCAGCAGGGCCAGGCACTCGCTCGGCTCACGGCCCGCGGCTACCTGAGCGAACGTCTCCATCGGCCGCGTCCGCAGCGCCACCCGGTAGACCTCGTCGGCATCCAGCCCGTAACGCGCCGCCCAGGTCTCCCAGACCCGGCGCTGGTTGCGCACCGCGTCGATCAACGTGCCGTCGACATCGAACAGGACTACCTTCATGCGGCCAGGCCCCCCAGCTTCAGTGGTCACGTGTCGATCATGACAGGTGCGGCCGAAGCCGGTGCGGACGATGAAGGCTGCGATCTTGGGCAGACGGTGGGGAGTGATCATCCCATCGGTCCTGAGGGGGGCTTGGCGTGACCGTACCCGCGCGTCGAACACTGCCCGTGCGTCAGACACTGCGTACACGAACTCTGTCCCGACGCCGAACATCGGCTGCGCACCGCCGGCATCGGTTCGACCTTCGCTCGACCGCTCTGTTCTTCGTCATCCTGGCTGTGCTGATCAGCGTGCTCGGCTGGGTGGCCCGCATGGTGGCAGGCGCCGTCGAGAGGCGTCCCGGCTGGGTGTCGGTGCTGGTCGTCATAGGCGTCGCCGCCCTCGTGGGCCTGCGGCGCCGCCTGCACGTGGTGAGGGCGGCGCGCCGGGCCGCGGCGGCGCTCGACGAGGCGGCGAGGGAGGCGGCCGAGGAACTGGACACCGACCTGATCCCCCGACAGCGCCCGGCCGTCGAGGTCGACCCCGGCCACGAGTCCCTGACACCGGAGGAGTTCGAGGA
Organism: Streptomyces sp. NPDC030296; assembly: GCF_055572815.1. Taxonomy (NCBI): domain Bacteria; kingdom Bacillati; phylum Actinomycetota; class Actinomycetes; order Kitasatosporales; family Streptomycetaceae; genus Streptomyces; species Streptomyces sp. NPDC030296. The sequence continues at coordinate 25,182 of NZ_JBVICQ010000009.1, forward strand.
GGCGATAGCCGCCCTCTGCGAGCGCGACGGTTGCGCGAACGTCGAAGTCGTGGGAGGGGCGGGAGACTTGGGCGCCGACGTCGTGGCGGTGACCCCGGACGGGCGCCGGGTCGTCATCCAGTGCAAGCACTACGGAGAATCGAACCGCGTCGGCTCCCAGGACCTCCAGCGCTTCGGCGGCACTTGCTTCACGGTCCACGAGGCGGATGTGGCCGTACTGGTCACCACCAGCGACTTCACGGCGCCGGCGGCGGAGTACGCCGACCAGTGCGGGATCGTGTGCGTGGACGGGGAGAAGCTCAGGAGTTGGACGGACGGCACCGGACCGTGTCCGTGGGAGGCGGTCCCGGAGAGTTGGGTGGGCGGATAGCGGGGTGGGGGAGTGTCGAGCACCCCTGACCACCCTCCACCTCGACAAGCGACGGCTGGGCGAACTGGCCGTCCACCAGGTCGACCGACTCCTCGCAGTGCCGCGATCACATCCGGCATCTTCCTGGTCATGGCCAGAACCCCAGTGTGTGGACGGCCAGGACGGCGCAGAGCGTCAACTGCACGGCGCCGATGACCCGGTGCCCGATCCGCAGTAGGAGGACGGCTGTCAAGCCGACCAGCAGGGCCAAGGCGCCGAAGCCCACCACTGGCCCCCAGTCCGGGGGCGGAACACTGCTTCCCTGCTGTCCGGCGCCGGGCTCCATGTGGCCCAGTGCCCGGACGGAGAGCACGATGACGACCAAGAACGTGGCCGCCGCGTCCGCCACCAGTACGAGAAGCAGGAGACAGCCTGCGGTGAGGGCATCCTCGAGGCCGGAGGGCTGCCTGTCGGTAGGTTCGGGCGGGGCTGAACGATCGCCGGGAGTACCCCCTTCCGAAGGGGCAGCCGCCGACGATGCCTCACCGTCCGTCTTGCGTCGCCGTCTCCAGTTCTTCCTCACGACGCGAACTCCTCACCGATCGCTGACAAGGCCCCGGACGAGAGCCCGGCCGAGTGCCGCTCCAGATTGACGGATTCACCTTCACCGCCACCGGGCAGTGACCTCCAGAATGTCATGAGCACGACTACCTTCCCCCACAAGGAGGTCGAACATGCACATCCGTAAGCTGTCCGGCGGCTTCGCCGCCGCCGTGGTGGTGTCCCTGTCCCTCACGGGCGGCCAGGCCGCGGCCGCTCCCCTCGCCGTGGCGGACGCCCCCGTCGCCCGCGTCCTCACCTACGACGCCAGCGGCTCCGCCGAGTTCAGGAGCGCGGTGGACCGGGGCGCGGCGATCTGGAACGAGAGCGTCGACGCCGTCGAACTGCGGCCCGCCGCCACCGGGCAACGCGCGAACATCCGGGTCGTCGCGGACAACGGCTGGCCACGCGCCCTCACCACCTCCCTCGGCAACGGAACCGTCTACATGGGACGCCAGGCCGTCGACCAGGGCTACAACACGATTCGCATCTCCGCCCATGAACTGGGGCACATCCTGGGCCTCCCCGACCGCAAGCCCGGACCGTGCTCCAGCCTGATGTCCGGGTCCAGCGCGGGCACCGCGTGCACGAACCCGTATCCGAACGCCGCGGAGAAGGCGGAGGTCGAGGGCAACTTCGGCGCCGCGCCCGTCGGACCGGCCCCGGCGGTGCGGGCGGGGGTCGTCGTGGACTGACGACTGCCCCACCACTCGGGAGGAGCGCCGCCGGCCCGCCGTCCACGCACGCGGGTGACCGCGAGCGACAACGCGCCCGCAGCCGTACGCCCGCCGGTGCACATGCGGCGGGCGTACGCGCTCCCGCCGCACCTCCTCACGAGGAGACCCGGACGACCCGCGCGACCGGACGACCCGCGCGACCGGGCGGGCCACGCATGCGGAGCGGCGCGAACGACGCCGTGACGCCCGTTGCACCCGCTACGCCTCGCCGTCGGCCAGTACGGCGCGGACCGCCTCCGCCAGGGCCTGCGGCGCGGCGGAGCGCGTGGCGCGCAGGCAGCGGTGCCAGGGGCCGAGACTGAGCGCTTCGACTGCCGCCGAACGCCCTCGCGCGCTGTCGCCCCATCCTTCGGCCGCAGCGGCCTTGAGGCCGCAGCGCCACACACCGGTCCCGTCCTCCGGGTCCGTGGAGCCGGACGCTTCGGGCTCGAACTCGCCGCTCACCACATCGGCAAAAGTGTCCTCGCCGTGTCGGCGCGCCGCGGCGTCGATGCCGCACAGCGAGCGCACCCGGGTGCGCGGTTCGGTGAGGGTGCGGGCGGCCTCGACGGCCTCGGTGTACCGGTGCTCGCGCACGGCGCAGCCGACTGTCGCCAGGAGCGCCCAGTCCTGATGCTCACTGTGCCCGATGGCGGCGCCGGTGCGGACGGCTGTACCGAAGTCGCCGCGCCGGGCGGCCCAGTGGGCGATGTCGGCGAGGACCCGCCCCTTCAGCAGAGGCTCCGGCAGGCTGTCGGCGAGTTCGACGCCCTCCTCGTAGCGCCCGGACGCCGCCATCGCCTCGGCGACGGCCGCAATTGCCACGTCCCTCGCGTGCGACTCGATCAACTGCCTTGCCAGGGTTCGGGCTTGATCCAGCTCCCCGGTCCAGGCCAGTCCCGTCGCGGCCGCGGCGACGCTGTCCGGGTCGTGCCACGGGGGAGTGGTCAGGGTGGCAGCCAGGGAACGCGCGTGGGGTGCCAGGGCGGCGGCCCGTGCGGCGTGGCCGTCTCGGGTCAGGGAGGACACGGCGAGGGCAAGCGCCTCGGCCTGGGCCGCCGCGTCGGGCAGAGCCCCCAGGGCCGCGAGCGCCTGCGGCACCGAGCCGGCCGCCGTCCACGCGGCGGCCACCGGGGCGAGGGCCCGCGGCGCGTGGGGGGAGGCGGCGACGTCCCGCACGAGACTGAGGGCCCGTTCGTCCTCGCCCCGTGCGAGGAGACCTCGCGCCATGGCGGCCCGCAGTTCCGCCCTGGTCCAGGCGTGCGGCGCGGCCTCGGTCAGGGCGTCCGCGGCGTCGTCCCGGCCGGCGTCGGTGAAGGCCCTGACCAGCGCGGTCAGGGCCGCCTTGCGATGGTCGTACGAGCGAAGGGGACGCGGAGGCTGCTCGTCCTCCGCCTTGTCCATCTCCCGCAGCAACGTCTCGGCGAGTTCCAGCGACCCGGACCGGGCCGCCGAGGACGAGACCCATCCCAGCGCCCGACCACGCCGGCACGGATCGGCGATCGCGCGCGCGACGTCGGCCCCCGCGCTGTGCAGCCCGCGGCGGGCCGCACCGCACGCGGCCTCCACCAGGGCGTCGGCCCGCGCGTCCGGGTCGCCGATGCCACGGGCGACACCGACGGCGAGATCCGGGACGTCCGACTCGGCCAACACCGTGCACAGCCGGCCGAGGTGATACGGCTCGCCCAGCGCGGTGTCCTGCCTGGTGGCGTCGGACGCCTCACGCGCCAGTTCCGCCGCCTGCTCGTGCCGTCCCGCACGCAGATGGGCCGAGGCCACGTGGGCCAGTGCCCGGCTCCGGCTGGCGGACAGCGTGAGGCTCCGAGCCGTTCCGTCGGCGGGGGCGAGGCCCTCGGGTGTGGACGCCAGGGCGGCGACCACGTCCGCGACGGCCTCTTCCCGCTCCCGTGGCGACCTGAGGGGCTGCAGCAGTTCGACCGCCTGCGCCGGCCGACCGGCGAGAGCCAACGCCTGAGCCGCCATGGTCAGTCCACGGGCCCTCAGGTTGTCCGCGGTCACCTCGTCGGCGAGGGCGGCCGCCTCCAGCGCGAGCGTCCGAGCGGCCTCGGCACGCGCGCCGGTGCCCGTCCGTGTGCGGGTGCCCGTACTACCGCTGCTCGCGCCGGTACTCGTACCGCTGCTCGCGCCGGTACTCGTACCGCTCCCCGCGCCGGCTCCCGTACCACTCCCCGTACCGCTGCTCCCCGTACCACCGCTTCCCGCGCCGGAGGCGACCAGAGCCGCCGCGACGCCCGCCAGGGACACCATCCGGGTGTACGGATCCGCGGGCGACCGGGCCAGTTCGACTGCCTGCTCAAGGGCTCCGGCGTGCGCCAGGGCCACCGCACCGGCCGTCGGCGCGGCGCCGGCCCCCTCCGCGAGCACATTCCAGGACACCGCGACGGCGTCGGCGGACAACCCGTTCTCCGCCATGGCCGCGGCGATGTCCCGCAGGAGGTGGACCCTCAGTTCGGTGTCGCCGACGGTGCCGGTCTCGGTGACCGCCTCCGTGTACCGGCCGTTCATGATCATGAGCATCGCGGTCGAGACGGCCGTGATGTCGGGAACGGACGAGGCTGCCGCACGGGCGAGGGCAGTCCCCGACGCCCGCTGTCCGGCCTGGAGCGCGGAGACGGCGGCGCCCGCCAGCACCTGGTCCCGCACGGCAGGTGAGGGCAGCGTCCGTGCGAGGTCGATCGCCCGGTGGTGGTGACCGGACACGGCGAGCAGGGCCACGGCGAGTTCGGTCGCCTCCTCACCACGCTGTCCGGGAACGGCGGCCGCCAGTTCCGCCGCCTCGACGGCGACCTCCGCGGCCTGCGTCGGATCGCCCGCCGCGACCAGGGTCTGGACCACTCCACCGAACGCCCGCAACTGGGCCGACACGTCCTGCCGGGCCCGGGCCTGGCCGACGGCTCGCCGTACGTGCCCCAGGCCCGCCCACACGGCGATCAACGCGTCCGGGAGGCTCTCGCTGCGGGAACGCAGGGCGTCACGCCGCATGGCGAGCCTGAAGGCATCGCTGACGTCGCTCGGTTCGCACCTCCCGTCGGCCCGCAGGGAGTCGAACGCCGCCGCCAGTTCCGACAGCGCGTCCAGATCGGAACCGCTGCGCTGCCAGAGGCGGTTGTGGCGGTGCGCGTCCCCCGCCAGCCGCACGAGCCGGGCGGTGTCCCGCTGGGCGCGCAACAGCTGGCTGTATCCGCGCAGCAGATACTCCGGCGTACGCGCGGGCCACCGCTGTTCCTGGAAGGAGGCCGCCCAAGCGTGCAACCGCTCACGGTAGGCGGTCAGTTCGTCGTCGCTCATCAGGTCGAGTGCGCTGCGCTGGATCTCCTCGTGGGCCAGGACATAGACGCGGTCGGCCGGGCGACCGTCCTCCCCCGAGGACCAGTGTGGAGTACGCGTCCGGAAGGTGCGCCCTGTGACGGAACCCAGTTCCCGCTCCACGAGCCGCGGTCGTGTGAGCGCCAGCGCGGAGAGGTCGGCGGCGGTCAGACCTCCTCCCGCCGCGGTGACCAGTCCGAGGAGATCCCGTGCCAGACCGCCGCCGTCCAGCATGCGCAGGAGGCTGTCCTCGGCCTCCTGCCGGATCGCCTCGGCGAACGGCGAAGGCCGCAGCCACCGGTCTATGGAGCGGTCCCGCAGCGGGTGGCCGGCGGGCACGTCGGCCGGAACCGGGGGATGCGGCCGCCCCGCCACGATCACCCGCATCCCGTGCGAGGGATCACGCGGCAGCAACGCGGCGATGCTGTGGCTGTCCGGGCCGGCCAGCACCCCCCGGTCCTCGTCCAGGCCGTCGACCACCAGCACCAGCCGCCGGCCACGCGCCGCGCAGGAGGCCGCCGCCCGCTCCATCGCCGCCCGGACGCTCTCCTCCCGCGTGTACTCCGTCACGGCGGGCTCCTCCTGGCCCAGCAGCGCGTAGAACTGACGGTGCACCACCTCACAGAACGCGGCACGGTTGTTCTGCCGGTTCAGACGTGAGGTGATGAAGAACGACACCACGTCGACGTTCGGCGGAGGATCAAGGACGAACTCGGCCATCAGAGCCGTCTTGCCGGCCCAAGCGGGAGCGAGCCAGCGCCAGTACGCGGACGCGGACGAGCCCGTCACGTCAGGGGCCCGGCAGAAGGCCGCCATGGCCGCCAGCTCCTCCTCCCGCCCATGGAACTCGGCGGCGCCGACGGACACCACCTGGTACCGGTAGTCGGAGACGGCGACACGCGGCTCACCGCCCACGTACACGTGGTTGCCGTTGCCCGTCACGGCAACGCCGATGTCACCGCCGGCAGCGACCGCCCCCGGTCCGGCGGCGACAGCAGTGCCGCCGACCCCCACGGGCTCACGCCGCCCCGCGCGGTTCCACCACTTGCCGAGCACCGGTGCCGTTCCCCTTCCCTCCCCGATCCCGGGCGGCTGCCCGCACCGATCGGGAACGATCCTGGCACACCTCGGCGTGACCCCGTTCCCTCGGAAGCGAAGACCACCACCGCCGACCCTCCGCAGCCGCGAGCGTCAGGAACCCTTGGAGCTCTCTTCCCCCGAACATGGCGAACGCGCCGCTCGGAGCGCGCGCGAGGTCGTCAACTGACGCTCACCGCCGACGGCCCGGAAGGTTCCGGCGTCAGCCCCTCGGGTGCCGTCACCGCTTGGTGCATCGTCGACCGCGACGGCCGTACGTTGGCCGAGCGCGCGGAGCACAGGGACATAGAGGCGGCGCGGGTCTGGCCGGTGTCCCCGACCGTGCCGTCCACCTCGCCGTCGACCGGAGGCCTCGCGGACGGGCGGGTGCTCGTCGGTGACGAAGGCGGCCGTCACAGGCTCGCCACCGACCCACGAACACCACCTTCCGCCAGTTGAGGACTCCGGCGAAGTTCAGGTCCTTCGCCGTCGACGGCACGACGCTCCACGGGATCGCCGACGCGACGACACCGTCGTACGACCTGGTGAAGGGCGAAGGGCCGTGGATCTCCGGGGACGGCGGACGCACATGGAGGCGCCAGAGTGGTGAGGGGCAGCGGGGGGTCGGCGGCCGTTGCCGGTGCCCCGCTGCGGTCGACGCGCGCTCGGCCGCGTCAGGTGTCAGGGTGAGGCCCAAGGACTCGAGAAAGGGACTTGCCGTGATCACCACTGACCTCACCCCGGGCTCCCCCTGCTGGCTGGACCTCGGCGCCCCCGACGTCCGGGCCGCAGCGGCCTTCTACGGGGCGGTGCTCGGCTGGGAGTACGAGCCCATGGGGGAGGTCGAGGGGGAGGACATGGAGGGCGGCATGTTCCGGAAGGACGGCAAGGTCGTCGCCGGACTCGGCAAACTCACCGAGGAGGGTGCCCGCTCCGCCTGGATGATCTACTACACCGTGACCGATGCGGACGCGACGACCCGCACGGTCGAGGAGGCCGGCGGCACGGTGCGGGTGGCGCCGAGGGACCTCGGCGACTGGGGCCGGATGGCCCAGTACACGGACCCCCTGGGCGGTCAGTTCGCGGTGTGGCAGCCGGGGAAGAACGCGGGCTTCGAACTCGCCGACGAGCCCGGCTCGCTGTCGTGGACCGAGCTGTACACGAGCGACGCCGCGGCCGCCAAGGAGTTCTACGGCAAGGTGTTCGACTGGCGGTTCGGGGAGATGGAAATGCCGGGCGGCGGAGGCACGTACACCCTCATCACGCCCGCCGGACTCCCCGAGGAACGCATGCAGGGCGGCCTCATGCAGCTCGGTAAGGGGGATCTGACGCTGACGGACGGGCGGCCGTACTGGCACCCGGTGTTCGCCGTGGCCGACTGCGACGCGGCGGTCGCCGCGGTCACCGCGAACGGCGGCAGCGTGCAGATGGGGCCGGAGGACGCGCCGGGCGTGGGCCGTCTGGCCGTCTGCCTCGACCCGTCGAACGCGGACTTCGTGGTGCTCACCCCGGCCCAGAGCTGATCGCGCCGGGCGGGCCGACTCGGTCAACCCACGGCTCTGGCCTGGTCCAGCGGGGGCAGGTGCCGGATCGTGCGGCTCCAGGTGGCCCCCAGGGCCACGAGCCCCATGACGGACGCGATCGACAGCAGGGCGGCCTGCACACCCCAGTGCTCCAGGACGAGTCCCGAGGCGAGCGGCCCGACCGGGGCCGCCGCGCCGCCGATGAGCGCGAGGCTGCTGAGCACCCTGCCCTGCAAGTGATCCGGCGTGATGGTCATCTGGTAGGTGTACAGAATCGCGTTGGCCGCCGGAGCCAGGAAGAAGGCGGCGGCCAGCAGGGGGCCGAGGATCCAGGCGGTCGGCCGGACGGCCATCGCGGGAATCGCCGCGGCGGCGACCCAGAACATCGCCAGCACGACGGACGTGGGGCTGAGACGTTGCAGCCGGGGGGCGGCCAGCGCGCCCAGCAGCCCGCCGGCACCGGAGATCGCCATCATCAGGCCGACATCGGCCGGTGCGGCGCCGCTCCGCCGGGCGGCGACGATCGCGGTGAAGGTCAGTGCGGAGAACACGAGTCCGAAGCCCGCGGCCGTCACCAGCAGGACACGCAGGAACCGTTGCCGCCACGTCCAGCACAGACCGTCGGCGATGTCGCGCAGGAGGGAGTGCGGGCGGTCCGGGGGCGAGGGGACGGTACGGGCGATGGGGGTGGTGGCCGGGGCCGGGGATTTCACGGCGAGGACCGCCGCGAAGGACAGCAGATGGGCGAGGAGCTCACCGGCGAGGGGGACCGTTCGCCCCAGGTTGAACAACAGGCCGCCCAGCGGGGGGCCGGCGATCGTGGCTCCGTACTGACGTGCCTCGTTGTGCGCGAGCGCCTGCGGCAGGTGCTCGGCGGGAACGACGCGCCGTAGCAGTGCTGTCTCCGCGGGCTCGAAGAACACCCCGCAGACACCGCTGACCACCGCCGCGCCCAGCAGCATGCGCCAGTCGAGGAACCCGAGCAGCGAACCGGTGACCGTGGCGGCTATGAGGGCGGCTCGTACGAGATCGCAGACGAGCATCGTGCGCCGCCGGTCCCACCGGTCGACCAGAGCGCCCGCGGGCAGACGCATCGCGATACCGGCGGCCATCGCCGCGGAACCGATCAGACCGGCGTGTACGGCCGAGCCGGTCAGTTGAAGGGTCAGAAGGGGATAGGCGACCGAGGCCACCTGGGCGCCCAGCGTCGAGGACAGGGTGGCGCTCCAGAGCAGGACGAAGTCACGGTTGAGGCGCAGCGGCTCACTCACGATCCGGATTATGTACAGAATATAAAGAACGTACAACTCCGTTCGGTGAGGTGAGGGCCTCGGAGGGCATGGAGCTCGGGGGCAGCGAGGGCGCGTGACGCAGGCCCGCTAATTGGGGGCCGGGCCCCCATGTCTCGCCCCCCGCTCCCGCCCAGGATGGTTCACGGCTGGACCAGCCCAGATTCATCAGGGGGAACAGGAGGAGCATTGAAGATCTCCATGCGCAACGCGACGCAGGCCGGCGTCACGGCCCTGGCGCTCGGCGCGGCCACGGTGCTGTCGACGGGGCAGGCCCATGCCGCGACCGGTGTACGGGCGGACTCGGTCCGCATCCACGTCAACGCCGTGGCCGGAAAGGCGAACGACCTCTCCATCACCCGGTCCGGCGGCACGGTGACCATCAGCGACGGCGGAGACGCCGTCACCGCGGGATCCGGCTGCACCCAGGTCGACCGATCCACCGTCACCTGCCCGTACGGCAACCGCACCCTCACGCTCGACATGGGGGACCTCGGCGACATCGTCCTCGTGACCGGGGGTATGCCCGCCGACATCAGCGGGGGCTCGGGCGACGACATCATCACGATCGACTACAGGGCCACCGCGAGGACCTTCCTCAACGGTCAGGCCGGACACGACACGATCTTCGGTGGGGCCGGGGTCGACAACATCACCGGTGGCGCCGGGGACGACGTCATGTTCGGCAGGGACGGCGACGACCGCCTGGACGCCGGCGACTTCTCGGCCGGCAACGACCGCTCCTTCGGAGACGCCGGCACCGACACCTGCACGGGGGACGTCAACGACCTGAAGGACAGCTGCGAACGCTGAGGGGCGCGGTCGCGGTACGGGGGATCAAGGGTTGGCCGGCGATGGGTGCGGTGTGTCTCGTCGCCGGCCCGCCTCGACGCGCACGACACCGCACGGGCGGCGAGCGGCGGAGGTCAGGGACGCGGAGCGGGCTCCTCGCCGCCCTGGTCGAGCCGGAAGGGCGGATACACATCCGTGAGCAGGGCGACATAGGCGGCAACCCGCAACACCCAGCGGTTCAGCCCCATCACCAGGTCGAAGAGGCCCCGCGGATACCGGTCCGTCGCGGCCAGCGCGATGCCGGCGAACAACACCAGCAGCCCGATGAGGCCTCCCGAGAACCACGCCATGTGTACGCCGCCCAGCAGGAACCCCAGCACCAGATAGTGCGGGATCGCCAGCAGCCACCACTTCACCAGGACCAGACCACGGGAGAGCTGCTCCGGGTACGCCACGTCCCAGTGGGTCGGATAGTCGGGGACGTCGGCGAGGGTGAACGGCGGGTAGCGGTCCGTGCCCAGGCCGCCGTACGCGTAGTAGGCCACCCGCCAACTCCAGCGCAGGACACCGACGTTGAAGTCGAACAGCGATCGTGGGTAGCGGCCGGTGAACAGGATGGCGAAGAACGCGACGACACCGACCACGGTGAACGCCACCCAGAGGAACGTCAGGACGACGTAGTGGGGGAACGCCAACAGCCACTTCACCAGCCACAGCCAGCGCGAGAGCGGGGTGTCAAGCCGCGCGCTCAGTCGGGCGGGGTGAGGGGACGCGAAGAACTCCGTGCTCATGAGGACCGATCCCTTCGTCGTTCGGCGACGGGCACGTCCGGTACTCCCGGCGGTGGCGAGATCGGATGCCCCGTCCGGGGCCTCCACTCCAGCTTCCGGTCACGGGCCGACACGCGCACTTGGGCTGACGCGGGCTGAGAGGGCAGGACGGCGCGCCGAGCAGCCGTCGAGAGCGCGAGTGGCCGCCGTCGCGCGGCGCGCCGATGCTGGAGACGGTGATGGTGGCGGTTGACCGCACTCGCCGAGGAGGTCCCGCGCCGAGATGAGGAGGACCGTGATGGCCCATACCGTGGAATGGAAAGTCCGTCTCCATCTCTTCGAGGAGGAGGGGACGACGAAGGCGCGCGTGATGCTCGACACCGGGACCACGCAGCTCGTCGGACATGGCGTGGCCCATCGCAGCCCCGACGACATGGACGTGCCGGAGATCGGTGACGAGCTCGCGGCGGGCAGGGCCCTGCACGACCTCGGCAGGCAACTGGTGCGCGTCGCCGCCCAGGACATCGAGGGCGTGGGCGCGGCCGGGACCGGGCGCGGCGACCTGCCGGAGACCGGCTGGCCGCTGCCCGACCAACCGCCGACAGGGTGACGACGGCCACGTCGGTCCGCTCGGCGGGGCCGCCCGCCCGGCCCGGCCCTGTCGCACGGGCGGGCCGGGCCGAACACACCGGCGCACGACCGGCATACGACGAAACGGCGGCCATCATGCGAGCTCAACTCGGTGATCGACTCGTGGTCGAGAGCACCACCGGAGCCACCCGGCGCGACGGCGAGATCGTCGGACTCCACCATGAGGACGGGACACCCCCCTACGACGTGCGCTGGTCGGACACGGATGAGGTGACCCTCGTCTTCCCCGGCCCGGACGCACACGTCCACCACAGCGAACACCGGCCCGGCGGCGGACCAGAGCCGTCCCGGTCACCCGCGCCGCCCACGCATGAGCCGCGCACGGGCACGGGCGCTTCCGAGACCCCGTCGGGCATGCCGCCCAACCCCGGTGACATCGGCCGCCGTGTCGCGGCCCAACGCCTCCGCCGGGGGCTGACCCGCGAAGAGGCGGCCCGCCGTGCCGGAATGGCACCGGAGTACCTGGCCTACCTGGAGGAACAGCCGGCCGACCCGACCAAGGCCAGCCTCATCGCCCTGGCCGACGCCCTGGGCACGACCGTCGCCGCCCTGCGCGGCGCCGGCGTCGATGCGCCGCCCGGCCAGGGCCAGGCGTTGCCGCACCCCCGGTTGGTGGACCTCGACCCCGACCAGTGCCGTGCCCTGCTGTCCACCCACGGTGTGGGCCGGGTGGCGGTCTCGTCGGCGGGGGGCCCGGCGGTGGTCCCGGTGAACTACGAGGTCGTCGGCGACACGATCGCGTTCCGGACCGCGCCGGAGTCCCTCCCGGCGGCGGCCGTCGGGTCGGAGGTGGCCTTCGAGGTCGACCACGTGGACGAGGCGATGAGCCAGGGCTGGAGCGTCCTCGCCGTCGGAACCGCGCGGGTGGTCACCGAACCCGACGAGGTGCGTCGGCTGGTGGAGGGCGCCCACTCCGCGCCCTGGGCCGGAGGCGTCCGGGAGATGTGGGTGGCGATCCACCCCACCCGCGTCACGGGGCACCGCATCGTCCCGGCGGAGCAGTGAGACGGGACCGCCGACGGTCCCCTGAACCCCCGCGGAACCGCCGCGAAACGGTGCGCGTGCGGACGCCCGCCCGCTACGGGCTGACCCGGCCCCCGTGCGGAGGCCGCTCGCCCACGGGCCGACCCCGGCCCCGCGTACGCTGGCCCACGGGCCGAGCCGGGCCCTCGTGCGTCCGCCCGCCCACGGGGCGACCCCGGCTGCTGCGCTCTTGCCTCCGTTCCACGGCTCACGACCGCGAGACCACTGTCAGGAGGGTGGTTTTCCCTCGCTCTGCGCGGCCTGGAGGTCGGCCAGCAGTTCGGCCTGCCCGGCGAGCACTCCGGAGAGGATGGTCCGTGCCACCCGCAGCAGCTCGGCGACGTCGGGGCTGGTCAGCGAGTAGTACACCGTCGAGCCCTCCTTGCGGTTCTTGACCAGGTTGGCGCGGCGCAGCACCGCGAGCTGCTGGGACAGATGGGCGGGCTCGATGCCCACCTCGGGCAGCATCTCCGCGACCGCGTGCTCACGCTCGCTCAACAGTTCCAGGACCCGGATGCGGGCCGGGTGGCCCAGCGTCTTGAAGAACTCGGCCTTCAGTTGGTACAGCGGCGTACTCATCGTGCCGTCGCCTCCTCGACGCATCCGCACGGTCTCACCGGCAGGGGCGCGGTGGGTCGCATCCACTCACTCGTCAGGAACATGCGGTCCATCCTCGCCTGCCGCGCCGACCACGCCGAAACCGCGGGGAGGAAACAGAGCAGCCGGACGCGGCGACGCCGACTCCCCGCCCGGCCGCCGAGCCCCGGTCGCTGAGCCCCGGTCGCTGAGCCCCGGTCGCCGAGCCCAGGTCGCCGAGTACGCCGTCCCCTCTGCCGCAGCCGCCGAGTCGGCCCGCCCGCACCGGCGCTCACAGGGGCAGGGTGATCCATATGCTCTTGCCGTTCCCGTCGGTGTCCGGGTCGATGACGGCGGTGCCGCCCAGGCCGAGCGTCAGTTCCATGACGGTGGCCAGCCCTCCGGTGCCGCCGCCGGCGAGCGCGCCGTACAGCGGGGGCTGGTACGGGTGGCGGTCGTGGACGGCGAGGGCCAGCCGGTCCCGGTCCGCCGCGTAGATCACGGTCAGCTGCGGTGACAGGAGTGCGGCGTGCCGGACGCTGTTGGCCACCAGTTCGCCGAGGATCAGCAGGGCCGGGTCCACGGCGGGGTGCCGCAGCCCGATCCCCCATTCGGTCAGGGCCTGCTCGGCGGTCTCCCGGGCCAGGCGCACGGCGGCCGGCATGGTCGGGAGGGTGAGCACGTGCCGGTGCGGCAGCGCGTCCAGTGGCGTGGTCATCCCCGTACCGTCCGTCCCTGGCCCATGTCCGCGGGCAGGATCCCGGCCGTCTCCAGGTGGTGACGGGCCGCTCGGATCGCCTCCGGGGTGGAGGCGTACTCCCGGCCGTCGTGCCGCAGCGGCTCCAGCGCGCCGACGGAGTCCAGGACCCGGCGCTGACCGGGCCGTATCCCGGAGGCCAGGACGAGGATGCCGCGCCGCGTCAGCCTCTCCACCGCGTCCTTCAGCACGAGGGCACCCGTGGCGTCCATCGTGGACACGCGGGACATGCGCAGGATGACGACCCGTACGTCGGCCACCTCGGTCAGCTCCAGCAGGAAGCGGTGCGCGGCGGCGAAGAACAGTGGCCCGTCGATGCGGTACGCGACGATGTGCTCGGCGAGCAGGGCGTGTTCCTCGGCGCTGTGGTCGCCCCGGTCGAGCGGCACCCGGTCCAGACGGGCCTGCTTGGCGACGGCGCGCAGGGCGAGCGCTCCCGCCACCGCCAGACCGATGATCACCGCGTACACGAGGTCCAGGGCGAGGGTCGCGACCGCGGTGAGGACGAGGATCAACGCGTCCGAGCGGGTCGCGCGGGCCATCGCCCGGAGCGAGCCGACCTCGACCATGCGGATCGCGGTCGCCAGCAGCACCCCGGCCAGCGCCGCGAGCGGGATCCTCGCCACCAGGGGTGCCGCCGCGAAGACGATCACGGCGAGGATCGCGGCATGGGTCAGGGCCGCCAGCCGGGAACCGGCGCCCGTGCGGACGTTGACTGCGGTCCGCGCTATCGCTCCGGTCGCGGGCACCCCGCCGAACAGCGGGGCCGCGAGATTGGCCAGCCCCTGGCCGAACAGTTCACGGTCGGGGTCGTGCCGCCGCCCCACCGTCATGCCGTCCGCCACCGAGGCCGACAGCAGGGACTCCAGGGCCGCGAGCGCCGCCACGGCCACGGCCGGGGCGAGCAGGGAGCCGAGCGAGCCCGGGTCGAGGAAGCCGAGCGAGGGCGCGGGCAGTCCGGACGGAAGGTCACCGATGGGCGCGGCGTCGAGGTCCGCGACCTGGGCGACGACCGTGGCCGCGACGACGGCGACGAGGGAGAACGGGACGGTCGGCCACAGACGGGCGCCCACCAGCATGATCACGGCGACGGACACCGCGAGGCCGACCGCAGTCCAGTTCGGGTGCCCCGCGAACTCCGCGACGGCTCGCCACGCCACCACCAGCACCCGGTCGCCGTCGGGCGCGGCCACACCGAGCGCCTGGGGCACCTGCTGGAGCCCGATGACGCAGGCGATGCCGAGGGTGAAGCCCTCCACCACGGGCGCCGGTACGTACCGCATGCAGGTTCCGGCCCGCAGCGCGGCCAGAGCCATGAGCATCACGCCGGCCATCAGCCCGACGGTGAGCACGCCCGTCGTCCCGTACTGGCCGACGATCGGCACCAGCACCACGGTCATCGCCCCGGTCGGCCCGGACACCTGGAGGTCGGAACCGCCGAACAGGGCGGCGAGCGCACCGGCCACCACGGCGGTCGCCAGTCCCGCCTCGGCCCCGAGACCCGAGGAGACACCGAAGCCGAGCGCGAGCGGCAGGGCCACGATCGCCACGGTGAGCCCCGCGAGCAGATCCCGTCTGGGGGAGCGCCCCATGGCCGCCAGGTCGGCGCGCGAGGGCAGCAGCGCGGTGAGCCGGGCCGCGGCCTGGTACAGCGGAACGGACACGACCCCTCGGCTTCCCTGCGGCGCCCCGTCTCGGAGCGGACCCCATGCGCCGCGCCCGGCGGACCACGGGCACGGCAACACAGCATCTAGTGAATTGCTAAATTTTGCAATTCCGCAGGTGGGAGTGGGGGAGGGAGATGGAGGCGGCGACTGCGGGTTGTCAGCTCGTCTTGTGGCCCCACCACGGGCCGACCAGGGTCCATTCCCTGCCCCACTGCTCGACACGGCGCCGGTCGAGCCACCACCGTCCGGCACGGCCGACGCCGTACGTCAGGCCGCTCAGGGCGAGCGCCGCGGCCGTACCGAGCGCGCCGGCCTCGATCGCCGCTTCGTTCGGGGTGGGCGGCTCACTGGCCAGGGCGCCCTTCCCGTCGATCCAGACCGTGACCCGGGTGTCGGCCTTCCGGCCGCCCTCCACCATCGTCCTTCCGGTGCGCGGGGTGCCGTCCGGGGCGGTCCAGCGGACCTCCGCCGAGGAGCGGTCGCCCGCGCTGTACGGACCCGAACTCGGCGCGGGGACGTCGGCGAGGAGTACGGCCGGGACCGAACGCCGCTCGGCGCGCTGGTGGGCGAAGACCTCCTGCGCCGCCTGCGCGGTCAGGAAGCCGACGAGGGTGCCTCCGATCACCATGACCGCCCAGACGGCGAGCACGACCCACGCCTCCAGTACGTCCTCGTGGCGCCGCAGCGGATTGCCCCGCCATCGCCACAGGAGCTTCTTCCCTCGCCTGCTGCCGGCCATCGGTCCGCACCTCCTCCTCGTCGTCCCTGTGGAAGGTGCCAGTCGGAACACCACCGTCACATGGGCCGTTCAGGTGCCGTCGTCTGGGCCGATCGGGGCCGACTCGCCACCCGGCGAGGGTCGTTCGGCCCTGGCCGAGGCGGGCGGAGCGCGGGCGGAGCACTTCGGGTCGGGTGCGGTTGACGACCGTCGCACGGCGGCGCCCTGCGATGGGTCGGCGGCACGGGAGGCCGGGGCGCAGGACGGGAAGGGCTCCACCCGCTTCTCGCGGATCCTGATCGCGCGGTGCGCGACCTCGCGGGTCGCTTCTCCGCGTCTCTCCTACGGGGCCCTTCCCATCGGTTTCAGGACAACACGAGGAGGGCGAACGCGCCAGGGCCGAACGCCCCCGACGTGTCACCTCCGCACGGGAGCCGTCACCCGTGCCACGAGAGCGCGGACGTCGTCACCGTCCTGACCATCGCCCGCGTCCCGCAGGAGCGGTCCTCCGCCGGACGTCGCCGGGGACGGCTCCGGGGCGGGCACCGCGACCACGGGAACCGTCGCCTGGAGCAGGCACTCCCGGCCGACCGCCCCGATCGGTGGCAGCCCGAACGCGCCATGGGCCCGGCGTCCCAGAACGAGCAGGCGCGCGCCGCGGGCATGTCGCAGAAGCACCCGAACGGGTGGCCCGTGCGTCAGGACGGCGTGGACGTCACCGTCGATCCCCGGGCCGAGGGCCTCTCGCAGCGTGTCGGCGAGCAATCCCGCGGCTCTCACCCGCTGTTCGGTGACCGTCGGGCGGGCCGACGGGGGAGCGTACGGGGCGAGCGTGGGCCCGGCCGGCTCCCAGGCGTGCACGGCGACGACCTCCGCGTGGACCGAGTGGGCCTCCCGGACCGCCCAGCGCAGCGCGGACACGGACGCCTCGGAGCCGTCGACGCCGACGACGATGACGTTCTCGCCGGGGACTTCCTCGGCGGTGACTTCCGGCATGGCGGCCTCCCTCGACGGCCTCTGGAACCACCATGCGGTGCCGCAGGAGGACAGGGCTTGGGCCGAGGGGCTCGCCCCGTCAGCCGAACGGCCCCCGGCTCACCCTCGGGCGGCTCCGGCTCCGGCTCCGGCACCGGCACCGGCACCGGCGGCAGCGCCGGCACTGGTTCCGGCGACGGACTCGGCCCAGGCGGCGTGGGTGAGTAGTCGGTGGGCCAGATCGCGTGCCTCCTCGGCCGTCAGCGCGGCCCAGACGCCGGGTTCGTCACCCTGGTCCGGCCCCACACGCAAGGTCACCCGGGTGATGGGCCGGGCGGCCATCAGCGTCAGGCATTTCACCGTGATCCTGCGCCCGCAGGAGGTCACCAACGGGGGCTCGTCACCCGGTGAATGCCGCTCCTGCCCTGGAGCCGTCATGGGTCTCACACCTTTCTCCGCGCCGCGATGGGGGCCCCTTCCGCGCGGGCTTCACCGTGAAGGTCGCGACACCGGCGGGGTATCAGGAACAGCGCCGCGCGGAGGTGTCTTGTTCCCGCGCGGGCCCGTCAGTTCGGCCGCTGTCATGCCTCTCGTGCGGACTGCCGTCGGCGCGAGCGGTCGCACGGTCGCGGTTCAGTCGTGCGGGACGATCGCCACGGGGCAGGGCGCATGGTGCAGTGCCGCGTGGGCGACCGGGCCCAGTCTCCATGGGCCGGGCCGGTGGCGGTGGCGCCCCACGACGAGGAGGCGGCCGGCGACCGCGGCCGTCAGCAGCGTCTGGGAGGGATGGCCCGTGGTGACCTGCTCCTCGACGGGTGTGTCGGGGAACGTCTCCCGCCAGGGCTTCAGCCCGGCGGTCAGCCGTACGCGTTCCTCCGCCTCGAAGGGGCCGACCGGCTCGGTGACGAGCTTCCCGTGCGGGTGGGCCGCGAGCGAGGCCAGCAGGGGCAGGACCCGTACGACACGGACGGGGGTTCCGCGCGACGCGGCCTCGGCGAAGGCGAAGTCGAGCAGCGCGTCGGCGCCCGGACCGGGCTCCTGGACGCCCACGACGACCGCGTCCTGGCTCGCCACCGCGGGCCCGCCCCGGCTGTCGTCGGCGGACGGATCGCCGGCCCGCACGGTGACGGCCGGACACCGGGACTGGCCCAGCACGTGCAGGCTGATGGAGCCCAGCAGGAAGCTTGCCAGGGAGCCGTGGCCGCGGGAACCGACGACGAGCAGGGCCGCGTCGGCGCTCCGGTCCACCAGCTCATCGGCGGCGGGGGCCGACACCAGCTCCGTCGACAGGTCCAGGTCCCCGTAGCGGTGCAGCACCTCCGCCTCGGCCCGGCCCAGCGCGTCCCGGCCGTACTGACGCTTGCTGCGGGCCTCTTGCGGAAGGGTCGGCACATCAAGCGGCTGGGTGGTCCACGAGTGGATCAGCACGATCGGCAGGCGCCGGGCGGCGGCCTCGCGAACGGCCCACCAGACGGTGGTCATACCGGCGGGGGTGCCGTTGAAACCCACGGTGACAGAGCCGGTCATGGCCCACCTCCGCCGTCGGCGTGCCGGCCGTCGCATCCTCACGCGTCCGCCCACACTTCCGTCCCCTCCATTCTCTCCCCGCCAGGGCGCGGGGGTCAGGGGCCGGACGGCACGCGCCCCGGGCCCTCAGGCCCTGCGCGGGCCACGAATCCGTCAGGACGCGAACAGCAGGTCCGCGTCCAGCACCTGCCGGGCGGGACGGCGCGGGGACGGCGGGCCTTCCGGGCCGTAGCCCAACCGGATCACCATCTGCGCGTGGGCGCGGAGGGCGTCCGCCGGGGGTACGACCCGCGCTCGCAGATCCGGCCACTCCAGCGCCTGGTGCACGAGCGACGCCCGCAGCCCGTGGTGGGTGGCCACCAGCAGGACGCGCTGGAGGCGCCGCGGAGCCGGTGGGCCTGGGTGGTGGACCCTGCCCCGCAGTGGTGGCGCCGCGCCGGACGCAGTAGGGGCCGTACGGCATCCGACGGGAGCCCTTCGGCACCCTCCGCCGTGGCACGCCGGGCGTTTTCCTGAAAGAGGGGGACCGAGACCCGGAAGGGGTGCGCCGCAATGGTCACGACGGCATCGGCATCGAGACGGCGAACGGCAGCGACGCCGCGAGCGGCAGTGACGCTGCGGTCGGCATCGGCATCGGCATCGGCATCGAGGTCGAGATCGACCTCGCTCGTTCGGAAGCGGTACGCCGTCCTGCTGGCCGGCTCCGCCGTGGCGGCCTTCGTCCTGCGGGCCGTGCGCGACGCGCTGGCACTCCGCGCGCTGCGCCGCCGTACGGACCGCCGCGCGAGCCGTCGGCTGCCGACGACGCCGGTGGTGCCGGTGACGCCGGGGGCTCCGGCGAGTCCGGTCCCGCCGACAGGTCTGTCGACGACCGTGCCCTCGCCCTCGCCGACGGGCTCGCCGACGGACGTGGACGCCCGTCGCCCCGGCCCGGCTCTTGTGTCCCGCTGAGCCGTTCGGCCCGTGTCGAGGGGGGTGTTGGGGCCTAAGGGCCCAGGGGAAGGACTTGCGGCCCCCTGCGCACCGCCGTCTCCCTCCCCGATGCTCGGCTCAGGCCCACCGCGGCCGGGACACAGGAGGTGCGCACCATGGTTCGGCACGTGATCGCGGGAGTCGATGGATCGACCGAGAGTCTCGCCGCCGCCCACTGGGCGGCCAGGGAAGCCCTGCGCAGGGGCATGGAGCTGCGGCTCGTGCACGCCTGGGAGTGGCATCCGCGTCCGCCGGCCTCCGTCCCCCTCGGTACCGGTCAGCGCGCGTGGGCCGAACAGATCCTGGACGAGGTGGTCCGCAGCGTCAGGGCCGCGCACCCCGGCCTCGGCATCGAGGACCGGCTCGTGCGGGAAGCCCCGGTCGCCGCCCTGCTCGGCGCCACCGACGAGGCCGAACTGCTGGTCCTCGGGTCCCGTGGACTGAGCGGTCTCGCCGGGTTCGTCGTCGGCTCGGTCTCCCAGCGGGTCGTGGCGCGGACGACGCGCCCCGTGGTGCTCGTCCGGTCCGGGGAGAGCGCCGCCGGTGAACACCTCCCGGCCCCGGACGGGGTGTCGCCGGACGAGATACCCGAACTCCCGTACAGGGACGTGGTCCTCGGGCTCGACGTCTCCCACCCCTGCGACGAGTTGATCGAGTTCGCCTTCGCCGCCGCCCGGCGCTACGGCACCCGGCTCCGCGTGGTCCACGCCTACCGGCTCCCGACGGCGTACGCCGTCGACTACACCCACGACCCGGATCCCGGAACCGAACTGCTCGCGGAACGGGAACGCGCCGTGGTCGCGGCACTCCGCCCGTGGTGCGAGAAGTTCCCCGAGGTCACCGTGGCCGAGACGGTCGTCGAGGGACGGGCCGCGGGCGCGCTCGTCGACGCGTCGGCCGATGCCGCGCTGGTCGTCGTCGGACGCCGGATCCGGGACGCCCGGCCCGGCCCGCACACAGGGCCCGTCACCCACGGGGTCCTGCACCACGTCGGCTGCCCGGTGGCCGTCGTACCGCACACCTGAGCCCAGCACACCTGGGCCAGCACGCCTGGGCCCAGCCGCCTGGTCCCCGTGTACCTGGGCCACCGCGCACTGAGCGGCCGCCCGAGAGCCGTCCGGAACCCCCCGACAGGAGGAACAACCATGAGGAACCGTCACGTCACAGTCGGTGTGGACGGCACGATCACCGCCGTCCGCGCCCTCGACCGCGCCGCGGATGAGGCAGCCCTGCGCGGCGTCGGGCTGGAGATCGTCCACACCGTGCCGGACCTCGACGAGGCCGGCCCCGTGCTCGCGTCCGCCGCCGCCCGCGTGCGCGCCCGTCGGCCCGGCACGGCCGTCACCACCGTCCCGGTCCAGGGGCACTCGGCCGGCGTCCTCGCCGAACGGGGACGGCACGCGGACCTCACCGTCGTCGGCTGCCGGGACCTCGGCGGGATCCTCGGCGCGGTGGTCGGCTCGGTGAGCGCGCGCCTGGCCGCGCACGCGCCGGGACCGCTGCTCGTCGTGCGCGGCGACTCACCGATGAACAGCCACGACGAGATCATCCTCGGACTCGACGACGCCACCGACGCGGGCACGGCGGCCTACGCCTTCCAGGAGGCCGAACTGCGCCGCGCACGCCTGCGGATCCCCCCGTTCACCACGCATCACCCCGTGCTCTCCGTGGCGTCCCACAGGGCCAACGGACGGTCGACCGGGGGCTCCGCGCTCGACGCGGCGCTGGCGGACCTCGGTGAGCGGCACCCGACCGTACGTGTGGACGCCCCCGAGCCGGGCTCAGCTCCGGTACGGGCCTTGGTGGACGCCACCCGCACCGCCGACCTCGTCGTGGTCGCGGCCGGCCACGCGACGCACGGTCCCGGCCGCCATCTCGGCCCCGTGGCCCGCGAACTGCTGCACCGCTCCCACTGCCCGGTCCTGATCGTCCCCGCCGGGAACGAAACGGCGTAGAGAAGGGCGCAGGGAAGAGGCAGAACGGGGGAGAGCGGCGAGAACTAGCGGAGCGGGGAGAGCGGGAGGGGGAAGCAGCAAGGGCCGGGTCGCTGTCCCAGCCCGACGGATCCGGCGTCACAGCCCGGCCCCTCGTCCCCGCTCCTGGTCAGTTCGCCAGCTGGGCGCGGCGGGTCATCCCCTGGTCCGACGGTGCCTCGGCGGTGTCGTCGATCCGGTGATCCAGTTCGGCGGAGACATCGACGACGCCGTCCACACCCCGGCACAGCCGAAGCATCACGGGGACCGTGGACGCGCGCTCGACGGTGCCCCGCAGCGCGACCCGCCCTCCGACCACCCGCACGGTGATCGTGTCGGGCGCGAGGCCCAGGGTCCGTACCAGGACCTCCCCGGCGATCTCCTCCCGGATCGCGCTGTCGCCGCGCAGGAAGACGCGCAGCAGATCGGCGCGGCTGATCAGCCCCACGAGTCGTCCCGCCTCGTCGACCACGGGCAGTCGTTTGACGTGGTGTCGCTCCATGACCTGGGCGGCCTCCACCACCGTCCACTGGGGTCGCGCGGTCACGGCGGGGCTGTTCATCAGCCCCTCGGCGGTGGACGCCTCGGCCTTCGCGCCGGCGGCGTCCATCGGACGCGGCACCGGCAGCAGCCCGGCCGGGTCGAGTTGCGCGGCCTCCTTGCGCAGGAGGTCGGCCTCGGAGACGACGCCGAGGGGACGGTCGTCGTCGTCCACGACGGGTACGGCCGTGATGTCGTACTCGGCGAGCAGTTTCGCGATCTCCTTGAAGCCGGTGTCCCGCCGCACCCGCACGACGTCTGTGGTCATGAGGTCACTCACCATCCGGTGCCGCATGCCTCTCGCCTCCTGACGACGTTCACGCTGCGTTGCTCTGCTGTGCTCTGCGCTGCTCAACTCCTTCTACTCCCACTCTTCGCCGCCGCCGGGCCCGCCCCAAGGGCCGTTCGGCCCCCGGACCTGGACCGACCAGCCCGTATGCCCCGCGGGCGGGCGCGTGTCCCGCCGCAGCTCCGCGGCGCCCTGGCCCGCAGCCGACAGGGGACCGTTCGACCCCGTCGCGGGACGACGTGGGGACCGTTCGACCCTATCGGCGCGGGGGGCCGGTCCGACGATCATGTGGCGGCGCCGGGAAGCGCCGCGTCTCCCACTCGTACGCGCGGGCGCTTCCCGGCCCTTGAGCACATGAGCAGATGGGGAGGACGCCGTCCGATGGACGAGGCGCAGCTGGACCAGATGAAGCACACGGCGGGGGCGCGGTCGGGTCCCCCGGTCCGTGAGGACGCCGGGGCGGCCGTCCCGGCGGCGGGGCGGTCGACGTGGGTCGACTGGCTGACGACCACCGATCACAAGAAGATCGGGACGATGTACCTGGTCACCGCGTTCGCGTTCTTCGTCGTCGGCGGTGTGATGGCCCTGATGATGCGGGCCGAACTCGCCCGCCCCGGCCTGCAGATCATGTCGAGTGAGCAGTTCAACCAGGCGTTCACCATGCACGGCTCGATCATGCTGCTGATGTTCGCCATGCCGCTGTTCACCGGCTTCGCCAACTGGATCATGCCGCTGCAGATAGGTGCCCCGGACGTCGCCTTCCCGCGGCTGAACATGCTCGCCTACTGGCTGTTCCTGTTCGGCTCGTCGATCGCCGCATTCGGCTTCCTGACGCCGGGCGGCGCCGCCGACTTCGGCTGGTTCCTGTACGCCCCGCTGTCCGACGCCGTCCACTCGCCGGGACTCGGCGCCGACATGTGGATCATGGGCGTGGCGCTCTCCGGTTTCGGCTCGATCCTCGGCGCGGTCAACTTCATCACCACGATCATCTGCATGCGCGCCCCCGGCATGACCATGTTCCGGATGCCGATCTTCACCTGGAACGTGCTGCTGACCGCCCTGCTGATCCTGCTGGTGTTCCCGGTGCTGGCGGCGGCGCTGTTCGCGCTGGAGAGCGACCGAAAGTTCGGCAGCCATGTCTTCGACGCGGCCAACGGCGGAGCACTGCTCTGGCAGCACCTGTTCTGGTTCTTCGGGCACCCGGAGGTGTACATCCTCGCGCTGCCGTTCTTCGGCATCGTCTCCGAGGTCATCCCCGTCTTCTCCCGCAAGCCGATGTTCGGCTACATGGGCCTGATCGGCGCCACCATCGCCATCGCCGGCCTGAGCGTGACGGTGTGGGCGCACCACATGTACGTGACGGGCGGGGTGCTGCTGCCGTTCTTCTCCTTCATGACGTTCCTGATCGCGGTGCCGACCGGCGTGAAGTTCTTCAACTGGATCGGCACCATGTGGAAGGGCAGCCTCTCCTTCGAGACGCCGATGCTGTGGACCACCGGCTTCCTCATCACGTTCGTCTTCGGCGGCCTGACGGGGGTGATCCTCGCGTCACCGCCGATGGACTTCCACCTGTCCGACTCGTACTTCGTGGTGGCCCACTTCCACTACACGGTGTTCGGTACGGTCGTGTACGCGATGTTCGCCGGATTCCACTTCTGGTGGCCGAAGTTCACCGGCAGGATGCTCGACGAACGCCTCGGCGGGATCACCTTCTGGACGCTCACCGTCGGCTTCCACCTCACCTTCCTCGTCCAGCACTGGCTCGGCGCCGAGGGCATGCCCCGCCGGTACGCCGACTACCTCGCCGCGGACGGCTTCACCGCCCTCAACTCCCTGTCCACGATCGGCTCGTTCCTGCTGGGCCTGTCGATCCTGCCGTTCCTCTACAACGTCTGGAAGACCGCGAAGTACGGCAGGAAGGTCGACGTCGACGACCCCTGGGGGTACGGCCGTTCCCTGGAGTGGGCGACCTCGTGCCCGCCGCCGCGCCACAACTTCACCTCGTTGCCACGGATCCGCTCCGAGTCGCCGGCGTTCGACCTGCACCACCCGGAGATCGCCGCGATCGAGAGGACGGCCTGAACCGTGACACACCCCGTCCCGGCCCTGGGAGCCGCACTGGTGACCGCCTCCGGCTGCGTGTGGTGGTTGCCTGCCCTCGCGACGCTGAGAGCGGGTGCCGACCGTCTGGATTCCGTGCGCGGTACGGCGGCGGCCTGCCTGGGCGGCTGGACGACGGTCGCGGGAGTCGCCGTACTGCTTCTTGTGGCCGACCCGTGGTGGGCGCCCGGAGTGCTGGCCGCGGCGGGCGCCGCCACCACGGCCGGCCTGGTGATCCGCGCGGCCGGACGGCGGCGGAGCGAGGCACGGGAGGTCCTGGCGACCCAGGCGGCCCACCCGCACCACCTCGGCCGGGCCGACACGCGCCCATGGCTACCGCCCCGGGCACGGATGTACCGCGCCCGGAACCGTTTCGTCACCGTCCTCGGAGTCGGCCTCGGCGCGGCGGTGGCCTCCGCGCTCCTGCCGGTGGCCGTCGGCGCCGGACATGGCGCGGCCGGGGCGGCCGTCGCGGTGCCCGTCCTGCTGACGGCGCTGTTCCTCGCCGTGGCGGCCGGCAGGGCCCGCGTGGCCCGCCGCATCCCGGGGAGCCGTCCGGGGAGGTGACGGCGCTCCCCGTCACCGCCGGTGCATGGTCTCCAGCGCGGCGACCAGCACATGCGGGTCGTGGTGTCCCTTGTAGACGGCGGGCGGCTGCCGGTCGAGGGCCAGGAGCCCGGCCACGGCGGTCCACGCCGTCCGTACGGAGTACTCGACCGTGAAGGTCGCGTCGGCCGGGACCTCGGCGAACTGCCCGATGAACGCGAGGTTGACCGACCCCTTGGGCACCACGTCCGGCCGGTCGTCGCGCCGGCGGGCCAGGAACTGGCTGGTGGCGTACGGCATCAGGCAGGGCACGACCGTCGAGGTCGCCAGCACGCGGGCCGCCACCGCCTCGTCGAGGCGCAGATGGTGCAGGACCTCTTCGAGGATCTCCCGCCCGGAGCACATCGTCATCGGCTTCGGCGTCCGGTTGCCGGCCCGGCCGGGGTGCAGGGCGTACCCCCACCACACGCCGACGCCCCCGGGCTGGTCGGGGTGGACCGGCCTGCCGTCCGCGACGATCGTGAGCAGCCAGTCGGAGCCGGTGAACGTCATCGGCCCGCCGTGCCCGGCCCCGTGCCCGCCGAACTTCGCCAGCGCGTCCAGGAACACGCCGGGGTCCTCCGTGGTCACGGTGAACGACTCCACGCGGGACTCCTGGACGCGCTTGTCGAACGCGTCCGGATTGCCGAAGTCGTCGCGCCCGCGGGCCAGCCGGTGCCAGAGCAGCCAGGCGTCCGAGCGGGGGCGCGGCGGGCGCGGCGGTGAGGTGTGCGAGCCGACGCTGAAGGAGTCGGCCATGGAGCCGTTGGACACCAGGACCAGATCGTCGGGCGCCACGGCGATCTTCTCGTCCCGTCCCCGGCGGGACAGGGAGAGGGCCGCGACCGTGATGTCCCGGTGCCCCGGCCCGAACTCGAGGTCGACGACCCGGCACCCCGTGTGGACGGTCACCCCGCGGTCGAGCAGCCAGGCCGTCAGGGGCCGCACCACGGAGTCGTACGCGTTGTAGCGGGGGCGGTGCGCACCCGACAGGGTCGCGAACTCCGGGAGCAGGTGGAGGAAGCGCTTGAGGTGGCGGCGGAACTCGATGGCGCTGTGCCAGGGTTGCAGGGCGAACGTGCTGCACCACAGGAACCAGAAGTTGGTGGTGAAGAAGTGCTCGCCGAAGCATTCGCTGATCCGCCGGCCGTCCAGGTGCGCCTCGGGTGTCGCGAGGCAGCGGGCCAGGTCGAAGCGGTCGCGCTCGGAGAGACCCGTGGAACGGGTGTCGACGATCCTTCCGTCCCCGTCGACGAGACGCGCGAGGCCGTCCCAGGCGAACCGCTCGTGCTCGGCGAGGATCTCCCGCGTCACCGACACGGAGGGGTCGTCGAGGGAGGGGATGCCGGAGAGCAGGTCGTAGGTGCACCGGTACTCGGCCTCGAACATCAGCCCACCGCGCAGGGAGTAGCCGGTGTCCGCCGTGCCGTCGGCGTCCAGACCACCGCCGATCCGCCGCCGCTCCTCGAACAGGTGGATGTCCGATCCGTCGAGACCGCCGTCGCGGATCAGGAACGCCGCCGCGGCGAGCGCCGCGATGCCGCCGCCCACCAGATATGCCTTCGCCATCACACAACTCCTCGCGCTCGCCCGCCCGTCGGGAACGGAGCACCCCCAGCTTCCCCGGTGCCGAAGCCGGCCGTCATGGGGCCATAGGTCACTCGTCGGGCGCCCGGCGGCACGCGGGACGAATGGCCGCGCACGAGACGTCCGACCGCCGACAGGGCCTGGAAGGCGGGACGTTCGGCCTGTGTCCAGGCCCGTGGGGCCTCTCCGGTGGGCGTCGACGTCGCGGGACATTGAAGACGCAACGACAGGTCGCACCCTCCGCGCGTCGCACCCTCGAAAGGGATGAGCATCATGGCCGTGCACCACCACCCCCAGCGTCACTCCCCGTTCCGCTTCCCGTCCCTGCGCCGCACCGGGACGGCACCCGCCTCCGCCGACGAGACGACCGCCGTGGCGACGACGGCCGTCCCGTACGTGTTCGCCGGGCTCCGCATCCTGACCGGGTTCGTCTTCCTCTGGGCGTTCTTCGACAAGATGTTCGGCTTCGGCTACGCCACCCCGTCCGGCAAGGGCTGGATCGACGGCGGTTCACCGACCGAGGGCTTCCTCAGCCACGTAGCCGTCGGCCCGATGGAGTCCACGTTCCACGACTGGGCCGGTGCCGCCTGGGCGGACTCGCTGTTCATGCTCGGGCTGCTCGGCATCGGGCTCGCCCTGATCACGGGCGTCGGCCTGCGGGTCGCCGCGGTCGCCGGCACCCTGATGATGGCCCTGATGTGGGTCGCGGAATGGCCACCGGCGAAGCACCTGTCCGACGGCTCGGCGAGCATGTCGACCAACCCCTTCGCCGACTACCACCTCGTCTACGCCGTCGTCCTCGTGGCCCTGGCCGCCGCGGGAGCCGGCGTCACCTGGGGCCTGGGCAAGGCGTGGGCACGCCTGCCCTTCGTCAGCCGCCACCGCTGGCTCCTCTGAAGGCCGACGGCTGACGGACGAGGGGGTGAGGGCTCGTCGCGCCGGGGGCGCCTCCGTGCCCTGCTGCAACCCGCGTGCACCGCAGGGATCCTCCGCCGTTGCAAGGAACTCGGCCTGCACACGGCGCTCGACACGTCCGGCTTCCTCGGCGCCCGCGCCCGCGACGACCTGCTCGCCGACACCGACCTCGTCCTGCTGGACATCAAGTCCTTCGGCATCCGCACCTACCGGACGCTGACGGGCGGGGACCTCTCGCCGACCCTCGGCTTCGCCACCCGCCTGGACCGGCTCGGCGTCCCCGTGTGGATCCGTTACGTCCTCGTCCCCGGCTGGACCGACGACCCGGCGGCCGTCGCCGGGCTGGGTGCCTTCCTCGCCGGGCTCGGCAATGTCGACCGGGTGGACGTCCTGCCGTTCCACAAGCTCGGCACCCACAAGTACGAGGCGCTCGGCCTTCCCTTCCCGCTCCGCGACACACCCACCCCGGACCCGGCGCTGACCGAGCGGGTCCGCGAACAGTTCCGGGAACACGGCCCGCGGGCCCTGTGACCCGGACGGAGCGCCGGCCGAGCGGAGACTCGGCCGGCGCTCCGTCGTCATGCCCGGATCCGGGAGAGCACCGCGCCCCCCGCACCCCCGCACCGGCGAGGATCACCGTGCGGGGCGGGTTCCCAGGGGCCGCGGATCGACGGCGGCGATGTCGTCGACCCGGAACGTCAGCTCGCTCACCACGCCGACCACTCCGTCCACCCGCCAGGTCAGCCGGACGGCGACCGGGACGTCACCGCGCCGCTCCAGCCGACCCCTCAGCTTCACCACGCCGTCCCGCACCGACACGGTAAAGGCCCCCGGCGGCATGCCCAGCGCACGGGCCAGGACCTCGTCGGTCACGTCCCGGCGGATCTCCTCGTCCGTGCGCAGGAACACCCGCAGCAGATCCCGCCGGGTGGCGATGCCGATCAGCCGGTCCTCCTCGTCCACCACGGGCAACCGGTCGACCCGGTGCCGCTTCATGACACGCGCGGCGTCCGCGACACGCTGCTCCGGGTGCACCGTGACGGCGGGCGACGACATCAGGTCCCCGGCGGTCACGGCCGAGGCCAGGGCAGCGGCTCGTCGGCCGGAGCGGTGCAGCGCCGGCCCGAGGAACCGCCGGGTCCGGCCCCGACCGGCCCCCAGCGCCGCCTGACGGCGGATCAGATCGGTCTCGGAGACCACTCCCACGACCTTGTCGTCGTGGTCCACCACCGGCAGACCGCTGATGCGGTACCGGTGCAGCAGACGGGCCACCTCCTTGAACGACGTGTCCCGGCGCGCCTCGACGACCTCACGGGTCATCACCTCACCGACGATGCGGGTCATGACGCCCACTCCTTTTCTCACCGGGTGTCGCCTCTCACCGGGTGTCGCCTCTCACCGGGTGTCGCCGCCCTCCGTCCCCGGCAGGGCGGCCCGCCCGGCCTCCAGGCGGGCGACCGGCACGCGGAAGGGGGAGCAGGAGACGTAGTCGAGGCCGGCGGCGTGGAAGAAGTGCACGGACTCCGGGTCGCCGCCGTGCTCGCCGCAGACGCCGATCTTCAGGTCCGGGCGCACCGCGCGGCCCTCCGCCACGGCGATCTCGACCAGCCGGCCCACGCCCTCACGGTCGATCGTCTCGAACGGGGACACCGTGAAGATGCCCTTGTCGAGGTAGGCGGAGAAGAACGCCGCCTCGACGTCGTCACGGGAGAAGCCCCAGGTCGTCTGGGTCAGATCGTTGGTGCCGAAGGAGAAGAACCGCGCCTCCTCGGCGATCCTGCCCGCGGTGAGCGCGGCCCTCGGCAGCTCGATCATCGTGCCGACCGGGCACGAGAGGGCGACGCCCGACCGGTCGGCGACCTCCGCCAGGACCTGCTCCACCTCCTCACGGACGATCCGCAGCTCCTCGACGGTGTCGACGAGCGGCACCATGATCTCCGCCTGCGGGTCGCCGCCAGCCCGCTTCCGTTCCACGACCGCCTCGGCGATCGCCCGCACCTGCATCGCGACCAGCCCCGGCGCGACCAGACCCAGGCGTACGCCGCGCAGGCCCAGCATGGGGTTCTCCTCATGCATACGGTTCACCGCGTCCAGCAGCTCCGCGTCGTGCGCGCTGGGCGGGCTGCCCTGCGCCTCGGCGGCCGCCAGACGGACGGCCAGCTCCGTGCGGTCGGGCAGGAACTCGTGGAGGGGCGGGTCGAGTAGCCGGATGGTCACGGGCAGCCCGTCCATGGCCTCCAGGATGCCGACGAAGTCCTGCCGTTGCAGTGGCAGCAGCGCGTCCAGCGCCTGCTCGCGCGCGGCGTCGGTCCCGGCGAGGATCATCGCCTCGACCAACTGTCTGCGGTCGCCGAGGAACATGTGCTCGGTACGGCACAGCCCGATGCCCTCGGCACCGAACCGCCGGGCCCGCGCGGCGTCCTCGGGCGTGTCGGCGTTCGCCCGGACCCCCAGCCGCCGTACGCCGTCCGCCTGCCGCATGGCCCGCGCCACGGCGGCCACCAGCCCCGTCGACTCCTCGTCCCGCCCACCGGTCTCGAAGTACCGCATCACCGCGGAGTCGACCAGCGGAGCCGCCCCCGGATACACGGCGCCCTCGGACCCGTCGACGGAGATGACCGTGCCCTCCTCGACGGTGGTGCCGTCCACGGTGAAGCGGCGCCCGCGCGGATCCACCTCGATCTCCTCCGTGCCGCAGACACAGACCTTGCCCATGCCGCGCGCGACCACGGCCGCGTGGCTGGTCTTGCCGCCGCGGCTGGTCAGCACGGCCTGGGCGGCGACCATGCCCGGCAGGTCGTCGGGGGTCGTCTCCTGCCGTACGAGGACGACCTTCTCCCCGGCGGCGGCCCGCCGTACCGCCTCCGCGGAGTCGAACACGGCCGCGCCCACGGCGGCGCCGGGCGAGGCCGGGATGCCGTGCGCGAGGGCCTCACCGACGGCCGAGGTGTCGAAGCGGGGGAACATCAGCCGTGCCAGCCCGCTCCCGCCGACCCGCGTCAGCGCCTCGTCCTCGCTGATCAGCCCCTCCTCGACCAGCTGGCCCGCGATGGCGAACGCCGCCTCCGCCGTCCGTTTGCCGACCCGGGTCTGGAGCATCCACAGGGTGCCGCGCTCGATGGTGAACTCGATGTCGCACAGATCCCGGTAGTGGGTCTCCAGGGTGCGCATGAGGTCCCGCAGCCGGGAGAACGACTCCGGGTCGATACGGCCCAGCTCGTCGAGCGGGACGGTGTTGCGGATGCCGGCGACGACGTCCTCGCCCTGCGCGTTGGGCAGATAGTCGCCGTACAGGCCGGGCCGGCCGGTGGCCGGGTCGCGGGTGAAGGCGACACCGCTGCCGGAGTCGGCGCCGAGGTTGCCGAACACCATCGTCTGCACGGTGACGGCCGTGCCCAGGTCGTCGGGGATGTGCTCGCGGCGGCGGTAGATCCGGGCGCGCTCGCCGTTCCAGGACTCGAAGACCGCGAGGACCGCCCGGCGCAGCTGCTCGGCGGGCGACTGCGGGAAGTACTCACCCGTCCGGTCGCGGATCAGCTCCTTGTACGCCTCGACCAGCTCGCCCAGGTCGGCCGCGTCCAGCCCCAGGTCGTCGGCGGCTCCCCGCCGCTGCTTCAGACGGGCCATGACGTCCTCGAACAGCGCGCCGTCGACCCCCATGACCGTACTGCCGAACATCTGCAGAAGACGGCGGTAGGAGTCCCAGGCGAAGCGTTCGTTCCCGGACACTTTGGCCAGGCCCAGCACGGACTCGTCGTTCAGTCCGACGTCGAGGATGGTCTCCATCATGCCGGGCATGGAGATACGGGCCCCGGAGCGGACGGACAGCAGCAGCGGATCGGTGGGCTCGCCCAGTCGGCGTCCCGCCGCCTCTTCCAGGGCGGTCAGGTGCTCGGAGATCTCGCGGTCCAGACCGTCCGGTGCTGAGCCGGTGGTCAGGAAGGCCCGGCAGGCCTCGGTGGTGACGGTGAAGCCGGGCGGCACCGGCAGGCCCATCCGGGTCATCTCCGCCAGGTTGGCGCCCTTGCCGCCGAGGAGACCGGCCATCTCCCGGCCGCCCTCGGCGAACTCGTACACGTAACGGCCCATGGCGTCGCGCTCCTTTGTCCGGCTTCCGGGGGAGGTGTGCGGCGGTGCGGCGGAGTCACATCTCGAAGACGATGCGCGCCTTGACCCGACCGTCGATTACCTCGGCGATCGACTCGTTGACCGTCTCCAGCGGGCGGGTCTCGTAGATCACCTTCGTGCGTCCGGCGGCGTGGAGCCGGAACACCTCGTCCAGGTCCTGGCGGGTACCCACGATCGAACCGATCACGGACGTGCCGTTGAGGACGGTGTCGAAGATCGGCACCCGGATGGTGCCTCCGGCGGGCAGGGCGACCATGACGAGCTTGCCGCCACGCCTGAGGCCGCCGTACACCGAGGCGAAGGCGCCCTCGTCGACGGCCAGCGCGATCGCCGCGTGGGCGCCGCCGTGCCGCCTGAGCACCTCCGCCGGGTCCTCCTTGCGGGCGTCGATCAGGATGTCGGCGCCCAGCTCACGGGCGAGGTCGAGCTTGTCGTCGGTGACGTCGATCGCGGCGACGGTCGCTCCGGCGATCTTCGCGTACTGCACGGCGAGGTGACCGAGACCGCCGATCCCGGAGACCGCCACCAGCTGGGTGGGACGCACCTCGGCGACCTTCAGGGCCTTGTACGTGGTGACACCGGCGCAGGTCAGCGGGGCGGCGTCGCGCGGGTCGACGCCGTCGGGCACGGGGGCCGCGAAGTCCGCCCAGGCGAGCATCTTCTCCGC
Source organism: Streptomyces sp. NPDC030296 (assembly GCF_055572815.1). Classification (NCBI taxonomy): domain Bacteria; kingdom Bacillati; phylum Actinomycetota; class Actinomycetes; order Kitasatosporales; family Streptomycetaceae; genus Streptomyces; species Streptomyces sp. NPDC030296. The sequence continues at coordinate 57,275 of NZ_JBVICQ010000009.1, forward strand.
GTAGCCGCCGTCCACGCCGTAGCCGGTGTTCCGCTGCCGCTCGCACAGCGTCTCCCAGCCGGACAGACAGTGCTCGCACCGCCCGCAGGCCCAGCCCAGCCAGGGCACGGCCACCCGCTGCCCGACCTCCAGGTGGGTCACCCCGTCGCCGAGCGCCTCGACGAGCCCGACGCCCTCGTGGCCGGGGACGAACGGGAGGGTGGGCCTGACCGGCCAGTCGCCGTGCGCGGCGTGGATGTCGGTGTGGCACAGCCCGGACGCCTCCACCCGGATACGGACCTGACCGGGGCCGGGCCGCGGATCGGGCCGCTCCTCGATCACCAAGGGCCTGCCGAACGACGTGACCACTGCTGCCTTCATGGAATGCTCCCGGAACTGTGTCGACGCGATGCCGTTCCAGGCTCGGCCGCGCCCGGACGCGGCGGCAGGTGCTGGACGTCCTCGCGGGTGGGGCCGACCGGCCCCCGTGGACCCGGTAGGGCCTTCAGGCCCTGGCCCTTCGGCCCGGGATCGCGGAGGATCTGCGATACCCCAGCGCCACCGCCCGGCTGATGGCGCGGCTGCGTCAGGGCCAGGAGCCGGACCCCGAGCCGGACGTCCTGCCGGGCCTGACCACGCGGGACCAGCTCTCGATGTCGGTGAGCCGCAGCTCCTCGATCGTGCCCGCGTCGGCGGGGCGGGACAGCGCGTGCAGTACGTCGGTCCAGTACGCGGACGCGGTCTGCCGACCGGCGTCGTAGGGCGGGCGATGGGTCCAGTAGGCCGTGGTGAAGGCGTCGTGGGAGGTGCCGCAGCGGGCGGCCATCTTCTCCAGCGCGCCCGGGCGTTGGTGGCGGGCGATGACCCCGAAGAGGTCGAACAGCACGATGCGGCGGCGGTCGGTGGACATGAGGGTCGGTTCCCTTGGGGTGTCGGGGCGTTCGGGTCAGTGCCGGTGGGGCAGGGCGCGGGCGAGCGAGTCCAGGGCGGCCAGACGGTCGGGGCCCGCCGGGGCGAGCACGACGCTGGTCGCGCCCGCTGCGTGGCGGGCGTCGATCGCCGCGCGGGCCCGGGCGGGAGTGCCCGCGATGCTCAACGCGCGGACCCAGTTGGCGGGCATCGTCCGGGCGAAGTGCCGGGCGTCGGGGCTGGCGGCGCGGTGTGCGCGCAGTTCCCCGGCGAAGGGCAGGGGGTCGATGTGCGCGGCCCACTGCGGCTCACCCACCGATTCCAGGGCCGCGCGGACACGGGCCAGGGCGGCTTCCTCGTCGTCGTCCACGGCCGCGGCGTCGTACACGACGATCTCCGGGGCGCTCGCGGAGGCGGCGGGGCCCAGGTGGCGCAGGGAAGCGGTGATGTAGCCGGGTGCGGCGGGCTCGGCGAGGAGGAGCCCGTCGGCGACCTCGCCCGCGACGGCCTGCGACTTGGGGCCGCGCACCCCCAGGATCACCGGGGGCACGATGTCCGGGATCTCGGTGAGCACCACGCCCTCGCAGCGGACGTACCGGCCGTTCTCGGGACCTGGCTCGCCCGCGATGAGCAGGCGCAGCGCTCTCGCGTACTCCTTGATCAGCGTCAGGGGGCTCTCCGGCCAGGACCCGGCCTGGCGCATCCAGCCGGGCATGCCGTGCCCGATGCCCGCGATGAGCCGGCCGGGGTGGAGCTGGGCGAGGGTGGCCAGTTCCATCGCGGCGAAGCACACGTTGCGGGCGCCGGCGGGCATGATCCCGATCCCGACGGTGAGGTTCGTGGTGGAGGCCAGGACCGTGGCCGCCTGGGCGACACCGCCGCGCCAGCCGAGGTCCTCCACCACCCAGACCTCGTCGAACCCCAGCTCCTCGGCGCGCCGGACATAGGGCAGCACCTCGCCGGCGGGGAGGTCGAGCGGCAGCATGACACCGACACGGCCGCGGTCGGGGGCGGCGGGGGACTCCGGCACTGCGGGGGACTCGGACATCGGGGCTCCTTCGGTCGGCCAGAGTTCGGCCGGTGGCTTCCTCCCGGCCCTGGCGACCGGGGGAGAGGGGCTTGTGCGGCACGGTTGTCAGGGACCGTGCCGCACAAGCGGTCATGGGCTGTCGGCTGTCGGCTGTCGGCTGTCGGCTGCCGTCTCGGGCTCGCGGGTGCGGTCGGCCGACCCCTCGCCGCGCCGGACGCGGACGGGGTCGGTGCCCAACACGCGGGCCTCCACGGCGGTGGTCACGCACAGCAAGGTCAACAGGACGAAGGCGTGGTCGAGGGCGACGAGGTGGGTCAGCCGGCCGATCACGGAGAGGCCGGCCAGCATGCCGACGTAGCCGAGTCCGGCGACGCGGGAGACGTTGGCCCCGGCGGCGGAAGGGTCGGCGAGCAGTCGGGGTGCGGGGCGCTCCAGTCGCTGGCGGCGCCCTCGCGCAGAGCCACGCGGGCGGTTCGCAGGGAACGTTCCATGCCGACCAGCGTAACGAACATAACTAGTGTTCGGAACGTGCGATAACGAACGGGTGTGTTGTTCATTTCGTGCGGTGGTGTTCAATCGCGGCATGAGCAACGCAGACCGGCACGGGCTGATCGCGAAGGTCATCAGGGACTCCGGAGCGGCCACGGTCCAGGAGCTGGCCGAGCTGACCGGCGCCTCGGAGATGACCATCCGCCGCGACCTCGACGTCCTCGCCGCGCAGGGGCTCCTCCAACGCGTCCGCGGCGGGGCGCGCACCCTGCTGCTCCGAGGCGAGGAGCCCCCCTTCGCGCTGCGTGCCCGCGAGGCGGTCGACGCCAAACGCCGGATCGCCGCCGAGATCTCCGCACTCGTCGCCGACGGCGAGACCGTCCTGCTGGACAGCGGCACCACCTGCCTGGAGGTCGCCCGGCTCCTGCGCGAGCGGCCCGTCACCGTGATGCCCCTGTCCCTGCAGGCCATCCGACTGCTCGCCGAGACGCCCGGCCCGGCCACCCTGGTCGTGCCCGGTGGCCAGCCCCGCGCCGCCGAGGGGGCCCTCACCGGCCCCCTCACCCTCGCCTCCCTGGCCGCCCTGCGCTTCGACACCGCCGTCGTCGGCTGCTGCGGGCTGACCGCGGCCGACGGCCTGACCGCCTACGACCTCGACGACGCCGCGGTGAAGAAGGCGGCCATCGCCTCCTCCCGCCGCGTCATCGCCGCCGCCGACGGCACCAAGCTCGGCCACACCGCCTACGCCCACGTGGGCCCCGCCGCCCTCGTGCACACCCTGGTCACGGACACCACCGCGGCCGCCGACGAGGTCACCGCACTCGAAGCGGGGGGAACCGTCGTCCGGACCGTCTGACCTCGCGCCCCCGGCGTCAGTCCGCCGACGCACGACCGCGACGCCGCGGGCCCCTGGGCACAGGTGCCGGCTCAGCGCGCGGCCCGCCCCGTCGGGCCCTCCCCGCCAGGCTCGGGGCACAGCTCCGCGTACACCGGTGCGCACTCGAAGGGGTACTCCACGCAGCTCCGGCCCGCGAAGCACCGGTTCGCGTCCGGCGCATCCGGGGGCCGTACGTCTCGTGGTCCATCAGCTCCGGGTAGCCGTCGAGTTCGCCCTCGCGGGGAAGCAGCCCCGCCGTGTCGGCCAGGTACACGTCGAAGCCCGGATACATCAGCCCCAGGAACGGCATGTCGTCGAGATCGAGGGCGAACACCGGGTACTCGCCCTCGTCGTCCGGTTCGGTGACGGCCAGGATCCGTCGTGAGTCCGACCCACCGGGCAGCGGGAAGCACTCCGCGAAACGTCCGGACAGCCAGCCGAACAACTCGCCCCAGAAGTCGCCCATCTCGTCCGCCACCAGCCGGTCGAGCGGCCGCGGCGCGGACGCGCCGTCCGGGGTGAACCACCCTGGCGCGCCAACAGGCTGGTGTCGTACGGGGGCTCGGCGCATCGGGGGAAGCGTCATCGCGACCGGGACCCGCCCGTGATCGCGAAAGTCGGTTGAGACGGCGCCTGATGTCGGCGAGGGTCTGTGCCCATGGAGTTCCTCTGCTACCACCGCGACCGGCCCGGCTCCCTCCCCCTGCGGGAGGAGCTGGTGGAAGCGCACTGGTCCTACATGGACCAGTACGCGGAACAGCTGATCGCCCGCGGCCCGACCTTCGCCGAGGACGGCGAGACCCCCACCGGCAGTGTCCACATCGTCGACCTGCCGGATCCCGCCGCCGCCCGCGCGTTCGCCTTCGACGAACCCAACTACCAGGCGGGCGCCTACCGCGACGTCCTGCTGCGCCGGTGGCGCAACCTGCTGGGGCGCACCATGTGGGAGTTCCCCGGTGGCCGGACCGGCGGCAACCGGTATCTGGTGCTCGGCCTCGGCTCGGGCGGGCCCGCCGACCTCACCGTGCCGCCCGGCCACGACGGGCTGATCGCGTACGGGCCGCTGCTGTCCGACGACGGCGAGACCTGGCTGGGCACGGCCGTGCTGGTCCGGGCCACCGACCCCGACGCGGCCCGCGCGGTCCTGACCGAGGACCGGTACGCCGACATCGAGGTCCACGACTGGGAGTTCGGCGGACGCCGCTGAACCGGGGCCCGCCACCCCGCCACCCCTCGGGTCTGCGTGCGTCGGGCTGCGTCCGTCGGGGCGGATCAGTCGGGCAGGGCCTCGGCGTAGTGGCGGAAGCCGTCCCGCTCGATGTGCATGGCGTAGAGGCGTCCTGCCAAGGTGTCGGGGTTGCTGTGTTCGGAGTCGGGATGAATGGCGCCGGGGACGATCAGCTGGGCGGCGTGGATGTTCTCCGGGGCGAGCGTGTCGTGGAGCATGCGCGCGTAGGCGCTCTCGGCGGCGAAGGCGACGGAGGTGCCGGCGCGTTCCGGGTGGGGGCGTACGGCACTGCCCCCGTTGACGAACAGGAGCGTGCCGCGGCCGAGTTCGCGCATGCCGGGCAGGACGGCGTTCACCGCGGTGACGGGGCCCTTGACGGAGAAGGTGAGGGGCGCGTCGAGGTCGTCGGCGGTGGTGTCGAGGACCGGCTTCATGAAGTCGGCGCGCACCGCGGGGCTGTACTGGAGGATCTCGACGGGGCCGAGGGTGTCGGCGGCGGCCCGCAGGGCCGTGGCCAGCGACGCGGGGTCCAGGGCGTCGGCGGTGAAGCCGCGGGCCCGGACGCCGTCGCGCGCGAGTTCGGCGACCAGGGCGTCGAGGCGTTCGGCGCCGCGGGCGATGAGGGCGACGGTGTGACCGGCGGTGCCGAAGCGGCGGGCGGCGGCCAGTCCGAGGCCGGCACCGGCGCCGATGAGGGCGAAGGTCGTCATGGTGGGTCCCTGAAAGGTGTGGGGAACGGGGGGCGGGGTCCGCGGCACCGAGTGTGACCGATGCGCTCGGCCGCTCCCTCGCCGGGCTGTCGTACGGTGCGTTGAACATCGCATCCGCCACGAGGGCATCAAGCGGCTACGGCATCCCGAGGTGGGCCGCCTGGAGTGGGCGTACCGCGCCCTGGACCTGCCTCTGTCACCGCGCGTCGTCCACGACCTGACCCGCTGATCCTCGGTGTGTCCTCTCTCCGGCGCGCGGCGGTCAGGCGACGGGCAGCAGGCGGACGCAGCAGTGGCCCGGGGAGGGCATGAGGCGGGCCTCCCAGCCGTCCTCGCCGAGCGTGCTCAGCACGCCCCGCAGCAGATGCAGGTTCATTCCGCACACCGTCTCGGTGTGCTCGCGGGCCAGCACATGGAACGGGCAGTTGCCGAGCACGATCGCGTCTCCGTCGAGGCGCGGCTCGAAGCCGTGGCGTTCCAGCAGGTCGATCACCCCGGCGGTCTCCCGCTCGCCCAACTGCTCGCCCAGCTCCGTCGCCTTGCGGTGCAGCACCTCGCGGACCGCTTCGCCCGTCGCGTCGGACTCCTCCACCGCCTGCGCCAGCAGCCGCCCGGCCAGCTCGTAGCGCCGCTCGGGCACGGTGACGCTGATCTGCTTCCCGGAGCGCCGGTACAGCTTCGCGGGCCGCCCGGCGCCCGGGCCGCTGCGTCCGCTGCGCCGCTCGTACACCACCTCCAACAGCCCCTCGGCGGCCAGCCTGTCGAGATGGAAGGCCGCCGTCTGCCGCGCCAGCCCCAGGGCCCGGGCGGCGTCGTCCCGGCCGACCGGGCCGGACTGCCGCGCCACGTGGTCGTACAGCCGCCGGCGCGTCGGCTCGTCCAGCGCCGCGACGGCGGAGACGTCACCGCCGGGTGCTTCGTTCGAGTGGTCCACGCGCACCAGTGTAAAACCAACAGTCATTGACTTAAGAGCCGAGCGGGGCTTCTATTGACAGTGAACCTTGTCGATAGAAGGAGGGGCGTCATGCCGTCCACCCTCATCACCACACCGGTCACGCCTCGGCGCGGCCTGGCCGCCGACCCCGCCTACCAGGCGTTCTGGATCCTGCGGACGGGATTCGCCGTGGCGCCGATCCTGTTCGGCCTGGACAAGTTCGCCAACCTGCTCGTGGACTGGCCGACTTACCTCGCCCCGTGGATCGACGACCTGGTCCCGGGCAGCGCCCAGGCCGCCATGTACGCCGTCGGCGGCGTCGAGATCGTCGCCGGCCTCACCGTCGCCCTCGCCCCGCGGTTCGGCGGCTGGCTCGTGGCTGGCTGGCTCGCGGGCATCATCGTCAACCTGCTGACCATTCCCGACTACTACGACGTCGCCCTGCGGGACTTCGGTCTCCTGCTCGGCGCCGTCGCCCTCGCCCGCCTCGCCGAGCGCTACCGCCCCGCGCGGACGCCGGACTGAGACCGCGCCCCGCCGAGGCCGGACCGGACGCTCACCGCACCCCGTCGGCCTCCGGCGCGGGTGCCGGGCGGCGCAGGAGGTAGAGGCCCGCGGCTGACACCAGGAGCGCCATGCAGGCGATGAACACCAGGCCGGCGCTCTCCAGGCCGATCGGCTCCGTCAGCAGCCCCATCCCGATGACAGGAAGGGAGATGCCTGTGTAGGCCACCACGAAGAGCGCGGAGATCGCGGCCGCGCGACGGTCCGGCTCGGCGGCGCGGGCCACGGCCGACAGCGCTCCCCGGAACGCCAGCCCCTGCCCGGCGCCGCCGACGAGCGCGCTCAGCACGACCAGCGGCAGCGAGTCCCACCGCAGCGCACCCGCCAGCAGCGCCAGACCGGTCAGGAGCGCGGCACACCCCAGCGGCAGCGACCGGCCGCCGCCGACCGGGCCGACGGCCAGCTGCCCGCCGGTGGACGCGAAGAAGGCCAGCGCGACGACCAGACCGCTCACCGCGTGGTCGCGCACGTCCAGGGACTGCGCGAGGAAGGCCGGGCTGACCGAGGTGAACACCCCGAACAGCGCGAATCCCACGAAGGACGCGGTCGCCGCCGGCGCGAACACCGCCCGGACACCCGGGGTCAGGCCCGGCCGCTCGGGCCGTACGGCGCTCAGCGGTCGACGCTCCCGCACGGTCTCCGGGAGCCGCAGCAGGACGACGGCCGAGCAGGCCACCAGGGCGAGGTGAACGGCGAACGGCAGATACAGCGGCCAGTCGGCGTACTCGGCCAGCACCCCCGCGAGCAGCGGGCCGCAGCCGAGGCCGCCCATGTTCGCGGCGGTCGCCACGAACGTCGCACGCGAGGCACCGCCGGGCGGCGCCAGCTCCATGACGTACGCCGTGGCGGCCCCGGTGAAGAGGCCCGCCGACAGGCCCGACAGCAGCCGCCCCGCGTAGAGCCAGCCCATCGCGGTGGCGCACAGGAAGCAGACGGCGCTCGCGGCGGCGAACCCCAACCCCCACAGCAGCACCGGACGGCGGCCCACGGAGTCAGAGACATTGCCCGCCAGGAGCAGTACCCCGATGACCCCGACGGCGTAGACGGCGTAGACGACGGTGACCGTCAGTTCGGAGAAGCCGAACTTCTCCTGGTAGAGGCCGTAGAGAGGGGTCGGCAGCGTCGTGCCGACCATGCACACGGCGAACACCGCCCCGCCGAGCAGGCACCGCCGCCAGCCACCAAGATCACTGCTCATACCGCCGACGGTAACCGCACCCGCGGGCGCACGCGCCCCGGCGCGGCCCGCCCCCCACGAGCTGTTCGACGGGGGTGTCGCCCACATCCCGCGTCCTCGGATCAGCGGTCGGCCCCGTTGCGCCGGCAGTGCAGGAAGAGGTGCGGCTCGGGGCCGGCGCCCGGGTGGTCCGGGGTGAAGAGGGTGGTGTGCCGGGACAGCACCGTCAGGCCCGCCGCCTCCACCGTGGCGACGACGTCCTCCTCGGCGAAGCTGGTGGCGCGGACGGGTTGGCCCATGAAGACGACCTCGACGTCCTCGACGTCCGCCGGCACGGTGGCCAGCGCCAGATGCCCGCCGGGCCGCAGGGCCACGGCCAGCCGCCGCAGCACGGCGGACTGCTCGGCGCGGGTCATCTGCAGCAGCGAGAAGAACACGCACACACCGTCGAACGAGTCCGCCTCCAGCGGGAGTTCGCGCACGTCCGCGTGGCGGAACTCTGCCTCGGGGACCTGTCGTCGGGCGAGCTCCACCATGACGGGGGAGACGTCGACCCCCAGCACCGTGTGCCCCGCCTTCACCAGCGCCGCCGCGGTGGGCCGCCCGGTGCCGCTGCCCACGTCCAGCGTCCGCGCGCCGGGAGGCAGCCGCTCGACCAGCCACTCCAACGCCGCCAGATGCGCCGGGGCATGGGCGAAGGCCCTCTCGTAGTCGGCGCCCAGGGCGTCGAACAGTACGGCCGCGGGAGGCCGTTGGTGCTCCTGCGTCACATCGGTGTCCCTTCGCCGGCCGACCCGCATCGTCGCACTCGCGGGACGTGCGCCACAACGCCCGCCACAACGTCCGCCCGGTGCGCGTTTCGACGGGCCCGGCAGGGGAGAATGAGGGCCGTACCCAACGGTCGACCCTTGCGGAGGAGCGGGAAATGCAGGACGCGCGAGCGGGGCAGGTCGCCGGACCCGACGACCTCGTCGATGTGGCCCGCCTGGTCACGGCGTACTACGCGCTGCACCCCGACCCGGCCGAGCCCGGGCAGCGGGTGGCGTTCGGCACCTCGGGACACCGCGGTTCGTCCCTCGCGGCGGCGTTCAACGAGGACCACATCGCCGCCACCAGCCAGGCCATCTGCGAGTACCGCGCCGCCCAGGGCACCGACGGCCCCCTCTTCCTCGGGGCCGACACGCACGCCCTGTCCGAGCCGGCGCGGATCACGGCGCTGGAGGTGTTCGCCGCCAACGACGTGACCGTCCTCATCGACCAGGCCGACGGCTACACGCCCACCCCGGCGGTCTCGCACGCCATCCTCACCCACAACCGCGGCCGCACCTCGGCCCTCGCCGACGGCGTGGTGGTCACCCCCTCGCACAACCCGCCCGCCGACGGCGGCTTCAAGTACAACCCGCCGAGCGGCGGCCCCGCCGGTTCCGAGGCGACCTCCTGGATCCAGGACCGCGCCAACGAGATCATCACCGGCGGCCTGAAGGACGTACGGCGCATCCCGTACGCCCGTGCCCTCGCCGCCCCCGGCACCACCCGCTACGACTTCCTCGGCACCTACGTCGCCGATCTGCCCGCCGTGCTGGACCTGGACGCGATCCGCTCCGCGGGTGTGCGCATCGGCGCCGATCCGCTGGGCGGCGCCTCCGTCGCGTACTGGGGGCGGATCGCCGAACAGCACCGGCTCGACCTGACGGTGGTGAACCCGCTCACCGACCCCACCTGGCGGTTCATGACGCTGGACTGGGACGGCAAGATCCGCATGGACTGCTCCTCGCCGTACGCCATGGCCTCGCTCATCGAGCGGCGCGACCGGTTCGACATCGCCACGGGCAACGACGCCGACGCCGACCGGCACGGCATCGTCACCCCGGACGGCGGCCTGATGAACCCCAACCACTATCTGGCGGTGGCGATCTCCTACCTCTTCTCCCACCGGGAGCAGTGGCCGGCCGGTGCCGGAATCGGCAAGACCCTCGTGTCATCCAGCATGATCGACCGGGTCGCGGCGGACGTCGGCCGGGAACTGGTCGAAGTCCCCGTCGGCTTCAAGTGGTTCGTGGGCGGCCTGTCCGACGGCACGCTCGGCTTCGGCGGCGAGGAGTCGGCGGGCGCGTCGTTCCTGCGCCGCGACGGCTCGGTGTGGACCACCGACAAGGACGGCATCATCCTGGCGCTGCTCGCCTCCGAGATCACGGCGGTCACGGGAAGGACCCCGTCGCAGCATTACGCGGGGCTCACCGAGCGGTTCGGCGCCCCCGCCTACGCGCGTGTGGACGCCCCGGCCACCCGCGAGGAGAAGGCCCTGCTCGCCAAGCTCTCCCCGCGCCAGGTCACCGCGGACACCCTCGCCGGCGAGCCGGTCACCACGGTCCTCACCGAGGCCCCCGGCAACGGCGCCGCCCTCGGCGGCATCAAGGTCGCCACCGCCAACGCCTGGTTCGCGGCCCGCCCCTCCGGCACGGAGGACGTCTACAAGATCTACGCCGAGTCCTTCCACGGCCCCGACCACCTGACCCGGATCCAGGAGGAGGCCAAGTCGGTGGTGCTGGCGGCGCTGAACGCGTAGAGGCTTCGCCGGTCCAGGACTGTCCTGGTCCTGCGGGACAGGCGCCGGTACGGCCGGCTCACCGCGTGACACCCGCAGGACCGCCTTTCCGGCGACCCGGCGCCCGCGCAGGGCCTCGGCGGCTTCGGTGATGCGGTCCCAGGGGCCCTGCCAACCGATCTCGACGGTGACGGCTCCCTCAGCGGCGAACTCGGTGAGGGCGGCCAGGTCCGGTCCGGCGTCGCCCTCGATGACGAAGGACGTCAGCGACTTGGACGGGCCGACGGTCGCATACGGAGGAAAGACCGCCGGCTCACCGGAAGTCCAGCCGACGCTCTGCACGCTGCCTCCCGGGGAGAGCAGGTTCCATGCGGCGACCAGTTGGGGGCCGCCGACGCTGTCGATGACCCCGTCGACCGGTCGGTCGAGTCCCTCCAAGCCGGTCAGCACCTCGTCGGCGCCGGCCTCGACGAGCCCCTCCCCGGGGGCCGGTGAGCCCACGGACGCGATCACGTGGGCGCAGGCACGCGCCGCCAACCGGACGGCGAACCGGCCCACCCCACCGGAGGCCCCGGTGATCAACACCCTTTTGCCCGGCCCGAGTCCGGCGGCGCGCAGCGACGGAGCGCCGCGAGTCCGGCGACCGGCAGAGCGACCGCATCGCCAGGTCCAGGTTCTTGGGCACCTCGGCGAGCGCACCCGTATCGATCGCGACACGCTCGGCGAACGCCCCCGAGGTCAGGGCGACCACGCGGGTGCCCACTGCCGGGCCGGTTTCGCCGGCGGCTTGTAACTGCGGTAATCATCCGCTTGCTGTGCGGAGGAAGGAGGCACATTCATGTCACGCAGTCACATCCGTGCGCGGCAGACTCGAGCGGGACGGGCTGCTCACCCGCACCGTGCACCCGACCGTGCCGCCCAAGGTCGAGTACGACCTCACTCCCATGGCCCGGGAACTCCATGCCTCGCTGACCGAACTGGTGGGCTGGGCCGAGCGGCGCCGGTCCTCCATCGCGGAGGCCCGCGGCGCCTATGACGCCGCGGCGGAGCGGTCGCCCGAGGTGGGTTGAGACGGCGCCGACGGCTGTCTGATGGCCCGGACCGCGGGAGCGCTGACGTCCTCACGGGGTCCGCGCCGGGCTCTGGCAGGCAGGACAGAGTTCGAATTGTCCCTGTTTGATCACGCTTCCCCAGCCGCGACAGTTGTCGCAGTCACGGGCGCGGGCGATGTTCACGTGGCGGGTTGAGACAGGAGCGTTCGGGTGGGCTCCGTGGATCATGCGGCCGTACTCCCTCGGGTAGAGGTCTCAGGCATAACTATTACATATTCCACAAAGGTATCCAATCGGTTGAATGGTGCATGCCGGGATCGGGCGTGCGATCGGCCCGCCACCGGCCCCGGACCGGCCCGGCTGTTTGCCGTCGTCGACGGCGGGGACCCGCAGGTCATGAGCGCAACATCACGTCGTCAGACGGCGCAGAACCGGGTCCTGTGGCTGCTGGACCGGCTGGAGCGGGAGCCACGGGGCGATGCGGTGATCGGCGTGCTCCGCGAGCGGGTGCGGTCCCTGCCGCTGGGGCGCGGCCGGGACGTGCTGCACGGCCGCTGGCTGGGGCACCCGGTCCATCCGCTGATGGTCCAGGTGCCGATCGGCAGCTGGCTCTCCGCCGCCGTCCTGGATCTGCGGCCCGGCCGCTCCCGTGAGGCCGGCCTCCTCGTCGGCGTCGGACTGGCGGCCGCCGCTCCGGCCGCCCTGGCCGGCGCCGTCGACTGGGCGGAACTCCACCGCCAGCAGCAGCGCGTCGGACTCGTGCACGCCGCGGCCAACGTGGCGGCGGTCGGCCTGTACGCCGCCTCGCTCGTGTCACGCGCCCGGGGCCGTACGCTCGCCGGCCGAGCCTTCGGCTTCCTGGGGCTGACGGCGGTCGGCGCAGGCGGCATGCTCGGCGGCCACCTCGCCTACCGCCAGGCGTCCGGCGCGAACCACGCCGAAGAGGTCCCGCACGTCGTGTCGCAGGGCTGGCGCAGGATCGGCACCGTCGACGAGTTCCCGGTGGGTCAGGCCGTACGGCGCGCCGTGGACGACGTGCCCGTCCTGGTCGTACGCGAGATCGGCGGGACGCTCCACGCGCTGGCCGAGCGGTGCAGCCACCTCGCGGGACCGCTGTCCGAGGGCACCGTCGCGGACGGATGCGTCCAGTGCCCCTGGCACGGCAGCGTCTTCCGTCTCTCGGACGGCTGGAACGTACGGGGCCCCGCCACCGCGCCCCAGCCCGCCTTCGACACCCGGATCACCGACGGTCACGTCGAGATACGCCTGCGTCAGCAGGACGGCGCGGAGCCGGGGGCGAACGGCCGGGCGGAGGATGGGCAGGTGGCGCCGACCGGCAGTGGCACAGCGGAGCCGGGGTAGCGGGCCGGGGCCACCGGCACGCGACCCGTCGGCGCGGCGACTGACGGCCACCCCCCAGGGTCCCGGATCGCGTCACTGCGGCGCGATGCCGTGCCATTCGCAGCACAGGACCGTGGCGTCGTCGGCCAGGAAGCCGTCGTGGTAGTCGAGGACCGCGTGGACCAGTCGGCGCAGCGTCTCGGGCAGCGGGACGCCGTCGGCGTGGTGGCGGACGACGAAGTCGACGAAGCGGTCGCGGCCGAACTCCTGCCCGCCGGTGTCGCGCGCCTCGGTGACGCCGTCGGTGTAGAACAGCAGCCGGTCGCCCGGTTCCAGCTGCTCCCGGCAGAGCTTGGTGGACAGGCCCAGCGCGGTGCCGAGGGGGTGGGTGGGCGGACAGGCCAGGGTGGTGACCCAGCGGCCGCCCCGGATGAGCACGGGCGGGGGGTGCCCGTAGTTGACCCAGCTCAGGTAGCCGGTCGTGACGTCGAGGTCGGCGAGGATGCCGGTGGCGTAACGACTGTGGTGGAACTGTTCGAGGAGCGCCGCCTCGATGGCGCTGCCCGCCTCGGACAGTCCGGCTCCCCGGCGGCGGTGACTGCGGCAGGTGGCGATGGCGAGGTTCGCGGTGAGTCCCGCGGCCGTGTCGTGGCCCATGGCGTCGAAGATGGCCAGATGGGCGGTGTCCGCGGCCAGGGCGTAGTCGAAGGCGTCCCCGGCGGTGTCGTACGCCGGTTCCATCGCGGCCGCGATCGTCACCCTGCCGTCGGAGAACGTCTGCGGCGGCATCAGGGTCCACTGCATCTCCGCGGAGGGGCTCATCCGCCGGGTGCGGGTGAGGCGGGCGTAGGAGTCGCTGTAGCTCCGCTTGGACACCAGCATCAGCCCCAGCAGGGATGCGAGGTCCTGCATCGCCTCCCGGTCCGGGTCGGCGGCGGTGACGTCGACGCGCAGCACTCCGAGGCGTTCGGTGCCGTCCACCACGGGGATCCAGTGCCGCCCGCGTCCGTCGGTCACCGCGCCGCCCAGGCCCTTCTGGAAGGCCCGGCCCGCGAGAGTGGCGTCGACGCGGAGTTCCTCGCCGCCGTCTCCGGCGTCGATGCCGCGGCCGGTCACCTCCCGCAGTACGTCCTGCTGCAGATCGGCCAGAAAGATACTGGTCCGGCCGAGTCCGGCACGCTCCGCGTGCGTGGCGACGAGGGCGGGCATCGCCTCGAAGGTCGTGAGATGGCTGGCCCGAGTGAGCGCCACGAGCATGTGCGCCGGATCTTCGTACACCGTCACATCAAGCCCCGTCGCAAGGGGACTGCCCGGTTCCGTCCGTCGACCTCGTTCGTTCACGGTGGTCAGGAACGGCTGACGGCTGACGAAGACGAGAAGCCCGCATGGCTGTTACGGCCAGCGTACGGCAGCGGTCGGACGGGGGTGCCCACGGGCGACGAGGGCACGCGGCCGGCCCGGGCCACCGTTTCACGCCGAGCCCGTGACGCCGAGCGCCGATTCTCCCTGGGCCCTGCCCCGGAGCAGCCCGCGCCGTTCCTCCTCGCACGTTCCGCCCCACACTCCCTGCGCGCCCGTCGCCTGGAGCGCCCACGTCAGGCAGGGGTGGATCACCGGGCAGCGCCGGCAGATCGCCTTCGCCCTGGCCTGCTGATCCCGCAGGGCGGCCCCGGTGACGGCCACGGGGAAGAAGAGTTCGGGGTCCTCGTGGGCACATGCCGCGTCCCGCCACCAGTCCATGGCTGCCGCCTTCCCGTCCGCGTCGGCGACCAGCGGATCGGTCCCGCCACCGGCGGCCACCGCCGCCGGTGCCCCGGCGTCCGCTGGACCCCTGCCAGCGGAGTGCGCTGTCCCACCGGGGGAGCCCGACCTCGTCACGAAGCAGACACATCGCGCGGGCCCATTTTCACGCCAAACCCGGCGTTCGCAACCGTGACGACGTGACCTTTTGCCGACCGTCCACGGTGACGGGGGCCTCGGTCTGCGCGGTCGCGACCGTCCCGGACGGGATCCGATCGCGTCTTCGGTCGTAGGCGAGTGATCCACGGGTACTCGGACGCCGTGCAGAGGCCCCGGCCCGGCTCCGTGACGGTCCGGTCGGGGTGAGAACCGCATCGAGGAGGTCTCAGATGAGCACGGTCAAGGAAGCGGTGGAAGTCGAGGTCCCCGTCCACACCGCTTACAACCAGTGGACTCAGTTCGAGGAGTTCCCGCAGTTCATGGAAGGGGTGGAGGAGGTCCGGCAGATCGACGACCGCCACAACCACTGGACGACCAAGGTCGGCGGGGTGAAGCGCGAGTTCGACACCGAGATCGTCGACCAGCTTCCGGACGAGCGGATCACATGGCGCACGACCTCGGGTGACACCAAGCAGAGGGGCACGGTCCACTTCGAGCGCGTGGACGACACGCACACCCGGGTGGAGCTCGTCATGGACATCGAGCCCAGCGGCATCGAGAAGGCGGGCGACATGCTGGGCATGATCGACCGGCGTGTGAAGGGCGATATGCAGCGCTTCAAGGAGTACATGGAGAAGCGCGGCGGCGAGTCCGGAGCCTGGCGTGGCCGCATCAGGCCCGGCGAGTGACCCCGCCCCACCCCTGAGACGCGTCCTCGTCGGCGCCGACCGCCTGCCCGGCGGCCGGCGCCGACGTATGCGCGGCCCCGGCCGCCCGACTCCACCGCTCCCGCCCTCCCCTGGCGGGTCGGAACCGCCCGGCGCTCCCACCCTTGGCGGGTCGAAGCCGCCCGGCGCTCCCGCTCTGGCTGCCCTCGGTGGGTCGGAATCGCCCGGCCCTCCTGCTGCTGGCTGCCCTTCGTGGGTCGAAGCACCCTCGGCCCTCCCGCTCCCAGCCCCTTCTCCGTGCCGCGTCCGCCCCTCCCGCTCGCTCCCCCCGCCCTCCCCGCACGCCACGTGACCAGGGCGGGATCGCCCTGTCCGTAGGTCCGTTCGGCCCTACCCGCGGGTGATCGGCGCGGGCTTCACTGCATCCCATCGGTTGCTGAGGAGCGGAAGGACACGCATGTCCGGCAAGAGGACGGCTGGGGAGGGTGAGCGGTGATCGTCGCGGTGGGGCACGATGATCTGACCGAGCCCGCGCTGGAGTTGGTGCAGGCCGAACTACGGGACCACCTGGACCGGCTGAGCGACGGCGCCGCCGGGCTCGTGCGCGCCGGGGCCGGGGTGCCCGTGGTGTTCGGGCGGGCGGTGCGCGCGGCGGGCAGGAGGCTGGTGGTGCTGCTGCCGACGCAGCGTGCCGTGCCCGCCGTCCTGCCCGAGCCCGATCGGTCGGGGGCCGCGGAGCTGCTGACGCTGGCCGAGGAGGTCCGGCTGCTGGGCTTCGACCCCGCGGACCGGGACGCCCGCGTGAGCGCCGACGAACGTGTCGTCGCGGCCGGCCGGAAGGTGTACGCGGTGTGGGACGGTTCACCGTCCGACGGCACGGACGCCACCGCTCACCTGGTGGCGTTCGCCCGCTCCCGCGGCATCCCCGTCGAGGTCGTCTGGCCGGCCGGCGCCGCCCGCGGGACGCGGCCGAGAGACGCCGACGGCGCGTCGACCGGAGAGGTGGGCACCCGCCCGGCGGCCATGTCCCACACGGCTGCCCGCGTGGTGAAGGGCGGTGTCAGGTGAGCGCGACGAGTCTCACGCCCGGCCAGGACGCCCCGCCGCGGGGCGGCGGCTCGCGGACGGGGGCCCGGCCCGCCTTCGCCTGGCTCCTCGTGATCACGGGGGCGCTCGGGCTCCTCGGTTCCTTCGTCATCACCGTCGACAAGTTCCGGCTGCTGGAGAACCCCTCGTACGTGCCCCCGTGCAGTCTCAGCCCCGTGGTGTCCTGCACGAGCGTGATGCGCAGCGAGCAGGCGGCCGTGTTCGGCTTCCCCAACCCGGTGATCGGCCTGATCGCCTTCGGCGTCGTCACCGGCATCGGGTTCGGGCTGCTGGCGGGGGCCCGCTACCGGCGCTGGTACTGGCTCGGCCTCAACGCCGGCACCCTCGGCGGGGTGGTCTTCAGCATGTGGCTCATGACGCAGGCGCTGTACGACATCGGCGCCCTCTGCCTGTGGTGCGTGCTCGTGTGGGCCGCCACCATCGCCATGTTCTGGTACACGACCGTGCACAACCTCCGCCACGGCATCATCCGCGCACCGCGCCAACTCGTCGCCGCCGCCTGGGAGTTCCACTGGGCGGCCCCCGTCACCTGGTACGCCCTGATCGGGATGCTCATCGCGACCCGGTTCTGGACCCACTGGCAGGCCGTGCTCTCCTGACCGGCCGAGCCGCCCGGCACCCCCGCGCCGTCCCGACGGGACGCGGGGCCCGTTCTCTTCGATACTGGCGGAGTGACCGGCTGGACATGGGAGTACGAGGGCTACGAGGCCGCTGACGAGCGGCTGAGGGAGTCACTGTGCACCCTCGGCAACGGCTGCTTCGCCACCCGAGGGGCCCTGCCCGAATGCGCCGCCGACGGCGTGCACTACCCGGGCACCTATGTCGCCGGCTGCTACAACCGGCTCACCTCCGACGTCGCGGGGCGCCGGGTCGACAACGAGGACATGGTCAACCTCCCCAACTGGCTGCCGCTGCGCTTCCGCCTGCCCGGACAGCGGTGGCTCACCCCGGACACGGGCACCGTGCTCGACCACCGCCAGGTCCTCCACCTGTCCACGGGCACCCTGGAACGCCGGACCACGTACGCGCTCGACGCACGTCGCACCCTGGAGGTGCGGCAGCAACGCCTCGTGCACATGGCCGACGCCCATCTCGCCGCGCTGCGCACCGAGTTCACGGTCGACGGGGTGCCGGACACGACGGAGCTGGAGGTGGAGGCCCGGCTCGACGGCGGGGTCACCAACGCCGGCGTGCCCCGCTACCGCGACCTGGACGGCCACCACCTCACCCATGTGCACACCGGTCCCACCGGCACGGACACGGTGTGGCTGCGCTGCCGCACCCGCACCTCCGACATCCGCGTCGGCATGGCGGCCCGCCTGACCGCCGGGTCCCCGGTCCGCGACCGGCACACACCCCCGTACGCCGTCCAGGCAGTCCGGCTGCGTCTGGCGCCCGGCACCACCCGCACCGTCGACAAGACCGTGGCCCTGCACACCTCCCGTGATCCGGCGATCAGCGACCCGCTGCGCGCCGCGATCGACCGGGTGGGCCGCGCCCCCGGCTTCGACGGCCTGCTCGCGGCACACACCACCGCCTGGGCCCAGCTGTGGCGCCGCGCCGACCTGGAGGTGCCCGGCGAGGCGGGCACCATCCTGCGGCTGCACCTCTTCCACGTCCTGCAGACCCTGTCCCCGCACACCGCCGACCTCGACGTCGGCGTACCCGCCCGGGGGCTGCACGGGGAGGCCTACCGGGGCCATGTCTTCTGGGACGAGCTGTTCGTGCTGCCGTATCTGAACCTGCACTTCCCGGAGGTGTCCCGCGCCCTGCTCCGCTACCGCCACAGGCGCCTGGACCAGGCATGCGCCGCCGCGCGCGCCGTCGGACGGCGCGGTGCCCTGTACCCGTGGCAGAGCGGCAGCGACGGACGGGAGGAGACCCAGGAACTGCACCTCAACCCGCGCTCCGGGCGCTGGCTGTCCGACCACTCCCGGCTCCAGCGCCACGTCGGGTCGGCGATCGCGTACAACGTCTGGCAGTACTGCCAGACGAGCGGCGACGCAGAGTTCCTGCACACCAAGGGCGCCGAGATGCTGCTGCAGATCTCCCGCTTCTGGGCGGACTCCGCCACGTACGACGAGAGCCTCGGCCGGCACCGCCTGCGGGGTGTCGTCGGCCCCGACGAGTACCACGACGCCTACCCCGGCGCGACGGAGCCGGGCCTCGACGACAACGCGTACACCAACGTCACGGCGGCCTGGGTCCTCACCCGCACGCTCGACGTGCTGCGCGCCCTGCCCGAGCCGCGCCGCCGCGAACTGGCCGAGCGGACCGGCCTGGACGGCGGTGAACTCGAACGCTGGGAGGACGTGTCGCGTACCCTGCACGTGCCCTTCCACAGCGGCGTCATCAGCCAGTTCGAGGGCTACGGGGACCTCGCCGAACTGGACTGGCCGCGGTACCGCGGACGGTACGGTGACATCCGGCGCCTCGACCGGATCCTGGAGGCCGAGGGCGACACCGTCAACCGCTACCGGGCGTCCAAGCAGGCCGACGTGCTGATGCTCGGATACCTCTTCTCACCCGCCGAACTGCACCGCCTCTTCGCCCGGCTCGGCCACCGGCTGGACGACGACATCTGGCGGCGGACCGTCGACCACTACCTCGCCCGCACCAGCCACGGCTCCACTCTCAGCGGCCTGGTGCACGGCTGGGTCCTGGCACGGGCCCGACGCGCCGAGGCATGGGCGTTCTGCCAGGAGGCCCTGCGGGGAGACATCGCCGATCTGCAGGGCGGCACCACCGGCGAGGGCATCCACCTCGGAGCCATGGCCGGCACCCTCGACCTCGTCCAGCGCGGACTGACCGGTCTGGAGACCCGCGAGGGCGCCCTGTGGCTCGACCCGGTGCCGCTGCCGGAGCTGTCCTCGTACGGGTTCGCCCTCCGCTACCGGGGCCACTGGGGCGTACGGCTGCGCCTGGAGCGGGGTCGCCTGGAGATCACGGTGCCCGCCTCGGACCGCTCCCCGATCGACGTCCGGCTGCCCGGCCGCGAGGCGCGCCTCCACCCCGGGCAGAGCAGACACCTCGACCTCCCCGACCGGCCCGCCTGACCGGGGCCCGCACGCGGGATCCCGGCGTTCACCGCTCCCGTCTCAGCCCCCGTGACCGCTCCCGTCTCAGCCCCCGTGTCCGCTCCCGTCATCGCTCCACTCCCGGTACGCGGCCACGGCCGTCGGCAGCGTGGGGAAGATCCGGTCGGCGCCGACGGACTCCGCGAGGCCGTAGGCCCTCAGGTCGTCCATCAGGTCCTGCTTGACGCGGGCGAGCGCGAGGACCACGCCCCGCCGGGTGAGTTCGCGGCGCAGCTCGTCCACGGCGTCCAGGGCGGTGATGTCGACCTCGACGTTCGCCTCGGTGTTGAGGACGAACCAGCGCACCGGGTCCGCCTGCTCGTCCACCGCGGCCAAGGCACGGCGGCGGAAGTCCTCCGCGTTGGCGAAGAACAGCGGCGAGTCGTAGCGGTACACCAGCAGGCCGGGGATGGTCCGGGCATCGGGGTAGTCGTCGATGTCGTGCATGCCGGCCACCCCGGGCACCAGTCCCTGGACGGCGTCGTGCGGACGCGCCACCCGGGTCAGCAGCTCCGCGATCGACAGGCCGACCGCGACGAGCACCCCGTACAGGATGTCGAGGGCGAGGACCCCGGCGAGGCAGCCGAGGGCCAGCAACAGCTCCCGCCTGCGGAACGACGCGAGCCTGCGGAAACCCGCCAGGTCGATCATGCGGACGGCCGCGTACACGACGAGGACGCCCAGGACGGGCCTCGGCGTGCGGGACAGCAGCGGGCTGAGGAAGAGCAGCACGGCCAGCACCGCCGCCCCGGCGACCAGCGAGTACGCCTGACTGCGGGCACCCGCGGTGGACGCGAGCGCGGTACGGCTGGCGCTGCTGCTCACCGGGAAGCCGCTCAGCGCACCCGCCCCGAGGTTGGCGGCTCCCAGCGCGAGGAACTCCTGGTCGGCGTCGAGCGCCTCCTCGCCGTCACGGCCGGCGAAGGCCCGCGCGGTGAGGATGAAGTCGGTGTAGCCGACGAGGAGCACACCCAGCGCGGGCAGCACCAGCCGCGGCAGCTCGCCAAGGTCCGGCGAGGAGAACCCGGGCAGACCGATCGGCACGTCACCGATCACCTCGACGCCGTACCGGTCGTCCAGCCCGAAAGCGGCGACGGCCGCCGTGCCCAGGACCAGCACCAGCAGAGGGCCGGGAACGGCCCGGACGTACCGGGCGGCCGTGAAGAGGACAGCCAGCGCGACGGCGGAGAACACGACGGTCGCCGTGTGCGCCTCCGACACGTTCCCGAGAAACGACCACAGCTGCGGGAAGAACGAGGACCCCGTCGTGTCGACACCCGTGAGCTTGGG
Source organism: Streptomyces sp. NPDC030296 (assembly GCF_055572815.1). Classification (NCBI taxonomy): domain Bacteria; kingdom Bacillati; phylum Actinomycetota; class Actinomycetes; order Kitasatosporales; family Streptomycetaceae; genus Streptomyces; species Streptomyces sp. NPDC030296. Next base: position 78,151 of record NZ_JBVICQ010000009.1, read on the forward strand.
CAACTGGTCCACCGTCATGATCAGCGCCACGCCCGCCAGATAGCCGATCAGCACCGGCCGGGACAGCAGGTCCGCGACGAAGCCGAGCCGCGCCAGTCGCGCCACCACGCACAGCAGGCCCACCGTGATCGCGAGCGTCGCCGCCAGGGTCGCGTACCGGTCCGGGTCCCCGGCGGCGAGGGGAGCCACCACCGTCGCCGTCATCAGCGCCGTCGTCGACTCCGGGCCCACCGACAGCAGCCGGGACGAGCCGAGCAGGGCGTACGCGCCAAGGGCCGGCAGGATCGCCCACAGCCCGACGACCGGCGGCAGCCCCGCCACCCCCGCGTACGCCATCACCTGCGGCACCAGATACGCGGCGACCGTCACCCCGGCCAGGACGTCGCCCCTCAGCCACGCCCGCCGGTAGCCGAGGAGCGTGCCGAGCCCGGGGGCCAGACGGCGCCACCCCGGAACGTGCCCTCTGCCCGAGCCCTGGACCATGGGCCTCCCTCCACCGAATGGAGATCAGCATCCACCGCGGAGCGGCGCGGGCGCGAGCCGCACGGCGGGACTCCGCACCGAACCCGTCGTGTCAGGGACGTTCGGCCCCTGCCGGGGACTTGCGGCCCCTCCACCACCGGCCCCCGCGGCACGCCGCTGGGAGCACACCCCCCGTCATGCGGACGGGGGGTGTGCACGACGAGGACACCCAGGGGCCGCGAGGGCCCAGGTTCTAGGCGCCTTCGCGGTCGCGGCATGTGGTGGGCCGGACATCGTCCGTGCGAGGGCCGGGGCGGCAACCCACCAGGAGCCACGCCCGATGCGGGCCCGTCCAGCCGCCGACGACGGCTGGACGGGCCTCACGGACATCTTCGGCTGACGGCCGGAAACGCACGAAGACGCTGCTGGCGGCGGGGCAGCGCACCCGCCGGAGCGATCGGCGTGGCGAACCCGGCGGACCCGGCGGAGATCATCCTGGGGGACATCGACGTGTCCCTTGGCCGACGCTGCCCTCCGGCCTCCAGGAACAGGACGCCACCCGCGTGCGGCCGCCCCCTGTCGTACCCGCGCGCGTCGTTGACCGCCCGCACAGGGGCGGGGCTGCTACCACAGGGTGCTATGAACTCAAGCCCGGAGCGGCGACGAGCCCGACCGCAAGCGGATCTCATGCCGAGAGACAGGATGCTCGCCCTCACCGACGGTGTGACGGCCATCGCCATGACGCTGCTCGTGCTGGACGTCGAGCTACCCGATGGGCTCGACGGGGCCGAGCTGCGCCAGGCGCTCGACGAGGTTCAGTCGCAGGTGGGTGCCTTTCTGCTGAGCGCGGTGGTGATCGCGCTGTTCTGGAGGGCCCACCATGCGGCGGTGCGGAACGCGGACGGGATCGACCTCTACGCGTTCTGGCTCCATGTCGCGTTCCTGGCGCTGGTGTCCCTGATCCCGTTTCCCACCCACGTCCTGGAAATGTACGGCGACCGCTTCCTCGGTCCTGGTCTGTACGGGGCTGTCATCGGCGCGGCCGCACTGGTGCTGTACGGGCTCGATCTGCACGTCAGCCGTTCGGCGGGCGTGAATTGGCGCAACGTCCCGCTCCCCGCCCAGGCGATCGTGTTTCTGGCCTCGGTGCCCATCGCGCGCATCTCGCCCATCGCCGCCATCTACAGCTGGGCGGCCAGCGTTCCTCTGTCCGTGCTGGCCGACCGAATCGCCGCTCGCCGTAGCGAACCGTCGTGACCGGAGCCCTGATCCCGCCGCGTTCGACCATGGGCCTCCCTCCACCGAATGGAGATCAGCATCCACCGCGGAGCGGCGCGGGCGCGAGCCGCACGGCGGGACTCCGCACCGAACCCGTCGTGTCAGGGACGTTCGGCCCCTGCCGGGGACCTGCGGCCCCTCCACCACCGGCCCCCGCGGCACGACGCTGGGAGCACACCCCCCGTTCAGGAGGCAGAACCATGGTGAACACGGTTGTCGCAGGGCTCGACGGTTCGGCAGAGAGCCGGGCCGCCGCCGAGTGGGCGGCCCGCGAGGCGAAGCTGCGGGACCTGCCGCTGACCCTCGTCCACGTCTGGGAACCGGTACCCGACCCCATCGCCCAGGCACCGCTGCTCGCCGCCGAGACGCTCCAGCACTGGAGCGAGCGCATCCCGCGCGAGGCGGCCGAAGGACTGCGGCTGCGGCATCCCGGCGTGGACGTCACCGTGGAACAGATCAGCGGCCGGCCCGGCGAGGTCCTGACCCGCGTGGCGAAGGACGCCGCGCTGCTCGTCCTCGGCTCCCGGGGGCTCAGCGGCATCGGCGGCTTCCTGGTGGGCTCCGTCGGCCAGCTGGTCGTCGCACACGCCGAGCAGCCGGTCGTCCTCGTCCGCGCCGGGGAACAGGCCGCCGACGAGCACCAGGCCGACCCGGTCGGCATCCCGTCGGCCGCCACCCCCTTCCGGCCCGTCGTCCTAGGCCTCGACACCGAGAACCCGCACGACAGCGTGATCGAGTTCGCCTTCGACACGGCCTCCCGCCGCGGAACCGCCCTGCGGGTCGTCAACGGCTGGAACCCGCCGCCGTACTACGCCTACGCCATCCCCGCCGACCCGGAACTCGGCCCCGAGCTGCGCACCAACCAGGTCACCGCCCTGACCGAGGTGCTCAAGCCGTGGCAGGTGAAGTTCCCCGACGTCGACGTCACCGAGGTGTGCCGCTGGGGCAGCCCCGCCCACCACATCGTCGACGCCTCCCGGGAGGCGTCCCTCGTGGTCGTCGGCCGCCGCATCCGCCGCAGCCCCGTGGGCACGCACATCGGCCCGGTCACCCACGCCGTCCTGCACCACTCCGCCGCCCCCGTGGCCGTGATCGCCCACCCCTGACGGGGCGCCGCGCTCCCCGCACTCCGAGGAGGACCACCGATGGAACATCCCCTGGTCGTCGGCGTCGACGGCTCCGCGCCGAGCCTGCGGGCCGTCGACTGGGCGGCCGACGAGGCCGCCCTGCGCGGGGTGCCGCTGCGGCTGGTGCACGCCTCGCTGTGGCAGCGCTACGAAGGCGCCGCGCTCGCCGAGGACCTCGGCAAGCCGTCCGAGGAGACACTCGCCGAGGACATCGTCGACGCCGCCGCCCGGCGGGTGAGCGACCGCCGCCCGGACGTGAAGGTGACCACCCTGATCGTCCCGGAGGAGCCCGAGTACGCGCTGGTCCGGGAGGGACGGGAGGCCACCGCACTGGTCCTGGGCACGCGGGGGCGCGGCGGCATCGCCGAGTTCCTGCTCGGCTCCGTCAGCCTGGGCGTCGCCGCGTACGCCACCTGCCCCGTGGTCGTGCTGCGCGGCCACCCCGACGGACAGCCCCGGCCCGCGACGCACGGGCGGATCCTGCTGGGCGTCGGTGAGGAGGCGCACGGAGCCGAGGCCGTCCGCTTCGCCTTCGAGGAGGCGGAGCGCCGGGGCGCCGTACTGGAGGCCGTGCGCGCCTGGCGGTGCCCCGCGCACGAGACCACCGACCACCCCCTCCTCGCGGGCGAACCCGCCCGCCTGCACGAACAGCACGCCGCCGAGACCCTGGAGGCCGCGCTCGACGGCGTGGCAGCCCAGTACCCGACCGTGCGGGTACGTCGGCGCACCGCCGAGGGCCCCGCCCGCAAGGTGCTGCTCGACGCCTCCACCCAGGCCGACCTGCTGGTCGTCGGCGCCCGGCGCCGCCCTGAGCACCGCGTGGGGCTCCAGCTCGGCCGCGTCGCCCACACCGCGCTCCACCACGCCGCCTGCCCGGTCGCCGTCGTCCCCCACCGGGCGCACGACGACTGACACCGCGCACCCACCACGGCTTCCGAGAGGAGGCGGACCACATGTCCACCCACGTGCTGGTCGCCTATGGAACGACCAACGGATCCACCGCGAGGATCGCCGAGACCGTCGCGGACACCCTCAACGAGGCGGGACTCACCGCCGAGGCACTCCCGGCCCCGTCCGTGGCGAGCCTCGCGCCGTACGACGCCGTCGTTGTCGGCGGCGCGCTCTACGCGGGACGCTGGCACAAGGACGCCCGGCGCTTCCTGCGCCGACACCGTCAGGCCCTCGCCGAACGCCCCCTGTGGCTGTTCAGCAGCGGCCCCCTCGACCCCTCCGCCTCGGAACGGGACATCCCGCCCGTCCCCGGCGTGCGGAAGGCCATGCTCCGCCTCGACGCCAACGGGCACGTCACCTTCGGCGGCTGCCTCGAGGAAGGGGCCAAGGGGTGGGTCGCCGGCATGATCCTCCGGTCCGGGAAGGGCGGCGACTTCCGAGACTTCCCCGCGATCCGGGCATGGGCCGCAGACCGGGCGGCGGAACTCTCGGGAGTCGCGCAGGGCGGGAGCCGCGCCGCCCCGTGAGCGCCCATGGGCTCTCCACCGGGACCGGGCCACCATCGGCCCAGCATCGGCCCTCCGCCGGCCCGACCGGGCGGACGGCGGGCCGCCAGCCACACCTCGCGGCTGCTCGCCGGCGGGCACGGCGGGCACGCACCCGTGTGTCCCAGCGGCCGCGAGGTGCCCAGCGAGCCCTCCTGACAGGGGAGAGCAGGAGGACTCGCGCCACGGCCGCCGCCCTCACCGGCGCACAGGGCGGCGGCCGTCCGGACGCCCGAAGCCGTCGAGCCCGTCGCGACGTCCGTCGCGACCTACGGTGGGAGTGATCACTCGCCTCATGGGAGGAAAACACGTGGAGATCGTCGCGTACGGCGTCCAGTCGGACGAGGAACCCCTGCTGCGGGCGGCCTTCGACCGGGCGTTCGCCGACCGGCACCGGCTGCGCTGCCTGTCGCTGTTCCTGGACCAGGACACCGCCCCGACCGCCGACGGCCACGACGTCGTCCTCTGCGGCGTCAACGACACCCTGGACGCGGGAGTGCTGCGCACCCTGGCCGCGGGCGGCACCCGGATGATCGCCCAGCGTGCCACCGGCTACAACAACATCGATCTGACGGCGGCCGGGGAACTGGGCCTGACGGTGGCGCGTGTCTCGTACTACTCCCCGTACGCGGTGGCCGAGTTCGCGTGGGCGCTGGCCCTGGCCGTCGACCGGCGCATCGTCCGGGCCGCCCATCGCACCCGCGAGTTCGACTTCCGGCTGGCCGGGCTGATGGGCCGCGATCTGCACGGCCGGACCGCGGGCGTCGTCGGCACCGGCAAGATCGGCACCGCGTTCGCCCGGATCGCCCACGGCTTCGGCATGCGGCTGCTGGGCTGGGACGCCGCCGAGAACCCCGACTGCCTGGCGCTCGGCATGCGGTACGTCTCACGGGAGGAGCTGTTCGCCGAGGCGGACCTGGTGAGCCTGCATGTGCCGCTCATGGAGAGCACCCACCACCTGGTCGACGCGGCCGCCCTCGCCCTGATGAAGGACGACGCGCTCCTGGTCAACTCCAGCCGGGGCGGTCTGATCGACACGGACGCCCTGCTGGACACCCTGCGCGCGGGACGGCTGAGGGGGGTCGGCCTCGACGTGTACGAGGAGGAAGCCGGACTCTTCTTCCTCGACAAGTCGCTGGAGGTGATGACCGACGAGCGCCTCGCCCGGCTGATGACCTTCAACAACGTGCTGGTCACCTCGCACCAGGCGTACTTCACCCGGGAAGCCGTCGAGCAGATCGCCGCCACGACGATCGCCAACGTCGAGGACTACTTCGCCGGCCGCACCGGCGCCAACACCCTGGTCGGCCCCGCGACGACGTGACAGCGGGCCGGTCAGGGTGCCGGCTGTCACCGGAGGCTGCCGCTGCCGTAGGGCGCGTACAGGTCCAGCAGCCGGGTGCGGGCCGAGTGCAGACGGTGGGCGAGGATGCAGCCGACCCATTGGGCGACGGCGAACCCGAGCGCGGGGTCCTCCCGGCACATCAGACGGATCGCGGTGGCGTCGAACTCGTGGGCGCGCACCGGGCTGGTGGCCTCGGCCCCCAGGTGCCAGACGTGCGGCGTGAACAACCAGGACCAGCCGAGGAGCTCGTGGTGTCCCAGGGTCTCGATGACGGCCGGGCGGCGGCCGGGCACCCGCATGTCGAGGGCGACCGTGCCGGTCCGGATGATCCAGAACCGGTCGGCGGTGCCCCCTTCGTCGAAGATCCGGGCGCCCTGGGGGAACGACACCTCGCGCGCGAACCGCATGAGCCGCTGCCGGTGCTCGGCGGGCAACGCCCGCAGCATGCCGGGTGTGGGGGGAGCGTTCATGACGACCTCCGAAACGGGCGTACGGACCCTGTCACCTCCAGCGTCGTCCCGCGCCCCGCACCGGACCATGGGTCACCCGGCCCCATGGCCGGGACCACCGGGCACACCGGGAGAGCCCTTCGGTACCCCGAGGAGGATCCGTGGCGCCGAACGAGTGGACTCTCCGCAACGCGCCCGGACGGTTCGGTCGAGCCGCGCGGCGCCGGAGACCACTGCACGGACAACGTCCTCACCGGTGAGGTCGTGGACGACGGCCTGGAACCCCAGTGGGGCCTGGACCGGCGGCGCGATGATCTCGGACCTGCACGACCCGCGCCGCTGGGCGGAGATCGTCGCCACCGGGAAGCTCCTCGCGCGGCGACCCAGCGCGAGCGGCTCACGTTCCTGCCGACCGGCTTCCCCGGCACCCGGTACGGCCTCGGCATCACCCATGAGGGCCAGGAACCCTCCTCGCTGGTCGCCCGCGCGATCACCGAGGGCGTCACACCGGACAACATCCACGACCGCCCGGCCCCGCTGGGCTGACGCCCGCCCGAGGTCGGCGGCCAGAGGGTGTGCCCGGATCAGCCGGTTTTGTCCGGCGTCAGCCGGGGCGCCGGGGGTACTCGGCGCGCACAGGCGCTCACCGTGACGCGCCCCGAGAAGAAGGCCACCGCCATGACCACGCACACACGCGCGACACGATCCCGTACCCCGGTCCAGCAGGCGGCGCTGCTGGTCGGAGCGGTGTTCCTGCTGGTCGGGATCCTCGGATTCATACCGGGCGTCACCACGGACTACGACGCGATGGAGTTCGCCTCCCACGAATCCGGCGCCGAGCTGCTGGGCGTCTTCCAGATCTCCATCTTGCACAATCTCGTTCATCTGGCGTTCGGCGCGGCGGGACTTCTCCTGTCCCGCACCGCGCCGGGCGCCCGCAGTTTCCTGCTCGTCGGAGGCGCCATCTATCTGGTGCTGTGGGTGTACGGCCTGATCGTCGACCACCACAGCGACGCCAACTTCGTCCCCCTGAACACGGCCGACGACTGGCTGCACTTCGTCCTCGGCATCGGCATGATCGCGCTGGGCGCGCTTCTCACCCGCGGCCACACCACCCACCGCGCCCGCAGGTGACGCCGAGGGCGGGTGAACCGGTCACCGTACGTCGCCTCCATGGTCGCGAGCATGTCGCCCCGGCATCGCGTCGGTACGCTCAGGCCGTCAGAGCAACTTTCGCGATGAGCGGTGGAGAAAGCAACATGAAGCCGCGGCAGGGGTCCAGCTGTGACGGGCGGTTGGATCTCGATCGACTCCAACAGGTCTGACGAGAAAGGTTTCTTGCGCTTCCGTGGTACACGAGGGTCCATTGACCCCACCGACGACCCCTGGCTAGCCTCTTTCGGAAAGTATCCAGAGGATGTAGCGAAAACTTTCGACACCGCCGCCGGGTACGGCACCCCGCGCGGCACCGGCCGTCGGTGAAAGGACTCGACCAGGGTGTCCAACCTGCCTGATACCGGCAACACCTTCAGAAACCCGGTGATCCCCGGCTTCCACCCCGACCCGTCCATCTGCCGCGTGGGCGGCGACTACTACCTCGCCTGCTCCAGCTTCGAGTACTTCCCCGGCGTCCCCCTCTTCCACAGCCGGGACCTGGTCCACTGGACCCAGATCGGCAACGCCCTCGACCGGCCCAGCCAGTTGCGCCTCCCCAAGGAGACACCCGCCTCGGGCGGGATCTACGCACCCACCCTCCGCCACCACGACGGCCGCTTCTGGCTGATCGTCACGAACGTCAGCGGCGACGGCAATCTGCTGTTCACGACCACCGACCCGGCCGGCCCCTGGTCCGAGCCGGTACGACTGCCCGGCGTCCACGGCATCGACCCCGACCTCGCCTGGGACGACGACGGCACCTGCTGGTGCACCACCGCGGGCGTCGGGCAGATCCGCATCGACCCCCACACGGGGGAGACCCTCGGCGCCTCCCACCGTCTGTGGTCCGGCACACCCGGCGCCAAGGCCCCCGAAGCACCGCACCTCTACCACATCGGTGACCACTGGTACCTGCTCATCGCCGAGGGCGGCACCGAACGCTGCCACGGCGTGTCCATCGCCCGCGGCCCCAGCCCCACCGGCCCGTTCGAGCCCTGCCCCGACAACCCGATCCTCACCCACCGGGGCACCGACCACCCCATCCAGAACACCGGCCACGCCGACCTCGTCCAAGGCCCCGACGGCTCCTGGTGGATGGTCCTCCTCGGCGTACGCCCCGGCGGCGGCACCCCCGGCTGGCACGTCCTCGGCCGCGAGACCTACCTCGCGCCCGTCGAGTGGGTCGACGGCTGGCCCGTCGTCGGCGAGGTCTCCCTCACCATGCCCGCACCCGCCTGGCCGCTCCTGCCCCCTGCCACCGCACCCGAGGTCCGGGACGACTTCGACACGAGCGAACTCGCCCCGCACTGGATCTCCCTGCGGCACCGCTCCCCGGAGGACTGCACCACGAAGGAACGGCCTGGGTGGCTGACCCTTCGCGCCCGCGGCGGATCGCTCGACGAGCCCGATGTGACGTTCGTGGGACGACGGCAGCAGCACATGGCCTGCCGGGTGCGCACCTTGCTCGACGCCGCGGACGGGCACGGCGGCCTCGCCGTTCGCCTCGACGAGCAGCACCACTACAGCGTCGAGGTCTCCTCCGGCGAGGTGCGGGTCCGGGCCCGCGTCGGCCCGTTGAGCACGATCGTCGCCTCCCGCCCCGCGTCGGCGGAGCCCGTGGTCCTCCGCGCCGAGACGGGGGTCGAGCGGACCGCGCGCGGTCCGCTCGCCGGCCCCGACACCGTCACCCTCGGATTCGAGGAACCCGACGGCACCTTCACCGCACTCGCCTCGCTGGACGGCCGCTACCTGTCCACCGAGGTCGCCGGCGGCTTCACCGGCCGGGTCCTGGGAATGTACGCCTCGACAGACTCCGCGCACTTCGACTGGTTCGACTACGAGCCGCTCGACGACTGACGGCGCGCACCCCGGTGGGAGCGGCCAGGAGACCGCCCCCACCGCCAACCGCCGCGGACGACGCTCCCGTCTCACGTCGGCGGGCACCGCCGCGCCGCGCATCCGCTCCGTCGCGCGCGCCGGTGCCGCGTCAGTCCCCGGCGTGCCGTCGCAGCAGCGACCGGACGCTGAACGGCTGTACCTCCTGCAGCACGATCGTGGTGTTCGACCGGACCACTCCGGGTGCTTCCAGCAGCAGGTTCGTGATCCGGTGCAGGTCGGTGGTGTCCCGCGCGACGACGCGGGCCAGCAGATCGCCGTCGCCGGTGGTGACGAGCAGCTCGACCACCTCGGGGATCCGCAGGATCGCCTCCTGCGTCGGCTGCCCCACGCGCTGGCTGATCGACATCGTGATGAGGGCCGTCAACGGATACCCGAGGGCCGCCGGTGCCACGCGCCGACTGTGCTCCCTGAGAAGACCGCTCTCCTCCAGCCGCTTCAGGCGTGCCTGCACGGTGTTGCGGGCGAGGCCCAGCCGGTCCGCGAGGGCGACCGTCGTGGCCCGAGGATCCGTGTCGAGCGCCAGGAGGATCCGGGCGTCGAGGTCGTCGACATGTCGCATGGTGCTCAGTATGACAGGGCGCGCACCGGCTGTCGTTAAGCATTCTGCTCAACCTTTACGACACATATTGCGCATTCCGATGGCCGTCCCTACCTTCACGCCATGCAAAAAGCGCAATGCGACAGCATGTCAGCAAAGAAGGGGTCCCGTGCCGACCACCGTGTGTGGGGCGACGAGGCCGAGATCGTCGACGCCGCCATCGACTACGCGTGGCGGCGCATCACGGAGGCCCCGGACCCGGTGTCGGGCGCCCGCCCCGCCGTCGACCTCGCCCTCGCGGCCGGTACGGCCGTCACCCGCGAGGGGATCGGTGTCGCGGCAGCCGTCAAACTGTTCGATCAGGTCCTGTTGCCCGCCACACGCTCCCAGAACGCGCCGACGAACCTCGCCTACATCCCCGCGGCCCCCACCCGTGCCGCGCTCGCCTTCGACGCGGTCACCGGCGCGGCGAACATCTTCGCGGGCACCTGGGAGTCGGGAGCCGGCGCCATCCACGCCGAGAACGAGGCGCTGGCCTGGCTCACCGGACTGCTCGGATGGCCGAGCACCGCGGCGGGATGCTTCGTCAGCGGCGGAACCATGGGCAACCTCTCCGCGCTCATCACCGCCCGCGCCGCCGCGGCCACGTCAAGGCCGCGCCCCGCGGGCGGCTGGAAGATCGTGTGCGCCGACAGCGCCCACTCCTCGATCAGGTCCGCGGCCCAGGCGATGGACGTCGCCGTCGTCACCGCACCGGTGGACCGGCGGGGGCACCTCACCAAAGACGCCGTGAAAGCCGTGCTCACCTCCACGTCCGGGGTGTTCGCCGTGGTGGCGACCGCCGGCACCACCAACGCCGGACTGATCGACGACCTCGACGACATCGCCGACGTCTGCGCACGCCACGAGGTCTGGCTGCACGTCGACGGCGCCTATGGCGGTGCGGGCCTCGCGGCACCCAGCGTGCGGCACCGCTACGCCGGCATCGAACGCGCCGACAGCTTCATCGTCGATCCGCACAAGTGGCTGTTCGCCCCCTACGACTGCTGCGCGCTGCTGTACCGGGACCCCACGCCGGCCCGCGCCGCGCACAGTCAGACGGCGAGCTATCTCGACGCCATCGACCGCGAGGTCCACAATCCGACGGACCTGGCGCTCCACCTCAGCCGCCGGGCCCGCGGACTGCCGTTCTGGTTCAGCCTCGCCGTCCACGGGACCGAGCGGTATGAGCGAGCCGTGGAGCAGACCCTGACCACCAGCCGCCTCGTGGCCGACGCCATCCGCGCCGACGACGGGCTCCGTCTGCTGGTCGAACCCGAGCTGTCCGTGCTCCTCTTCGACCGTCCGGGCTGGGGCCCGCGCGACTACGCGGCCTGGTCCGCCCGCACCGCCGAAACGGGCGCGATGCTGTGCGTGCCGACCCAGTGGAACGGCGCGACGGCCCTCCGCCTGGCCTTCGTGAACCCGGAGACCGACGCGGAGGAGGTCATCGAAACCCTCCGCACGCTCGGTCGGGGCGAGCCGAGGGGGTGAGGCTGGGGGTGGCCGGGCGCCCCCGCGGCCGCGGCGGTCCCCATGCCGGGGCCGGAGCGGTGCCCCTCGCCGCGGTGCTCGGTGTGGCCGTAGTGGCCCTCGGGGGTGTACCCGGCGGGGGAGCCCGCGGGATTCGCCTGACCCGCGTCGCCCCGGCCCCCTGAGAGGGGGCCGGGGCTTCGTCGTGAAGACGCGTCATGTGAGAAGTGTTGACGCCTCGTTGGCCCCGCCCTTAACGTCTGGCCGGTCTCACGAACGCTGTTCGAGAAGTCGAACGGTCGGGGCGGGGTTCGTCGGGTCTACAGGGTGGTGCCCGCAGAACGAGACAGGAGATGTACATGTCCGCTGTTCTCTCCCGGCTGGCGGCGATGCTGGTCGCTGTCGCCCTCCTCTTCACCGGCCAGGTGTTGACGGCACAGGACCGGGCGGCCGCGGCCGACCCGGGCTATCTGATGACGCACTTCATCGGGGAGGGGGCGACCGGGCAACAGATCTACTTCTCGCACAGCACCGACGGCCTGCACTGGAACGACCTCAACGGCGGCGGGATGACGCTGCGTTCGACGGTGGGCACCCGCGGTGTGCGCGACCCCGCTCTGGTGCGCTCCCCCGACGGGAGCAAGTACTGGATCATCGCCACCGACCTGTGCATCGACTGCGGCCAGACCTGGAGTCAGGCCATCAACGACGGCAGCCGCAACCTCGTCGTGTGGGAGTCCACGGACCTGGTCACCTGGTCGCAGCCGTGGCTGCTGAACGTCGCCGGCGCGATCCCCGACGGACGCAACGCCTGGGCACCGGAGGCGATCTGGAACCCGGCCACCAACGACTACGTCCTGTACTGGGCGACGAACAAGCCCCTCAACGGCGCGACGAAGCACCGCATCTACTACGCCCGCACCAGCGACTTCCGCTCCATCACCACTCCGCAGACGTACATCGAGCGCCCCGGCACCCAGGAGATCATCGACACGCAGATCGTCGAGATGCCGGCGGGCGTCGGCGCGTACCGCTACGTCCGGGCCTCCGGCGACGGCCAGATCACGCTCGAGGGCAGCAACTCGATCCTCGGGACGTGGACCACCATCGGCAACCTGTCCGGGATCGGCCTGACCGGTGCCCAGGTCGAGGGTCCGATGTGGATGAAGTTCCGTGACCGCAACGAGTGGACGCTCTACCTCGACCAGTACGCCTCCGGCCGCGGCTACCTGCCCGTCTTCACGACCGACCCGACCAGCACCTCCACGTACCGGCTGCCGGCGTCGGGAAGCTACAACCTGGGCGGCACGAAGAAGCGCCACGGCTCGATCCTGACCTTGACGGCCGCCGAGGAGAGCCGGGTCCTCACCCGGTACGCGAACACCCCGGCCAACCGGCTCCAGTCGTTCAACTTCCAGGACCGGTACGTGCGGCACGCCGATTTCGACGTGCGGATCGACCCGAACGTCAGCCCCGCCGACGACTCCCGGTTCCGGCTCAGGCCCGGCCTGACCGGTTCCGGCACCGTCTCCTTCGAGTCGGTGAACTTCCCCGGCTACTTCCTGCGCCACTCCAACTACGACTTCCAGCTCGTGTACAACGACGGCACCGCCCAGTTCGCCGCCGACGCCACCTTCCGCCGGGTCGCCGGCCTCGCCGACGCGGGCTGGTCCTCGTTCCAGTCGTACAACCACCCCGACCGCTACATCCGCCACTACGCCTACCAACTCCGCCTCGATCCCATCACCAACGCGACGGGACGCGGTGACGCCACCTTCCGGGTGACGAGCTGACCCACCGGCCCGACCGTGGCACCCCGCGCCCTCCCGACCGGTGCTCCGCCGGACGGGAGGGCGCACGCCCACGCCACCGGCGCGTGTCCCGGTTGACGGGCGGGGCCGCACGACGAGGATGACGGGTCATGACGATCGTGTTCCGGGTGCCCGCCGACGGGGCCGAGCGGGTGGGCTTCGCCTATTCGCCGGCGATGGAAGCCGTCCTCAGTCTCCATGTGCTGGTGGAGCCGAAACACCACCCCGTCCAGCACGGCTGGGTGCGCGGGATGCGGAGACTGTCACCCGCGCTGAAGAGGGAGATCGAGGCGTTCGCGTACGCGGTGCGCTCGTACTTCCCCGAGTTCCTCTTCCCCCGTCCCACCGGCGGACTGCCGGACTTCCGGGCGGAGTTGGCGGCCCTGCGCACGGCGGACCCGGACCTGATCCGCCTGGAGTTCGCCGTCCCCCTGCTCACCCCCTGGCCGGACGACGACGGCGGGGGCAGGGACCCGGGGCTGCTGCACCGCCCGGACGTCCGCGAACGGCTGCGCGCCCTGGCCCTGCGGGACAGCGACCCCGCGATGGCCGCGATGCTCCTGGACGACCCCCGCGCCCTGCTGGAGCGGTTCCTGGACATGCTGGAGCGCTACTGGCGCGAGGCGTTCGAGGAGGAATGGGTCCGCGTCGAGCCCGATCTGGCCGCCGGCGTCAGCGAGGCGGGACAGCAGATCGCGCGGAGCGGCCTGTACGGGATGCTCCGCGGCCTGTGGCCTGAGGTGCGCAGCGACCACCGGGCCGAGCGGTTCTGGCTGGAGCGCCCCCACGACCACGAGGTCGTCATCGGCGCGGACGACACACTCCTGCTCGCCCCGAGCACCTACGTCTGGCCGCACGTCCGGGTGAACTGCGACGGTCCGTGGCCCCTCGGCCTGGTCTTCCCCGTCTCCTCCATCGCCAGGGAGGCCCGCCCGCGGATCCCGCCGGCCCGGCTCGTCGGGATCCTGCGGGCCCTCGCCGACGACACCCGCCTGCGCGCCCTGCGGCTCATCGCCGAACGCCCCCGCAGTACCCAGGAGTTGGCGCCGCTCGTGGGCGTGAGCGAGGCCGCGCTGTCGAAGCATCTGCGGGTGATGGCGGACGCCGGCCTGCTGGAGCGCCGACGCGAGGGCTACTACGTCCTGTACCGGCTCGTGCCCGGTCAGGTGGCGGGCCTCACGCCCGGCCTGGAGAGCTTCCTGCGCCACGACGACGGCCCGGACGACCACCGGCCCGACCGGCCCGCCCGACCGGCCCGGAGTGATTAGCCATTTGCCTAATAAGTGGATCACTGTCCGGCGGCGGGCCGACAGTGGGCGCCATGTCACTGCTGAGAGACCGCGACTTCCTGCTTCTCTTCGTCGGCCAGGGCGTATCGCGTTTCGGCGACGGCCTGTACACCGCCTCGACCGCCTGGCTGGCCTGGACCCTGACGAAGGACCCGGCCGCCGTGGCCCTCGTGGGCGTCTCCGCCTTCGCGCCCGCGTTCCTCGCCACCTTCGTCGTCGCCTCGTACGCCGACCGCCATGACCGCCGGAAGCTGATGATCGCCACCGATCTGGCCCGGGTCGTGGTGGTCGCTGCGGGCGCGGTCCTGCTGTACCTCGGGCTGCTGAACCTGCCCGTCCTGGTGGCGACCACGGCACTGCTGGCCCTGCTCGGTGCCCCGTTCGCCCCCGCCCGCAACGCCATCGTCCCGCAGATCGTGCCCACCGAACGCCTCCAGCAGGCCAACGGCCTCCTCCAAGTGGCCTTCAGGGCGGCCTTCTTCGTCGGCCCGCTGATGCTCGCACCGCTGCTCGACCACGCCTCGCTCCAGTGGGCGCTGGTGGTCAACGGCATGACGTTCCTGGCGTCGGCGGCCGCCCTCGCCGGCCTCCGCGTCCGGCGCCCCGCACCGGCCGGCGATCGGACGGGCCTGTGGTCCGATCTCGCGGCGGGGTTGCGGGCCGTGCGCGCCGCCCCCGACGTCCTGGTCGTCATCGTGACCTTCGTGCTCGCACTGGCCCTGGCCAACGGCTTCCTGACGGTGGGTCTGGTGACCGTCGTGGGACAGGGCGGCCAGTACGGGCTGCTGCTGGGCGTCGCCGGTGTGGCCGAGGTGGCCGGTGCCCTGCTGCTGGCCCGGCTGCCGATCCGCCGGGCGGCCCTGGCGGCGGTGCTGGCCTGGGCCGTGCTCGGGATCTTCCGCGCCCCGCTGGGAACCGTCACCTCCACGGCCGTGGCGGCCCTCCTCCTGGCCGCGACGGGGCTGGCCTCGGCCCTGACCGACATCCCGCTGATCGCGCTGGTGCAGCGGCGTGTCCCCGACCGCCATCTCGCGAAGGCGCTCGGCCTGTGGGAAGCCGGTATCGCCGGTGCCCTGACGGTCTCGCCCTTCGTGGCCTCCACCGCCATCACCCTCGTCGGAGCGGCCCACGCCTTCGTCCTCTCGGGCGCCGCCCTCGTCGTCCTGGCCACGGCGGCCGCACTCGTCCTGAGGCGGGTCGGCGCGGACCGGCCCGACACGGCCGGCACCGTTCCGGGTACGGACGAGCAGTCCGGGGTCGCCGCGGAGACAGTCAGGTGAGCCGGCGCGAGCACCGGCGTCGCGCGCCACGCGACGAAACGCGACGGGTGCCCCTCCGGCCTCACGACCCTGGTCGGCGTCAGCGGGCGCAGCCGACGTCCAGCACCTCGATCACGTCGCCGTGGACCGTGTAGACGAGCCAGCACCAGTCACCGAACACCGCGGCCAGCTCCCTGACCTGGATCCTCGGTTCCTCGGCCACCGCCTCGATGAGCGCGACGATCTCCTCGTGGACGGTGTCCGGGACGGCGAACAGCGCGTCGGCGGCCTGTTGAACCAGTTCGACCTTCATGGGGTCCCCCGCGGAGGGCAGGAGCAGCACGCGGCGAAACTGTGCTTCTTACACGATAGGTCCGCCGTGCGCCCCGTGCCGAGGGGTGTACGGAAACCAGCGGCCGATCGGACCGTCGGTGAAGGCGCACCGGGGCGCAACGGCGGGCCCCACGGGGCTTTGGTCATGGCATGGCCAGATCATGTCTGCCCGCGCGCAAGCTTCCCTCCGCACTATCGGCATGGGCTATCTGCATGTCCCCGACAAAAAATCGGCAGTGGTGTGAGCACGCTCTGCCGACCCCCGATCGACGGTAAGGAAGCGCCTGTGAGAATGCCCCGCACCACTCGGCTCGTTGCGGTCCTCGCCACCGGTACCGCGCTGACCGCCCTGCTCACGGCGGCTCCCGCCGGTGCGGGCACGCCCGCCCTGCCCGTGGTGACCGCCACCGGTGAGACCGCCGCCCTCCACGACGACGAGGCCGGCGGCAACTCCGACGCCGACGACCCGGCGATCTGGCGGAACCCCGCCGACCCCGGCCGCAGCCTCGTCGTCGCCACCGCCAAGGAGGGCGGCCTGCGGGTCTACGACCTCGACGCCCGCATGGTGCAGTCCCTGCCCGCCCCGAAGCCCCCGGCCGAGGACGACGCGCCGGGCCGGTACAACAACGTCGACCTCGTCACCGGCCTGCGTACCACCGCCGGCCGCGCCGACGTCGCGGTGGTCAGCGACCGGGGCAACGACCGGCTGCGCGTCTACCGCATCGACCCAGCCCGGCCCGGCGGCCCCCTCACCGACATCACCGACCCGGCCGCCGCCCCCGTGTTCTCCGCCGACCAGGCCGAGATCAACGACCAGCGCACCGCGTACGGCCTCGCCACCTGGACCGACCGGACCAGCGGCCGGGCCTACGCCCTGGTCAGCCGACGCGAACGCACCCGACTCGCCCTGCTGGAACTCGTACCCGCCGCCCACGGCACGGTCGGCTACCGCACGGTCCGCACCCTCGACCTGCCGTCCGGGTTCCGGCTGCCCGACGGCACGACCTGGAGCCCCTGCGCCGAGCCCGGTGAACTCCCACAGGTCGAGGGCATGGTCGTCGACCCGGCCACCGGCACGCTCTACGCCGGCCAGGAGGACATCGGCATCTGGCGGCTGCGCGCCGACCTCACCGGCAGGCCCGTCCTCGTCGACAAGGTGAAGGAGTACGGCGTCCCCGGCACCTACGACGAGGAGACCGAGGAGTGCGTGCCGGGCACCGACCCCGGCTACGGCGGGAGGCGGCTGTCGGCCGACGTCGAGGGCTTGACGCTCCTTCAGAAGCGGGACGGCGAAGGCCACCTGCTCGCCTCCAGTCAGGGCGACGACACCTTCGCCCTGTACGACCGTGAGGTGAGCGAGGACAACGAGTACGAGGGCGGCTTCCGGATCGGGTCCGCGACACCGACCCTCGACGGCGTGCAGGAATGCGACGGCGCCGCGATCCTCGACGCCCCGCTGGGCCGACGCTATCCGCGCGGCCTCCTCGTCGTCCAGGACGGACAGGAGACCCCGGCGGTGCCGGACGGCGACGGCGGCAGCCGCACGGCCACCGGCTTCAAGTTCGTGGACCTCGGCGACGTGGTGGACGCCGCCGACCTGTGACGTCAGTCCTCC
This sequence comes from Streptomyces sp. NPDC030296, assembly GCF_055572815.1. Lineage (NCBI taxonomy): Bacteria > Bacillati > Actinomycetota > Actinomycetes > Kitasatosporales > Streptomycetaceae > Streptomyces > Streptomyces sp. NPDC030296. Next base: position 95,719 of record NZ_JBVICQ010000009.1, read on the forward strand.
GCCGGGTGCGGGTGGACACCACCCGCAGCGGCATCGACAGCACCGGGTTGCCGACTGCCTCGGCGATCCGCTGACGGAACACGGCGTCGTGTCCGACGAACTCCTCGACCGTCGCCGAGGCCCGGGACCGTTCCAGGACGGTCCCCAGCCCACGGAGGTCCTGCGGGGTGAGCAGGGCGGCGGCCGGCCCCGTCGCCCTGCCGGGTGACCAGGATCCGCATCGCGGTCAGCGCCCGTACCTCCTCCCGCAGTGAACTGCGGGACAGCCCGAGCTGACCGGCGAGGACCTCCTCCTCGGGGAGCCGGGGGCCCGGCGCGAGCCCACCGGCGACGATCATCGCCTTGATCTTGTCCATCGCCTCGTGCGTCAGTGCCACGGCTACTCCTGCTTCTCGCCCGAGGCGAAGCGGGAGATGATCAGCGCGACGATGATGATCGCGCCGTTGAGGAACTGGTTCCACAGCGGCGGCACACCCGCCAACGTCATCACGTTCACCACGAGTTGCAGTGTCAGCACACCCGTGAGCGCGCCGAACACGGAGCCCTTGCCGCCGTTCAGGCTCACCCCGCCGATGACGGTCGCGGCGAACACCTGGAAGATCCAGCCGCTGCCCTGGGTGGCGGAGATGGAGCCGTAGTGGCCGCTGTAGAGGATGCCGGCGAACGCGGCGAGGACGCTGCCGAGGATGAGGACGATCCACACGATGCGGTCGACGCGGATGCCCGCGGTGCGGGCGGCCTCCGCGTTGCCGCCGATCGCGTACAGCGCCCGGCCGTGCCGCAGCCAGGCCAGCGCGCTCCCGCCCGCCGCGAACAGCACCACGCAGATCCAGATCGCGGCCGGTACGCCCAGCCACGACGCCTTGCCCAGATAGGTGAAGGAGGAGGGGAGCTCGACGATGGACTGGCCCTCGGAGAGGGCGACCTGGAGGCCCCGCAGCATCGTCAGCATGCCGAGGGTGACGATGAAGCCGTTGAGGCGGAGCTTGAGGATCAGGAAGCCGTTGACCGCCCCGATCACCACGCCCACCAGCAGACACAGCGGGACGGCCGTCCACTCCGGGAGCAGCCCGAGCCCCGTGAACCGGGCGCCGCTGGTCGGCAGGACCAGCCAGACGGCGATCACCGGGGCCACGCCGATGGTGGACTCCAGCGACAGGTCCATCCGTCCGGCGATCAGGATCAGGGCGGTGGCCAGGACCAGCAGGCTCAGCTCGGTGGACTGCTGGGCCACGCCGATGAGGTTGTCGGCGGTCAGGAAGGCCGGGGAGACGATGAACCCGATCAGCCCCAGCACGAGGATGGCGGGGACCAGGGACAGCTCACGGAAGCGACCGAGGTCGAGCCCGCGGCGCTCGCCGCCCGCGGTCTCCCTTGCCACCCCCGTCGCGGGGTCGGTGACATCAGTGGTGGCGGACATGGCTACCTTCCGTGCTCTTCGGTGGTGTCGGATGCCGCGGTGCGGTCGGTCCCGCCCCCGGGCGCCTCGATGCGGTCGCCCGCGCCCTCGTCGGAGGTTCCGGTCCGGTCGGCCCCGTCCTCGTCGGACGTCCCGGTCCGGCCGGCCACGCCCTCCATGGCCGCGACCACCTGCTCGTCAGTCCAGCCGCGGTCGAACTCGGCGACCGTACGGCCGTGGAACATGACGACGACCCGGTCGCAGACCCGGAGGTCGTCCAGCTCGTCGGAGACGATCAGCGCGGCCTTCCCGCCGTCCGCGACCTCGCGGATCCGGCGCAGCAGGAACTCCTTGGACTTGACGTCCACGCCGTTGGTGGGCCGGATCGCCACCAGCACCCTGGGGTCGGTGGCCAGCGCACGGGCCACGACGACCTTCTGCTGGTTGCCGCCGGAGAGGGCGGAGACCGGGGTGGCCGCGCCCGGCGTCTTGATGTCGAGGGCCCGGATCATGCGCTGCGCGAAGACCCGGATGCGGGCCGGCAGCACGGTGCCGTACGGGCCGAGCTGGTCGGTGACGGTGAGCGTCGCGTTCTCCGCCACGCTGCGGTTGTTCACCAGGCCCTGCAGATGCCGGTCCTCGGGGACCAGGCCGACGCCCACGGCGAGCGCGGACGGGACGTCGCCGGTGCGGACGCCCCGGCCGCCGACCGAGACGGTGCCCTCCTCGGCGGGATGCAGACCGGCTATGGCCTCGCCAACCCGTACGTTGCCGCTGGCCGTCGCGCCGGCCAGGCCGACGACCTCACCGGCCCGCACGGTCAGCGACAGGTCCCGGCAGGCGCCGGGCAGGGTGAGCCCGCGCACGGCCAGGAGTTCGGCGGCGTCGGACGCGACCGGGCCCCGGTTCTCCACGATCTCCGCGGCCGTCGTCGTGGACTCCCCGGTCATCGCCTCCACCAGCGCCCGATGGCCGAGTCCCGCGACGGGCGCGGTCAGGATGTGCGCCGCGTCGCGGTAGACGGTGACCGTGGCGCACAGGTCGTACACCTCCTGGAGGTGGTGCGAGATGTACAGGAAGGCCACGCCCTGCCGCTGGAGGTCGCGAAGCTTGTCGAACAGCCGGTTGATTCCGCGGGCGTCGAGCTTCGCGGTCGGCTCGTCGAGGATGATGAAGCGCGCGCCGAACGACAGGGCCCGGGCGATCTCCACGAACTGCCGCTGCTCGACCGTGAGGTCCTTCGCCCGCGCGGCGGCGTCGACCTCGACGCCGTACTCGCCGAGCAGTTCCTCCGCCCGCCGCCGCAGCTGCTTCCAACGGATCGGCTGCAGCGGCCCGGCGCTCTGCCGGTTCAGGAAGAGGTTCTCGGCGACGGTCAGGTCCGGGATGATCGTCGACTTCTGGTAGACGCAGGCGACCCGTGAGCGCCAGGCGTCGATGTCGCCGACGGCGGGCGCCGGTGCGCCGGAGAAGCGCAGGGTGCCCGTGTCGGCGTGCTGGAGTCCGGTCAGGATGGACACGAGCGTCGACTTGCCGGCGCCGTTGCGGCCGACGAGCGCGTGCGACTCGCCCGAGGCGACGGTGATACGGGCGTCGCGCAGGGCGACGGTCGCGCCGAACCTCTTGGTGATCCCGGTGGCCTCGGCCACCGGAGCGGGGTTCCGGCCGGCCGCGGGCCCGCCGCCGTTCGCCGGGGCGGGCGCGGTGTCCGCCATGGTCAGTACCGTCCTTCGTCGGGTGCGTACGAGGGGTCGCCGGTCGGGCCGGGTCACTTGCCGACGGTGTTGCCCCAGAGGGTCTTGTCGTCGACGTTGTCCTTGGTGACCAGCGGGGCGGCCAGCTGGTCCTCGAGACCGTTGGGCAGCTTGATGATGGTGGAGTCGTGGTCGGTCGGCCCCGGCTTGAAGGTCTTGCCCTCCGCCGCCGCCTGGGCGTAGTACAGCGCGTACTTGGCGTAGAGGTCGGCGGGCTGGGAGACGGTGGCGTCGATCTGGCCCTTGCGGATGGCGTCGAACTCCTGCGGGATGCCGTCGTTGGAGACGATCGAGATGTGGCCCTTCTGCCCGGCGGGCTTGAGCAGCTTCTTCTGCTCCAGCAGCGCCAGGGTGGGCTGCAGGAAGGCACCGCCGGCCTGCATGTAGATGCCGTTCAGGTCCGGGTGCTGGGCCAGCAGCGACTGGAGCTTGGCTGAGGCGACGTCGCCCTTCCAGTCGGTGGGCAGCTCGAAGACCTTGATCTTCGGGAACTTCTCCTTCATGCACTCGGCGAACGCCTCGGAGCGGTCGCGTCCGTTGATGGAGTCCAGGGAGCCCTGGAACTCGGCCACCTTCCCCTTGCCGCCGAGCTGCTTGCCGAGGAACTCGCAGGCCTTGGTGCCGTACGCCCGGTTGTCGGCGCGGACCACCATGTAGACGTCGCCCTTGTCGGGTCTGGTGTCGACGCTGACCACGGGGATCTTCTTGGCCGCGAGGGTGTCGAGGGTGGAGGCGATGGCGCCGGTGTCCTGGGGGGCCATGACGACGGCCTTGGCTCCGGTGTTCTGGAAGACCTGCACATTCGCGACGAGCTTGGTGACGTCGTTCTGTGAGTTGCTGAGCGGCAGGGCGTTGACGCCCTCGGTCTTGATGTCCTTCCTCATGTAGTCCGCGTAGGAGTTCCAAAAGTCCGAGTCGGACCGCGGCAGGTCGATGCCGATGGCGGGCTTGTCACCGCCCGAGCCCGCCGAGCCGGAGGAGCTGTCGCGGTTGCAGGCGGTGAGCAGACCGAGGACCGCGACGGCACAGGCCGCTACGGCGGTGGAGCGGGTGCGAGCGAACTTCATGGCCGGGTTCTCTCCTTAGCCAGGACGGGGGGAGCCCACCTGAGGGCATGCGCGGACCGATGGGAGGGGAGGGGCGAGGGTCAACCGGTGTACGGGCGGCGGAGTTTGAGCAGCCACGACACCGTGGAATCCGTGGGAATCCGCAGTGATTCCTCCGATGTATCTCGGGCGATGAGGACGTTACGACGGCATTGCAGACACTGACAAGAGGTTGTTCGCAGCGATTTCCGTCGACTGTCGGACGGCCGTCCCTCAGTGTCCCCAGGGCTGTTTCACCCGTGAAGGACCTTCGACCTGCGGGAAGCGGCTGCATTCGGCCAATACATCGGAGGAATACGTTGTCAGCCCGCCGCTCGACCTCTACAGTCCACGGTGCGTCATTCCTCCGATGACTCCTGATCTCCTGATCACTGATCTTTTACGGCAAGGGAGCTGCTCAGTGAAACTGCTACGCGTCGGTGCCCCCGGCGAGGAGCGCCCCGCGGTCCGCACCGATGACGGGCGGCTGCTGGACCTGTCCGCCGTGACCGGCGACATCGACGGCGCCTTCCTCGGCTCCGGCGGCATCGAACGGGCCCGCGCCGCCCTCGAAGCGGGCGGACTGCCCGAACTCGACCCGGGCGGCCTGCGGATCGGCGCCCCCGTCGCCCGCCCCGGCAAGATCGTCTGTGTGGGCCTCAACTACCGCGACCACGCAGCCGAGACGGGGGCCGCGATCCCCGAACGCCCCGTCGTCTTCATGAAGGACCCGGGCACGGTCGTCGGCCCCCACGACGAGGTGCTCGTCCCGCGCGGCTCGGTGAAGACCGACTGGGAGGTCGAGCTCGCCGTCGTGATCGGCCGCCGCGCCCGCTATCTGGAGGGCCCGGACGAGGCGGCCGAGGTGATCGCGGGCTACGCGGTCAGCCACGACGTCTCCGAACGCGAGTTCCAGCTCGAGTACTCGCCCCAGTGGGACCTCGGCAAGTCCTGCGAGACCTTCAACCCGCTGGGGCCCTGGCTGGTCACCGCCGACGAGATCGAGGACCCGCAGGACCTGGAGCTGCGCCTGAGCGTCAACGGCGTCAAGCGGCAGCACGGCCACACCCGCGACATGATCTTCCCGGTCGACCACATCGTGTCCTACCTCAGCCGGTACATGGTCCTGGAGCCGGGCGACGTGATCAACACGGGGACGCCCGCGGGCGTGGCCCTCGGCCTGCCCAACACCCCCTATCTCCGCGCCGGCGACACCGTCGAGCTCGAGATCGACGGACTCGGAGGCCAGCGCCAGACCTTCGGCCAAGCGTGAAAGGCACTCCCTTGACTGCAACCACCGCCCGGATCACCGCGGTCGACACCTACGACATCCGGTTCCCCACCTCACGGGAGCGGGACGGGGCCGACGCCATGAACCCGGATCCCGACTACTCCGCCGCCTACGTCGTGCTGCGCACCGACGCGGGCGACGGGCTCGAAGGCCACGGCTTCACCTTCACCATCGGCCGCGGCAACGACGTCCAGGTCGCCGCCATCGGTGCCCTCCGCCCGCACCTCCTCGGCCGCTCGGTGGACGCCCTGTGCGCCGACCCCGGCTCCCTCAACCGCGACCTGATCGGCGACAGCCAGCTGCGCTGGCTCGGCCCCGAGAAGGGCGTGATGCACATGGCGATCGGCGCCGTCGTCAACGCCTTGTGGGACCTCGCCGCCAAGCGGCAGGGCCAGCCGCTGTGGCGACTGCTCGCCCACGCCGACCCCGAGTGGCTGGTCTCCCAGATCGACTTCCGCTACATCGCCGACGCCCTCACTCCCGAGGACGCCCTCCGTATGCTCCGCGAGGGCAGGAGCGGGCTCGCCGAGCGCGAGGCGGCACTGCTGGAGCGCGGCTACCCCGGCTACACCACCTCTCCGGGCTGGCTCGGCTACTCCGACGACAAGCTCACCCGCCTGGCCGAGCAGGCCGTCGCCGACGGCTTCACCCAGATCAAGCTCAAGGTCGGCGCCGACCTCGCCGACGACGTCCGACGCATGCGCACCGCACGGGCCGCCGTCGGCTCCGAGGTCCGCATCGCCCTCGACGCCAACCAGCGCTGGAACATCGGCGAGGCCGTCGAATGGACCCGCGCCCTCGCCGAGTTCGACCCGTACTGGATCGAGGAGCCCACCAGCCCCGACGACATCCTCGGCCACGCCGCCGTCCGCGAGGGCGTCGCCCCCGTGAAGGTCGCCACCGGCGAACACGTCCAGAACCGCATCGTGTTCAAACAGCTCCTCCAGGCGGGCGCCATCGACGTCCTGCAGATCGACGCCGCACGCGTCGGCGGCGTCAACGAGAACCTCGCCGTCCTGCTGCTCGCCGCGAAGTTCGGCGTACCGGTCTGCCCGCACGCCGGCGGAGTGGGCCTGTGCGAGCTGGTGCAGCACCTGTCGATGTTCGACTACCTGGCCCTCTCCGGCACCACCGACGACCGGGTCATCGAGTACGTCGACCATCTCCACGAGCACTTCACCGACCCGGTCGTGCTGCGCGAGGGCCACTACCTCGCACCACGCACCCCCGGTTTCTCCGCCACCATGCACCCCGGGTCGCTCGCCGAATACCGTTACCCCGACGGCACGTTCTGGGCCGCCGACCTCGCTGAACGGGAGGAAGTCGCATGACGGATCTGACAGGGCTGCGCGCGATCGTCACGGGTGGCGCGTCCGGTATCGGACTGGCCACGGCCCGGCTGCTGGCCGCGCGGGGCGCCGGCGTCGCCGTGTTCGACCTGAACCCCTCCGACGTCCCGCCGCCGCTGCTGGCCCTCAAGGCGGACGTCACGGACGACGCCTCCGTACGGGCCGCCGTGGGCGACGCCGTCGCACAGCTCGGCGGTCTGGACATCGTCGTCAACAACGCCGGCATCGGCGCCATCGGCACCATCGAGGACAACCCCGACGAACAGTGGCACCAGGTCCTCGACGTCAACGTCCTCGGCATCGTGCGAACCAGCCGCGCCGCCCTGCCGCACCTGCGGAACTCGGACCACGCGGCCATCGTGAACACCTGCTCCATCGGCGCCACCGCCGGCCTGCCGCAGCGCGCCCTGTACTGCGCCAGCAAGGGCGCCGTCCTCTCCCTGACCCTCGCCATGGCCGCCGACCACGTCCGTGAGGGCATCCGCGTCAACTGCGTCAACCCCGGCACCGCCGACACCCCCTGGGTCGGCCGCCTCCTCGACGCGGCCGACGACCCCGACGCCGAGCGCGCCGCACTCAACGCCCGCCAGCCCATGGGACGCCTCGTCGCCCCCGACGAGGTCGCCGCCGCCATCGCCTATCTGGCGAGCCCCGCCGCGGCCTCCGTCACCGGCACCTCCCTCGCCGTCGACGGCGGCATGCAGGGACTCCGGCTCCGACCGGCGGCCAAATGAGGACCAGAACCCTCGGCCGCACCGACGTCGAGGTCACCGAACTGTCCTACGGCGCCGCCGGCATCGGCAACCTCTACCACCCCGTGACCGACGAGGAGGCCGCCGCCGCGATCGACGCCGCCTGGGACGCCGGGATCCGCACCTTCGACACGGCACCCCACTACGGCCTCGGCCTGTCCGAACGCCGCCTCGGCGAGACCCTGCGCGACCGCCCCCGGGACACCTACACCGTCTCCACGAAGGTCGGCCGCCTGCTCGTGCCCGCCGACGGCGACGGTGACGGCGACGACCTGGCCAACGGCTTCGCCGTCCCCGCGACCCTGCGCCGTGTCTGGGACTTCAGCGCCGACGGCGTCCGCCGCTCCCTCGAAGCCAGCCTCGACCGTCTGGGCATGGACCGGGTGGACATCGTCCTCCTGCACGACCCCGACGACCATGCCGAGCAGGCCCTCGACGAGGCGTATCCGGCGCTGGAACGCCTCCGCGGCGAAGGTGTCGTCGGCGCGATCGGCGTCGGCATGAACCAGTCCGCGCTCCCCGCCCGCTTCCTGCGCGAGACCGACATCGACGTCGTCCTCCTCGCCGGCCGTTACACCCTCCTCGAACAGGAGGGCCTCACCGAGCTGCTCCCCGAGGCCGCCGCCCGCGGCAGAAGCGTCCTCATCGGCGGCGTCCTCAACTCTGGCCTCCTCACCGACCCCGCCCCCGGTGCCACCTACGACTACGCGCCCGCCCCGGAGCCCGTCCTCGACCGGGCCCGCCGGCTCAAGGCGGTCACCGAACGCCACGGCGTGCCCCTGCGCGCCGCAGCCCTCCGCTTCCCGCTCGGTCACCCGGCGGTCGCGAGCGTCCTCACCGGCGCCCGCTCCACCGACGAGGTGCGCGACACCGTGGAGCAGCTGAGAGCCCCCGTACCGGCCGCCCTCTGGGACGAGCTGCGCGCGGAAGGTCTGCTCGCCCCGGACGTCCCGGTGCCCACGCCCCGGACGACGCCACTGGACACATCCCTGGACACGCCGCTGGGCACGCCCGTCGAGGGAACCCCGTCGCCGAAGGAGCCGTCGTGAGGGTCGCCCTGCACACCAAGGTCCGCGCCGACCGCGTCGCCGAGTACGAGGCGGCGGCGCACCGCGAGCTACCCGAGGAACTGACCGCCGCGATCCGCGCCGCCGGGGTCAGCGCGTGGACGATCTGGCGTTGGGGGTCCCCCGCGCGAGCGGAGCCGAGCGTGGGGGAGGCACCGACCTCTTCCACGTCCTGGAGGTCGAGTGCTACCCGGCGATGATCGCGGAGCTGGAGAAGCTGCCCGTCAACATCGCCTGGCGGGCCCGCATGGCGGAACTCCTGGACGTCGTCCACGACTACTCCGCGGACGGCTCCCACGCCTCACTGCCCGTGGTGGGGGAGCTGTGAGCGGGACGGACCCCGGCACGCCCTACCGCCCGGCGCCCGCCCCGGCTCACCTTCGTCCTCGATGATGTTCGGCTCCGACTGGCCCGTCTCCCGGCTCGCCTCCGACTACCGCGAAGTCCTGGACACGGCCGAGGCATTGGTCTCCGGCCTCAGCCCGGCCGAACACCACGACGTCTTCGCGGGCTGCGCCGTCCGCACCTACGGCCTGCGGATCTGACCCCGGCCGCACGGCCCAGGTCAGCCGTCGGCCGGTACCGGGGGAGTGGCGCCCGTCAGCGCGGCCAGCTCGTCGGGGGTGCGCGGACCGGGCGCGTCGTCCGTCAGCAGGCCCCGTTCGCGCAGGAGCCGGGTGACCGCGATGCCCCAGGGGAGACGCAGCCCCGCCTGTTCGAGGAGGTCCGTGCGGGCCAGCATCGCGGCCACCGGGCCCGTCCGCGCGCCGGACGGGGTGAGCAGCGCCGCGTCGTCGGCCCACCGCAGCGCCAGATCGACGTCGTGGGTGGCCATCACCACGGTCGTGCCGGACCGGCGGAGCCCGTCCAGGGTGGCGAGCAGCCGTTCCTGGCCGTCGGGGTCGAGGCCCGCGGTCGGCTCGTCGAGGATCAGCACCCGGGGGCGCATCGCCACGGCTCCGGCGATCGCGGTCCGCTTGCGCTGGCCGTAGGAGAGCAGATGGGTGGGCCGGTCCGCGAGGGCGGAGATTCCGAGCGCGGCGAGCGCCTCGTCCACCCGTATCCGTACCTGGTCGTCGGGCAGCCCGAGGTTCAGCGGCCCGAACGACACGTCCTGGGCGACCGATGCCGCGAACAGCTGGTCGTCGGGGTCCTGCACCACCAGCTGGACGGTCGTCCGCAGCCCGGTCAGACCCTTGCGGTCGTACGACACCGGCCGCCCCTCGACGGTCAACTCGCCCGAGCGGGGCCGCAGTCCGCCGCTGAGTAGCCGCATCAGCGTCGTCTTGCCGCTGCCGTTGCGGCCCAGCAGGGCGAGCGCGCGGCCCTCCCGCACCTCGAAGTCGAGATCGCTGAGCACGGTCGGGCCGTCCTCGTACGCGAAGGACACGCCCCGCAGGGCGACCAGCACGGGCTCGCTCATGTCAGCGGCCTTTCCAGGACGAAGGTGAGAGCGGCCACGGCCGCGAGGAGGACCACACTGGCCGTGGTGAAGCGGACGGAGACCCGTGCCTCGGGCACCAGGACACGCAGGGTGCCGTCGTAGCCCCGCCCGGCGAGACCCGTCTGGAGCCGCGCCGCCCGGTCGAAGGCCCGCACGAACGCGGTCGCGCCGAGTCCGGCGAGCGACCGCCAGGTGGCGGCCCGCGTGGTGTGCCCGAGCCGGGCCGCCTGCGCGTCGCGGATCCGGCGTACGGAGTCCAGGAGCAGGAAGCTCATGCGGTACGTCACCAGGGCGACGTCCACCACCGGCGCGGGCACCCCGGCCCGCGCCAGCCGGGGCAGCAGATCCGACATGGGGGTGGTGAACGCGAACAGCAGCACGCCCAGGGAGGCGGCGGAGGTCCGCAGCAGCAGTTCCGCCGCTCGGACCGGACCGCCCTCGGCGAGGGTCACGAAACCGTCGGGCCCGCCGACCTGGACGAGCAGGGGCAGCGCCCCGGTCACACAGAACCCGAGCGGCACCCGGTAGGCGCGCCACAGCCGGCGACGCGGCACGCCGGCCGGTCCCAGCAGCGCGACGAGCGACGTCAGCAGGACCAGGGCCGCGCCGGGCCAGGGCGGCAGCGAGATCGCGAGGACGGTGAGACCGAGCCCGAGCACGGCCTTGTCCACGGGATGGCGGCGGCGCCAGCGACTGCTGTGCGCCGCCTCGTCGATCGGCAGCACGGGGCGTCAGACCTCTTCGGCGCCGGACCCGGCCGGCGTCTTCGCGGTCTCCTGCTGCTTCGCCAGCGCCCGCGCCTCACCCTGGCGGCGGCCCCGGTGCAGGCCGAAGTAGTAGGCGAGGACGCCCGCGCCGAGGGCGGCCTGGAGGGAGAACAGCGCGGACTCGATCTCACCGGAGGGCGGCTCGTACAGGGGGGAGAACCACGGCTTGTAGTCCGGCTCGATCTCGGTGATCGCGCTCTCGGCCTCCCCGTCGGCCCCCGTGAACGGTTCCTTCTTGTGGTCGCCGAGGCCGAGGGCCAGCGGCAGCACCGCGAGCGCGGCCACGACCGCCAGCAGCAGGAGGTTGATCTTCGTGTTCCGGCTCATCGCGCCACCGCCTCGGTCGTCGTGTCCCGCTTGCCCGCCACGAGCACCCCGAGCCGCGTCAGCTCGCCCTTGCTCGACTGCGTCAGAAGCCGCATCACGAGCACCGTGAGCAGACCCTCGCTCACCGCGAGGGGGAGCTGGGTGATGGCGAAGATGGAACCGAACTTGCCGAGCGCGCCCAGGAATCCGCTGCTCGGGTCGGGGAACGCGAGCGCCAGCTGGACGCTGGTGACGCAGTAGGTGGACAGGTCGGCGAAGAACGCGCCGAAGAACACCGCGACCATCAGCGGCACGTCGTAGCGCCGCAGCAGCTTGTAGACGGCGTATCCGACCCAGGGGCCGACGATCCCCATGGAGAAGACGTTCGCACCGAGCGTGGTCAGGCCGCCGTGGGCGAGCAGCAGGGCCTGGAAGAGCAGGGTGATGGTGCCCAGTACGGCCATGATCGGCGGCCGGAACAGGATGGCGCCCAGTCCGGTGCCGGTGGGGTGGGAGCAACTGCCGGTGACGGACGGCAGCTTCAGCGCGGACAGGACGAAGGTGAAGGCCCCCGAGGCACCGAGCAGCAGCGTGCTCTCCGGGTGCTCCCTGATTTCACGGGTGAGTGACCGTACTCCGTGGACGACGAACGGCGCGGACGCGACACCCCAGGCGATCGCGTGCGCCGGAGGAAGGAAACCCTCGGCTATGTGCATGGCTCAGCAGACCCTCTCCAGCACCTCGTGGATGGTTGACGTGCCTTGGCCGGTCTCCTGGCTGACGGGTACCACCGCCCGTGCTCCGCCTTCCCGGGTCACAAGGACCCAGTGGCTGTCCGCGAGGACTGGAGCCGGACTTCCCGATCACAGTGGCGAGGGCCGCACCGGCATCACACCGGATTTCCCGTTCACCAAGGCGTGGTGACAGTAGTGCCCGCACAAGGGCGCTGACAAGCGCAGACGGGGGCGTGAAGACGGTGGTGAACAGCACACACCCCGGCGCACACCCCAGCAGCCCCACGCGGCGCACACCACGGAGGCCCGACGCCCCTGCCCCCTACGACGGATGTGCCGTCACGGCGGCCCCCGGTGCCGAGGGCCGCTCTTTGCCGGTGCGCGGGCCCTGCGCTTGAATGCAGGCTTCACACCTTCGGCACAAGGGAGTCAGCTGTGCACCGCCCGACCCTGGCACGCGGCACGCGCCGTCTCGGAGTCTTCACCGCGATCGCGCTCGCGGTCGCCGTCGCCACCGCTGCACCGGCCGCGGCCCACGCGGAGGTCGAGGCGGAGGGCGCCCGCGCCCTCGACCAGAACGTCGAGCTGACCTTCTCCGCCGAGTCGGAGTCCGCCTCGGCCGGCATCACCAAGCTGGAGGTCATCCTGCCGAAGGGCATCGCCCCCGCCGACGTCACCTACGAAGAGGGCCCCAAGGGCTGGAAGTTCGCCGCCACCGACCGGGGCTACACCGTCTCCGGACCGAAGCTCGCGGTGGGGGAGGACGCCGAGTACGAGGTCACCGTACGGCAGTTGCCCGACGCCAAGTCGCTCGTGTTCAAGACCCTGCAGTCCTACAGCGACGGCAAGGTGGACCGCTGGATCGAACTGGACGACTCCGGCGGTGACGGGCACGGCCACGGCCACCCCGCGCCCCGACTGGACCTGAAGCCCGCCGCGCCCGGCGCGAAGCTCGTCAGCCCCACCCCCAGCCCCTCTAAGGAGCCCTCGACAGCGGCCCCTTCGGCGGAGCGCGGCGCCGAGAAGACCCCGGCGCCGTCGGCGAAGCCCGCGGCGGACGACACCGACGACGACGGCATCCCCCTGGCCGTCCCCCTCGGCATCGGCGCGGCCGTCCTCGTCCTCGGCGGCGGCCTGTGGTGGTGGCGAAGCCGCCGCGAGGGCTCCGCCTGACCCTCCGTCGACGCGAACGAGAACGGCCTTGTGCCTGCTGTCGGGTGGGCACACCGGCCAGGGCGCTGGGTGCCCGCTACGCCGTACGGACCCTGCGTCGAGCGCTTACGGCCTTGGGCCTTCTTCGGCCGCCGGCCCTGCCGCGACCTGACCGAAACATGGCACGGGCTTTACTGCGACCTAGTTGCAGCTGCCGATTACCGGCACAAGGCTGAGGAGGCCGACCGCTCGACGACAGAAGGCGCACGTGTCGCTCTCTTCTTCGCGACCTGGGTGATCGCCCTGCTGGTGTGGCGCCTCGCCCGGATCGAGGAGAAGTGGATGACGGGCTGAACTCCCGGCGTTCGTGAACGAGTTGCCAGGGGAGCCGTCTGTTCCGGAGTCATCAGAGGCCCGCGTGGAGTCCGTCCGTGAGTCGTCCGTGGCTGTGGCGCCAGCCCGTCGGCACCCGTAGGGCGTCCGCCAGATGTGGGTGGCCGAGGGGCAGGTCGGAGTGCACATGGGTCGCGGGCGGCGCCGGCCAGAGCCGTACGGCCAGCAGCGCGGCGGCCAGCGTGATCGACCCCAGGGCGAGCGTCGTCCAGTCGAGTCCGGCCGTCGCGCCGAGCCAGCCGGCCAGCGGGTAGGTCAGCAGCCAGCAGCCGTGCGAGAGGGAGAACTGGGCGGCGAACGCGGCCGTGCGCTCCCCGGCCGGTACGGACCGCCGGATCAGCCGCCCGGTCGGCGTGAGCACCGCCGAGCACGCCGCGCCGAACGCGGCCCACAGGCCGAGCAGCGCGGGCACCCGCCACGCGCCGCCCGAGGCAGCGGTGACGGCACCCAGCCCGGCGAAGACGACCGTCAGCAGCAGCGCGGCCGGCAGCATCACCGCCCGGTCCGGCACCCGGTCCAGCAGCCGCGGCAGTGCCAGCGCCACCACCATCGACCCGGCCCCGTACGCGCCGAGCGCCAGCGGTACGGCGCCCTCGGACAGGCCCAGCACATCGCGGACGTAGACCACGGAGTTGACGGTGACCATCGCGCCGGCCGCGGCGACCGCGAGGTCCAGGGCGAGCAGCGCCCGGAGCCGGGGGACGGCGAGGAACCCGCGGACGCCCGAGCGGCGACCGCCTCCGGGCCCGGGGCGTGCCGCGCGTTCGGGCAGCACGGTCGAGACCACCAGCGCGGCCGACGCGAGGAAGCCGAGAACGGTACCGCTGAACAGCCAGTTGTAGGTGATGACGGACAACAGCGCCGCCGCGAGCGCGGGGGAGAAGAGGCTCTCCAGGTCGTAGGCGAGACGGGACATCGACAACGCCCGTGTGTAGGCGCGCTCCTCGGGCAGCACGTCAGGGATCACGGCCTGGAACGTCGGCGTGAACACCGCGGACGCCGACTGGAGGAGGAACACCAGGACGTACACCTGCCAGACCGAGTCCACGAACGGCAGGAACACCGCGACCCCGGCGCGTACCAGGTCCGCCGTCACCATGAGTGCCCGGCGTGGCAGCCGGTCGGCGATCGCGCCGACGGCCGGGGCGACCACCACGTACGCCACCATCTTGATCGCCAGCGCGGTGCCCAGCACGGACCCGGCGGCGGCGCCCGCCAGGTCGTAGGCCAGCAGCCCCAGGGCGACGGTCGCGAGGCCCGTGCCCACCAGCGCGATGACCTGGGCGGCGAACAGATGCCGATAGGTGCGGTGACGCAGGACGGTGAGCATACGGGCGGCTCCCCTCTGCACGAAGGCTCGGCGTGACGGCCTCGGGCGACGGCGCGGCGTGACGGGTCGGCGTGACGGGTCGGCGTGACGGTCGAAGCGACGACGCGCGATGTTCTCCGAGTGTAGCCATCATGTGCGCATCTGCGCACATGATGGCTCAGGAGTCGCCGTCGCGACTGTCTCGACCGACACGAGCGGCCCACGACCCGGCCGATGGCTCTAGGCTGGCCTCATGCCAGAACGCCACGCTGTGTCACCTGCACCTGGTGCGCATCTGCGCGCTCCCGACAGCGCGCGGCTCACCGAGGCGACCGGGGTGTTCGCGATGCTCTCCGACGTCACCCGGCTGCATCTGCTGTGGCTCCTCGCGCAGGGCGAGTCCGACGTCGGATCCCTGGCCGAACGCTGCGACGCGTCCCGGACCGCGGTGAGTCAGCACCTCGCGAAGCTGCGGCTCGCGGGGCTCGTGCAGACCCGCCGCGAGGGGCGCCACATCCACTACAGCCTCAGCGACGGACATCTGCGGCGCCTGGTCGTCGAGGCGCTCAGCCACGCCGACCACCGCGTCAGCGGACAGGCGCCCCACGACTGACATCCGCGCGTGTGCTCGGAAGAGGCTCAGACGGGGTCGATGGACCCGAGGGTGGGGACGACCTCCTCGATGGAGCCGTCGGCCGCGAACACCAGCCGGTCCAGGGTCGACTCGCGGTGCGTGCCGTCGCCGCGCGGGGTTCCGGGGCCGGGAACCGCGAACCGGTGGTAGCAGATGAACCAGTCGTCGGTGCCGGGGACGTTCACGACGGTGTGATGGCCCGTCGCGAGGATCCCGTACTCGGGGCGCTTGCGCAGGATCACCCCCTTCTCGGTCCACGGCCCGAGCGGCGAGGGCCCGGTGGCGTAGGCGACCCGGTAGTCCTCGCTGCGGGTGTCGTCCTCCGACCACATGAAGTAGTAGACGCCCCGCCGCTTGATGACGAAGGCGCCCTCGCGAAAGCCCTCGGGGGTGAACCGCCGCACCCGCTCCGGGTCGAACGACACCATGTCGTCGCGGAGGGGCACCCCGTACGCCTCGGTGTTGCCCCAGTACAGGTACGTGGTGCCGTCGTCGTCCCGGAACACGGCCGGGTCGATCATCTGGCCGGCGTAGTCGTCCCGTGCGATGAGGGGCCGGTCGAGCGCGTCCCGGAAGGGGCCCGTGGGGCTGTCCCCGACGGCGACGCCGATCTGCTGGTTCGCGCAGAAGTAGAAGTAGTACGCCCCGTCGCGCTCCCCGGCGGCCGGCGCCCACGCGTACCGGTCCGCCCAGCTCACGTCGGTCTCCAGGTCCAGGACGACCCCGTGGTCCTGCCAGGTGACGAGGTCGTCGGAGGAGTGGACCGTGAACTTGGTGCCGCCCCAGCCCTTGAAGCCGTCGGTCGTCGGGTAGATGTAGTAACGGCCGCCGAACTCCTGGATGTCGGGGTCGGCGGTCAGCCCCGGCAGCAGCGGGCTGCGCATATGGAGGGCCTCGACCGTCCAGGTGCGCCGGGTGCCGTCGGCGGCCGTGACCGTGTACGTGCGCGGGGTGCGGAAGTCGCGAGGGGTGCCGGACGGCGGGTCGATGCTCGAGCCCGCGGCGAGGTCGAAGTCGGGTGCGAGCGCGTCGAGTTCGGTTTCCGGATGCAGCGGCAGCACGACCTTCGAGGTGTGCTCGTCGACGAGGGCGTACGCTTTCAGCCCCGCCGGCACATGGGCGTCGACGACGGACGTGCCCGGCGCGTACGCGGCCAGCAGCCGCTCGTACTCCGCCCGGGTCACCGGCAGGACGGAGCCGTGCCGTGCGCCGGGCGGCAGCGCGTGGCCCTCGCAGGGCGTCCACGTGCCGGAGTCGAGGTCGGTGGTCTCGAACGGAACGTAGCCGCGCCCGCTGAACTCGTCGACGAACAGGTACCACTTGGCCTCGGTGTTGGACCTGAACACGATCGGGCCCTCGCCTTGTTCGATCACCCCCTGCCCCACACGGTCGGCCACGAACGCGTACGACGTCGCCCGCAGGTCGGCCGACCTCTCCACGGTGATGAACTTCCCGCCGGGCGCCTCGGGCGAGTTGGCGCGCTCGTCCTTGGTGAAGCGGTAGTAGGTGCCGTCGTGCCGGACGACCGTGGAGTCGATGACGGAGTGACCGGGGTCGTTCCAGAGCCGGGGTTCGCTGAGGACACGGAAGTCGCGGGTGGTCGCGTACAGCATCACGTTGTGCGTGTCGGCGGTGTGTTCCGGGTCGTCGTCGGCGTACAGCTTGGAGGCCCAGAAGACGACGTACTCGTCCCGGTCGGGATCGTGACACGCCTCCGGTGCCCAGAGGTTGCCGGCCGTGCCGGGGGCCAGGCGGACCAGGCGCCGGTCGGTCCAGTTCACGAGGTCGGTGCTGTCCCAGACCATGAGCGCGGTGCTGCCGGTGCGCTGGACGCGGTCCCAGTCGCCGTTCTGCTCGCCGTGCATACGGAGGTCGGTGGCGATCAGATGGAACCCGTCGCCCCGCGGCGAGCGGACGAGGAACGGGTCACGCAGACCCTTCGTCCCGAGGTCCGACGTCAGGACCGGCGCGCCGCCGTTCAACTCCCGCCAGCGGAGCGGGTCGTCGCCCCGGCTGAGCGCGAACCGGATCTGCTCGCCGTCCGGGCTGCCCTCGCCGGTGAAGTAGACGAAGACGTAACCGGCGTACTCCTGCAAGCCGACCTCCAGCGCTGCGAGCTTTTGACGCTTCCTGTTGGAAACTCGTTGAAGAGTGTTGCTATCTGCGCCAACGGACGTCAATCGCCGAACTGCCCCCGAACGCCATCGAAAGTTTCGACCGTGAGGGAGAGACGTAGACAAGTACCAGACTCGCTCTTGTTTTCCGACGGAGAGGGAACGGCAACCATGACGAACAGCGCACTTCTGGTGATGGACGTCCAACGGGACGTCGTGGCCATCGCCGACGACGGTTCCGGCTACCTGCCGCGCTTGCGCAGAGCGATCGACGGTGCCCGAGCCGCCGACATCCCCGTGATCTACGTGGTGATGGGGTTACGGCCGGGTGACCCTGAAGTCAGCCCTCGCAACAAGGTGATGGCGAACGTCCTGCGGGCCGGCCTGTTCACGGAGGGCGCCCCCGGCACCGAGATCCATGACGACGTCGCGCCCCAACAGGGCGACGTGGTGGTGACCAAGAGGAGGGGGAGCGCGTTCTCGGGCAGCGACCTCGATCTGGTCCTCAGGGCACGCGACATCGACAACCTCGTTCTCACCGGCATCGCCACCAGCGCCGTCGTGCTGTCCACCCTGTGGCACGCCATCGACCTGGACTTCGGTCTCACCGTCCTGGCGGACGCCTGCCTCGACACCGACCCCGAGGTCCACACGATGCTCACCGAAAGGCTGTTCCCGCAGTGGGCAGATGTCGTCACCGTCGATGACTGGCTCAAAGCCATCACACCGCGACGAGAAGTTCATGCGGTGGAGCCGCGAGGACGGCATGGCTCTTGACCCGTGGATCCGGCCCACCAGCGCCTCGGCGCCACGATACTGCCGGCCGTGGCCCGCCGGATGCCGGCATCATGCCGCACCGACATCACGTCACGTGAGACGACATCTACCCTTGCCCGGTGCGGCCGACCTGGCGGCCTGCTCGATCTGCGCGCAGTACGCCGCACGGGCTTCCTCGTCGATCTGCGTCTCGTGTTCGGCGCGCAATCCGGTCCGGCCGTCGAGGCCCTCGCGGAGGATGTCGGCGTGCCCGGCGTGCCGGACGGACTCGGCGAGGACATGGACCATGACGGCGAACAGGTTCGTGTTGGGACGGGGCTGCGGCCACCACGGCACATGGCCGGGGGCGTCGAGGCGAAGCCCGTTGATCGTCGCGTCCGAGTGTGCCCACGTACGCCGGTAGAACCCGATGATCTGATCGCGGCTCTCGTCCTCGGTCGCCCACAGATCGCTGCCGTCGTGGTCCTGCCACCGGGGCAGCGGCTCCGGGGAAGGACGGTCGAAGACCTCGCCGAAGTATCTGGCCTCGACGGTGGCCACGTGCTTGACGAGGCCGAGGAGGTTGGTCCCGGTCGCCGTCAGAGGCCGGCGGGCGTCGTAATCGGACAAGCCGTCGAGTTTCCAGAGCAGCGCCTCGCGGTCCCGCCGTAGTCTCCCGTGCAGGTCGCGTTTGGCGAAGTCATCGATCATGCGGCATGAGCCTGCCATGGGGCGTTCGTGCTCTCAAGATCCAGTACGTGGTCCGCAACGGCAGGCAGAGGGCCTGGCCATCTTCAGGGGCGACGGGGGTAGGTTCATGGACATGCCGGTGGGATACATGGCGACGGCCACGATCTTCGCCTGGTGCACGTTCTTCGCCGTTGTCGCGCCACGTCGGCCTCGACCACTGGGGACCCTGAGTTTCTGGCGCGGCCTCGGCCTCAACGAGTTGCCCTTCGTGGGCATCTATGTCCTGGTGGCCTCCACCGCCCTGGCCGCCGCCCAGGGCGATCTGGACTCCCCGGCCGCCAGAGTGACAGCGACGGTGGCCGCCGTCGCCGTCGTCGGCCTCGCTGTCTCCGCCTGGCAGGGTCTGCGCACGGATCAGGTGGTCGGCCGGGCACTTGAACAGGGCCTCGGGGCCGACTGGCGGGATCGTGTGCACGCACCGCTGCGCCGCCACCGGCCCTGGACTCGCATCCTGCTGCTGCCGGGCCTGATGCGGCGGCGTGACGTGCGGCGGATCCCCGACATCCCCTACGGCGACGCCGGGCGCCGTAACCTCCTCGACGTCTACCGTCGCCGCGACGCGCCGAGGAACGCGCCGGTCCTGATCTACTTCCACGGCGGCGGGTTCACCAGCGGAGCGAAGAACCGCGAGGCTCGGCCCCTGCTCCACCGGCTCGCCGGCCAGGGGTGGGTGTGCATCAGCGCCAACTACCGACTGCGGCCCCGGACGACGTTCCCCGGCCATCAGATCGACGCCAAGAAGGTCATCGCCTGGGTCCGCGAGCATGCCCCCCGAGTACGGCGCCGATCCGTCGAGGCTGTTCGTGGCGGGCAGCTCCGCCGGCGCCAACCTGGCCGCCCTGTGTGCCCTCACGCCCAACCACCCGGAGTTCCAGCCCGGCTTCGAGTCGGCCGACACCTCGGTCACCGCGGCGATCGGCCTCTACGGCTACTACGGCCACTTCTTCGGCGAGCGACCCAGTGAAACGCCGTCCCCGAACCAGCCGTACGCGTACCTCAACCCGGGTTCGCCACCGTTCCTCATCGCCCACGGCACCAAGGACGCGCTGGCGACCGTGGAGGGCGCCCGGCACTTCGTCGCCCAGCTGCGCCGGGTCTCGGATCGCGCCGTGGTCTATGCCGAACTGCCCGGTGGACAGCACTCGTTCGACCTGTTCCACTCCCCGCGCTTCGAGGCCGTCGTGGACGGCGTCGAGGCCTTCGCCGCCTGGGTCCTGGCTGCTCCGGAGCGCGCGCCTGACTCAATCCGGTAGGTCCCCGCTGTCTGCCGGGTCGGCCACGGCGGTGAGCAGGGTGCGGAGGTCGAGGACGCGGTAGCCACGTGCGGTGATCGCGTCGAGGATCCGCGGCAGGGCTTGTGCGTCGATCACCTCGGCGCGGCCGTCGGACGTACCGACGTGCATCTGGATGATCGCCCCTGGACGCAGGGCGTCCAGCGCCCGGCCCACCGCGAGGTCCACGGTCATGCCGCCTTCGGTGCCCTTCCACCCATTGGTGTCGGCGGTGTATTCGATGTCCGCGAAACCCAGGCCGTTGACCTCGTCGATCTGGGCAGCGCTGGTCTCGCTGTAGGGAAACCGGAAGAACGGCGTCAGGGACTGTCCTGCCCCGGCCGCGCGCAGGGCCTGATCCGCTGCCTGCACCTCGCGGCGTCGTCCGGCTGTGGTCAGGTCCTTGAAGTAGGGATGGCTGTAGGAGTGGTTGCCCAACCCGTGCCCTGCGACCGCCACCCTCCTGACCACCTCGGGGTGGCGGTCGGCGAAAGCGCCGGTCAGGAAGAACGTGGCAGGCGTGCGCCGACGGGCGAGGTCGTCGAGAACGCTGTCGAGGCCGGCGTCGTTCCAGGCCGCGTTGAAGGTCACCGCGACCACCCGCTCAGAGGTACGGATCACGCGGTTCTCCGACCCGAACAGCGCCCGCAGACCGTCTGCGGTCGCCCCCGGACGCGTCGAAGCAGCTCTCGCCGCCCCGGTCAGCGGCCCGGACACCACCCCCCAAGCCCCGGCGAGCAGCCCGGCAGTCATCAGACGGCGGGAGACCTTACGGCGTGCAGCGAGAGAGCGCGTTTCCATGCCACCGTCATCGGCCGACCGATACCCGTCCTTGAGCGTGTACCGGGAAAGCCTCCATGTCTTGACGGCAACAGCCCTCAGGCATCCGCGAACCAGGGGCGGCCCTGGGCCCAGTGGCTCACCCAGCCCGTGAAGCCGGGCACGCCGGGCATCAGGGCCTCGGGTGACTGGGGGCCGAAGGGGATCGCGCCCTCGCCCGCGATCTGCCAGATGTGACCGCGCTGCGGTCCGGTGACGATCAAGTGCCAGTACATGCCGCAGCCGTCGGTGCCCAGCAGTAGCGAGCCGTGATCGAACACGGGGTCCAGCCGGGCCTCGAGCTCTGGCTCCGACAGCGTCTCCTCGTCACCCTCGTCCTCCCACAGCCATGCCGCCGACAGCGGGAAGGGCTCGGCAAGACGGCGCTCAGGGCGATTCAAGCCCCAGTCCGAAGGTATGTCCGCGAGGGGCAGCAGACCGTAGTAGGGCGGTCCGGCGCGCAGCCCGTCGCAGATCTCCGCCACGAACGTCCGGTACGGCTCCGGGAGGAGGATGCCGTGCTCCGCCTCGAAGGACCGCACCGCCTCCCAGTCGGCCGGCGGCGCCGCGTCGGGTTGGGACGCGAAGATCTCGCGGAGGGTGACCAACTCGGCTGGATCGCAGGTCTCGGTGTTCACACGGATCATCATGCAAGATCCGAAGCTGCCGCTCTGGACGGCGAAGCCCGTGTGCCGCTCCAGGCATCGAGGCGCAGGTCCCGGACGTACCAGTCGAGCCGCGTCCCGTCCTCATCCTGTGTGTGCTTGCTGGGGATGAAGCCGGACCGGCGGGCGACCGCGGCGGAAGCGGCGTTCTCCGGCTCCACCCGGATCACGGCCTCCCTCCCTCCCTCGGCCGCGGCGTACCCCGAGATGAGGAGCACCGCGCGGGTGGCCAGGCCGCGCCGTCTCCAGGACGGGTAGAGGCCGTAGGCGACATTGACCTGACCGGGAGCCAGGCCCGCCATGGTGAAGCGCAGGTCGATCGTCCCGGCCAGGACCTCATCGGTGCCCACCCGGATGCCGAAGGCGCGCAGCGGGCCGGAGGCCTCCCACTGCTCCTGGCAATGCCGTAGGTACGCGTCGACGCCCTCGCGTGTGCTGCGACCGCCGCTCAGCCAGCGAACCAACTCCTCGTCTTCACCGGCGAGATGGGTCTCCGCATCGTCCGGTCGCAGCGGGGACAGGGTGACGATCCCGTCGAACAGCTTCACTGCACGCATCCGGTGATTCTTGACGCTTCGACTGCGGCGCGCCATCGGATTCCGGGCGACCTCGGGGTGGATCCCGCTGGGCGGCTGGCCCAAGGCGGAGCCCTCGCCTCGTACCGGGGAGTACTCCCCGTTTCAAGTGCTAAGGTCGGCCGGGTAAACGGGGACAGCTCCCCGTTCTGTGCCCTGCGGGTGAGGTGTCCGCAGGCGTCGAGGGGGAGGGGAGTCATGTCCAGCACCGCACTCGTGCTCGGCGGTGGCGGGCCGGTGGGCGGAGCCTGGATGGTGGGCGTGCTCGCCGGGCTCAGTGAGGCCGGGGTCGATCTCGGGAGCGCCGATGTGGTCATCGGCACGTCCGCCGGCGCCGTCTTCGGTTCCCGGCTCCGGTCCGGCGTCCCGGCCATGGATCTCTACGAGCGTCAACTCTCCGGGGCCGACGCGGTCCGGCTGCCGGTGACGGCCCGCCAGACCGCGACCTACCTCTGGGCGGCGCTCCGCTCCCGTGACCCCCAGCGATCCGTCGAACGCCTCGGCCGGGCGGCACTCCGTGCCCGGACCGGCCCGGAGTCGGACGTCTTCGACACGGTCCGCCCGCTCCTGGGTGACGTACGCGACTGGCCCGAACGGGAGCTGCGCATCGCCGCGGTCGACGCGCGGAACGGGCGGACCGAGGTGTTCGACTCGACGTCCGGGGTCACACTCCTCGAAGCGGTCGCGGCGAGCTGCGCCGTACCCGTCGTGTGGCCGCCGGTCACCGTTGCCGGCCGGCGCTGGATGGACGGCGGCAGCCGTTCGACCGCCAACCTCCAACTCGCCCGCGGGTGCCGCCGGGTACTGGCGGTCGTACCCGTCCCACGGGCGGTCGGACCGCATCCGAGCGCCACGCAGCAGTCCGCCGAACTCTCCGCCAACGGGGCGCGTGTCGTCCTGCTCACCCCGGACAGTGCCGCGCGTCGCGCGATGGGCCGCGATCTGGCGGACGACACACACCGGCCCGCCGCGGCCCGAGCGGGCCACGCCCAGGCCGGCGCGCTGGCCCCCGCGGTCGTCGAGGTCTGGCAGCAGTGACGTGCCTCAAGGCGCACATGGCATGCCCGCAGCCGACTTCGGGGACGATGCCACGGTCGTCGGCGCGCGCACAGTCGACTTCAGGGCATCGACTTCGGGGACCACGCCACCGCCGCTCCTTCCCGGGCCACGGGGCCGCCCCGCAACCGAGGCGTCCCGCGTCGAGCCGCCCGGCAATCGAGGCCGCAAGAGCCGCCCGGCTCCCGGCCGCCGCCTGCGGGCCCCGCCCCCCGGGCCGTAGACCGCCCCCCTCAGCCCTCCAGCCGTCGCAGACGTTCCGCGTCGCAGGTGCGTGGGCAGGTGGAGCAGGCCTCGGTCGGGCGGATCGTGTAGTAGAGGCAGCAGCCCCTGCGCGTGCGGGTCGGGTGCTCGTGGCCGTCGGCCGTGCGCAGTACGCGGAAGTCCGCGCCGCCCGGGAAGGGCGCGCGGGCGGCGGGCAGCACCTCCGACGCGGCCCTGACCCCGGCGGCCTCGTCGCCGCGTATGCGCCCGAGGTACCAGAGCCCGGAGACCAGGTCGTCGGAGACCATGCCCCACAGAGCCCGCGATCCCCGGCGTACATACGGCCCGAACGCGTCCAGCACCGGCCCCATGTGGTCCGCCACGGCCGCCCGCAACTCGGCCCGCAGAGCCTCCTGGTGCCTGACCGTTCGCGCGCCTTCGAGCACCGCCGCGGGGTCGTCCGGCAGACAGACGAGGTCGCGTCCGGGGCGAATCTCGTACGTGCCCGACGCGACGTCCACCCGGATGTCGTCGGGAGCGATGCGCGGCACCCGTCGCTCCAGGTACCAGACACCGCTCATCAGCAGGGCGACCGACCACACGTAGTCATGGAGGGCCCGGGAGGCGGCGACATGACGGGGCGCGGTGTGGTCGTAGCGGCTCCGGATCCGCGCGGCCTCGGCCTCGACGAACGCCTCCAGCCCTTCCCGACCGTCCGTCAACACCACGGCGCCCGTGGTCATTACGGGTGACGGTGCCGTGGGGCCTCGGCCCGGTTCCCCGACCCGTACGGACAGCACCTCGCACATCTCGTCAAGGCGGCGGTAGGCGGCGGCGAGGAGACCCGCGACGCCCGTCGGGGTGGAGGGGAGGAGACCCGTGACCTGTGTGGGCGTGGCGGCGGGGAGGCCCGCGGCGTGCGGGGGAGCGGCGGCCCGGGGGAGCGCCAGGGAGGCCATGGTCATCGGCAACTCCAGAGCGTGAGGGAGTTTGGTGAGGCAAGGAGGTAAGCCTTACCTTAGCTGCAAGATCAAGTGCTGATGGCCAAGTGGGGTGCGGATCGTGAATCGCGGGGCTGACCAGACCGCCTCCGCGGCCCTCTTCGTCGCCGGCCCGCCCCGTCCGACCCCTCACCTGCCAGCGGAAGCCGTGCACCGTCCCATGCGTCTGTACCTCCTCGCCCTGAACCCCACCGACTCCGTCACCGAGGGTTTCCTGCCCACCGCCGCCCGGCTCGGTCCGGACGTCACGATCCTCACCGACCAGCCGGACGCCCATCGCGCCGTGTACCCGGAGCACCCCGGTGTCGAGGTCCTCCCGTGCGACGTACGCGACTTCCGCGCCGTCATCACCCGCATCTCCACCCACCACCGGCCGGCCGCGGTCTTCACCAACAGCGACCACCTCCAGACCCAGGCCGCCCTCGCCGCGCAGTACTTCGGGCTGCCGGGCAAGGACTGGCGGGCCACCCTGCGCTGCAAGGACAAGGGCGAGATGCGCCGCCGGCTCGCCGCCGCCGGGGCGGACACCGTATGGTCCGCCGAGATCGCCGAACCGGCCGACCTGACCGGCCCGCCGGTCGCCGACGCGCCGTACCCCTGCGTCCTCAAGCCCCGCGAGGGCGTCGCCAGCGAGGACGTCGTGCTCGTCGAGAACCCCGCCGACCTCGTCGCCCACGGCAAGGAGATCCTCGCCCGCCGCACCGGCGCCCCCCTGGTCGTCGAGGAGTATCTGCCGGGTGAGCTGTACACCCTGGAGACCCTCGGAGACGGTCGCGTCCGGCACGTCCTCGGCGGCTTCCACACCGAGGTCTCACCGCCGCCGTACTTCATCGAGGAGCGGATGACCTTCGTCCCGGCCCACCCGGAGCCGGTCCTCGCGCAGGTTCTCGCCCAACTCGACGCGCTGGGCGTCGGCTTCGGCGCCTGCCACACCGAGTTCGTCGTCCATGAGGGCCGGGCGCGCGTCATCGAGGTCAACTACCGGGCCATCGGCGACCAGTGCGACCTGCTCCTCGCCGAACTGCTCGACCTGCCCCTCTTCGAGCACATCCTGCGCACCCACCTCGGCGAGCCACTCCCCGCCGACCTGGAGCCACGACGCGACGGCGCCGCCCGCCTGGAGTACCCGTGCGCCGACCGGGCCGGAACCCTCGTCGCGGCACCGGAGCCGACCGAACTCCACGTCGCCGGAGTGAATCTGACGTACCGTCCGCTGCGCCGCGTCGGCGAGCGGCATGAGCTGTACCGGACCAACCGCGACTACCTGGGTGTGCTCCGCGCGACCGGCACCGGTCAGGAGGCCGTCGATCAAGCGGTGGCGGAGTTCGTCGCCGCCCACAGATGGGAGATCCAGCCGTGACCTCCACCGCCGCAGCCGCCGCCGAGATGGCAGCCCTCACCGCAGCCACCGAGACCGCAGCCCTCACCGAAGCCGCCGCCCCGGAAGCCGTCGACCCCGCCGTCCAGGCAGCGCACGACTCCACCGCCCCGGGGACCTTCGACCCCGCCGCCCCCCACGCCCTCGCCTCCGCCGACCCCGCCGAGGCCGCCCTCCTCTTCCGCGTGCTCAGCGCCCTGCTGCGCGAGAACGTCGTCGGGCTGCGGGAGAACAGCACCCTTGTCGAGCGGCCGGACGGCCCCTGGCTGCGTCTGCCCGTCGGCGACGACGCCCTGCTGCTCCCCGTCACCGAGGACGGCTTCCAGCAGGTGTACGCCGCCCGGCTGCCGCTGCTCCTCCGGGAGTCGGACGGCACCGTGTACCCGACCTGCGCGAGTGCCCTCGCCCAACTGCGCGCCCTGGCCGACCCCGTCGACCACGACGGCTTCGACGCCTTCGCCGAGGAGTGCCGTCAGACCCTCGTCGCGATGAGGCTGCACGACGACACCGCCAAGGAGGTCGCCGACGGGCTCGCCGAGCTGTACGGCACCGACCTCGCCGAATGGACGGGGCTGCGCGGCCAGCTGGCGTACGAGACCCTCGCCGCCCGGCTCGACCACCCCGTCTACCCGACCGCACGCGGCCGCACCGGCCTCGACGAGCGGCAACTCCTGCTCTACGCACCGGAGTTCCACCCCGAGTTCCGACTCCAGTGGCTCGCCCTGCCCCGCGAGTCGGTCACCGTCGCCGGGCAGCTCCCGGACGGATGGCCCACCCCCTCCGCCCTCGGTCTCGCCGACCTCGACCGCACCCATGTCGCCCTGCCCGTCCACCCGTCGACCGTCGGCGCGCCCCTCGACGCCGCGCTGCGCGAGACCGGACTCGCGGGCCGGGCCGTCCTCGCCGACTGGCCGTACCTCGACGTCGTCCCCACCCTGTCGATGCGCACGGTCGCCCCGACCGCCGCTCCCTCCCTGCACCTCAAACTCCCGCTGGCCACCTCGACCCTGGGCCTGCGCAACAAGCGTTCCGTCAAACCCGGCACCCTCGTCGACGGCGCCGCCGGCCAGCGGCTGCTGGAGGCGGTGATCGACCGCGAACCCCGCTTCCGGGGCAGGGTGCTGCACGCCGACGAGACGGTGTACGCGCACGCCGGGCACGAACTGCTGGCCGTCCTGTGCCGCCGCTACCCCGGGGACCTCGACGCCGCCGCCGTCGTCCCGATGGCCGCCCTCCTCGCGGAGGCGCCCGGCGGCGGCCTGGTCGTCGACCACCTCGCCGCACGCCACCACGGCGGTGACGTGACCGCCCTGTTCGACGCGGTGCTCACCCTGCTGTTCGACTGGCAGACGACCCTCTTCGGGTACGGCATAGCGCTGGAGTCCCACCAGCAGAACATCTCCCTGGTGTTCGGCCCCGCCCCCGGTGAACTGCGGCTGCTGCTGAAGGACAACGACGGCCCCCGCGTCAACAGCACCCGGCTGACCGCCACACTCGGCGGCGGCACCTGGGGCTTCGACGACGACCGGACCTTCGCCCCCGGCGACCGGGCTGTGTCCGACGTGTTCACCACGATCACCGTGCACCTCTGCGCGGGCGCCTACGCGTTCGGCCTCGCCCGCCACGGTCGTGCCCCACTCCCGGTGCTGCTCGACCTCGTACGGGACCGGCTCACCGAGGCCGTCGACCGGCTCGGCGGCGACGCGGCCACCGCACTGCGGGAGCGGGTGCTCCACGCCACCGAACTGCCGGTGAAGGCGATGGTGACCGCGGGGACCCTGCTCAGCAAGGAGCGATCGGGTGCCGCCGACATCAACAAGCACTACACGACCGGTCCCAATTACCTTCTCCGCAGCGGAGGTTCGGCGTGAGGGCCGACGCGCGACCGGCTACGCATCCGGCGAAGCGGGCGATGCGCCCGATGTCCGGTCGGGCGATGCGCCCGATATCCGGTCCGGCGATGCACCCGACGCCCCCTCCGGCGACCCGTCCTCCGGCGACGCCTCCCGAAGTCGCCCCCTCGCCGGGCCCTCGGGTGACGGGACCGTCGTCCCGCCCCTCCCCGTGACCCTCTCGCCCCACTCCACCCCCCGCGTACCCGCTGGAGCCCCCGCATGCCTCCGCTGACCGACTCGCTCGGTACCGCTCACCTGCCCACCGCCGACGACGCCACGGCCCACACCCTCCTCAACTGCCTGCTGCGCGAGGTCTCCGGGCCCGAACGCCAGACCGCCGTCAGTGACGGCCACCTCCTGCTGAGACTGCCCCGCCGCGGCCCGCTGCTCCGCGTGGCGCTGCGTCGTACCTCCCTGCTCGGCGCCCACCGCTTCGCCGGCCCGGTGCACGAGCAGACCGCGACCGGCTGGACGGCACTCGACTGGCGCCGTCTCGCCGAGTACATCCACGACGAACTGACCCTGCGCACCGGTGTCCGCAACGACGAGTTCCTGCCCCAGGTCGACTCCAGCCACCGCACTCTCGCCGCCGCGCTCGCCGACCGCGACACCGACCCCCACGGGCGCCCCGACTATCTCGCCTCCGAGCAGTCCCTGCTGTTCGGGCACCGCTTCCACCCCACCCCGAAGGCCCGCACCGGCGACGCCGACGCCTGGCGGTCGTACGCCCCGGAGGCCCGCGCCGTCTTCCCGCTGCGCCGCCTCGCCGTACGCGAGGACCTGATCGCCCAGGAGAGCGCCGAGCCCGGCGCCGGCGCCGTCCTCGACCCGGAACGCGGCGACGTCCCCGAGGGCTACCGGCTGCTGCCCGCGCACCCCTGGCAGTACGAGATGCTCCGCGAGCACCGCCTGCTGCGGGACGCCCTCGGGCGCGGCGACATCCTCGACCTCGGGCCAGGCGGCCCCGAGTACGCGGCCACCGCCTCCGTCCGCACCCTTTTCGACGGCGACGCCTTCCTGAAGTTCAGCCTCAACGTCCGCATCACCAACTGCGTCCGCAGACACGCCCGTTACGAACTCTCCGGCGCTGTTGCCCTCACCCGCGCCCTCGCCCCGGCGACGGCCGACCTGGAGGCCCGCTTCCCCGGCAGCGCGCTGCTCCGCGAACCCGCCTACCGCAGCCTCGCTCTGCCCGGCCCCGACGGCACCCCCGACCGCACCCTGCTCGAAGGGTTCGGCGTGATCGTCCGCGAGGGCCTGTCCCGGAGGCTCCCGCCCGGCACGACCCCGCTGCTCGCGGCCGCCGTCGCCGACGAGTACCCGACCGGCCCGGCCCACATCTCCCGGCTGCTGTCCGGACGCGGCCCCGAGGCCGCGCTCGACTGGTGGCGGGCCTACCTCCGCCTCCTCGTCCCGCCCGTCCTGTCCGCCTTCTTCGACCATGGCGTCGTCCTGGAACCCCACCTCCAGAACGTCCTGATCTGCGTCGACACCGACGGCATGCCGGCCGGGGTCCTCTTCCGCGACCTGGAGGGCACCAAGCTCGTCCCCGACCACCACGCCGAGACCCTCGCCGCCCTCCCGCCCGAGGTCGCCGGCCCGATGACGTACGACGCCCGGCGCGGCTGGGACCGGATCGTGTACTGCCTGCTGGTCAACCATCTCGCCGAGCTGCTCGCCGCCCTCGCCGATCTGCACCCCGAGACCGAGGCCGACCTGTGGGCGGCGGTCCGCGCCGAGCTGCGGGCCCACGCCGACGAGGAAAGCCGTCCGCCGCTGCTCGCCGCCCTGCTGGCCGGGGTGCCGCTGCCCGCCAAGGCCAACCTGCTCACCCGATGGGAACGCAAGGCCGACCGCGAGGCCGGCTATGTCCGCCTGCCCTCGCCCCTCGCCGAGGACGTCCTCCGCTGGAGCACCCGATGACCGCCCCGACCTCCGCCGTACCCGCCCTGACCCCCGCCGTACGCGACCGTGTCCTGTCCCTGAGGCCGACCGAACTCCCCGCCTACGTCTACGACATGACGGCCCTGCGCGAGCACGCCGCCCGGGTACGGTCCGCCCTGCCCGACCGGGTCGAGCTGTACTACGCCGCGAAGGCCAACCCCGAGCCGGAGATCCTCACCGCGCTCGGCCCGTACGTCGACGGCTACGAGGTCTCCTCCGGCGGTGAACTCGTCCATGTCGCCGAGTCCGTTCCCGGCCGGCCGCTCGCCTTCGGCGGGCCCGGAAAGACCCCCGACGAGATCACGACCGCGCTGGAGCGCGGCGTCGAGCGCTTCCACGTGGAGAGCGAGCACGACCTGCGGATGCTCGCCGACCTGTCCCGGCGGGTCGCTGGTGCGCCGGGCCGCCGCGTGGCGGTCCTCCTCCGCTTCAACCTCGCCGTCGCGGACGGCTCCCTCGCGGGCGGCTCCCTCGCGATGGGCGGGCGCCCCACCCCGTTCGGCATCGACCCCACCCGGGCGGCGGACGTCCTGCGCACCCTCACCGACGGAAGCTGCGCCCACCTCGAACTGCGGGGCGTCCACGCACACCTGGCCAGCGGCCTCGACGCCCCCGAGCAACTGTCCGTCGCCCGCTCGATCGTCGACTGGTCGACCGGCCTCGGCGTGCCCCTCGCCGAGGTGAACATCGGCGGCGGCATGGCCGTCGACTACGCCGACCCGGACCGCCGCTTCGACTGGTCGTCGTACGGCGACGGACTCGCCCGCCTCCTCGCCGACCACCCGGGACTGACGCTCCGCATCGAACCCGGGCGCGCCCTGACCGCCTACTGCGGCTGGTACGCCACAGAGGTGCTGGACGTGAAGCCCAGCCACGGCGAGGAGTTCGCCGTGGTGCGCGGCGGCACCCACCATCTGCGCACCCCGGCCACCAAGGGCCACGACCAGCCCTGCTCGGTGCTGCCCGTGGGGGAGTGGCCCCACCCGTGGCCGCGTCCCACGGCCGAAGGGGACCGTGTCACCCTCACCGGCCAGCTCTGCACCCCCAAGGACCTCCTCGCCCGGAACGTCCACGCGCCGGGGCTCCGCGCGGGGGACAGGGTGGCGTTCTCCCTCGCGGGCGCCTACGCCTGGAACATCTCCCACCACGACTTCCTGATGCACCCGCACCCCGGGTTCCACTTCGTGGACTGAGCCGCCCCCTCCGCCCCGGGGCACCGCCTCCACCGCTGCCACGCCCCAACCGTCCGCCCTCCACGACCGTCCCTCCGTGTGTGACCGTTGACAGGCGGGCGGGCCGGGCGCAGACTCAGGACCACAACTTAGTGAACTGAACTTCACCTGACGAACACCTGACGAACAAGGTCGGCTCCCGGAGGCCGGACGCGGCTCGTCCTCAACGGCGAGGAGTACTACTCATGCACACCACCGTCGGCATCATCGGCGGCGGCCCGGCCGGGCTGCTGCTGGCCCGTCTGCTGCACAACGCCGGCATCGACAGTGTGGTCCTGGAACGCAAGGACCGGGCGTACGTCGAGCAGCGGCAGCGCGCCGGAATCCTGGAGCAGGCGACCGTCGACGTGCTGCGGGCCTGCGGCGCCGGCGCTCGTCTCGACGCCGAGGGGATGCCGCACGACGGCATCGAGCTGCGCTTCGCCGGCCGCGCCCACCGCGTCGACTTCCCCGAGTTGACCGGTGGCCGCCGCGTGTGGGTCTACGCCCAGACCGAGGTCGTCAAGGACCTGATCGCCCTCCAGCTCACCGACGGCGGCCCGCTGCTGTTCGAGGCCGAGGTGCACGCCGTGGAGGGCGTGGACGGCGACCGCCCGGTGATCCGGTACACGCACGAGGGCCGCGAACAGACCCTGAGCTGCGACTACGTGGTGGGCTGCGACGGCTTCCACGGCGTGGCGCGCGAGGCCGTCCCGGACAGGGTGCGGACGACGTACGAGCGCACCTACCCCTACTCCTGGCTGGGCATCCTCGCCGACGCCCCGCCCGTCTACGACGAGCTGATCTATGCCCACTCCGAGCGGGGCTTCGCGCTGGCCAGCATGCGCTCGCCGTCCGTGAGTCGCCTCTACCTCCAGGTCCCCAACGGCACCGACCCCGCCGACTGGTCCGACGAGCGGATCTGGGACGAGCTCGACGCCCGGTTCGCTCTGACCGCGAACCCCGGCTGGCGGCTCAAGCGCGGACCCGTCACCGCCAAGGCCGTCCTGCCGATGCGCAGCCACGTCACCGAGCCGATGCGGTACGGCCGCCTCCTCCTCGCCGGCGACGCCGCGCACATCGTGCCGCCCACCGGTGCCAAGGGCCTCAACCTCGCCGCCACCGACGTCATCGTGCTCGCCCGCGCCTTCGCACGGCTGAAGGAGACCGGGTCGACGGAGCTGCTGGACGCGTACTCGGACACCTGTCTGCGCCGGGTGTGGCGGGCCGAGCACTTCTCGTACTTCATGACCACGACCCTGCACGCCGACCCGGAGCAGTCCCCCTTCGAGACCAAGCTCCAGCTCTCCCAGCTGCACCGTGTCGCCACCTCCCGCCACGCGGCGGCCGAACTGGCCGAGAACTACACCGGGCTGGCGCTGGAAGGCTGACCACCCACCGGAAGTGACCATCCGCCGGAAGGGGCGCCCCGCACAACACGGGACGCCCCTTCCGTACGCCGACTTCTTTCCCGGTCGGGCGCCCGGCCCGTTCCGGTCGGCCGGGGTGGCGCTCGCACGCGGTCTCGGACCTACGTGCGGTCGCCCTTCGGCTTGCCGCGCTGGTCCGGGGTGCCGTGCGGCGGCGGACTCATCGGCTGCGGCGAGGTCGCCGGCGACACGGGGGAGCCGGAGCGGCGGCCGTGCTGCTCCGGCCGCAGCGCACCGGGGTCACCCGACGTCGGCTCCGCACCCGAGCGCAGCTGGTCAAGGCGTGCCGTCAGCAGCTGGGTCGCCGGCAGCCGGTCGGCGTGCTCACGCTCGTACGTCAGCAGCTCCTCCACCTCCTCGGCGGTGAGCGACCGTACACGACTCTCCAGGCCGCCGATCGGCAGATGGTCGTAGTCGGGCAGTGGCAGCGTCCGGTGGTCTGCCATGACTCTCACTCCTTCTCGTGCACTGTGGCGGTACACGCGCGTACCGCTCCGGTGACACCGCGTGGTCCCGGGATCGGCCGGAGGACCGTCCGGGCAGCGGGCGGGCCCCTGCCGCAGCCGGGGCCCGCCGCGATGCGGTGTCAGTGGGCGCCGAGCCCACCGCTGCCGAAGGAGCCGCTGCTGTTCTTGCTCCAGCGGGGCCGCTTCTTGTCGGGGTTGGGCCGGGTGCCCTGGTTCCCGTGGACCTCGTACGGCGTCAGCCGGTAGTCGCTCTTCGGGATCTCGTCCGGTTCACGGTTCGCCTGCTCCTCGCGCACGGGGCCGCCCTCGGGCAGCTTCGGCTGCTCCTCGGGGAGGGGGCGGCGCGGCTCACGCGCACGGACACGCGCACCCAGCCACAGGGCCCCGATCAGCACCGACACGACGACCACCCCGGCGATGAACGGGGCGGCGCCGCCCAGCACGCTGCGCTCTGCTGCGAAATTAGCCCATTCCGTGTTCATATCGGATGAATACCCCCAAAGGGTCGGGTGAACCTGGTCGGCTCACATGGGAGGCGGTCGGGACCGACCGTTCCTCGCCCCCGTGCCGGGGTGTGCACGGGTGCCCGGTCGGGCGCGGGGGGAAACAGGACTCGGCGAACAGGCCTCGGGGAACCCGGCCCGGGGGTGCCCGCGTTTGACGGACAGCGCTCCGGCTACCCGCCTCGGGTGACCTCGACGACGACATCCCAGCAGCAGGAACTCATCCGATTCCTCGAGGACCGCTTCGCGTGCGCGCAGGCGTGCACCGAATGTGCGCGTGCGTGTGCCCTGCGGGCGAGCCTCGCCGATCCGGGCGGCCCCGAGGAGCAGGAGCAGATGCGGCGCAAGGGCATCATGTGCGCGGAGGTGTGCGACGCCACCTGCCGGGCGCTGTCCGAGCAGACCAACCTCGACGAAGCGGCCGTCCGTGTTCAGGTCGAGTGGTGCCGGACGGTCAGCCTGGAGTGCGCACGCGTCTTCGACGAGCACCCCGGCGCCGAGGAGAGCGCCCGGGCCTGCCGCGCCTGCGCCCGGGCCTGCACGGACTTCCTCGTCACCCTCGGCTGAGCCGCGCGGCCCCTACAGGCACCACCGAGCGGCGTCCAGGGTGATCGGCCGGACCGCCACGTTCCCGTGTTCCCGTGTGTTCCCAATTACTGGAACACGTTCTAGCGTGTGCGCCGTCAGGTCGGCCTTGGGGAGCCTGGAGGCGCCGTGCACCTCGAATACACGCCCGAGCAGCAGCGGTTGCGCACCGAACTGCGTTCCTACTTCGCCGAGTTGGTCCCGGCAGGCGCCTACACCCGGCACTCCGAGCCGGCGGCGCAGAAGCGCTTCTACCGGGAGACCATCCGCCGCCTCGGCGCGGACGGCTGGCTCGGCGTCGGCTGGCCCAAGGAGTACGGCGGACGCGGTCTGACCGCCATCGAGCAGTTCATCTTCTTCGACGAGGCCGCTCAGGCGGGTGTCCCGCTGCCGCTGATGGCCCTCAACACCGTCGGTCCGACGATCATGCAGTACGGCACCGAGGAGCAGAAGTCGTACTTCCTGCCTCGAGTCCTGTCCGGTGAGATCGACTTCGCGATCGGCTACAGCGAGCCCGACGCCGGGACGGACCTCGCCGCACTGAAGACCCGCGCGGTGCGCGACGGCGACGAGTACGTCGTCAACGGCCAGAAGATCTGGACGACCAACGGCGACACGGCGGACTGGGTGTGGCTGGCTACCCGCACCGACCCGGACGCACCGCCGCACAAGGGCATCACCATGCTCCTCGTGCCGACCACCGACCCCGGCTATTCCTGCACCCTGATCAACACCCTCGCCTCGCACGACACCACCGCCAGCTACTACGAGAACGTACGCGTCCCGGTCTCCCGCCGCGTCGGCGAGGAGAACAAGGGCTGGCGGCTGATCACCAACCAGCTCAACCACGAACGCGTCACCCTCGCCGCCCACGGCACCATGGCGATCCGCTCCCTGCACAACGTCCAGCGCTGGGCCATGGAGACGAAGCTCGCCGACGGCCGCCGCGTCATCGACCTGCCCTGGGTGCGCCGCCGCCTCGCCCGGACCCACACCAGGCTCGACGCGCTCAAGCTCCTCAACTGGCGCATGGTCAGCGCCGTCCAGGACGGCACCCTCACCCCGCAGGAGGCGTCCGCCGTCAAGGTCTACGGCTCCGAGGCCCGCCGCGACGCCTACGCCTGGCTCATGGAGATCGTCGCCGCCGGCGGCGCCCTCAAGGAGGGCTCGGCGGGCGCCGTCCTGCACGGCGAACTCGAACGCGGCTACCGTTCGGCCGTCATCTTCACCTTCGGCGGCGGCAACAACGAGATCCAGCGCGAGATCATCGCCTGGATCGGCCTGGGCATGCCCCGCGTCCGACGCTGACGCCGCTGTGACCACCGACGCTAGAGGACCACCCAGGGCGACCACTCCATCCTGGGAGATCAGTTCGGCGCCGAACCGGTCGGCCCACTCGTGCCTTCGTTCCGCGTTCCGCCAGTGCATAGGCGGTGCAGAGTCCGACGGCCACCTCGGGAACCCGGTCCATTCGATCGCCTCACTTCGCGTCCCGGAGATTTCCCGTACGGAGCAGGGGTCAGGTCATCTGTCGCCGCCGCGAACCGGTGGGTGACTGGACGAGATGGGCGGCACTGCCAGGCTCTACGCGATACGGCGGCGGAACCGCCTCTCCTCCAGCGTCACACCGGTCTGAAATGTGGAAGCGGCCACCTCGGACGGCGGTCCTGACCGACCGGCGGAGAGTCGCGGGGGCGGACGCCCTGGTCGAGGGCATGAGAAGACCCAGACCTGCCCACGGCCGTCGCCCTGCACCCAGCAAGGAACTGCGGGGGAACCGGAAGGTCACGGCCGCCTCCTCCCGGCGCCGACCGCCAGGGGCGTGGCGCGGGTTGTGGTCAGGAGTTGACGATGCGGCGCACGTTGTCGACGGCACCACAGCTTTCCTTCAGCTGACGCTCGCGCTCTTCCACAAACGCCTCGCCCAGTTCCTCGCGGCGCTCCATGGCCACGTTCTCGCGCGCTCCGTTGAGGATGGTGCGCTCCTCCTCGTCGGCGTGGTGGGTGACCGCCTGAACGAGATCTTCCAGCTTCTCGTCCCATTCCTGGGAGCCGACCTCGTCGACTTCCAGGAGTTCAAGGAGTGCCTTGTTGCCTTCCTCGTGTTCCTCCTCGCCGTGTTCCACCTCTTCGTCGTCGATCTTCTTGTAGCGCTTGAGCGCGGGGTAGACCTTCGCCTCTTCCGCCAGTGCGTGCGCGATCAGCAGATCGGAGAATTCCCGCAAGGCGGCGGCCCGGTCGGCTTCGACGCTGCGCATCAGGCGAAAGAGCTCCTCCATCTTCCGGTGGTCCTGAAGAATGAGTTCAACGACGTCTCGTGTCTCCGCCATGGGAACAGGCCTCACTTTCGTGCGGGGGAACCTTGCCGAGATCCTGCTACCCCGTCCACTGGTGTTCAGCAGGACTGTCTGATCGAAAAACGAGCAGAACCAGTGACCTGGTCCGCAACAACCCCGACCAGACCATGACGGTTACCAGCGCCTTCCGCTCTGTCTCCCCCTGGGGGGATGATGCTGAACGTTCGACCAGACGCGCGAGCCGACAGCCACCCGAGGTGACCTCACATGACCGTGACCCGACCCGACGGCGTGGGCGCCCCGCACCGGGGTGACCCCGGACTCTTCGGGCCCGACTCGGTGACCTGGCAGACGCACGGCGATCCCATGATGTGGATCGCAGGGGTCCGCGCCCTTTACCTCCAGGCCCTGCACCCCCGGGCCGTACGCGGCGTCATGCAGAACTCCGACTTCCGCAAGGACGCCTGGGGCCGACTGCTGCGCACGGCGAACTTCGTCGGCACCATCTCGTACGGCACCACGGACGCCGCCGAGCGGGCCGCCGCCCGCGTCCGGAAGATCCACAGCATGCTCACGGCCACCGATCCGGACACGGGGGAGCGGTACGGCGTCGACGAACCCGGACTCCTGCTGTGGGTGCACTGCGCCGAGATCGACTCCTACGTGCACATCCTGCTCCGCTCCGGCTTCCCCCTCGGCGAGGCGGCCGCCGACCGGTACGTGGCCGAACACCGTGTCAGCGCCCGCCTGGTGGGGCTCGACCCGGCCGACGTGCCCGGCAGTCGCGCCGAGTTGACCGCGTACTTCGAACGGGTCCGCCCCGAACTGGCCGCCGGACCGGAGGCACGCGACGTGGACGACTTCCTGCGCCGCCCGCCCACCCACCCGTTGCTCGTACCGGCACGCGAAGCGCTCTGGCGGCGCGTGGCCGACCTGGCGTACGCCTCCCTGCCGCGATACGCCCACGAGTTGTACGGCAGACCGGCCCCCGCGCCGGCGGTCGTCACCCGCCGCCTGCGGCGCACCGGCACCCTGCTGCGCCGCGTTCCCGCACGTCTGCGCTGGCAGCTCCCGCCCAAGCACATCCTGAAGGCCATGGCGCGGCTCGGCCCCGACACCCGCCCGGCACCGTACAAAGTCATGAGATAGGTCGCCATACTGGACATCGGACAAGCCAGGGGAGGGCGGGTCCGTACGGACGGGGGCGATCGTTGGCGATGACGGACACCACGCTGATCCAGGGCCGGTACCGGCTGCTCGATCTGATCGGGCGTGGCGGCATGGGCGAGGTCTGGCGTGCGAGAGACGAGTCACTGGACCGTCAGGTCGCGTTCAAGTGCCTCAAACCCGTCAACACCCGGCCGGACCAGTCCGTCACCGGTGTGCTCCGCGAGCGGTTCCGGCGGGAGGCGCGCGTCGCCGCCGGCCTCCAGCACCGGGGAGTGACCGTCGTCCATGACTTCGGCGAGTCCGACGGAGTGCTGTTCCTCGTGATGGAACTGCTGGAGGGCCGTAACCTCAGCCAGCTCCTGGAGGACAACAAGCAGCATCCGCTGCCCGTCGCCGATGTCGTCGAGGTGGCCGGACAGGTGGCCTCCGCCCTCGCCTACACCCACCGGCGGGGCATCGTGCACCGCGACCTGAAACCCGCCAACATCATGCGGCTCACCGACGGCACGGTGAAGATCTGCGACTTCGGGATCGCCCGCCTCGGCCGCGACGTCACCTTCACCTCCCGACTCACCGGCACCGGCATCGCGATGGGCACCCCCCACTACATGTCGCCGGAACAGATCAGCGGCGGCCAGGTCGACCGGCGCAGCGACCTGTACTCGTTCGGCTGCGTCCTCTACGAGATCGCCACCGGGGTACCGCCGTTCGACCTGGACGACGCCTGGGCGGTCCTCATGGGCCACCGCGACACCGTTCCCCTGCCCCCGCGCAGCCACCGCGAGGACCTCCCCGCGTACCTGGAGCGGCTCATCCTGGACCTGCTGGCCAAGCAGCCGGAGGCCCGCCCCCAGGACGCCCGCGAACTGAGCCGCCGCATCGACGAGGGGCGGACGACGCAGGCCCCGGCACCCTCGGGCGCGCCCGGCCGCGCCCCCAGGGCCGACCCCGCGCCGGTGACCCCGCCACCCCCGGCCCGCCCCGCGCCGGCCGCCGGGCGCGAGCCCCGGCTGCCGTCCTGGACCCAGGGCATGACCACCGGCCACAAGGCCACCGGCACCGGACTGCGCCTCACCCCACCGGACGCCTCCGCCGGTCTCACCGGGGAGTGGATCGCCCGCCCGGCCTCCGTACGCGCCGAGGAACCCGTACGCACCGAACGGCCCACCCCCTCACCGGCGTTGATCGCCACCCTGGCCGGGCGGCACAACGCGGGCCTGAGCCTGGGCCGCCTCGGCCGCTGGACGGAGGCCGGGGAGGTGCACCGGGCGGTCGCCGCCGAACGGGAGCACGCCCTCGGCCCCGACCACCCCGACACCCTGGCCAGCCGCTACGAGATCGGCTTCACCTTGAGCCGCACCGGCCGCCCCGCGGACGCCCTGCGCGAGTTCGCCCATGTCGCCCACGCCCGCGAGCGGTTCCTCGGCGCCGACCACCCCGACACGCTCGCCGCCCGGCAGGAGATGGCGTACGTCCTCGGCCAGCTGGGCCGCCACCACGAGGCCCACCAGGCGTACGCGTCCGTACTCGCCGCCCGGGAACGCCTCGCAGGACCCGACCATCCGGACACCCTGCGCTGCCGCCACAACCTCGCCTTCACCCTCAGCAGGCTCGGCCTGCTGGAGGACGCGTACCGCACGGCGAGCGAGGTCGCCGCAGCCCGCACCCGCGTCCTCGGCGCCAACCACCCCGACACCCTCGTCACCCGCTTCGAGGTCGCCTGGGCGCTCGGCCAGCTGGGCCGCTGGCCCGAGGCGCTCCAGACCTACGAGGAGGTCGCCGAGGCCCGCTCCCAGGCCCTGGGCCCCGACCACCCCGACACCCTCGCCGCCCGCCACGAGGTCGGCATCAGCCTCGGCCGACTCGGCCGCAGCACCCGGGCCCTGCCCCTCTACCGCGCGCTCGTCCACGACCGCGCCCGGGTCCACGGCCCCGACCATCCCGAGACCCTGCGCGCCCGCCACGGCCTCGGCGTCAACCTCGGCCGGCTCGGCCGCTGGGAGGAGGCCCTCGCCGAGTCCCGCGACGTCTGCGCCCTGCGCGAGCGGGTCCTCGGCCCCGACCATCCCGACACCCTGGTCAGCCGCCGCGAGGTCGCCGTCGGCCTCGGCTGGCTCGGGCGCTGGGCCGACGCCCTCACCGAGTACCGGGGCGTCGCCGACGCCCGCGAACGGGTCCTGGGCGCCGACCACCCGGACGCCCTCGCCAGCCGCAATGACGAGGCCCACTGCCTGGAGCAGCTCGGCCGGGGCCCGGAAGCGGTGCGGTTGTACCGCAGGGTGGCGGCCCTACGGCAGCAGCGGGCACCAGGGCCCTTCTGATGGATCTCCGCGGCGTCGCGACGCCCGGCACGCTCCCCCGAGCTCTCCGAGCAGGGGGTACCCCCACCCGTACTCGCCGCACCGGACACGGCCTGGTAGCTCCGCTACGAGGGCTTCCGCCCGGCACACCGAGAGCACGCACCGAACGCCGCTCCTTCTCCCGCGGAGCTCCATCAGAAGGGCCCTGGTCGGCGCCTGACCCCCCGGCGGGCCGGCGTTGGTCCACCTGCCTCGGCCCCCTGGCCGACCTCGATCGACGCGTGTTACCAAGAGTCATGCCTGCCACCCCCGCCCCAGAAGCGCACGCCGGCCGCCCCGGACCCCGACCCCACGACTCCTACGACGCGGTGATCGTCGGAGGCGGCCACAACGGCCTGGTCGCCGCCGCCTACCTGGCCCGCGCCGGTCGGTCCGTGCTGGTCCTGGAGCGGCTCGGGCACACGGGCGGCGCCGCCGTCTCCACCCGCCCCTTCACCGGGGTCGACGCCCGGCTGTCGCGGTACTCCTACCTGGTCAGCCTGTTGCCCAAGAAGATCGTCCGGGACCTCGACCTCGACTTCCGGGTCCGGGGCCGCACGATCTCCTCGTACACCCCCGTCGAACGCGACGGCCGCCCCACCGGTCTGCTGGTCGGCGGCGGCGAGCGCCGCACCAGGGAGGCCTTCGCACGACTGACCGGTTCGGGGCGCGAGTACGAGTCCTGGCAGCGCTTCTACGGCATGACGGGCCGTGTCGCCGAACGCCTCTTCCCGACCCTCACCGAGCCACTGCCCACCAGGGACGAGCTACGGGCCCGCATCGACGACGAGGACGCCTGGCGCGCCCTCTTCGAGGAGCCGATCGGCGTCGCCGTGGAGTCGGCGTTCCACGACGACCTGGTGCGGGGTGTCGTCCTCACCGACGCCCTGATCGGCACCTTCGCGGACGCCCACGACCCCACCCTCAGCCAGAACCGCTGCTTCCTCTACCACGTGATCGGCGGCGGCACGGGCGCCTGGGACGTCCCCGTCGGCGGCATGGGCGCCCTCACGGACGCCCTCGCCACCGCCGCCCGCGCGGCCGGAGCGGTGCTCGCCACCGGCCACGAGGTACGGAACATCGCGACCGACGGCCGGTCCGCCGAGATCACCTACCGGACACCGGACGGCGAAGGCACC
The DNA here is from genome assembly GCF_055572815.1 of Streptomyces sp. NPDC030296. Taxonomy (NCBI): domain Bacteria; kingdom Bacillati; phylum Actinomycetota; class Actinomycetes; order Kitasatosporales; family Streptomycetaceae; genus Streptomyces; species Streptomyces sp. NPDC030296. The sequence continues at coordinate 136,724 of NZ_JBVICQ010000009.1, forward strand.
GTCGCCGCCCGGCACGTCCTGGTGAACGCCTCACCCCGGGAACTCGCGGCGTTGACCGGCGACACGCCGCCGGCGCCCGCCGAGGGCGCACAGCTCAAGGTGAACATGCTGCTCAAGCGGCTTCCGAGGCTCCGGGACGGATCCGTCGACCCGCGCGAGGCGTTCTCCGGCACCTTCCACATCGCCGAGGGCTACGACCAGCTGGCGGCCTCCTACGCGCAGGCCGCCGCGGGCCGGCTCCCCGAGGCACCGCCCTCCGAGATCTACTGCCACTCCCTCACCGACCCGACGATCCTCGGCCCGGACCTCGTCGAGCAGGGCTACCAGACGCTCACCCTGTTCGGGCTGCACACCCCCGCAAGGCTGTTCGAGGCCGACAATGACGCCGTACGCGAGGAACTCCTGAAGTCGACCCTCGCGCAGCTCGACGCTCATCTCGCCGAGCCCCTCGCCGACTGCCTCGCCACCGATGCCGAGGGCCGCCCCTGCATCGAGGCCAGGACCCCTCTCGACCTGGAACGCGACCTCGGCCTGCCCGGCGGCAACATCTTCCACCGCGCCCTCGCCTGGCCCCACACCCAGGAGGACACCGGACGCTGGGGCGTGGAGACCCGCCACCCGAACGTGCTCCTGTGCGGCGCGGGCGCCGTACGCGGCGGCGGCGTCAGCGGGGTGCCGGGCCACAACGCGGCGATGGCCGTACTGGAGGCTCTCGGCCTTTCCTGACCCGCCCGTGACCTCCGCTCTCGATCGCGCATTCCGGCCGGGCGGGCGACGCTGTAGGTACCTTTCCGTCCGCACCCGAGCCGAGTGTGCGGATACGGGTTCGTCCACAGAGTTGAGTACGCGGTGACGGGAGAGCAGCGGGCGTCCGAGCCGCCCGGCGCGGGTGGAGCGACACAGGCCGGGGGCCTGCCGCTGCACGCCCGGGGCCTGACCGCCGCCCGGGCGGGGGCCCGGATCGCCGCCCTGCTGGCCGCCCTGCTCGGAGCACTGAGCCTGACCGGATGGATCGTCGACGCCGACGTGCTGAAAAGCCCGCTGCCCGGCGTCGAGGTGTCCATGAAGGCGAACACCGCCGTGGCGATCCTGACCCTCGGCCTGTCCCTGTTCCTGGTCGCCGGCCGCCCGGTCGGCGGGCGGACCCTCGCCGCGGCCCGCGTCGCCGCGCTGCCCGCCCTCCTCGTCGGCGGACTCACCGGCCTCGAGTACCTGACCGGGACGGGATTCGGTCTCGACGAACTCCTCTTCGACGACGACACCGCCGGGGTCGGCACCGGTACACCCGGGCGGATGTCACCGAACACGGCCGCGGCCCTGACGCTCGGGGGTGGCGCCTCGCTGTCCGCGAGCGCGCCCCGGGCACCCGCCTGGACCAGCCAGATCCCCGGCCTGGCCGTTCTCGCCCTCGGCATGCTGCGGCTGTACGGGGCCATCTACGCGGTGACCGAGCTGGAACGGTTCGGCCCCTACACCGGCATGGCCCTGCACACCGCGATCGCCCTGGTGCTGCTGGGCACCGCAGCGTTCCTCACCCGGCCGGACGAGGGCCTCGCGGGACTGCTGATGAACGCGGGTACCACCGGAGCCCTCGGGCGCCGGCTGTTCGCCACCGTCCTCGTCGTACCGCCCCTGCTCGGCTGGAGCGTCCTCGAGGGCGAGGACGCGGGCCTCTTCGGTCCGCGGCTGGGCACCGCGTTCCTCGTGGCCGGCCATGTCGCCGTGTTCACGGCGGTCGTCCTCGCGGCCTCGGCGGTGGGCCGCCGCATCGAGGAGGCCCATGCCCGTGCCGAGTGGCAGGTACGACAGAACGAACTCCTCCAGGCCTTCATGGACCACACACCGGCGGTGGTGTTCATCAAGGACCTGGAGGGCCGCTTCCTGGCCGTCAACACGACGTTCGAGGCGAACACGGGCCTGTCCCGCGACCAGGTGATGGGGCTGCGGGACGCGGACGTCCTGCCGCCCGACCTCGCACGTCAGGCGCGCGCCGCGGACCTCGCCATGCTCGCCCGCGGCACCCCCGTGCAGCGCGAGGAACTGCTCAAGCTGCCGGAGGGCCAACGTGACGTCCTCAGCTCCCTGTTCCCGCTGAACGACGCGAACGGCGAGCCCTACGCCGTGTGCGGTGTGATCACCGACATCACCGAACGCGTCGCGGCCCAGCGCGAGGTCCAGCGGGCCCGGCGCCGCTTCCTCTCCCTCCTGGAATCCGCGCCCGACGCCACCCTCATCACGGACGGCGACGGCACCATCGTCATGGCCAACGCCCAGGTGGAACGCCTGTTCGGTCTCGCGCCCGGCGACCTCGTCGGCCACGACGTCGTCCGGCTCGTGCCCCACGCACGGCGCCGACGGCACAGCGCCCTGCTGAGCGCCTACCTGCGTCTGCCCGACCCCAGGCCGACCGTCGTGGACCGGGAGCTGTACGGGCAGCGACCCGACGGCTCCGAGTTCCCCGTCGAGGTGAGCGTCAGCAGACTCCAGGCCGAACAGCAGACCCTGGTCGTCCTGACCGTGCGCGACATCACCGAGCGCAGACTGGCGGAGGCCGCCCGCGCCGAGCGCTACGAGCAGCACCGGCACATCGCCTACACCCTCCAGCACAGCCTCATGGGGGAGCCGCCCCGCCTCCCGCACCTGCCCAGCGCGCACCGCTATCTGGCCTCCGTCCAGGACCCCGGGGTCGGCGGGGACTGGTTCGACGTCATCCCCCTCGGTGAACGCCGCACCGGCGTCATCGTCGGCGACGTGATGGGCCGGGGTCTGGAGGCGGCGGCCGTCATGGGACAGCTGCGCGCCGCGTCCCACGCGCTGGCCCGCACCGGCGCCACGCCCAGCCGGCTCATGACCGCCCTCGACGCCTTCGTCAGCGACCTCGCCGACCAGCTCGTCACCTGCGTCTACCTGGTCATGGACCAGGACGCGGAGGAGGTCACCCTCTGCTCGGCCGGGCATCTGCCCGTCATCGCCCTGCCCCCGGACGGGGCCGCCCGCCGGCTGCGGACCCCGGTCGGAGTGCCGCTCGGCGTCAACGACCTGGGCGGCGGAGTGCCGTTCGAGGAGGCCACCCAGCCGCTGCCGCCCGGCAGCACCCTCGTGCTCTACACCGACGGACTCGTGGAGAGACCGGGCACCGACATCGAGGCCCAGATCGACGTCCTCACCCACACCCTCGACCTGGCGCTGAAAGGCGCCCCCGCGGACCCTGAACTCCTCGACGGGGCCGCGGACCGGCTGATCACCACCCTTCTCCCGGACCCGGCCGCCCACGACGACGACGTGACGCTGCTGATGATCCGCGTGCCCGGTCCGGAGGGGGACGGCACCTGCGGCTGACCGCGCGGAAGGGGGGACGGGGTGACGGTGCGGGGTGCGGCACCGGCATTTGGCGCAGCTGTCCGGCGGAACTGGTCCCTCCGTCCACCGTTCCCGCTCGCGTGCTCGGGATGCTCGGCGCCGGCCACCCCCTCGCGGAGCGCGGCTGCCCCGTCATCTACCCCGAGCTGCCGCCTCCTGGTCGCGATTCGAGCGCGGCAGCCACTGGGCGGCCCACGGTGCCCCCGACCTGCCCGTCACCGACCTGCGCACCTTCTTCGGACCGCTGCGCCAGAGCTGAGGTGAGATAAGGGCGGTGCGTCGGAGTGGGACAAATCGGATGTCGCGCGAGACGCTGACCCCATGACAGCTCCTTCGGTGACCGCCGCTGACCAGCCGTACCGTTTCGACGACCTGACCGCCCTGTTCATCAACTGCACGCTGAAGCCGTCCCCGCAGCTCAGCCACACCCAGGGCCTCATCGACAAGAGCGCGGCCATCATGATGTCGCGCGGGGTCACCACCTCCGAGGTCCGCGCCGTCGACCACGACATCGCGCCCGGTGTCTACCCGGACATGACCGAGCACGGTTTCGTGACGGACGAGTGGCCGGCCCTGTACGAGCAGGTGATGGCCGCGGACATCCTGGTCGTCGCCGGACCGATCTGGCTCGGCGACAACAGCTCGGTGACCAAGAAGGTGATCGAGCGCCTGTACGCCTGCTCCAGCGAACTCAACGAGCAGGGACAGTACGCCTACTACGGCCGCGTCGGCGGCTGCCTGATCACCGGCAACGAGGACGGCGTCAAGCACTGCGCGATGAACGTCCTCTACAGCCTCCAGCACCTCGGCTACACGATCCCGCCCCAGGCCGACGCCGGCTGGATCGGCGCGGCCGGGCCCGGGCCGTCGTACCTGGACCCGGGCTCGGGCGGACCGGAGAACGACTTCACCAACCGCAACACCGCCTTCATGACCTGGAACCTCATGCACATGGCGGCCCTGCTGAAGCGCGCCGGAGGCATGCCGGCCCACGGCAACCAGCGCACCGAGTGGGACGCCGGCTGCCGCCCGGGTGCGGAGAATCCCGAGCACCGCTGACCCTTTCGCCGCAGGTCACCAGGGTTCCGGCCGCCCACGCGGCCTGTCCGTCCCCCCGCCCGCCACAAGATTCACCGCCGTGCCGATCCACCGCCCGACCTGCTCCGTATTACGGGAGAACCGGAGCACGCAGGGTGGGAGGAAGAGGTGAGGGATCCGTGGGACAGAGGGAAGGCTCCGCACGGCTCGGGGCACACGGCGCGGTGCACTGGAAACGGTGACCGAGGGAACTGTGTTGCCGGAGGCCCTCGGTCGGTACCGGCTGGCCACGTTTTGGGCGGACGAGGGGGGCGTCAGGCGGGGACGCAGCCGACGCTGAGATCCCAGTAGTCGCCGCCGGGCCGGGCAAGATGTCGCTCTATCGTCTGCAGGTCCGCCGACTCCAGGCCGGGGATCAGTGTCACCGAGAGGCTGCCGCTGCTCAGCCCGGGCGAAGGTCGCCCACTGCCGCAGGCGGGGGTCCGTCGGCAGCGCGATCCGAGCCGAGACCTCGCCGGTGTCGGCCACCAGGACCAGGCCGTCGGCGGGGTGACCGGGGGCGGCTGCGAACGCGGTCTCGATGTCGTTGCGCACGCCGGCCGTGGCGGCGGCCTGCCCCACCGCGACCACCCGCGCGCAGAGGTTCCGGCACGGCTGCGCGATGGCCTCGGCGAGGTGGGCCGTCGAGGACGACACCATCAGCACGCCGCCCTCGCCGCATCGTCCCTCCGCTTCGGAGTGAACCACACACCCGCACACAAGCGACGTGACCGCCTCGGCGCCCTCCCCCCGCAATGCATCCCCTCACAGCCCTTGACGCCCGGGAGCAAGAGGTGGAAAGTCGTATATATACGCCGTAAACATACGGTGTCGCTCGCTTGTCACGCACTCAGGAGCGACGCGCCATGACGCGTAAGGAACCGGCTTCGGCGGATCTTCCCAGGGTGGAGCGTCGGCCTGCACGGATCTCGGGCCTCGACGTCGTCCGGATCACCATCAGCAGCCCTGTCCTCGGGTGTCCGTACCCGGTCCGCGCCGTCCGTCCGACGCCCTTCGCGCCGCTCCCCCCGCCCGCCCGTCACCGGACTGACGCTCGGCTCGATCGCGGCGCTCACCGGTCTGCCGTGCTTCCCCCCGGCCACGCCGCCGACACGGGCCGGTGAGGTGCGGTGAACTCGGACCGACGCCACGCGCACGAAGAAGCCACGCCCATGAGCGCACCATCCACGGTCCTCGTCACCGGTGGAGCCGGCTTCATCGGCAGTCACGCCTGCGTCGAACTCCTCGACCACGGCTACGAGCTGATCGTGGTGGACAACTACTCCAACAGCACCCCGCAGGTCCTCACCCGCGTGGAACGGATCGCCGGCCGTTTCGTCGGTGCCGTCTATGAGCTGGACATCCGTGATCGACACGCCCTCTCGGCCGTCTTCGACCGCCACTCAGTGGACGCCGTCGTGCACTTTGCCGCGCGCAAGGCAGTGGGCGAGTCGACACGGATGCCCGTGGAGTACTACGACACCAACGTCGGCGGCACGACCGCTCTGCTCCGGGTCATGCATGAGCACGGTGTGCACCAGCTCGTGTTCTCGTCCTCCTGCTCGATCTACGGCGACGCCGGATCCGGACTGCTGGACGAGGCCACCCCGGCCCGGCCCACCAATCCCTACGCGGCGTCCAAGTGGACCTGCGAACAGATCCTCGCCGACGTCTGCCGCCGGTGCCCCGAATACACCGTGCTGTGCCTGCGGTACTTCAACCCGGCCGGCGCCCACCCCAGCGGGCTGCTCGGCGAGGACCCCTGCCGTACTCCCGAGAACCTGATGCCGTACGTGGCCCAGGTGGCCATCGGCCGACGGGAGCGGGTCCGCGTGTTCGGCGCCGACTACCCCACGCCCGACGGGACCCCGATCCGCGACTACCTTCACGTCGTGGACACCGTCGAGGCCCACCGCGTCGCGCTCGACCACCTCGCCGACGGACCAGGCATGTATGTGTACAACCTGGGCGTCGGCATGGGCAGCTCGGTCCTCGACGTCGTCGCCGCGTTCTCCGAGGCGTGCGGCAGGCCCATTCCGTACGAGGTCACGGCCCGCCGCCCCGGCGACGTGGCCGAACTCGTCGCCGACACGACCGCCGTGACGCGCGCCTGGGGCTGGCGCCCCAGCCGGGACCTCGCCGACATGTGCCGGGACGCCTGGCGGTTCCAGCAGCTCAACCCCCACGGCTACGCGGGCTCTGCCCGGCGGCCGACCCTGAAGCGGTAGGACAGCCCGCCGACGGGTTCGTCGCCACGTCGGTGACGAGATGCAGGCCGGCGCCCGTCTGCCTACGATCTGGAAAGGCACAGGTTGCCGCGTGTTCCCGGCCCGGTGCCCTTCAACGCAGGGAGGCGCTTGGCATTGCTGCTGGCCCACCGGCTGATGGCCGTGTACATCGCGTTGGTCGGGATCGCCACCAGCCTGTACATGACCACCCCGGCGGCACGCACCCCGCTCTGGCCCGTGATCGGGCTGGCTGGTGCCGCCGCCATCCTCACCGGAGCACACATCCACCGGCCCGCGCACCGCTGGCCCTGGTGGATGCTGGCCGCCGGGCTGTTGGCTCTGTCCGCGGGCGATACCTACTGCAACGCGCAGGAGGCGTACTTCCGCGCGCCCCATCCGTTCCCCTCGCTGGCGGACGCGTGCCATCTCGCCGTGTACCCACTCCTGGCGGCTGGACTGTTCGGTCTCGTCCGGTACCGCTGGGTGGACCGTGACCTGCCCAGCATGCTGGACGCGCTGATCATCACCGCCGGACTCGCCCTGCCGGTCTGGGTCTATCTCGTGCGGCCGCCCGAGCGGCTGGAGGGCCTGAGCTGGCAGCAGCGCGCGATCAGCATCGCCTACCCGCTCGGCGACGTACTGGTGCTGGCGATGCTGGCCCGGCTGCTCGCCCCCACCCCGCTCTCCGGCGGCAACCGCGCCGTGCAGCTCCTCGTCCTCGGCACGGTCACGCTGCTCGGTTTCGACATCGCTTACGGGATCCTCCAGCTCAACGGGGCATGGCGGGCCGGCACGCTGCTGGACTCCGGTTGGATCGTCTTCTACGCGGCGTGGGGGCTGGCAGCGCTGCACCCCTCCATGGCGGCGCTGACCGCGTCCGTGTCTCAGCCGCACTCGCTGCGCCCGCCGTGGCCCCGGCTCGTGCTGCTCGCCGCGGCCACACTGATCGCGCCCGGGATCCTGCTCTACGAGGGGCAGGTGGGCACCGTTTCCGACACGACGGGATTCGCGGCCTTCTCCAGTGCCCTGTTCCTGTTGGTGATCTTCCGCCTCGGGGGCATGATCGTGGCCCACCGCAAGGCCGTGGCGCGTGAGCTGGCGCTGCGCGCCGCGACCGCTTCACTGGTGGCGGCGGAAAGACCGCAGGAGATCGCGCAGTCCTGCAACACGGCGGTCACCTCACTGTTCGGGCCGAAAGTCCGGCACGGGTCCATGCTGCTGTCGGCCGAGCAGGCCCAGGACCTGTACGCGCTCCAGGACCGGTCCCCCGACAGACCCGGCGACGGGCCCGTCACGGGCACCGATGCGACCCCCGAGGACGGGCCGGACGGCCTCGCCCTCCACCACACGCTCATGGTCCCCGTCGCCGCGCTCGGGCCGCGCATCGCCACCGAACTCGGTGATCTGCCGACTGCACTGCTGTGCCCCATGATCCAATCCGACCGGCCGGCCGGCTGTGAGCTTCCGGGCGTGCTGCTGGTGGCGGGACCCGAGCGTCGGCTCACCGACATGCGCGGCTCGCTGGAGATCCTGGCCTCGCACGCGGGGCTGGCGACGGAACGCATCGGGCTCCGGCAGGAGATCACTCGGAAGGAGAGCGAGGCGTACTTTCGCACACTGGTGCACAACGCCTCGGACGTCATCCTCATCGTCGACGACGACACCACCGTTCGGTATGCCAGTCCCTCAGCGGAAGCCATGTTCGGCATCGACCGGCTGATCGGTACGGCGCTGCGGGAACTGGTGGACCCCCGGGATCGCCATCGGGCGAACCGGGCACTGACGGCCATGCGGGACAGCGGGCGACAGGAGGCTCATGACCACTGGTGGGTGTTGCGCGACAGCGGTCGCATCGAGGTGGAGGTGCGGTGCCGCGACCTGCGGCACGACAAGACCGTCAACGGCACTGTCGTCACGCTGCGGGACGTGACCGAACAGCGCCAACTGGAGCATGAACTCACTCAGCGGGCCTTTCACGATCCACTGACCGGCCTGCCCAACCGGACGCTGCTGCTGGAGCGGACCGAGCGCGCGATGCTGCGCGGCCGCCGCGAGTCGACTCTCACCTGCCTGCTCTTCATCGACCTGGACGACTTCAAGCTCGTCAACGACACGCTGGGCCACTCGGTCGGCGACCGGCTCCTCGGCACCGTGGGAGAGCGCCTGTCGGAGACGCTGCGCCGCACCGACACCGCGGCGCGACTGGGCGGTGACGAGTTCGCGGTGCTGATGGAGGACGCGAAGCAACCCCTCGATGCCGAGCTGTTGGCCGCGCAGGTGATCCATACCCTCAACCGGCCCTTCCAGTTGTCCGAGGATTCGGTGAGCGTCTCGGCCAGCGTGGGCGTGGCCACGGCGATGGACAGCGAGGACGCCGAGGAACTGCTGGCCCACGCCGATCTGGCCCTGTACGCGGCCAAGGCCGCGGGGAAGCGCCAGTGGCGCCGCTTCCAGTCCCAGTTGCGTGTCCGCATGATGGAACGGCACGACCTGCAGGCGCACCTGGACCGTGCGATCGCCAGGGAGGAGTTCGCCCTGCGGTACCAGCCGGTCGTGGACATCATGGTGGGCGATGTCGTCGGCTTCGAGGCACTGGCCCGCTGGGAGCACACCCGGCGCGGTCTGCTCCCGCCGCAGCAGTTCATCTCCCTTGCCGAGGAGACCGGACACATCACGCTGCTGGGCGCCTGGGTCCTGCAGAACGCCGCGTCCGACATCGCCCGCCTGCAGCACCAGACCCAGGAGTCGGCGCCGCCGTACCTCAGCGTCAATGTGTCCGCCCGCCAGTTCCGGGACGCGGGCTTTCTGGACGAGGTGGGCAAGGCGCTCGACACACCGGGCCTGGTCCCGGGCTCGCTGCAGCTGGAGCTCACCGAGTCGGTGCTCATGCAGCGGGACGACCAGATCGACGCGCTCATACGGGCGCTGAAAGATCTCGGCGTACGCATCGCCGTCGACGCCTTCGGCACCGGATTCTCCTCGCTGCGCTATCTCCGGGAATTCCCCCTCGACGTACTCAAGATCGACAAGACGTTCATCGACGACATCACGCGGGATCCCCAGCAGGTAGCACTCGTCGAGGGGATCGTCCACATCGCCGACACGCTCGGCCTTGAGGTGATCGCCGAGGGAATCGAGGAGCCGGCCCAGCGCGAGCTGCTGGCCGGTATCGGCTGCCGGTTCGGACAGGGATATCTGTTCGCACGGCCGATGACGGTGGCGCAGAGCGAGGTCGTCCTGCGGCAGAGCAACGAAGCCCAGCCGTCGCCGCGAGACAGCGGCGCGGCGGCACGGGGGCCCCGAGGCATGCGGGCGAGCACGGCACCGGGCGGAACCCCCGTCGGAGGCGAGCCGGGCGCGGACGACCGGACAGCGGCGGACGAGGAGCGCGAGGAGCGCACGGCCAAGCCCGGAACCACCGCCGCCGAATCCCCGCGAACACGGCGTGATCCACGCTGGGGCGACCTCGAGCACCTGCGGCAGACGAGCCCGATGAGCGACGCGGTCCTGGACGAAGTGCTCGGCCGGCACATCCGCAGCGGAGATCACTGGCTGATCGACTTCGCCTCCTGCAACTACCTCGGCTTCGACTGGGGCCCCGAGATCATCGGCGCGATCGAGCCCGCCGTCCGGCACTGGGGAACGCACCCCAGCTGGTCCCGGCTGCTCGGCAGCCCACGGCTCTACCCCGAGATCGAGGAGAGGCTCACCGGGCTGCTCGGGGCGCCGGACACGCTGCTGCTGCCCACGTCCAACCTGATCCACGCCTCGGTGATCCCCGTCCTCACCGGCCAGGGGTACGTTTTCGTCGAGGCCACGGCGCACCGGACGGTGTATGACGGATGTGTGTCGGCCCGGGGCCAGGGTGCGACGCTGCAGCGGTTCCACGCAGACCGGCCGGACCAGCTCGACGATCTGCTGCGGGCCGTACCGTCCGGCAGGTCCCGGCTTGTCTGCCTGGACGGCGTCGACCGCATGACCGGAAACATGCCTGCCCTGCCCGAACTGGTCGGCGTCTGCCGGGACCGGGGCGCGACGCTGTACATCGACGACACACACGGTTTCGGCGTCATCGGGGAGCGGAGGGCGGACGAGCTGTGCCCCTACGGGTCCCGCGGCAACGGCGTGGTCCGGCACATGGGCGAGACCTACGACGGCATCGTGCTCGTCGGCGGCTTCTCCAACGCGTACTCCTCGATGCTGGCCTTCATCGCACTGCCCACTTGGCTCAAGAACCATCTGAAGACCGCCGCGGCTCCCTATCTGTGCTCCGGCCCCTCGCCGACCGCCTCCCTCGCCACGACGCTCGCCGGTCTGGAGGTCAACGACCGCCGTGGGGACGCGATCCGCGCCGATCTGCACCGCAAGACCGTACGGGTGCTCGATCACATCCTCGACCTCGGTCTGGACACGCCGAGTGTCCATGGGCTGCCGATCGTCGAGATCCCGCTCGTCGACGCGTCGGACCTGGGAGCGGTCGCCGGATTCCTGTGGGACCACGGCATCTATGTGACGCTCGCGGCCTATCCTCTCGTCCCTCACGACCGTGTCGGCTTCCGCATCCAGATCACGGCGCTCCACTCCGACGAGGACATCGACCGGCTCAACGAGACGTTGAGCGCGCTCTCGGAACGCTTCGCCCTGCGGCAGATGAGCTGAGACCACGGGGACGCGGGGATGGTGGCGATGACAGGGCGAAGGCCGTCTCCACCAGAGCGATGTGGCTGAACGCCTGCGGCGCGTTGCCCAGTTGCCGGCCCGCGTCCGGATCCCACTGCTCCGAGAGCAGACCGACGTCGTTACGGATGTCGAGAACCCTCTCGAAGGCATCCCGGGCCTGTTCCGCATGGCCGGTCGCGGCGAGGGCGTCGGCGTACCACAGGGAGCACGCCACGAACGTGCCCTCGGTACCGTGCATGCCGTCCACGCTGTGCACGCCCTGGCTGTCGTGGCCGCCCTGGCTGTCGTGCGCCCCTTGGCCGTCGGGCGCGTACCGCCGCACAAACCCGCCGTGATCCAGTTTTCGCATCGCGCGGACGGTACCGAGCACCCTCTCGTCCCAGGCCGGCAGGAAGCCGAGCCGGGGAATCAGCAGAGCCGAGGCGTCGAGGGCCGACGAGCCGTAGGACTGCACGAAGGACCGCTGCTCCACGTCCCAGCCCTCCTGGCACACCTGCCGGTGCACCTCGTCCCGCATGGCCCGCCAGTCGCCCGAGGACCCGTTCCTGCCGAGCAGCTTTCCCATCCGGAGGGCGCGGTCGGCGGCCACCCACGTCATGACCTTGGAATGCACGAACTGGCGCTGCGGCCCGCGGACCTGCCACAACCCCTGATCCGGCTCACGCCAGTGCCGGTGGAGGTGGCCCATCAACGCCTCCACCAGACCCCACACGTGCGTCGGCAGGGGGATGCCCGCGCGCAGCGACAGATGGAGCGTGTCCAGAACTTCGCCGTACACGTCCAGCTGGAACTGGCTCACGGCGGAGTTGCCGAACCGGACCGGCCGCGACCCCTCGTAACCGGTCAGCCACGGCGCCTCGCTCTCCGGCAGAAGCCGCTGGCCCCCGACGCCGTACACGGTCTGCAGGTCGGCGGGGTCTCCCGCGATGGCCCGCACCAGCCAGTCCAGCCATGCCGCCGCCTCGTCCCGGTAGCCGCTGCGCAGCAGGCAGGACAGGGTCAGGGCGGAATCGCGCAGCCAGCAGAACCGGTGGTCCCAGTTGCGTTCGCCGCCGATGCAGCCGGGAAGCGAGGTCGTCGGCGCCGCGACGATGCCGCCCGTGGGCGCGTAGGTGAGCGCCTTCAGCGTGATCAGCGAGCGCACCACGGCATCCCGCCACGGCCCCTCATAGCGGCATCGGCCGGCCCAGCGCCGCCAGAAGTCGCCGGTCTCCTTCAGAATTGTCTCCGTCGGGACGCCCAGCGGTGCGGGCAGCTCCGCCAGATGCGACGGCGACCACACCAGTGTCAGAGCCACCCGTCGGCCGGCCGGGACGGTGAAGTCGAGGACCGTCGAATCGCGGACCGCGGGGACCGCGCCGTCGTGGCTGTCGGCCGCTCTCACCGGAGCGTCGGCGTCCAGCCAGACGGCGTCCGGCCCGGCGACGGCGACGGTGCAGCGGTCGGTGACGCGGATCCACGGCACGACGCGGCCCTGGTGGAAACGCAACCGCAGTTCGCTGCGCATGGTCACGGAACCCGAGAGTCCTTCGACCACGCGGACGACGCACGGCAGCCGAGTACGGGGCGGCATGAAATCGGTGACCCGCACCGACCCGGTTGCGCTGTCCCACCGCGATTCCAGTACGAGCGTGTCCGGGCGGTACGTCCGGCGCGTACAGGGACCGCGGGCGACGGGAGAGACCCGCCAGAATCCGTTGTTCTCCGTGCCCAGCAGAGCGGCCAGACAGGCGGGGGAATCGAATCGGGGCAGGCACAGCCAGTCGATGGACCCGTTCCTGCCGACCATGGCGGCGGTTTCGAGGTCACTGATGAGGGCGTAATCCTCAATGGGTGTACTCATGATCGGAATTACGCCGTCGTACGCTTTGCCGCTCTTCCAGGATACGGCGATCCTGGAGGCATGAGGCCGTTGAGCATCGATGGAGCATGGGTTCACGAGACCCGGGTCTTCGCCGACCACCGGGGCTCCTTTGCCGAGTGGTTCGACGGCGATGCCTTCCACGAGGCCGTCGGTGCGGATCTCCGGCTCGCCCAGGCCAACTGCTCGGTGTCGCGGCGCGGTGTCGTACGCGGCGTCCACTACGCCGACGTGCCACCTGGGCAAGCCAAGTACGTGACGTGCGTCCGCGGTGCCGTCCTGGATGTCGTGGCCGACATCCGCACCGGCTCGCCCACCTTCGGACAGTGGGACGCGGTACGGCTCGACGACAGCACTCACCGCTGTGTCTTCCTCTCCGAGGGCCTCGGGCACGCTTTCATGGCGCTCATCGCCGAGAGCACCGTCGTCTACCTCTGCTCCGAGGGATACGCTCCGCGACGCGAGCACGGCATCCATCCGCTGGACGCGTCGCTCGGCATCGAGTGGCCCGTCGACCGGCCCCCACTGCTGTCCGACAAGGACGCCGCCGCGCCCACGCTCATCGAGGCCGAGCGCGGTGGGCTGCTGCCCGCCTACGCGGCGTGCCGTGCCCACCGCCTGCGTTCGGCGTCCCGTAGCTCGGGGAACGCCTCCACCAGGGCATAGCACCAGTGACGCAGCGTCGGCACCCCGGCATCGGACCAGCGGCTGTGACCGAGAACGCTGTACGCGGGGCGAGGAGCGGGACGCGGCAGGGTGGCGCTGGAGATGGGGTGCACCCTTGCCGGGTCCGCGCCCAGCAGCCGGAACACCTCACGCGCGAGGCGGTTCCAGGTCGCCTGACCGCTGTTGGTCGCGTGGTACACGCCGGGCGGCGCGGTATCCGCCCGCGCGCAGTTCCCCAGCAGGATCAACCGGTCGGCGACGTCCCCGGTCCATGTGGGCTGCCCAAGCTGGTCGTCGACGACGTAGAGGGCGTCCTGGGCCGCTTCCAGCCTGATCACGGACTGGACGAAGTTTCCGCCTCCCGCCCCGTACAGCCAAGCCGTACGGACCACGTGGCCGGTCTCGGGAAGAGCCGTCAGGACGGCCTGTTCCCCGACGAGCTTGGTCCGCCCGTACGCGGTGCGCGGGGCTGGGGGGTCCGTCTCCCAGTACGGCCTGTCGCTGTCACCGGAGAACACATAGTCGGTGGAGACATGGAGCAGCACCGTGCCGTGGACGCGGCAGGCCGCGGCGAGATGGGCCGGGCCGTGACCGTTCACGTCGAGCGCCTCCGCCTCGTGGGACTCCGCCGCGTCCACGTCCGTCCACGCGGCGCAGTTCGCCACGACCGCGGGACGGTACTGGTCCAGGGCCGCGCGTACGGCGTCGCCGTCGGTGATGTCCAGCCGGTGGTGGCCGAGGGCGACGGTGTCCGCCTTGCGGGCCTTCAGACGGGAGACGAGTTCCCGGCCCAGCATGCCGTCCGCTCCGGTGACAAACCACTCGCAGGTCATGACGCCTCCCTTTCGGCCCGCCGGCGCAGCGGCTCCCACCAGGAGCGGTGCGTGCGGTACCAGTCGACGGTCTCCGCGAGCCCCGTGGCCAGTTCCTTTCGCGGTGCGTAGCCGAGTTCCCCGCGAATCTTCGCGAAGTCGACCGAGTAGCGGCGATCGTGGCCCTTGCGGTCCTCGACGAACGTGACCATTTTCCAGTCGGCGCCGCACTCGCGCAGGAGCAGGCCGGTCAGTTCCCGGTTGGACAGTTCGTTGCCGCCGCCGATGTTGTAGACCTCGCCGGGGCGTCCGCCGGTACGGACGAGCTCGACAGCCCGCACATGGTCGTCGATGTGGATCCAGTCTCGGACGTTCAGGCCGTCGCCGTAGAGCGGTACAGGTATGCCGTCCAGCAGATGTGTGATGAAGAGGGGGATGACCTTCTCGGGGAACTGGTGGTGGCCGTAGTTGTTCGAGCACCGGGTGACGCGTATGTCGAGGCCGTGGGTGCGGTGGTGGGCCAGCGCGAGGAGGTCGGACGAGGCCTTGGAGGCGGCGTAGGGCGAGTTGGGCCGCAGCGGGTCGGTCTCCGGCCAGGAGCCCCGGCCGATCGAGCCGTACACCTCGTCGGAGGAGATGTGGACGAAGGTGCCGAGGCCGTGGCGCAGGGCCGCGTCCAGCAGGGTCTGCGTACCGAGCACGTTCGTGCGGATGAACGCGTCGGCGTCGAGGATGGACCGGTCGACATGCGACTCGGCGGCGAAGTGCACCACCTGGTCGTGCTCGGAGACCAGCTTGCCGACGAGTTCCGGATCGCAGATGTCTCCTTGCACGAAAGCGAAGCCGTCCGCGTCACGGACCTCGTCCAGGTTCGCGGGGTTGCCTGCGTAGGTGAGTTTGTCGAGCACGGTGACCGCCACGTCGGGCGGGCCGTCCGGGCCGAGCAGCGTGCGGACGTAGTGGGAGCCGATGAACCCGGCTCCACCGGTGACCAGGATGCGGGTCGTGGTCATGACGGGATCTGCACTTTGCTGTGGTCGCCGAGCACCAGCCGGTGCACGGAGGGTGTGCGGGGGGCGGGGGTCACCTCGACGTTGTGGCCGATCAGCGAGACCTCGATCCTCCGCATGCCGACGATGGACGCCCGCCGCAGCACGATCGAGTACTCGATCTCGCTCTCCTCGATGCGGCAGTCCTCGGCGATCGAGGTGAACGGTCCGACGTAGGAGTCGGCGATCACGGTGCCGGCACCGATGACGGCCGGGCCGACGACACGGCTGCCGAACACCTTGGCGCCGTCCTCGATCCTGACGCGGCCGATGATCTCACTCGCCCCGTCCACACTGCCGTCGATCCCCGGTTCGACCGTTTCCAGGACGGAGCGGTTCACCTCCAGCATGTCGGTGACGTTTCCCGTGTCCTTCCAGTACCCGGAGATCGTCGTGGAACGGACGTCACGGCCCTTCTCGATCAGCCACTGAAGGGCGTCCGTGATCTCCAGCTCGCCGCGCCGGGACGGCCCGATGGCCCGTACGGCCTCGTGCACGGCGGGAGAGAAGAGATAGACGCCGACCAGTGCCAGATCGCTCTTGGGCCGCTGCGGTTTTTCTTCGAGTCCCACCACGCGGCCCGCCGCGTCGAGTTCGGCGATCCCGAAGGCGGTGGGTTCGGGCACACGGGTCAGCAGGATTGCCGCGTCGGGCCGCTCACGGCGGAAGTCCTCGACCACGCCGGAGATCCCTCCGACGATGAAGTTGTCGCCGAGGTACATCACGAAGTCGTCGTCGGCCAGGAAGTCCCGGGAGATCAGGACGGCGTGGGCGAGTCCGAGGGGGGCGTCCTGCGGCAGGTAGGTCACGTCCAGGCCGAACCGGGAACCGTCGCCGACCGCCTCGCGGATCTCCCGCTCGGTGTCCCCGACCACGATGCCTGTCTCCGTGACACCGGCGGCGGCGATGGCCTCCAGGCCGTAGAACAGCACCGGTTTGTTGGCCACCGGTACCAGTTGCTTCGCCGAGGTGTGGGTGATCGGGCGGAGCCGGGTGCCCGCTCCCCCGCACAGTACGAGTGCTTTCATGATGGCCGCCCTACTCGGGATCGCTCCCGGGGTCGTACGAGCGTGTCCGGCTGTGACAGGAACCAGTCGACGGTGTGGCGCAGCCCTTCTTCCAGGGGCACCCGCGGGTGCCAGCCGAGCCCTTGGCGGGCACGGGTGATGACGGGTCGTCGGCGGACCGGGTCGTCGGCGGGCAGCGGCAGGAAGCTCAGTCCGCTGTCCGATCCGGTGATCGACAGCACCAGTTCGGCGAGCTCCCGCACCGTCCTCTCCGTCGGATTGCCGAGGTTGAACGGGCCCGGCAGATCCGCGTCGATCATGGCCAGCAGGCCGCGGACCATGTCGTCGACGTAGCAGAAACTCCGGGTCTGGCTGCCGTCGCCGAACACGGTCAGGGGTTCCTCCTCCAGGGCCTGTCTGATGAAGCTGGAGACCACCCGGCCGTCCTGCGCACGCATACGGGGACCGTAGGTGTTGAAGATCCGGACGATCCCGACATCGGCGCCCTGGCTGCGCCGGTACGCCATGGAGAGGGCCTCGGCGAAGCGCTTGGCCTCGTCGTAGACGCTGCGGGGTCCGATGGGATTGACGTTCCCCCAGTACTCCTCGCCCTGGGGGTGCACCTGGGGGTCGCCGTAGACCTCGCTGGTGGACGCCAGGACGAAACGCGCGCTGTGCCGGACGGCCAGCCGCAGCAGGTTCTCGGTACCCCGGCTGCCGGTGGCCAGCGTCTCCAGCGGAAGACGGCCGTAGTCGAACGGCGACGCGGGACTCGCGAGATGTACGACGGCGTCCACGTCCCCGGAGGACCTGAAGGGGACCGTGACATCGCAGGCCGTGCAGTCGAAGCCGGGCTCCCGCAGGAGATGAGCGATGTTGGCCGACCGGCCCGAGGAGAAGTTGTCCAGGCAGCGCACGCTGTCGCCTCTGTGCAGCAGTGCTTCGCACAGATGCGATCCCAGGAAGCCGCTTCCACCGGATACGACGACGCGCATGGCTCCTCCTCCCGGTCAGTCGAGCCGCGGGCGGCCCAGCGCGCGCAGCGTCCATCCCGCCGACCGCCAGGCCGCCGGGTCGAGGGTGTTGCGCGCGTCGACCATGGCCGGGGTGCGCACCACCGTGGCGAGGGCGGCGGGGTCGAGTTCCCGGTACTGCGGCCATTCGGTGAGGTGCAGGACGAGGTCGGCCTGCTCGCACGCCTTGGCCACGTCCAGGGCGAACTGGAGCGCGGGGTGGGCCGCCCGCGCGTTGTCGACCGCCTCGGGGTCGTGGACGCGGACCCGGGCGCCACGGCGCCGGATCTCGTCCGCAACGACGAGAGCCGGCGAGTCCCGTACATCATCGCTGTGAGGTTTGAAGGCAGCCCCCAGCACCGCGACGCTCCGGTCCCGAAAGGACCCGCCGACGAGCCGCTGAGCGAGGTCGACGGTGCGCAGGCGCTGCCGTGTGTTGATCTCGTCGACCTGACGAAGGAAGGCCACCGAGTCGCCCAGGCCAAGCTCCTCCGCACGGGCGGTGAAGGCCCGGATGTCCTTGGGCAGACAGCTGCCGCCGAAGCCGAGACCGGGAGCCAGGAAACGGGGGCCGATGCGCGAGTCCCGGCCCATCGCCTCGGCGAGGGTGAGTACGTCGGCACCCGTGGCGTCGCAGATCTCGGCCATGGCGTTGATGAAGGAGATCTTGGTGGCGAGGAAGGAGTTCGATGCCAGCTTGACCAGTTCGGCGGTGGCCGGGTCGGTGCCGATGAACGGGGTGCCGGCGTCCAGCAGAGGTGCGTAGAGATCCCTCAGCCGTGCCTCGGCCTGCTCCGAACGGGCGCCCACCACGATGCGTTCCGGCCGCAGGGTGTCCCGGACCGCGCAGCCCTCGCGGAGGAATTCCGGGTTCCAGGCGAGCTCGGCGTGCGGAGCGGCCGCGTGCAGCCGCTCGGTCAGCCGGTCCGCCGTACCGACCGGCACCGTGGACTTGCCGACCACCAGGACCCGCTCGTACCCATCGTCTCTCAGATAGGGCGCCAGACCGTCGACGGCGGCCTCGACGTGGCGCAGATCGGCGGCTCCCGATGCGGGGCTCTGCGGAGTACCGACGCAGATGAAGTGCGTGTCACCGAACCAGGCGGCCTCGGTCAGTGAGGTGGTGAAGCGTAGCCTGCCCGTGTCCACCGCCTTCATGAGCATCTCGGACAGGCCGGGTTCGTAGAAGGGTGGTCTGCCGCTGGTGAGCGCGGCGATCCGCTCCGCGTCGATGTCGACGCCGAGGACGTCGTGCCCGATGTCCGCCATGCAGGCGGCGTGGACCGCTCCGACGTATCCGGTGCCTATGACTGTCAGGCGCATGTCGGTCTCCGAGGCCGTGGGATGACGCTGATGTCACACCGTGTACGCCCGCACCGGGTCGGCGGGGGTCGTACGGCGATGGCTGGGGATGACGGTCGGGGCCGACCCTGTGTTCGGCAGCCCCAGCAGGTCGCTGTAGCAGGCGTCGAGGGAAGCGCACATGATCTCGGGTGCGAAGACAGAGCGCACGCGCTCTCGTCCCTGCCGTCCCATCGCGGCGGCCTCCTCGGGGTGTTCGAGGAGCCAGCAGACCGCCAGGGCGAGGCCGTCCGGGTCGTCCGGTTCCGCGAGCAGACCCGTGGCGCCGTGCTCCACCACGTCCGGGACCCCGTTGACGGCCGTCGCGACCACCGGGCGACCGGCAGCGAGTGCCTCGGTGAGCGCGCGGCCGAGCCCCTCGTACAGGGACGTGATCACGAAGGCGTCCAGACCGGCCACCAGCTCGACGGCGTCCGGACGGTGTCCTGTGAACCTCACGTCGACGCCCAGCGTCGCGGCGAGTCGTCGCGCCTCCCCTTCCAGGGGGCCGTCACCGATCATGGTGAACGCGGTGTCCGGGAACTTCTCGTGGACGGCGGCAGCCATCCGGATGAAGTCCAGGGGGGCCTTCTGAGCGTCGATCCGTCCGACGGTTCCGATGAGCGTCACCCCGGGCGGCGCGCCGAGTGCGCGCCGTGCGGCCGGATCGAACCGGTCGGGGACGCGCCCCAGCTCCACCGCCGACGGCACGACCAGAACGCTGCCGGGGGGAGCCAGACGCTCCTCCACGACCTGTCGCGCCACGCGCGGCGCGACAGCGATGAAGCGGTGGGCGCAGTGTCTCGTCGCCCGTTCCAGGAAGCGGTACATCCTTCGTCGGGTCCGGGGCATGCGGTCGTGGAAGCTGAGGCCGTGGAAGCTGTGCACCACCACTGGTGTGCGGCACAGCCACGCCGCCAGGCGCCCGAGGAACCCGCCCTTCGCGGAGTGCGTGTGCACGATGGTGAAGCGCTCGCGGCGGACCAGGCGTATCAGCCGCCACAGCACGAGAACGTCCACAGGGGTCAGGACGTGGCGGAACTGCCGTATCTCGACCGTGCGTACTCCCGCTGTCCGCGCCCGGTCCCACAGCTCACCGCCCGGCCCGCCCGCGATCCACACCTCATACCGGCCGGGGTCCATGCCCATGGCCGACAGCAGGGTGTTGCCGCCGGCGCCTCCCTGGAGGCGGGTGATCACATGGAGCACCTTGATCCGCGGCAGAACGGGCGCGAGCGGGCAGCGGTCCCCTCGGGCCACACGTGGGGGCGGTGCGGGCCATCCGGGGGCGGTGCCCGGCCGGCCGATCGCGGGTGTGGCAGCGCGGTTCGACATCACCCCATCACCACTTTCATAACGTATATTTACGCTGTATACGTACATGCTCCCTCTCGCTCTGAGACAGGTCAAGCCGGGGCGATTCGAGCGCTCGGAACATATCGATCACCCCAGATGCCGCTCCGGGTCGGGCCGCCGATACTGGCCCGAGGAGGGCCTCCACCCTTCGGAGGAGCGCACATGGCCCTGATCGATCCGGAACGCGTCAGGCGTCTGCTGGTGTGTCCGCGATGCCGGTCTCCGCTAGCCGGTGCGCGCGACGCGTTCCACTGCACGTCGCCGGGTTGCCCGTACCACGCGTCGGCGGACTTCCCCGTGATGGGGAGGTGGCCGGTCCTCGTCGACTTCGAGCGCAGCGTTCTGAACCGCGAGGCACTCCGGACCGGTGCACATGTCGGCGACCTCACGGCCCCGATGCCCGCCGCGCGCGCCGGTCGGCTGCCCGCCGCGCTGGCCCGCGTCTGGAAGCCGCGCAATCGCGTCGCGGCCCGGAACGTGGATCTGCTGCTGCGGGGCCTCCACGACCCCGCCCCGAGGCTGCTCGTGGTCGGCGGAGCCACGGTCGGCAACGGTGTGGACGCGGTCTACCGCGATCCACGTGTGCAGGTGATCGGTTTCGACATCGCCCCCAGCCCCGTGACCCAGTTCGTCGCGGACGCCCACCAGATTCCGCTGCCGTCAGGCAGCGTCGACGCGGTGCTGGTACAGGCCGTGCTGGAGCACGTACTCGACCCGGCGCTGGTCGTCGCCGAGATCCACCGCGTCCTGAAGGACGGCGGACTCGTCTACTCGGAGACGCCCTTCCTGCAACAGGTGCACGCCGGTGCCTATGACTTCACGCGCTTCACCGCGAGTGGCCACCGCCATCTCTTCCGGAGGTTCGAGGAACTCGGTGCCGGCGCCGTCGCGGGCCCCGGCACCCAACTTCTGTGGAGCGCCGACCACTTGGCCCGCGGGCTGACACGTTCCGCCCTCGCGGGCCGCGTCGTGCGGGCACTGTTGTGCTGGCTGCGCGCCCTCGACCGCCTCGTCCCCGCGAACTACGCCGCCGACGACGCCACCGCCTACTACTTCCTGGGGCGCAAGCGGGACGGCGAGATGTCGGCCACGGAGATCGTGGCGTACTACCGCGGGGCGCAGACGGACGGCTGAAGCCGCCCAGGGATCATACGGCCGGCACCGGTCGGCCCGTGCGCGCTGCCTCCACCATCGCCGCGAGTCCGGACCGTACGTCCGTCGCGGGCAGGTAGCCGAAGGCTCGGCGCGCGAGCGTGATGTCGGCCGCGGTACGGCGGGCGTCGCCCGGCGGACGAGGCATTCGGACCACACGGACGGAGACCCCCAACAGCCGGAGAAGAGAGATGACCTGATTCATCGTCACCTCGGCACCGCCGCCGACATTGGCCACGCCGCTCCACGAGGAGAGCGCCGCGCGGCGCATGGCGGTCACCACGTCTGCGACATAGGTGAAGTCGCGGCTCTGCTCACCGTCTCCGTACAGAGGGAACGGCCGCTGGGTGAGGGCTGCCGTGACCAACCGGGAGAAGGCCATGTCGGGTCGCTGCCGGGGGCCGTAGACGCTGAACAGCCGCAGGGAGACGGTGGGAACACCGAAAGCGGTGCGGTAGGTCTCGCACAGATGCTCCGCGGCCAGCTTGGTCACGCCGTACGGGGACACGGGGCTGGGGCGCAGATCCTCGCCGGTCGGGTATGTCTCGGCGTCCCCGTAGACCGACGAACTGGAGGCGAAGACCAGCCGACGCAGCCCGGTGGCACGGGCGGCCTCCAGCACGCGCTGGGTGACCAGGACGTTGCGTTCCACGTAGACAGCGAACTCCGGGCCCCAGGAGCCGCGTACGCCGGGCTGGCCCGCGAGGTGGTAGCAGGCGTCGGCGCCGGCGAGGACCGGCTCCAGGGCGGACGTCATCAGATCCACCCGACGGAAGGTGAACCGGTTGCGGCCCAGGAGCGGGTCAAGGTTCTCCCGCTTGCGCGCGGGGTCGTAGTAGTCCGTCATCGCGTCGACGCCCGTCACGT
This sequence comes from Streptomyces sp. NPDC030296, assembly GCF_055572815.1. Classification (NCBI taxonomy): domain Bacteria; kingdom Bacillati; phylum Actinomycetota; class Actinomycetes; order Kitasatosporales; family Streptomycetaceae; genus Streptomyces; species Streptomyces sp. NPDC030296. The sequence goes on from NZ_JBVICQ010000009.1 coordinate 159,193, forward strand.
CGTCGCCGCAGGACAGCAGGTGTTCGCACAGATGGGAGCCGATGAATCCGGCTGCCCCGGTCACGACGGCACGCATAACGATCGGCCCTCCTCGATGTGCCGTGTACCCTCGCCCCGGCGGTCGGCGGGACCGGGAGCACGCTCCCAGACCGCGGACAGGAGATACCACAGCGTTCGGGCGATATAGCGCACGACGGTGGTCAGGGTGAGGTGCGCCAGAAGCTCCGCGTTCATGGCGGCACGACGCGGCACCATGACCAACAGGTAGTACTCCTCCGGATCCGGCATGCCGTCGAGCATCGCCGCGTGCGAGCGCGAATGAAGTTGGCAGGGGCCGGTGAGCCCGGGGCGGTGGCGGAACATCCACCGGTACTCGGGCGGAAAGCGGTGCGCCAGTTCGGCGGGCTCCGGGCGCGGGCCGACCAGGGTCATGTCGCCACGCAGGACGTTGAACAGTTGCGGCAGTTCGTCCAGGGCGAAGCGTCTGAGCAGCCGCCCCGTGCCGGTCACGCGCGGATCGGCGCCGCTGGTGAGTCTGGGACCGGTGGCGTCCGGCCGCATCGTGCGGAATTTGTAGAGGGTGAACTCGCGTCCGCCTTCTCCCATGCGTCGCTGCCGGAAGATCGTCGGCCGGCCACTCGTGGTGCGCACCAGCGCGGCCAGGAACAGCAGCAGCGGCGAGAGCAGAAGGAGCAGCGTCAGGGCGACGGCGATGTCCAGGGCCCGGCGCGGCACCCCGAGCCGTACCGGGGTCATGGGCGGCAGAACCTGCCGGTGGAGGGGGTCTGCCGGGAGAGAATCGCGAGCGGCCCCGGTCATGTCGTCACCTCTCCGAGTTCCAGGGCTGCCAACCAACGGGGCAGCCAGGCCTCGTAGGAGTACCGCCGGCCGACAACGGCCCGGGCACCGCGTCCCAGCCGCTGCCGGGTGGCGTCCGAGTCGTCCAGCAGCCCGAGGACCGCTTCGACCCACTCACCGACGCCACGGGCGGCTGGCATCCGGAACTGACGCAGGATGTCGGCGTTCACCCCGATCGGAGTGGCCACCGCGGGCAGACCCGTGGCGCCGTACTGGAGCAGCTTGTAGCCGCACTTGCCCAGGCTGTAGTCGGTCGAGGGGAGTGGCATCAGGCCGATGTCGATGTCGGCCAGTGCGGTTCGCTGGCTGTCGGGGCTCCAGGCGACACGGTCGATGAAGGCTTCCAGGGGGCCCAGGGAGCGCTTCGTCGCACCGACCAGCGTCAGGCGGGCGCCACAGCGGCGGTGGATCTCCTCCAGGGCTCCCGCCACCGGCAGTAGATACGCCTCGTTGTGGGGCGAGCCGATCCAGCCGAGCCGCGGCGGGTCGTGCAGGGCGTACGAGGTCTTCGGCGTGTAGTCCTCCGGCGCCACACAGCTGGGGATCACCACGACATCGCCATGGCCTTGTGCGGCCCAGTCCGCGAGTATGTCGTTGCCCGCGATGATCCGGTCCGCGTGACGTACGGCAGTCCGTATTTTCTCTGCCTTCGGCGCCAGCCTGCGGGCCAGGCCCCCGGCGCCCCGGTCCCACTGCAGAGCGTCGTCGAAGTCGTACACGGCGAATTCCGCGCACGTGAGCAGTCGCCGTTCCCACCAGCCGCGACTGAGCGGAGACGCCTCACGGTGCAGCAGCAGCCGTCGTGGTCGCGTGGAGGACAGGCGCCGCAGCCGTAGTTCCGCCCGCGCTACGGACACGGGATGCCGGGCCAGACGAGACGGAGCGGCATCGGCGAATGAGGCATAGCTGCTGACGGTGAAGTCCGTCTCGACGCGGTCCAGCCACTGGAAGACGCGGACCCGTGAGCTGCCGGCCCTCCGGCCATAGGGAGTGACAGCGCAGTGATCCGGGCGACGGTCCATGGGCTTCACTCCCACGCTATACGCTGATATCGTATATTTACGTTGTAAACAGGATATACCTCTATCTCCACGCAGGGTCAAGTTGCCCAGCGCGGACACGCAGAGGAGCTCCCATGGACCTCCGCGAATACATCGATGTACTGCGCCAGCGGTGGCGGTTCGTCGTGGTGTGCGTACTTCTGGGACTGGCGGCGGCCGTCGCCGTGACGGTCCTGACGCCGCGCACCTACACGGCGAAGGCGCAGCTGTTCGTCGCCACCAGCGACAAGGACAGCGCCGACGCGTACGCGGGCGGGCTGTTCACGCAGCAGCGGGTCAAGTCCTATACGAAGATCGCCAACAGCCAGGCGGTCCTCAATCACGTCATCTCCCGGCTGGATCTGAACACCACACCCGAGCAACTGGCGAAGAAGATCAGCGCGCAGGCGCCGCTCGACACGACCCTGGTCGACATTCGGGTGCAGGACCGGTCCGCTGCGCGAGCGCAGGCGATCGCCGACGAGACCGCCACCGAGTTCACGAGGTACATCGGCAGCATCGAGCAGTCCTCGTCCGACGCGCCACCGCTGGTCAAGGCCAGCGTTGTCGGTACCCCCGAGCCGCCGTCGGCGCCGACGAGTCCCCGGCCCGCACTGAATCTGGCGATCGGCCTGCTCGCCGGTGTCGTCGTCGGTATGTCGGGCGCCGTGTTGCGTCACTCGCTCGAGACCACTGTCCGCTCGGCGGGCGACGTCCGTCGTCTGGGCCTCACGACGGTGGGTGCCCTCCCGAAGCCCCACCGGCGTCGGGCGTACTCGGGAACTCCAGCCGGTACCACGCCGCGCGACGAGGCGGTGAGCCAGCTTCGGACCCGTCTGCGCTTCTCGAGCAAGGGATGCATGCCGAGTTCGCTGCTCGTCACCAGCAGTCTCCACGGTGAGGGCAGGACCGAGACCGCCATCGATCTGGCGACGAACGTCGCGCGAACCGGTCGGCGCGTCGTTCTCGTCGAGGGGGACCTTCGCCGGCCACGCCTAACCGACGCGCTCGGCCTTCGCAAGACAGTGGGCCTGACCGACGTCGTCACCGGTGAGGTCAGGCTCGACGACGCCCTTCAAAGCTGCGAGGCCGGGCCGATACGGGTGCTGGCAAGCGGCGCTCCGCCGCCGGACCCGGGCTCGCTGCTCTCCTCCCGGTACATGACCCAGCTGCTGCGCACCCTTGAGGCGGACGCGGATCTCGTGGTGGTGGACAGCCCGCCACTGCTGCCCTTCGCCGACGCATCGATCCTCGCCTCGGAGACGGAGGGCGTGCTCTTCGTCATCCGTATCGGCGAGACCCGCTACGACCTGGTCCGTCGTGCGCTCGACAGCCTGGCCGCCGTCTGTGGCCACGTCCTGGGTGCCGTTCTCACCGGCACACCGGCCGAGAAGGTCACCGGCAGGCACCCTCGCGGCGTGGCAGCGCAGCGCGGCGGTGCTTCGGCACCGGAGCACCGGCCACCGCCGGTACCCGCCGAAATCCGCGACCCCGCCGGACACCGCCGGTAGGCGCAGGGGAGGCTCCGCATGACACAGGCGCAGTCCACCACGGTGCTGATCATCGGGATCCTGGCTCTGCTGTCCCTGGTTCCCTGGACGGTGGCCTTCCGCAGAGCCGGCACCTTCGGTGACTGGGACCTCACCGCGACACTGGTCTTCCTGCTCGGAGCGCTGGCCAATCTGCCCGCCACCGCGTACGTGATCGTCGCCGGCCGACGGGAGCGCCTGGACGCCCTGGGCGATGTCGTGATCGGGTTCCCGGAGTGGGTGAACCGGCTGGGCACGGTGTCCAACGGTGTGATCTTCCTCGGATGCGTGGTCTTCGTCGTCCGCCGGCTGATCGCACGTGCCCGCGTCAATGCCACACCTCTCGTCGCCGTCGTCCTGGTCCTGGTGCTCGCCGCATCCGACGGTCTGCACGGACACCAACTCTGGACGCCCAGGCAGCTCACCTTGCTCGCGGCCCTGCTCGCGGCCTCGGTCGCGCGCCCAGGACGCTCCGCGTTGCTCGGCGGTGCGGCCGTCGCGATGCTGTACAGCGTGCTGGGCGGGGTCGAGGCACTCATGGAGCCGGCCACCGTCGTGCGACCCTGCCGCAGCGACAACGCGTGCGGTTTCCTCGGGGTCCTGTACGCGGGCGTCTTCACGAACGAGAACATCTTCAGTCTGCTGTTGATCGTGTGCATACCCTGCGTCTGGCTGAGCCTGCGCGGACGTGTGCGTATCGTTCTCGCGTGGTACCTCGCTTTCATGGCGGTTGCCACCAGCAGCGCGCTGGCCGGCGCCTCGGCGATCGCCACGGTGGTCCTGCTGACACTTGTCCGCCCCAGGCTCCCGGACGAGGATGCCGGTGGGACCGGCGGTACGACACCCGGACGCAATCTCCTGGCCGGGTCCGCCCTCGCCACGGCGGTCGCTCTCGGTCTTGCCGTGCCTTTCCGCCATGCGAACGCGGACCGATTCCGGCTGCGTGCCGCCATCTGGGACCTGGCGAGGGAGGAGTGGGCCCGCTCACCGTTTCTCGGGTTCGGAGGAAAGGCCTGGTCCGCCAAGTACCACCAGGGCGAGATCCCCGCAGCTGTCTCGCCATCGCTGCACAATCAATGGATCGATGTCGCGTACGCGGGCGGAATCATCGGCTTGCTCGTCTTTGCCGCGCTGCTGGCCCGTATTCTGTTCCGAGGCGGTGCCAGAGGATTTCCCGTCGCGGCCTGCGTCCTGCTACCGGTTCTTCTCACCTCGGTCCTGGAACGTCCCTGGTCCTTCAGCATCAGCAATTCGCTGACCTTCGCACTCGTCGCGGCCACGCTCTTGCCGGTCGACGCACGGAGCAGGGGCGGAACGGCGGAGGTGTCCGAGGGGCACGGGGCCCGCCGGCTCCCGGTCGCTACGCATAGTGCGGATCGTCATTCGTGATGGCCGTCGCCACTCCGATGAACGTGTTGCCTGTCGAAGTACCCAGAGCACCCTTGTAGTTGTACACCCCCCACTGCATTCCGTTGAACGTGTTGTCGTACACATTCGCGCCGATGTAGTGGCTGATGCAGGCTCCGAACCGGTTCGTGCTTCCCATGTCGTGGATGTTGTTCCGGTAGACGTTCAGGTTCCTCACGGCGTTGAACGGACCGCCGCTGACGCCAAGAATCACGACGCCGTGCGTGAACCTGGTTCCACTGATGTTGTTGTCATGGATGTTGATGTTGTTGGCTGGCGCGTTCTGGAAACCGCTGTACACGATACCTGGCAATGTACCCGTACCGGCCGTGGCTCCGCCGACGATGGTGTTGTGATGAACGAATACGTCGGACAGGGTTTCACTGGACGAGTTGGGCTCGATGTCGATCGGCCCGGGCATTCCGGAACGCGAACAGTTGATGAAGTCGTTGCTGTGCACCTCGATCTGCGTACCGGTGATGATGGAAACACCATTCCGGTTGAAGTGGTCGGACGTGAACGTATTATTCGGCCCGACCACACAGTTCCTGGCGGAACTCCCGATGTTCACGTAGACGCCGTCACCGATCATATTGGTGAACCCGCAATTCTTGACCACCACGTTGCTGAAGTTTCCGTGGATCTTCACACAGTGGCGGAATTGAGACCAGAGGGCCCCCTGGTTCGACGCACGCCCGTCGAACTTGAGATTGTCGATCACGACACCCGATCCACCTACCGTGAGGATTGCGTCGCTTTGAGTGGTCGACATGGTGGAGTTGTCCGGGAACCGCAGCGTTGAACCGTTCCCCTCGACGTAGCAGTTGGACGGAATCGACAGCGACGTGACCGTGTACGTCCGCCCCACTGGGAAGACGAGGCGCTTGCCGGTGGCGGCGTCGGCCGCCAACTGAGGCGTCGCGTAGTCCGCTACGAGAACACTGCCGCCGCTACTGAAGGGGCGTCGCCCTGCGGCCAGAAGAGGGATCGACACCAGCGCCAGCATCGCCCTTCGGGAGACAGGACTGGGACCAGAGAATATCTCCGTGTGTGATTTCTGCGCTCGGAACAAACCAGGAACTCCGTATCGGTGAAAGCCGCAGCGTTCGGTGCCGCTCGAGTGGCGCACTGTACCTCGGATCCACCGAATCGCCAGACTTGACATATCACGGATGTCCCCAACTTGATCTTTCGCCGCGGCTTCACTGACGCGGACACCGGGTCGGTTTGATCCCAGTGGCGGGCCCACAGCGGGACACGTAGATTCGCAACAACGGCAGAGCCTGAAGCCGAGGATGAGGGTGAGGGTGAGCGATGTTCGAGCCGTACTACTTCTCGAATGAGTCCCTGTCGGAGCTGGCCGACCGGCACCGCGACCGCTTCCGCGCAGCAGAGCCTTTTCCCCACGTCGTCTTTGACGATTTCCTGCCCGAGTGGGTCCTTGACAAGGTCGTGGCGGAGTTCCCCACGCCCGAAGCGGTCCCCTGGAAGAAGTTCGACAAGACCACCTCGAAGAAGCTGGCGAGCGAAGGGGACCAATTCTTCGGAGAGTTCACCCGGCACCTGCTCGCACAGTTCAACTCGTCCGTGTTTCTTCGCTTCCTCGAACAGCTGACGGGGATCGACGGCCTCGTGCCGGATCCATACTTCGAGGGTGGAGGCCTGCATCAGATCGAGCGAGGCGGGTTCCTGAAGGTGCACGCGGACTTCAACCGGCACGAAAAGCTGCGACTTGACCGCAGACTGAACGCCATCGTCTACCTGAACAAGGACTGGCAGGAGTCCTACGGGGGTGCCCTTGAGCTGTGGGACCGGAAGATGACACATCCGGTGGAGGAAGTCCTTCCCGTGTTCAACCGCTTTGTCGTCTTCGCCACCACGGACTTCGCGTACCACGGCCATCCGGATCCGCTGGCCTGTCCGCCCGACCGGACCCGGCGCTCGCTCGCGCTCTACTACTACACGAACGGCCGCCCGGCGGAAGAGCGCAGCTCCGAGCACAGCACCCTCTACCAGAGGCGCCCGGGCGAGCGTCAGGGGCGCGCTCGCAGGGCTGTGGAGCGTGTGACTCCGCCCGTCCTGCTGGACGCGGCGAGGCACGTCCAGCGACGGGTCCACTCCCACTGACTGAGCTCTTTCAGAGTGGCCACTGAACGGGTGACCGGATCGGTGCCCGCAACGCACGAGGCGGCTCCCATGCCGTTGGGGGGGTGTTCGAAGTCTCAACCCACAGGCACGGGAGCCGCGTTGGTTCCGTATTCTGCCGCACTCGACCTGCGCCACGCCCTGGTCGGGTGGGACCATGCTCATCGTCACCCGCGAGGGTGACCGCCGCTGCAAGCTCCCGCCGCACCAGCGTGCCCTGGTCGGCCTGCTGTACCTGCGCCGGCAAACCGCCAACCGGGCGCTGTCCACAGCTCGGGCACCGGTCGAGCGCGGCGTCGCCCGACTGAAGGCATTGCGGAACTGCTTGCCTCTGACCATGCCTACAGTGATTCGGCACCCACGCGGGTACAGCCCGGTGCGTCCAGAATGAGCGGTGCGGCGGCCACGATGGCGTCCAGGTCGTACTCCGTGTGAGCCTGGAGCAGGATGGTGAGGTCGGCCGCCGCTGCGGCCCGCACGACGTCCACCGCACGGTCCACGGGCTCACCGTCCACAGTGAACCGATCCACGAACGGGTCATGGTAGGTGAGATGTGCCGACTCGGCCCGCAGGCCTCGCGCGATCGGACACGCCGGGGTCTCCCGCAGGTCGGAGACGTCCGCCTTGTACGTCACTCCGGCGAGCAGAACGTCGGCGTCCCGCAACTGCTTGCCCGCGCCGCCCAGTAGGTCGGCGGCACGCCGCACCACGTACGCGGGCATGCCCCGGTTGATCTCCTGTGCCAGTTCGACCAGTCGCACGGCAGTGCCGGCCGTGCGGGCCTGGTGGATCAGGTAGTTCGGGTCGACAGGGATGCAGTGCCCACCGACACCAGGCCCGGGGTGGAAGGACTGGAAGCCGAACGGTTTCGTGGCCGCGCAGGCGATCGCGTCCCGCAGGTCGACATCCAGATCGTGGGCGACCATGGCGAGTTCGTTCACCAACGCGATGTTGACGTTCCGGTAGGTGTTCTCGAGCAGCTTCGCCATCTCCGCCTCACGGGTGCCCTTGGCCACCACCACGCTGTCGCAGACCTTGCCGTAGAACGCGGCGGCGGCCTGGGCGCAGCCGGGTGTGAGACCACCCACGACCTTGGGTGTGTTGCGCAGCCCGAAGCCCTTGTTGCCCGGGTCGATGCGCTCAGGGGAGAAGGCCAAGTGGAAGTCGGTGCCGGCTGTCAACCCGGTGGCCCGCTCCAGGATCGGGCGCACCACCTCGTCGGTCGTACCCGGGTATGTCGTCGATTCCAGCACCACGAGCATGCCGCGGCCGAGGTACGGGGCAAGGGCTTCGGTAGCTCTTCGAACCGGCGCGAGGTCCGGACTGCCGTCGGCATGGAGCGGCGTCGGCACGCAGATCACCACCACGTGCGCGGTGCCCAGCACGGAAGGTTCGTCGGTGGCTGTGAAACCGGCCGCAAGCATGGCCCGCACATCGGCATCGGGCACGTCGTCCACGTGCGACCGGCCCGCGTTGAGCCCCGCCACCACATGCTCGTTCACGTCGTATCCGGCCACGCACAGTCCGACCGCGGCCGACTCCCGGGCCAGCGGCAGTCCGACGTACCCGAGCCCCATCACTGCGAGGTCTGTCATCTCGACTCCTTGCGCACGGCGCCCACGGTGTCGCGGACGCCTCCGCGTCTGTCGGCGGCCACGGCCTCGATCATTTCGTCGAGGCTCGTACGCGGCCGGAACCCGATCAGTTCGCGTGCCCTGGTCGTGTCGGGCATGCGGCGCGCCATGTCCTCGAAGCCGGGCCCGTACGCACGCTCGTACGGGATGTGGAGGACCGGGCTGTCCGACCCGGTGACGCGCAGGACACGGTCGGCGAGTTCTCGGACGGACACCTCCTCCGTGCCGCCCAGGTTGAACACGCGGCCGTACGCACGGTCGTCCATCACCAGCGCCACGAGTGCGGGGACGATGTCGCCGACCGCACAGAAGCACCGCCGCTGGGTGCCGTCGCCGTGGACGGTGAGCGGCCGGCCGGCCAGCGCCTGCCCGACGAGGGTCGGTACGACCATGCCGTAGCGACCGGTCTGCCGGGGACCGACCACGTTGAACGGCCGCACCATGACGGCCCGCAAGCCGTGCTCACGCCAGTAGCAGTACGCCATCAGCTCATCGAGCCCCTTGGCCGCCGCGTACGACCAGCGGCTCTTGAGCGGTGAGCCGAGGACGCGGTCGTCATCCTCTTCGAGGCCGTCCTTGGCGTTCTTGCCGTACACCTCGGACGAGGAGGCGAGCAGCAGCCGCGCGCCCTGGCGCCGCGCGGCCTCCAGCACGGTCTCGGTGCCCAGCAGATTCATGCGCAGTGACTCCAGCGGCCGGTCCACGATGGTGTGCACGCCGACCGCGGCGGCCAGGTGGAAGACGGTGTCGCAGCCTTTCGTCGCCTGGTCCACCGCGGCCTCGTCGAGGATCGAGCCCCGCACCATGGTCACGGCGTCGGCCGCCTGGACGAGATTCGCCGCCGAGCCCGTGCTGAAGTCGTCGAGTACCACCACGTCATGGCCGACGGCGAGCAAGTGGTCGACCAGGTGCGAGCCGATGAACCCCGCACCGCCGGTGACGAGCGTCCTCATGTCAACCGCCTCCTTCCGGTGCGCCACGGACGCGTGTCACAGCTCTGCGCCCTGTCCTGCGGGCACGGTTCCGGGCAGGGACGGGCTCTGCCGACGGCCACTGCACAGCCAGCGCAGGAACTCCCAGTAGACGGCGAGCGTGGCCCGTGGTTCGGCAGGTTGCCCTCGTAGCACCGCCCCCACCAGCCGTGCGAACGGTTCCACGGTCAGGCTCAGTCCGGTCAGCAGCCACGCCCAGGGCTTCGTCCAATGCCGGAACATGTATCGGGTACGGCTGCACAGCAGCAGGTAGTGTCGCCACGGCCCGAGTTGGACGGAACTCACCTGCTCGGCATGGTGGACCCGCGCTTCGCGGATGTAGAACGAGGGCCGGTTCAGCCGCCTTGCCCGCAAGGCGAAGTCGACCTCTTCCAGATACAGGAAGTAGCGCTCGTCGAAGCCTTCCAGCTCCGTGAACAGGGAGCGGCGTACCAGGAAGAACGCACCGATGACCTGGTCGACGGGGCCCGAGTGGGGCATCTCTTCCGGTCGCAGGTGATGTGGCGGGAAGAGAGCAGGCATCAGGCGGTCGAGCCCCGTCATCCCGCCTACGTAGACGCGCGGGCTGGGGAAACGCGAGCAGGAGATCCGCGGGCGTCCGTGCTCGTCCACCATGCGTGCCCCGAAGATCCCGAACCTCGCAGCGCCCGGGGTCCGCAGAAACTCACCGGTGACCCGCAAGGTGTCGGGATACAGCTCGGTGTCCGGGTTCAGGAAGAGCAGGAGGTCGGCGCCGCAGAGTGCGGCGCCCTGGTTGCAGGCTGCGGCGAAGCCACGGTTGTGCGTGTTCCGCACCACCTGGAGCGGGAGCCCGGGGACATGCAGGCCGCGGTCGGAGCCGTCGCTCGACGCGTTGTCGACGACGACCACGTCGCCGACGCGGAGCACAGACTGGTCGGCTCGGGCGATGGAGCACAGACAGTCGCGGAGGTGGCGTCCGGTGTTCCAGTTGACGATCACCACGTCGACGACCAGAGGCCACTCGGGTGCCTTGCTCAAGTCGGCGGACTGTCGGCTCGTCCGAGCCGGTCCGCGGTGCGGAGGAAAAAATCGGTCGTCTGTCATCGCGCACCTCCGATCGGGTCGGACGACTCGTACGGCACCGACGACGAGGTTCCAGGCTCGGGCCGCTGGAGAGATCCGTCCAGCAAACGCCGGAGCGGTTCCAGGGTCCGGTTCCAGTCCAACTGCCGCGCCTGTTCGTACGCTTCGTCACCGACCGCCCGCCAGCGTGCCTCGTGGCTCAATGTGTCGATGACGGTGGTGAAGTCCTCCTCGGTGTAGGGCACCGATCCGCGTAGAAGGTCGAGGTGGCGCCGCCATGCCGGAACCAGGACGGGGAGCCCGTACGCCAGGTAGTGCAGATGCTTGGCGGAGAAGCCCTCTTCGCGGATCGGGTCCCGTGTGCAGGTGATCAGGCCGAACTGGTACTGGCTCAGGACCTCGGGAGACGCGTAGCCACGGTAGGGGAGCCCGAGGGACGGATCCGGCGGAGGTCCGCCGTAGACGTCGATGTGCGGGTACCTCCGGCACAGCCGTGCCAGCAGGGGGAGGTTGATGAATTGCCCACTGAGCGAACCGAGATAGACCACTCGCGGTGGATCGGCAAACCGCGCCCGGTCGACCGAGGGCGTACAACCCCAGTTGAGTTGGAGGAAGTTGTCCCCGCTGATCCCGTACCGGGCCTTGGCGTACCGGCCGTAGGTCTCCCAGGAGAACGACAGGTACTCCATCGAGTCGAGGAAGTCCTTCTCCCAGTGGCGGAACTTCCTGTGCTGCCGTCCGGTGAGCCGGCCCTCGTGGAGTACCTCGTCGGCCCACGGGTTGGGGCAGTCGTAGAGAGTGTCGGCCGACGTATCCGCCGTCAGAATTCCAGCGTCATAGGGGGTTTCACAGATGACGAGGTCGAAGTCGTCAAGTGCCAGATCGGCTCTGAGGATGCGCCGACGCAGGTGGTGATCCGTCAGCAGCACGTAGTACGAGAGGTGACGTCGCCCGAAACCCCACCGCCGGGTGAGCAGCTTGGACGCGACGTCGTTCGCGTACAGCGCCAGCTTGCCGGGACGCGGGGACCCCGGGAGCATCCGTCCGAGGGAGCCGCGGGCGCGGGATGCACGGGCCAGGCAGTGGGTGTCCACCAGGTGCACGTCGTGACCGTGCTCCCGCAGGAACCGCTCGATGGCGAGGGGCTTGACGCTGTTCGCGTAGCCGTCGAGCTGAGCGACGATCAGCACGCGCCTGGACCGCCCGTCACCGGGCCTTTCCGAGGTCGTTCGGATCATGATGTCTTCTCCTTCACGGGCATGCGCGCCGATGTACGGGGGCCTTGTGTGAGCTCACGGGCGACCAGCGGCCACGCGACGCCGAGGCCGACGAGCACCGGGAGGCCGGCCAGCAGCAGGGGCAGCGCGCCGTGCCACCCCAGCCTCAGCACCAGTAGCTCCCCGAGACAGGCCGTGATCACCCCAAGCGCGGTCGCCGGCACCCAACGCTTCGGCAGGTGCTGCTCGCTCAGATCCGCCAGCCGTCGGCACAGGACGACGAAGTACAGGGAGCCCGTCATGATGCCGATCGAGGTGGCGAGGACGACGCCGACAACGCCGAACAGCATGGCCAGTGGCACCGTGAGCGCCAGGTTCACCACCGTCGAGCACCAGGAGTACCGGGTCTCGAGCCCGGGGCGGCCGACCGCTCGCACGAAGCACGTACGCATGCCGGTGAACGCCACCTGCACGGCGTATCCGGCCAGCAGAACGGCGGCCACCGCTCCGCTGAGTGCGAGCCCGGGGCCCAGCCACACCACGACCGCAGGGCCCACCGCCACGGTCGTCACCGCCCCGTAGGTGAGAACCGCCGGCAGCCAGCGGGACTGCAGGACATGGAACTCCCGTACCGCTCCGGCGAGTCCGTGCGCGGCGAAGACGTGCGTCATCCGGGTGAGGATCGGGGGGAACGCGTAGAGCGGCAGGCTGCGCAGGGCGGTCGCCGCCTGGTAGCCGGCGGCGTAGATGCCCACGTACCGCACGGGCAGCAGCGCGGCGATCACCAGGGCGTCGATCTCTCCGTTGAGGAAGACGGTGAAGCCCGACAGTTGCATGCGGGAGGCGTATCCGATGAATTCGCGTCGCTCGTCCGGCCGGGGGAGCAGCGGCCGCCTGATACGGATGTGCCGTGCCCCTGCCCAGAAGCCACCGACGGTCACCAGCACGTACCTGAGGGTGGTCAGCACCGCGAGCAGCGACAGGTCCTGCCCACGGTCGACGACGATCACCACTGCGACGGCGTAGGTCAGGCACGATCCCCCGCTGACGGCCGCCAGGCCACGGAAGCGGGCGTTCGCCTGCAGCAGCGCGATGGCGGAGTTGGAGGCCAGGGCCAGGGCGAGGAGGGGGCCGAGGATCAGCAACAGCTGCCGGGCCTCGTGCGCCAGTCGCGGTGGTATGTCCACAGCGGACACGACGGCGGGACCGATCAGCACGGTGAGCCCGGTGACGAGCGCACCCAGTCCGAGGAAGACCAGCAGCGAGCCGACGACCAGCCGCCCGGTGCCGTCCCGGTCGCCGCGGGCCCCGTGGTAGGCGTAGAAGCGCGCCAGGGACGCGCCGACTCCACCGTCCAGCACGGTGAGGGTGGCCAGGAAGACCAGGATCAGTGCCCATACGCCGAACCGGTCGAGCCCCAGCTGACGGATCAGGTACGGCGTGAGCGCCAGGTTGGTGAGCAAGGGTGCCACCTGTGCCAAGGCACTGAAGCCCATGCCGGAGAAGAGACTCCGGGCCGGGGTGCCGGACACGGTGCCGCGCCTGTCGGCCGTGTTCCCGTGTTGGCAGTGGCTCACTTGCCTGCCTCACTTCCCGGTGCCGGGCGGGTGTCCCGTCTCGATCCCGTGGCACAGCCTCCGCAGGCCGTCCCGGTCGAGGATCAGCACGTACTGACGGTCGATCATGTCCGACCTGACGATCGGCGCCGTGGTGAAGTGGGCGCCCGCGGATCCCAGATGGCGCAGACCGAGCACGAGGTCACGCAGGTTGCTGTTGGACAGCTGGTCGTCGACGCTCACGGTGCCGGTGATCGCGTCGAGCATCCGGTCGACCTTGAGCGGGTCGGTGATGCTCACGTTGTCGCGGATCTGGCCGACGAGGCTGCGCAGGAACTCCTGCTGCCTCTTGATCCGGTCCAGTTCCCCGCCGGGCAGACCGTGGCGCTGCCGTACGTAGGAGAGCGCCTCTTCGCCGCTCATGGTGTGCGTGCCCGCCTTGAAGTGCTTTCGCTGCTCCGGGTCGTAGGAATTCTGGTGGACGGTGATCGGCACACCTCCGACCGCATCGGTGAGGGCCCTGAAGCCGTGCCAGTCGATGACGGCGAAGTGATCGACCCTGACCGCAGTGAGGTCCTCGACCGTCTGGACGAGGAGTGAGGGACCTCCCCAGGAGAACGCGGCGTTGATCTTCGCGGTTCCGTGTCCGGGGATGGGCACCCAGCTGTCGCGTGGTATCGACACCGTGTACGACTCGCGTTCACCCGGAGCCAGATGGACCAGCATCAGGGTGTCGCTGCGCTGGGCGCCGAACTTCCATAGGTCGGCTTCGGCGCCGTCTCCAGTGGTCGGCTCCCGGGAACGCGTGTCGACACCGGCCAGCAGGAAAGTGGTGCCGTTGCCGGTCGCGGGCCGCGGACCGTCGGGAAAAGCGTCGGGTATACGGGTGACCTGGTCGCCGTAGTGGTCAGTGGCCCACCAGACACTGCCGGCGCCGAGCCCGACCACGGCGAGCACGGCGACGACCAGGCATATCAACAGGCGTCGCAGCCACCGGCGACGTGGCCGGGTCTGCGTCGCGAGAGCCGGCCTCGGCGTCCAGCGTGGCCACCGGCGGTCCGCGGACATCACCGGCCCTCCGAGTACTGGCCGGCCCATGCGGCACGTCGCCGAGCCGTCCGGCCCAGCAGGGTGCCCCGTCCCGCGGGCCGGCGCGGCGCGATCCTGGCGGGCTCTCCGCAGATCCGTGGCACCGCGGTGTGCGGACCGACGTCGACCAGCACGGGCCGCAGCCCGGCGTGCGGGACCGCCTGGGCCGCGCCGCAGAAGGTCACAGCCGGGACCAGGACCGTCCCACCGGGCGGGACCCGCAGGGCGCGCAACGCCGGTTCGAGCGCCGCGGTACGGGAACTCACCGCGACGGCGTGCGCGGTCCCGACATGAGCCGCGACCTCCTGCTCGAAGAGTGCCGTCTCCCGTACGGTCATCACCCATCCCGAGGCCGGCACCCGCTGCGCCGCCCTCCGGGCCTCCGGGCTGATCCGGGCCACGGCGAAGGGGAGTTCCGGCCCGCCCGGACGCTCCGTGGTGAGGGCGTCAGCGAGTGGCACACCGTTCAGGGCCGACTGGACGCGATCGGCTTGGTCGGGTCGAGTCCGGAGCCGGTGGACTGTCATTTCCTGCTCCCCACTTCTGTCTCTCTCCGGGGAATGACGCCTCCGCGCGGACGCCGTCGTATACGCGCGTGGGAACGGTCCCGACAGCGGCACGCGCGTATATTTACGTCGTATACGTACACTTTCCACCTGAAGATGCATAGAGTCAACACGAGCGGACAGGACACGGGCACCGACCAGCGGAGGCGAAGCATGGCAAAGGACGAGGCGAAGGCGCAGAAGAAGGACGGGGACCCCGGAGTCCGCCCCGCGCGACGCGCCAGCGACCGTGGCCACTACGGTCGGCTGAGCCGGGAGCGCGTGTTGGCCAGCGCCCTGCAGCTGGTGGACCGCGAGGGACTCTCGGCCCTGAGCATGCGCCGGCTGGGCGCTGAGCTCGGCGTGGAAGCGATGGCGCTCTACCGGTACGCGGCGAGCAAGGACGCGCTCCTGGACGGCCTGGTCGAAGCCCTGTACCTCGAACTGGAGGAACAGCTGACCGCCGGACCCGGACCCGGACCCGGACCCGGCACGACGGCCGTCGACGCCCGGAACCGGGCTTCCGCATGGCGCGCCGAACTCCACCGGATCGCGCGGGCGACGCACGAGGTCTGTCTGGCTCACCCCCAGGTGATGCCGCTTCTCTCCACGCGCATGCTGGCAGTCCCGCTGGCCCGGCGGCCGCTGGCCGTCCTGAGGCATCACGAGCGGGTGCTCGCCCTGCTCCAGGGTGCCGGGCTCGACGAGGCCCGTTCCGCCGCCGTCTTCCGCGCCTTCACCGGCTGGGTCCTCGGCTATGTGTCCGTGGAACTGCAGGCCATGGTGGACAACCCCGAGGAATCGGATCCCGCGTTCCGCCTAGGGCTGCACCGTATGCCGCCCCAGGAACTGCCCAGGCTCCGAGAAACCGCCGCCACCCTCGCCGAGCAGGGCGGACCGGGAGACCTGGGCGCCGGGCTCGACGCGCTGCTCGACCGTTTCCTCCGTGTGGAGGAGGAGCGGGAACCCCGGCAGAACCGCACCGGCCCCGACAAGCCGCCCACCCGGGACGCCCAGGACTGAGGGGGCCACGGCGTCAGCCACAGGTCCGCCTGCGCGGGATGCGGCGCCGGTGACTCACCGCGCGTCCGCGCGGGTCAGCCGTGGCAGGGCGAGGGAGACCGTCGAGGCCGCGAGGAGGGCCGCCGCGCACGCCACCCAGTAGCCCGCTGAGGCCTCCGCCGCGTCGATCAGCCACCCGGACGCGGCGTAGCCCAGCGCCACCCCGACGGAGAGGCCTGAGACGACCCAGGTGATGCTCTCGGTGAGCTGGGCGGCCGGCGCCAGACGGGCCACCAGCCCCATCGTGGTGATCAGGGTCGGCGCGACGGCCGTGCCCGCCGCAAAGAGCACCACCGCCAGCACCGCGAGACTCGGCGCGAACAACAGCGGTGCCATCGTCACGGCCATCACCCAGACGCTGACCAGCAGCCGCCCCGTGATCGCCCCCCGCGGGCTCACCGCGCCGAAGACCGCCCCCGCCAGTCCCGAGCCGAGCGCGTACACGCCCAGGAGCGGGCCGGAGAGCGCCGTGTGGTCGTGTGCGCCGGCGTACGCCACTGTCGCGACCTCCACCGAACCGTAGGACGCGCCCACCGACGTCAGCGTCAGCACCAGCAGGCCGAGCCCCGGGATGCGCAGCGCGGAGCCCCCGGCGCGTCGCGGCGCGGGGCGCACCGGCGGTTCCGTACGCCGCTGGGCGGCGAACAACAGGACGCCGACGGCGAGCAGGACCCCGGCCGTCAGCGGTCCGGCCTCCGCGAAGACGCTGGTCGACAGCGTGATCGCCAGGGCCGGGCCGACGATGTAGACCACCTCGTCGAGCACCGACTCCAGCGCGTACGCGGTGTGCAGCAGCCGTGGTGCCCTCCTATGGAGCTCGGCCCAGCGAGACCTGACGAGCGCGCCCATGCTGGGCATGCAGCCCGCCACCGCCGCCGCGACGTACAGCGTCCAGTCCGGGGCGCCGTACCGGGCGCACAGCAGCAGCGCACAGATGGCGGCGACCGTCACGGCTGTCGCCGGGAGAACGACCCGGCGCTGGCCATGACGGTCGACCAGCCGGGAGATCTGCGGTCCGACCGCCGCGCCGGCGAGCGCCTGCGTGGCGGAGACCGAGCCGGCGAGCCGGTACTCGCCGCCGAGCTGTGACACCATGGCGACGATGCCGACGCCGATCATCGACTGCGGAAGGCGCGAAATGAAGCCCGCGGTGGAGAAGAGCAGACTGCCTGCAGGAGTGAAGATCCGGCGGTAATCGGAGAGCATGGGACTCCGCGCTCCATCAGGAGCCGATCGTCGCTGGGCGGATCCGGTCCGGTTTCCGCGTCCTCCAATTTCACGTCCTCCAGTTTCCCGCATGGCACGGTGTCCCGCGACGCGAAGCGTCGTCTCTCTGGATCGCTCCGGACGCTATATCTCCCCCTGCACGTGCGGTGAATGGCGGGCCACGTTAGCTTGAGGGAAGACACGTCGATGTCTCGGCGAGAAGAAGCCCGAATTCCGGCGACCTTGTACAACGGCGACCCTGTATCGACCGATGGTCCCAGGTCCTACGGGGCCTTCTCCGCCGTCGCCCGGTGCCGTTCGCCCAGCTCGGTCCGCCCCCTGCAGCAAGTGGCCCTCCCAGGAGGTTAGTTGGGATGAACGCCCGACTGCGAAGCCAGGCCGCGACGGCCGCTGTCAGCTCATGCATCGTCGTACTGACCGCGTTCTACTACATATTCCCCGAACAGCGGCTGATCTTCGTCGCCATTGGAGCGACCGGCGTCGTCGGTATTGTCCTGGGTATCCGTCTCAACCGCCCCGCGCATCGACTCCCCTGGCTGTTGCTCGCCGCGGGAAACTTCGCCTTCGCCGCGGGCCAGGCCGCCCAGATCATCCTCATCCAGTTGCCCGACGAGGAAGTCCCGTTCCCATCGATCGCCGACGGCTTCTATCTCGCGGCATATCCGCTCTACGCGGCCGGGCTGCTGGGATTCGTGCACTGGCGCACGAGCTGGCGCGACCGCGCGAGCCTCGTCGACGCGCTGACGCTGACAGTCGGTCTGGCGCTGCTGTCATGGCTCTTCCTCATCGATCCGTACGCCCGCGCCGAGGGTCTCACCTGGGTGCAGAAGGCGTTCTCCATCGCCTATCCGCTCGGCGACATCCTCGTACTGGCTATGCTGCTGCGCCTCCTCGTCGGCCAGGGCGGCAAGAGCCGCTCGCTCGTGCTGCTCACCGTGGGCACCATCGGTCTGCTCGCCGCCGACGTGGCTTACGGCCTGGTTCAACTGAACGGGACCTGGCGCACGGGTACCGCCGTCGATCTCGGCTGGGCCGTCCTGTACGGCGCCTGGGCAGCCGCCGCGCTCGATCCGAGCATGCGGTCGCTGACCCAACCGGTGGTATGGCGGGCCGAGACCGGCACCGGCCGACTGAGCCTGCTCACCCTGGCGTCGCTGATCGCGCCCGCCATCCTGCTGACGGAGGCGGTACGCGGTGTGCGTTCCGACGTCGGCGTGATCGGGGTGTTCTCCGCGGTGCTCTTCCTCCTTGTGCTCTACCGTCTGGCGGGCGTGGTGGCGACCCACCGGCGGGCGGTCGGCCGGGAGAGGATACTGCGCAATGCGGTGTCGTCGCTGGGCGGAGCGGGCGACCCGCGGGATGTGGCCGCCGCCGTCCACTCCGCTGCGACGGAGCTGACGTCGTACAGCCCGCCGCGTTCCGCGCTGCTCACCGTCCCGGACAACTCGCTCTGGCTGAACGGGGTGCACGGCGACGTACGCGGGCCCCTGTCCGCGCCGGTGACCGCAGCCGTACAGGAACTGATCGCGTCCGGCGAGAACCGCCTGGTGACTATCGACGGTGTGGGGCCCGATCTCGCCGCCCACCTCACGGGCGAGGAGGAGGCGCCGATCCCCGCGGGGCATGCGCTGCATGCGCTGGTCTGCCCGCTCAGCTCGCAGGATCACCCCTCCGGCGATCCGCTGATCGGGGCACTGATCGTGGCCGGGGACGAGCGGGACCTGCTCGTGCTACGCGAAACGCTGGCGACTCTCGCCGCGCAGGCCGCACTTGCCGTGGCGCGGATCGCCCTCGCCCAGGAGGTCAACCGGCGCAACAGCGAGATGTACTTCCGCACACTGGTACAGAACGCCTCCGACGTCATCCTCATCCTCGACGGCGACCAGGTGCGTTACGCCAGCCCCTCCGCCGACCAACTGCTCGGATATGCCCACCTGGAGGGCACCCACCTCGTCGATCTGGTGCCGCCGCAGGACAGTCGCGCGGTGGCCGAGACGCTCGGCCGGATAGGGAGCCATGAGTACCAGATCAGGCGCGAGCACTGGCGCATGGTCCGCGCCGACCGGGCGACCATCGAGGTCGAGGTGAGGTGGAGCGACCTACGCGACGAGGCCACCGTCGGCGGGGTGGTGCTCACCCTGCGGGATGTGACCGAACAGCGCAAGCTCGAACGCGAACTCATCCACCAGGCGTTCCACGACCCGCTCACCGGCCTGGCCAACCGCCTGCTCTTCCAGGAGCGGGTCAACCACGCCCTGGTGCAGGCTCAGCGCGACGGCACGATCGTCGGCGTGCTCTTCGTCGACGTGGACGACTTCAAGGTCGTCAACGACATACACGGCCACAGTGTGGGCGACGAACTCCTGGTCGCGCTGTCACTCCGGCTGCAGACCACCGTCCGTGCCTCCGACACCGCCGCGCGCATCGGCGGCGACGAGTTCGCCCTGCTGGTGGAGGGCTCCGCCACACCGACGGGCGTGGAGCGGTTCACCGAACATGTGATGACCGCGTTCGCCGATCCGTTCCGGCTCAGTGTGGGTCCGTTGAGCACGTACGCCAGCATCGGCGTCGCGACGACGGAGGACAGCATCGACTCCGTCGAACTGCTGACACACGCCGATCTCGCGCTGTACGCGGCGAAGACGGCGGGCAAGCGCCAGTGGCGCCGCTACCACCCGGAGCTGCAGAGCGGCATGGCTGAGCGTGCCAAGTTGCAGGAGGGCCTGGACAGCTCGTCGATCGACACTTCCTTCATGGTGCTTTACCAGCCTATCGTGGAGTTGGCCAGCGGACGGATCGCCGGGTTCGAAGCGCTCGTTCGCTGGCCCCACTCCGCGCGCGGCATGGTGCTGCCCGAGCAGTTCATCACGCTGGCCGAGGAGAGCGGGCAGATCGTTCCGCTCGGCGCGTGGGTGCTTGACCAGGCCGCGTCCGAGGCGGTCCGGTGGGAGGAGTGCGTGCTGCGCGGCGGGAGGTCCGACCGTAACATGCCCTACGTCAGCGTGAACGTGTCACCGCGTCAGTTCCGGGACGAGCAGTTCCACAACGTGATACGGCGCGCTCTGGATCTCTCCGCCATCGAGCCGTCGTCTCTCGTACTGGAACTGACCGAGAGTGTGCTGATGTACAACGACGAACGGATCCTGGCCGAGATGAGCTCGCTCACCGACCTCGGTATCCGTATCGCGATCGACGACTTCGGAACGGGCTACTCGTCGCTGAGCTATCTGCGCGAGTTCCCGATCTCGATACTCAAGATCGACAAGTCGTTCATCGACGGCCTCGGGCGCTCGCCCGAACAGTACGCGCTGGTCGAGGGCATCACGCATCTCGCGGACACCCTCGGTCTCACGGTGATCGCCGAAGGAGTGGAGGACGCGAGGCAGCAGGAGTCGCTGATCTCCATGGGCTGCCGGTTCGGCCAGGGGTACCTCTTCGCCGAGCCGGTCAGCGCCGAGGAGGCGGAGCACCTCGTTCTCGCGCCACCGCTCGGCCGCCTGGCCGGTTTGCGCGGGACACCCGCGAAAGGGAAGCCGTGAGCGCGGCGGCCTTCGTACGCGAGGGGCGCAGGTCGTACTCCGCAGAACTCCGCGCGAGGCGGGAGACCCACGGTGACGAAACGTGATCGCCCGCCGACGGGGGAGGCTGCGCTGTGCGTCGTGCTGCGCAATGACGAGGAGCAGTATGCGATCTGGCCCGCCGATCGCCGGATCCCGGCCGGGTGGCGCCAGGTCGGCGGACCGGAGTCCGCCGGGTGGTGCGCGGACCTGGTCGACCGCCTGTGGACCGACATGCGGCCCGCGAGCACCCGCGCCCGGCAGCGGTCCCCGGAATCCTGGCCGGGCACCGTGCCCGAGCTGGTCCGGAAGCGGGCGCGGCGTGAGCCGTCTGCTCTCGCGGTGCTCTCGGACGAGGGCCGGCTCAGCTACGCCGAGCTGACCGGCCGCGCCGACCGGCTTGCGCACCGGCTGCGGGAGTCGGGCGTCGGCGCGGAGTCCGTCGTCACCGTCTGCCTCGACCGCGTGCCCGAGCTGATCGTCGCGCTGCTGGCGGTGCTGAATTCCGGCGCCGCGTTCCTGCCTCTCGACCCGGCGACTCCGCGGCAGCGGATGACCGGACTCGTGGCGGAGACCGGTTCACGCCTCATCGTCTCCAGCCGTGAGCACGCCCCGATGTTCACCGAGTGCGAGGCGCGGATCCTCCACGCCGGGGAACTGACCGCGCACGTGCCGAGGCGGGTACCGCGGCCGGCCCGGGGCCCCGGGCCGCACGACCTCGCCTATGTGATCTACACCTCCGGATCCACCGGACCTCCCAAGGGAGTGATGATCGCCCACCGGTCACTGGCACACTCCCTCACCGCGGTGGCCCGGGCATACGACCTGACGCCCGGCGACCGGGTGCTGCACGCCGCGGCGCTCGGCTTCGACACCTCGCTGGAGCAGATCTTCGCCCCGCTGATCAGCGGCGCGACACTCGTCCTCGCGGGAACGCGCACCTGGGCGCCCACCGAGCTGCTGCACCGCCTCCCGGAGCACGGGATCACCGTCGCCGACCTGACCCCCGCCTACTGGCATCGGATCGTCTCCGTCGCGGACCACGCCGAGAGCCTCGCGTCGTTGAGGCTCGTCATCGTCGGCGGCGAGATCGTCACCACGAAGGACTGCCGCGCCATTCTGCACCGGATCCCCGGCGTGCGGCTCGTCAACGCCTACGGGCTCACCGAGACCACCATCACCTCCACGCTCTGCGACCTGAACGAGGAAGTGCTCGCCGCGCCGGACACCGCCGTCGCCCCGATCGGCAGGCCTCTGGAGGGGAATCACGTTCACGTGCTCGACGCCGAGTTGCGCCCGGTGCCACCGGGCGAACGCGGTGAGATCTACGTCGGCGGCCCGGGGCTGGCGCGCGGCATCTGGCGGCAACCCGCCCTGACCGCACGGCAGTTCCTGCCCGACCCGTACGGCTCGGCGCCCGGGGGCCGAATGTATCGCACCGGGGATCTGGGCCGCCGGCGCTCGGACGGCAACCTGGAAGTCCTGGGCCGGGTCGACGACCAGGTGAAGATCCGCGGGTTCCGGGTCGACCCGGCCGAGGTCGAGGCCGCGCTTGTCTCCCACCCGGAGATCGACCAGGCGATGGTGGTGGCCCGGACGCGCAGCAGCGGCGACCGGGACCTCGTCGCGTATGTCACTGTGACCTCGCCGCCGACGGACGACGAGGCGCTGCTGCGCGCACGGCTGCGGTCGGCACTCTCCGAGGTCCTGCCGGGCCATATGATCCCGGCCGCCTTCCACGCGGTGGAGCGGCTGCCCGTCACGCCCGGCGGAAAGCTCGACCGCAAGGCCGTGCCGGAATCCGTGACAGCGGCGCCGACGACCGGCGTCGACGACCGTCCGGTGCCGCAGGGGATGGCCCAGTTGTGGGGACAGATCCTGGATGTGGACTACATCCGTCCGCATGACGACTTCTTCGAGCTGGGCGGCAATTCGCTGCTGGCCATGGAGATGCTCGCGCGGACCCGCGTCGTATTCGGCATCGGCATCACACAGATCCGCGACCTGACCCGTTCACTGCTGCGGTATCCGACACTCGCCGCGTTCGCCGAGTCCGTGCGCCAGGCACGTGCCGGCACACTGGCCCAACCGGACGGCGGGAGCGTCGACTTCGCCGCCGAGACCGATCGGCGCGTTCCGGCAGTGGGACGTGACGCGCCGGCTCCGGACCCCTGTCGCCCCGGCGACGTTCTCCTCACAGGGGCGACGGGGTTCTGCGGCGCGTACATGATCGACGAGCTGCTGCGCAGGACGACGGGACGGATCCTCTGCCTGGTCAGGGCCTCCGACGACCAGCACGGCCTGGAGCGGATCCGTGCGAGCCACCAGCGGTTCGTCCTCGGCGATCTGTCCAGCGATCGTGTCCAGCCGGTCGTCGGCGACCTGGGAAAACCGGGACTCGGGCTGTCCCCGAGCCGGTTCGAGGAGCTGGGGTCGACCATCGACGCGGTCTATCACTTCGGCGGCCACGTCAACTTCATCTATCCGTACCACGAGTTGCGCGCGGCCAATGTCGACGGAACATACGAGATCATCCGTCTCGCCGCCGGCCGGGCCGTCCCCGTGCACTTCACCTCCAGCATGGCGGTGCTCGCCGGATTCGGGCCGGCCGGAGTACATGAGGTGACGGAGGACACGCCGCTGCGCTTCCCCGAGTACCTGTCAGTGGGATACGTGGAGACCAAATGGGTCGGCGAGGCGCTGCTGAGGAAGGCGTCCGACGCGGGCCTCCCGGTCGCCGTCTACCGCCTGATGGACGTCACGGGCAGCAGCGGAACCGGCGTGCTGAACACCAGCAGCGAGATGGCCGCCCTCATCGACTTCATCGCGGGGACCGGGCTGTGCCCGGACGTCCGGCTGCCGCTGGACTTCCTGCCGGCCGACCAGCTCGCCCGCGCCATCGGGCACATCTCCACCCGCCATCCTGCTCGCGGCGAGGTCTACCACCTCACCAACCCCCGTCCCACGCTGCTGAATTCGCTCGCCGAGCGCCTGCGCCGACGGGGTTACCCGGTCCAGGTGATCCCTTACACCGAGTGGATCGCCGCTCTGGTGAAGTACGCGGCCGGGCACCCAACCGACCCGATCACCCCGTTCGTCCCGCTCTTCGTCGACCGGTGCGCGCGCGCCGACATCTCCGTGAGCGAGATGTACTTCCAGGGCGTTTTCACGGAGTTCACCCGCGACAACGCGCAGCGGGCGCTGATGGAAGCCGGGATCGACATTCCGCCGGTGGACGCGGAGATGATGGACCGATACATCGACTTCCTCCAACAGAACGGAGCCGTCCGGCCGGGGAAGGACCAAGGGCAGGGAGCGGCGCAGTGGTGAGGCGATGCCCTTGCTGGGAGGCGCTGGACGTGCTGGAAGCGGCGCCCGACGGTCCGGTGGCCTTCGGCGCCGACCTCAGTCCCGACAGCCTGCTGGCGGCGTACCGCGCCGGGGTCTATCCCTTCCCGGCGTCCGACGAGTACACCCGTGCCCTCAATGACGTGGTCTTCGCCGATCAGGTGCAGGAGGGCCGCATCCCGCTCGTGGGCGAGGAATCGGCCGATCCCTACGCGGTTGCCTGGTGGTCGCCCGACCCCAGGCCGGTGCTGCCCGTCTCGGCCCCGCACCTCAGCCGGAGCCTCGCCCGGCGGCTGCGCAACCGGCTGCGGTGGTCGACCAGCCTGGACCGGCGGTTCGAGGGGGTCGTCCGCGAATGCCGCGCCGGCCGCGTCCCTCAGTGGCTCACCGACGAGCTGATCACGAGCCTGGTCCGCCTGCACGATCTGGGTCACGCGCACAGCGTCGAGGTGTGGGAGGACGACGATCTGATCGGCGGCGTCTTCGGCGTCCAGATCGGATCCGTCTTCAGCATGGACTCGATGTTCTTCCGCCGCCCCGGTGCCTCGAAGGTCGCGGTGACCGACCTCGCGGCGCGCTTCGCACAGGCCGGCGGCGAACTGCTCGACGCGCAGCGGGACAGCCCGCACGTCCGTGACCTGGGCGGCGTTCTCGTACCGCGAGAGCAGTACGTGCGACACCTCCACCGCACCGCACACGACAGTCTCCCGATGCCCACGGCGACCTTGCCCGCCCGCCGCCTCGCCCAGCCGACGGGTTCGGGCCAGTGAGCTGGTTCGAAGCCGGTAAAGGGATCCGTGACAAGGACACCGACCTGTCCGGCCACCCCCGCCTCATCGGCCTTGAGCTCGGCAACGAGCTCAACAACCTGATCGAGCACAACGGTGTCCGCGGCCGCGGTCCACCACTACCTCAGGTCGCCCTTGCGGGCCGACGCCTCGGGGGTGAAGGGGTGGTCGTCGCCGCACGCACGCGGCGTCGTACGCCGAGTGCGTGACCAGCCCGCCGCCCTGGCCGAGCCCGTCCCGTGTTGACGGTCCCAGCGGCACCGCGAGCGCCTCGGCCACCTCACGGTGGGTGAGTCCCCGGTAGTACGCCAGGGTGACGGCCTGGTGCTGGACCTCGGTCGGCGTGCGCAGACAGCGCCGGACCTGCTCGCGCTCCAGCCGCGCCCCGACGCGGGCGCGGTTAGCCACACCTCTGCCATCGCGCCGTCTCCGGATGTCATCCGTTCCTGTCGAGCCCCCGGTTCGGTTGCACCCGCGGCGAAAGTCCACGGGCTGGAACGCGGGTGTCGGACCGCAACCGCAGTGGCCGAAAATGTGTCTCAGGACGCGTGGTCCTACTCCGGGACGTGGGGGTTCCGGCGGCACGGCGGCCTTGGGGGGCTGGAATGAACACATGGGCGGTGCCCGGGTACACCGAGTCACTGGAGCTCGGGGCGGGGGCGAGCGGGCGGGTCGTCCTCGCCGTGCACGAGGAGACCGGTGTCCCGGTCGCGATGAAGTACCTCAGCGAGTCACTGCGTGACCGGCCCGGCTTCGTACGCGACTTCCGCGCCGAGGCGCGGCTCCTCGCCGGCCTGGAGAGCCCGTACGTCGCCGAGCTGTACGAGTACGTCGAGAGCACCGACGGCGCCGCCATCGTGATGGAGCTGGTGGACGGCGTCTCGCTGCGGACCCTGCTCACCCGGGAGGGCCCCCTCGACGCGGAGGCCGCCCTCGTGATCCTCAAGGGCTCGCTGCTCGGTCTCGCAGACGCGCACCGCGTCGGGGTCGTCCACCGCGACTACAAGCCCGAGAACGTCATGGTCGTACCGGACGGGGCGTCCAAGCTTGTCGACTTCGGGATCGCGGCGGACGCCGGCACCAAGGCCGGTGCGGCCGGCACCCCCTCCTACATGGCCCCGGAGCAGTGGACCGGCGCGCCCGCCTCGCCCGCCGCCGACGTGTACGCGGCCACGGCCACGTTCTTCGAGTGCCTGACCGGCCACAAGCCCTACACGGGCGACAATCTCGCCGCCCTCGCGCTCCAGCACGTCGACGCGCCCGTCCCCGCCGGGGAGGTCCCCGAGCCGGTGCGGGACCTCGTGCGGCGCGGCCTCGCCAAGAACCCCGAGGACCGCCCGTCGCACGCCGAGGAGTTCGTCGCCGACCTGGAGGCGGTCGCCGGTGCCGCCTACGGGCCCGACTGGGAGGAACGCGGCCGTGGCCGGCTCGCCGCGCTGGTGGCGCTGCTGGCCCTGCTGCTTCCCTCGGCCCGCAGAACCCCGGAGACCACCACCGACACCGCCCGCACCGTCCTGAGCCAGGGCTCGCGCCGCGAGTGGGCCCGCTCGTGGCGCCCCGGCCGGCCGGGCCTCGCGGTGTCCGGCGCGGCGCTGCTCCTGGGCGCGTTCCTCACCTACGGCGTGCAGCACACCCCGGTGACGCCGCAGGAGGCGGCGCAGGCCCTGGCCACCACCAGCTTCGAGCCCGGCGCCGAGTCGTCGGGTCCCGCCGATCCGACCGGGACGCCCTCCTCCTCGTCCTCGGCGTCGACCACCCCCGGCGAGTCCACCAGCCCGTCGACCTCGGCCTCGGCATCGGAGAGCACCGACACGGGGGATCCGTCCCCGTCCGACACCACCGCCCCGCCGACGACGGAGTCGACACCGCCGACCGAGACGACCACCGAGGCGACCCCGACGAGCGCGTCTCCCAGCGCCCCGAGCGCGCCCGCCGTCAAGGACATCACGGTGACGGGCTTCCGGCAGACGGGTCTGACGACCGCCACCGCGACGATCCAGGTCACCACGGACGGCACCGGGCCGTTCTCCCTCACCGTCTCGTGGCTGTCCGGCGAGCTCCGGCAGTTCGCCCCGGACGGCGCCGCCCAGACGTTCCAGCGCAGCGGGGCCAGCACGTACACCCTCACCGTCGTCCACACCTTCCAGGGCAAGGGCTGCTACTGGGCGGTGCGGGCCACGACCACTCCGGCCTCCGCCGACGGCGGTGCCTCGCAGCAACTCCTGACCAGGCAGTGTGAGATCAGATGACCGCACCGTACGACCGCGACCCCGCGTCCGCCGAGGGCCAGGACGGCGAGCACACCCAGGTGCTCGACACCGCCGGCCGCCCCGCCCCGCACGACACGTCCGGCTACGACGACCCCGACTACAGCGCCACCGTCCTCGGCAGCCAGTGGATCCAGCGTCCCGACCCGGACACGACGCTGATCGCGCCCGAGACGACACTGATCGAGCCGGACACCACCACGCCGGCACCGCGGGACGCCACCCCCGCCGGGCCGCCCCCCGTTGCCTTCGGGCCGGACGGCACCTACGTCGCATCCGACAGCACACCGGCCGAGCGGGACGGGACACCGTCCGAACCGGACGTGACCCTCGTCAAGCCGGACACGACCCTCGTGAGGCCGGACACCACGCTGGTCGGCCCGTCCGGTGCGGAGGCGCCGCTGCCGCAGCCGGACCGCACCGACGGCACCGTGCTCCGTTTCGGCCCCGGTGTGACGGCCACCGTCGCGCAGCGCACCCACCGGACGCTGCCCACGATGCCGCCGCTCCCCGCGCCCCCGCGCCGACGCCGCCTGCGCCGACACGCGCTGCCCGCGTTCGTGCTGCTCTGCGTCCTCGCCTTCCTCGCCTGGCAGCGTCTCGGCCCCTCCGTCGAGGTGCGCACGGTGGCGGTCAAGGCCCGGCCGGCGGTGCTGGGCTGCGACAAGACGGTGGACATCGTCGGCCTGGTCACCACCGACGGCCGCCCCGGCACCCTCACCTACCGCTGGACCCGCAGCGACGGCACCGAATCGGGCGTCCTGCGCGAGGTGCTGGTCCGGGGCCAGAACCGGGCCCGGCTCCACCTCCTGTGGACCTTCGAGGGCAAGGGCCGCCAGACGGCCCGGGTCGACCTCCACATCCTCACCCCCACCGCCCACAAGGCCACCAAGCGCTTCACATACACCTGCCCGTGACGGCAGCCGACCCAAGGGGCGCGGGGAACTGCGCGACACGCCCACACGAACCCGCAGCCGCCCGTCAACCTCACCCATCCCACCCCCCAGGCGCCTCATCGGAGCCGGGGACGCACAAAAACTGACGGTGCATCAGAAAATCCCTTCCCTCGTCCGGAGGACTGCGGCATCCTGCGCACCATGCAGACGGAGCTGAGCAGAAAACTCGGAGTCCAGTACGCCGTCTTCGGCTTCACGCCGTTCCCCGCCGTCGCCGCCGCCATCAGCCGGGCCGGCGGTTTCGGCGTGCTCGGCGCGGTCCGCTACACGGCCCCCGACGACCTCAAGCGCGACCTCGACTGGATCGAGGCCCACGTCGACGGCAAACCGTACGGGCTGGACGTCGTCATGCCGGCCAAGAAGGTGGAGGGCGTCACCGAGGCGGACGTCGAGGCGATGATCCCCGAAGGGCACCGCCAGTTCGTCAAGGACACCCTCGCCAAGTTCGGCGTCCCGGAACTCGCCGAGGGCGAGGCCTCCGGCTGGCGCATCACCGGCTGGATGGAACAGGTCGCCCGCACCCAGTTGGACGTCGCCTTCGACTACCCGATCCGACTGCTCGCCAACGCCCTCGGCTCCCCGCCCGCCGACGTCATCGACCGCGCCCACGAGCAGGACGTACTGGTCGCCGCGCTCGCCGGCAGCGCCCGCCACGCCCGCAAGCACGCCGACGCCGGGATCGACATCGTCGTCGCCCAGGGCTACGAGGCCGGCGGCCACACCGGTGAGATCGCCTCCATGGTCCTCACCCCCGATGTCGTGGACGCCGTCGCCCCGTTGCCCGTGCTCGCCGCCGGCGGCATCGGCAGCGGGCAGCAGATCGCCGCCGCGTTCGCGCTCGGCGCGCAGGGCGTGTGGCTGGGCTCGCTCTGGCTCACCACCACCGAGGCCGAACTGCCCTCGCCACGACTGATCGAGAAGCTCCTCGCCGCCGGCTCCGGCGACACCGTCCGCTCCCGCGCCCTCACCGGCAAACCCGCACGCCAGCTCCGCACCGAATGGACCGACGCCTGGGACGACCCGCAGGGCCCCGGCGCCCTCCCCATGCCCCTCCAAGGACTGCTCGTCGCCGACGCGGTCTCCCGCATCCAGAAGTACGAGGTGGAGCCGCTGCTCGGCACCCCGGTCGGCCAGATCGTCGGCCGCATGAACAGCGAGCGCAGCGTCCAGGCCGTCTTCGACGACCTCACCCGAGGCTTCGAGCAGGCCGTGGACCGCGTCAACCGGATCGCCGGAAGGAGCGAGGAACAGTGAGCCAAGCCCTCCAGCAGCACGCCGCGCGGGCGCAGGCCCCGCAGGGGTTCTGGGCCCAGGCGACCGCCGACCCCGACCGCCCGGTGCTCGTCGCCCCCGACGGCGAGGAATGGACCGCCGGACGCCTGCACGGCGCCGCCAACCGGCTGGTGCACGGACTGCGCGCGGCCGGTCTCGAACGCGGCGACGCCTTCGCCGTCGTCCTGCCCAACGGCGTGGAGTTCCTCACCGCCTACCTCGCGGCCAGCCAGGCCGGCTTCTACCTCGTCCCGGTCAACCACCATCTCGTGGGCCCCGAGATCGCCTGGATCGTCTCCGACTCGGGCGCCAAGGTGCTCATCGCCCACGAACGGTTCGCCGGGGCCGCGCGCCACGCCGCCGACGAGGCCGGCCTCCCCGGCAGCCACCGGTACGCGGTCGGCGAGGTCGACGGATTCCGCCCGTACCCCGAACTCCTCGACGGACAACCGGAGTCACCGCCCGAAGGCCGCACCCTCGGCTGGGTGATGAACTACACCTCGGGCACCACGGGCCGCCCCCGCGGCATCCGCCGCCCCCTGCCCGGCAAGCTCCCCGAGGAGTCGTACCTCGGCGGTTTCCTCGGCATCTTCGGCATCAGGCCGTTCGACGGCAACGTCCACCTGGTGTGTTCGCCGCTCTACCACACGGCCGTCCTGCAGTTCGCGGGCGCGTCCCTGCACATCGGGCACCGGCTGGTGGTGATGGACAAGTGGACCCCCGAGGGCATGCTCCGCGCCATCGACACCCACCGCTGCACCCACACCCACATGGTCCCCACCCAGTTCCACCGGCTTCTCGCGCTCCCCGAGGAGGTGCGCGCCCGCTACGACGTGTCGTCCATGCGGCACGCCATCCACGGCGCCGCCCCCTGCCCGGACCATGTGAAGCGGGCCATGATCGAGTGGTGGGGGCACAGCGTCGAGGAGTACTACGCGGCCAGCGAGGGCGGGGGCGCGTTCGCCACCGCCGAGGACTGGCTGAAGAAGCCCGGCACCGTCGGCAAGGCCTGGCCCATCAGCGAACTCGCGATCTTCGACGACGACGGCAACCGGCTGCCGCCCGGTGAACTCGGCACCGTGTACATGAAGATGAGCACCGGCGGATTCTCGTACCACAAGGACGAGGGCAAGACGCGCAAGAACCGCATCGGTGACTTCTTCACCGTCGGCGACCTCGGTCTCCTCGACGAGGACGGCTATCTCTTCCTCCGCGACCGCAAGATCGACCTCATCATCTCCGGCGGCGTCAACATCTACCCCGCCGAGATCGAGTCCGCCCTCCTCACCCACCCCGCCGTCGCCGACGCCGCCGCCTTCGGCATCCCGCACGACGACTGGGGCGAGGAGGTGAAGGCCGTCGTCGAACCGGCCCCCGGCTTCACCCCCGGGCCCGCGCTCGCCGAGGAGATCCTCGCCCACTGCGCCCGCGAACTCGCCGGGTACAAGCGGCCGAAGACCGTCGACTTCACCGACGCGATGCCCCGCGACCCCAACGGCAAGCTCTACAAGCGGAGGCTGCGCGAACCGTACTGGGAGGGACGGCAGCGGACCGTGTGAGCGTCACGGCTTGCTCGCCACCCCGCCGAGCGCGATCACCTCGCCGGACCCGCCGGTGCCCTCCGCCGGATCGGGGCGCCAGTCGTTCAGCGGGACGACACCCGGCTCCAGCAGCTCCAACCCGTCGAAGAACCCGGCGAGTTCCTCCGGGCCGCGCAGGAAGTACGGGACGGCGCCGCTCTCGTTGTACTGCCGGGTGGCCTCGGCGTTGGCCTTGTGCGTGTCGACACTGTCGTTGAAGGCGAACCAGCTGCCGGAGGGCAGGGCGTCCAACAGGGTGCCGATGACGGCGCGGGCCCGGTCGTAGTCCGCGATGTGCCCGGAGACCTGCATCATCGTCAGCGCGACCGGCCGGGTGAGGTCGAGCGTCCGTGCCGCCTCGCGCAGCACGGTCGCGGGATCGTGCAGATCGGCGTCCACGTAGTCGGTCGTGCCCTCGGGTGTGCTGGTGAGCAGGGCCCGCGCGTGCGTCAGGACCAGCGGTCGTTGTCGACGTAGACGATCCGCGCCTCGGGCGCCACCCGCTGGGCGATCTGATGGGTGTTGTCCGCCGTCGGCAGTCCCGTGCCGATGTCGAGGAACTGGCGCACCCCTGCCTCACCGGCGAGGAAGCGCACCGCCCGGCCGAGGAAGGCGCGGGAGTCACGGGCGAGGTCGGTGATGCCGGGGAACACCGCGCGGAACGCGTCGCCCGCCTCGTGGTCGACGGGGTAGTTGTCCTTGCCGCCGAGCCAGTAGTTCCAGATCCGGGCCGAGTGCGGCACCGTCGTGTCGATCTTGGCGAGAGCGTCGGTCTCCGGGCGTAACGAGTCCTGCGCCACCGGATCGCCTCCTACGGGGAAAGGGTTATATGCCAACGGCATGGTGCCGTCCCACAGGGGGACGGCACCACACCTCCCCGGATCATTGGCTCACGCGCACCACCTTGAGCTTCGGCGACGACCGGATGTCCTTCTCGCAGAACCGGGACGTCACCCACTTCTTCGCGGAGAACAACCGTGTCTGATCGCTGTAGTGCGGGGAGTTCGGGTTCGAGGACTGCCCGTACGTCAGCAGGGTGCGGGCCACCGGGCAGCGGCCGCCGTCCCAGCCGACCGCCTGGATGTGGCTGGAACCCGACGACACCTCGGCGTAGCCGCCGGCGGCGGCGTTCCACGGCGCCTCGATCTTGTTCCAGACGCCCAGCGACTCCGTGCCGCCGTGCACGGGGATGCGCTTGTCGCCCCGGACGACGAACTGGCGGTCACCGAGCTTCGCGTCCGGCGCGATGCCCGCCGCCCGCAGCTCCGCCACCGTGTCCGCGAGCGCCGTGGCGAAGCCGGGCGCGGCCGTGTTCAGCGTGTTCGGCGTCCTCACCGGGTCGGCGGCCGAGAACGGCACCTTCCACAGCTGCGCGTTCGGCACGGCGCGGGTCAGCTTGCGCCAGAACCGGTCGTAGAGCAGCGCGCCCCGGCTGGAGGTGTCCGTGGTCCGGTCCCACGCCGCGAGGACCCGGCAGGCCTCGGACACGTCGACGGCCGTGCCGTCACTGCCCGTCGCCGTGCCGCCCGGCAGCGCGGCACACGCCCGCGCCACGTCCTCGACGGCCAGATCGGCCGCGGGCACCCGGTTGGCGAACTGCTGCTTCTGCAGGTCCCGTACGGTCAGCCCGCCCCTGTCGGCCATCGCCGCGACGTCCTCGACCGCGCCGCGCGTGCGCATCGACCTCTGGGTGCCGACGTTGCCGAAGACCCGCTCGTAGCCGGTGAGCGGCCGGTCCGCGTTGGCCAGCCACGCGCTGTCGTTGGAGTTCTCCGCGTACGGGGCGTCCTTCAGGGTCGGCATCCTCGCCGGCCCGAAGACCCCCGGCTGCAGGGCGTCGGGGTCGCTGCCGAGCGCGCAGTCGCCGCGCGAGCCGTCGAGGACGGCGACACCCGCCGCCGGGTACGTGGCCCGGCCCAGCGGCGTGGAGCAGCGCGCGGCCAGCTCGTCGGTGATCCGGGGCAGCACCTGGGACTGGGTGAACAGGGTGTGCCCGGCGGAGTCCGCGGCCACGGTGTTCACCCACGGCAGCCCCTGGTGGCGGCCGAGGGCCTTCAGGACGTCGGCCGTTCCGCGTGCCTTGGCGAAGCCGAGAGAGGTGTCCGCGAACCGCAGGTTGCCCGTGTTCGGGTCGGCCAGCGCGTACGCCGTGCCGGTCGTCCACGGCAGGGAGAGGTCGCTGCCCAGTGAGGTGACGACGGGCCCGTACCGGGTCCACCACTGGGTGCGGGTGACCGGCCGGCCGTCCTTCACGGCGACGGTGACGCTCCGCTTCGTCATCCGTTCCGCCTTGCCGTCGACCAGGTACGTCGTCGGGTCGGCCGGATCCAGGGTCAGCTGGTGCAGGTTCATGGGGGTGCCGGTGGCGACCGTGTGGCTCCACGCCACCTTCGCGTTGAACCCGATCTGGGTGATCGGCGAGCCGAGCAACGAACCGCCGGAGACGTTCAGCTCGCCGGGGATCGTCTGCTGCGCCTGCCAGAAGCGGCGACCCCCGGCCCACGGGTAGTGCGGGTTGCCCAGCAGCAGACCGCGCCCGTTCGCCGTGGTGTCGCCGCGGAAGGCGACCGCGTTGGAGCCCATGTCGGCGTCGCCGGCGGAGAACAGCTCGCTCGCGGCCCGCGCGGCGGCCTTCGCGTCCGGCGCCGCGGCCTTCGGCGCCGCTCCGGGGGCGGGCGGCTGGGCGGTGGCGATGGCGTCCACGAACCGTCCCTCGCCGCCGAGGACGGCCAGGGCGTACGCGCGGGAGAACACGTCGAGCGTCGTCACCGGCCGCACCCAGGCGGCGCCCTTGCACGCGGGGTCGGTGATCCGGTTCTTCCTCAGCCAGGCGTTGTAGCCGGCCGCCCAGCCGCGCATCAGCTCCTTCACCTCGTGGCTCGGGCCGACCGGTGCGGGCCGCTCCAGCAGCCGCCGCACGGAGCGGGTGTCCCGGACGCCCCGGAAGTACAGGTCACTCGTGAGGTTCTTCGTCGCCGAGGAGAGCGAGAAGTCGGGCGCGGTGTCCGGCCCGAAGTAGCGCGACCGCTCCCCGCGCACGGTCACGAACCCGTCGGCGAGCACGCACACCTGGTCGGCGGCCTGCGCCCAGCCGGTGCCGAAGCCGAGGTCCGCGTAGTCGTCGGCGACGATGTGCGGTATGCCGTACTCGGTGTAGCGGATCACGGCGGACAGCCCGCCGTGGGAGGGATGGTGACCGCCGCGGTCGCCGCCGGCGGCGGTGGCCGAGGGTAAGGCGGCCGAGGCGGTGAGCAGGGCGACGGCCGAGACGACGAGCTGTCTCAGACGGGTGCGCATGGGGGCCTCCCGACGTCATGGGGGAAGAAACGGTTGAGCCTGACAGTGCGTTCGTACGTAGTCCAGGTGTGCGTTGATCTTCACCCTGGTTGACTCGTGCACCAGGGATCGGAGTTGAGCTGCTTCACGCCATGCGGACCGGATTCCGGCCATGTGCGGGGCATGCTTGACCCCGCTCGCGCGGCCGAACGAGGATCACGCCGGGAACCGGTGGACGAAGGGGCGGATCATGACGGCTGGACGCAATGTGACGGTCGACGGGGTGCTGCGGCGCAGTGCCCGGCGGACCCCGGCACGTGTCGCGATCCGCTACGGCGACCGCTCCTGGACGTACGCCGAACTGGACGACGCCGTCTCCCGCGCCGCCCGCGCCCTGCGCGACACCGGACTGGGGCCGGGCGACCGGGTCGCCGCCTACGGCCACAACTCGGACGCCTATCTCATCGCGTTCCTGGCCTCCGCCCGCGCCGGCCTCGTCCATGTACCGGTCAACCAGCACCTCACCGGCGACGACCTGGCGTACCTCCTCGACCAGTCCGGCAGCACCCTCGTCCTCACCGACCCGGACCTCGCCGGGAACCTCCCCGACGCGACCCGCGTCCTCCCGCTGCGCGACGCGGACGACTCACTGCTCACCCGGCTCGCCGCCACCGAGCCGTACGACGCCGAGGAACCGAAGGCCGAGGACCTGGTCCAGCTCCTCTACACCTCCGGCACCACGGCTCTGCCGAAGGGCGCGATGATGACGCACCGCGCGCTGGTCCACGAGTACCTGAGCGCCATCACCGCCCTCGACCTGTCCGCCGGTGACCGGCCGGTGCACTCCCTGCCGCTGTACCACTCCGCGCAGATGCACGTCTTCCTGGTGCCGTACCTCGCCGTCGGCGCCACCAACACCATCCTCGACGCGCCCGACGGCGACCGGATCCTCGACCTCGTCGAGTCGGGCGACGCCGACAGCCTCTTCGCCCCGCCCACCGTGTGGATCGCGCTGTCGAACCGCCCCGACTTCGACAGCCGCGACCTCAGCGGGCTGCGCAAGGCGTACTACGGGGCGTCGATCATGCCGGTGCCCGTCCTGGAGCGCCTCAAGGAGCGGCTGCCGAAGCTCGCCTTTCACAACTGCTTCGGCCAGAGCGAGATCGGCCCCCTCGCCATGGTCCTCGGCCCCTACGAGCACAAGGGCCGCATGGATTCCTGCGGGCGTCCCGTCATGTTCGTCGAGGCCAGGGTCGTCGACGACAAGGGCGCGGACGTGCCCGACGGCACCCCCGGTGAGATCGTCTACCAGTCCCCGCAACTGTGCGAGGGCTACTGGGACAAGCCCGAGGAGACCGCCGCGGCGTTCCGCGACGGCTGGTTCCACTCCGGCGACCTCGCGGTCCGGGACGCCGACGGGTTCTTCACCATCGTCGACCGGGTCAAGGACGTCATCAACTCCGGCGGCGTCCTCGTCGCCTCCCGCCAGGTCGAGGACGCCCTCTACACCCATGACCAGGTCGCCGAGGTCGCCGTCGTCGGACTGCCCGACGACCACTGGATCGAGGCCGTCACCGCGGTCGTCGTCCCCCGCGGCGAGGTCACGGAAGCCGAACTCGTCGCCCACGCACGGGAGAAGCTTCCGCACTTCAAGGCGCCGAAGAAGGTGCTCTTCGTGGACGAGCTGCCCCGCAACGCGAGCGGGAAGATCCTCAAGCGGGAACTGAGGGACCGGTACGCGCGGCCCTGAGCCCCGCTCCCGCGCCGTTCCCCTCGAACTCCGTTGCGCCGCCCGCCCCCGGCCAGCAAGATCGACTCCATGCCACGCTTCACCGCACCCGACGGAACCGAACTCGCCTACCACGTGCGCGGCGAGGGCGAT
Source organism: Streptomyces sp. NPDC030296 (assembly GCF_055572815.1). NCBI lineage: Bacteria > Bacillati > Actinomycetota > Actinomycetes > Kitasatosporales > Streptomycetaceae > Streptomyces > Streptomyces sp. NPDC030296. The sequence continues at coordinate 195,464 of NZ_JBVICQ010000009.1, forward strand.
CCGCTGATCGTCCTCCCCGGCGGCCCCATGCGCGCCTCCGTCTACCTGGGCGACCTGGGCGGACTCGCCGCCCACCGCCGCCTGATCCTGCTGGACCTGCGCGGCACGGGCGGCTCGGCGGTCCCGGGCGACCCGGCGACCTACCGGTGCGACCGGCAGGTGGACGACGTGGAGGCCCTGCGCGCGCACCTGGGCCTGGAACGCGTGGACGTCCTCGCCCACTCGGCCGGCGGCAACCTCGCCACGCTGTACGCGGCCCGCCACCCGCACCGGATCGCCCGACTGGCCCTGATCACCGCCACCCCCTGGGCGTTGGGCCTGCCGGTGACCGTCGAGGACCGGCTCGCGGCGGCCCGCCTCCGGGAGGACGAGCCCTGGTTCGCCGACGCGTACCCGCACTTCGAGGCCGCCTGGACCGGACGCGGCCCCTTCGACGACGAGATGATGCCGTTCTTCTACGGCCGCTGGGACGACGCCGCCGAGGCCCACACGGCCGCCGAGGTGACACAGACCAACGACGCCGCCGCCGATGCCTACGGCTCCGCCGGCGCGTACGACCCCGAGGCCACCCGAGCCGCCCTCACCGAACTGACCGCCCCTGTCCTCTACCTCGGCGGCGCGCTCGACACCGGCCCGACCCCGCGGCTCGTCCGGCAGGCGGCCGGTCTCTTCCCCGAGGGCGAGTACTCGATCCAGCCCGGCGCCGGGCACTTCCCCTGGCTCGACGACCCGGAGTGGTTCGTACGCCGTGTCACGACCTTCCTCGCCGGTGACGAGTCGGTGGTGGAGCGAACCTGGCGCATGCTGCGGGAGGGGCACCCCGAGGCGCGCCGGGGCTGTCCCGAGGTGATCGAGGCGGCGTACGCCGAGCCGAGACTCCGCGGGCTGTACCCGTTCCCCAGCCACGGCGCCCTGTTCTTCCACCGCAACACCGACTTCCCCTGGAGCAACGACCTTCCATCCATCGCCACAGGCTTCACCGGCTACCTGGTGTACGCCGCCCGGTCCGCCGACGTCCTCGGTGAGACGGCCACCCCGGAGGAGGCCGCCGCGCTCGTCGTCGCCCATCTGCCGGACGACTGCGGGCCCGCCGTCGAAGGACCGTGGCCGGAGCCGGACGCCGGCCCTTCGGCGTAGCCGCAGCCGCAGCCGCAGCCGGTCGTGGCCGCAGCCGCGTCGTGGTCGCCCCGCGCGGCGGTGCCAGGGGCTCTCACCCGTCCGCCGACACCGCCACCGACCGGGCCCACCGGTAGTCCGCCTTGCCGCTGGGGGAGCGCTGGATGGTGTCGGTGAGGACGAGCTGGCGGGGGATCTTGTACCCGGCGAGCCGGGTGCGGCAGTGGGTCTGGATGTCCTCCAGGGTCGGGCGGGCCGCACCCTCGCGGAGCTGCACCACGGCCGCCACATGGTTGCCCCACCGGGCGTCCGGCACCCCGGCGACCAGCGCGTCGTACACATCGGGGTGGGCCTTGAGCGCCTGCTCGACCTCCTCCGGGTACACCTTCTCGCCGCCGGTGTTGATGCACTGCGAACCCCGGCCGAGGACGGTGACCACGCCCTCCTCGTCGACGGTCGCCATGTCGCCGAGGAGCACCCAGCGCTCGCCGTCCTTCTCGAAGAAGGTCTCGGCGGTTTTCCGCGGGTCGTTGTAGTAGCCGAGGGGCACATGGCCGCGCTGGGCGACCCGGCCGGGTACGCCGACCGGGACGGGCTCGTACGTCGCCGGGTCCACCACCCGGGTGCGGGCGTGGACGCGGATCCTGAAGCCGTCGCCCGCCCCCGAGTCGTCGGTCGCCGTGCCGTTGAAGCCGGACTCCGACGAGCCGAAGTTGTTGAGCAGCATCACGTTCGGTACGAGGGCCTGGAACTGCCGGCGCACCGTCTCCGACATGATGGCGCCGGACGACGACACGCTGAACAGCGACGAGCAGTCCGTGCCCTTCATCGGGCCGTTCAGCGCGTCGATCAGGGGGCGCAGCATCGCGTCGCCCACCAGCGACACACTGGTGACCCGCTCCCGCTCGATCGTCCGCAGCACCTCCTCGGGCACGAACTTGCGGTGGACGACGACCCGTTGGCCGAAGTTGAACCCGATGAAGGCGGTGAGCGTGGAGGTGCCGTGCATCAGCGGCGCGGTGGGGAAGAAGGTGATCCCGTCACCGCCCGCCGCGACCCGCTCGGCCAGCTCCCGCGGTGCCTTCACCGGCTCCCCGGTCGGTGCCCCGCCCCCCAACCCGGAGAAGAACAGGTCCTCCTGACGCCACATCACTCCCTTGGGCATGCCCGTCGTGCCGCCGGTGTAGATGATGAACAGATCGTCACCCGAGCGGGCCGGGAAGCCCCGCCCCGGCGACCCGGAGGCCTCGGCGTCGGCGAAGTCCGTCACGGGCAGGTCGGGCGTGTCCGGCGCGGGGGTCCCCACCCGCACCAGATGCCGCAGCTTCTCCGTCCGCGGCACGGCCTTCGCCACACGCCCGCTGAACTCCGCGTCGAACACCAGGCCCGCCAGATCCGCGTCGCGGTAGAGGTAGACCAACTCCTCCTCGACATAGCGGTAGTTGACGTTGACGGGTACGAGCCGGGCCTTGAGGCAGCCCAGCGCGGTCTGGAGGTACTCGACGCCGTTGTACAGATGCAGGCCCACGTGCTCACCGGGTCGCAGCCCGCTGTCGAGCAGATGGTGGCCGATCCGGTTCGCCGCCGCGTCCAGCTCCGCGTAGGTGAGCCGCCGGTCCGCGCCCGTACCGGGGATGTCGAGATACACGAGCGCCGCCCGGTCCGGGACGACGTCGACCACCGACTCGAACAGGTCGGCAAGGTTGTACTCCACCGTGCTCCTCCTGACCCCGGGCGCGCCTGGCGGGTGGCTGCCATCCGTCGGTTGCCGGTCATCAGAGCAAAGGGGGCCGTGACTGTGAAGGGCTCGCGCAGAAGAAATCTGACTGACTGTCAGAAAACTCTTGTACTGGCTCCTCGCCTCCTGCAACCTGTTCTCGTTCCGCAGACGGAACCTGTTCTCGCCCTGCCCCACGGGAGGAAGCGATGGGTGGCACGGAACACCTCACCGTGCGGCGCGAAGGCGCCACACTGGTGCTCACGCTCAACCGGCCCGAGGCCAAGAACGCGCTCTCGCTGTCGATGCTCGTCGGCCTGTACGACGGCTGGCTCGCCGCCGACGCCGACGACGAGGTCCGCTCGATCGTCCTCACCGGCTCCGGCGGCTCCTTCTGCGCCGGGATGGACCTCAAGGCGCTCGCGGGCCGGGGCATGGAGGGCGAGCAGCACCGGGAGCGGCTCAAGGCCGACCCCGACCTCCACTGGAAGGCGATGCTCCGCCACCACCGGCCCCGCAAACCCGTGATCGCCGCCGTCGAGGGCCACTGCGTCGCGGGCGGCACCGAGATCCTCCAGGGCACCGACATCCGCGTCGCGGGGGAGTCGGCCACCTTCGGCCTCTTCGAGGTGCGGCGCGGCCTCTTCCCGATCGGCGGCTCCACGGTCCGCCTCCAGCGGCAGATCCCCCGCACCCACGCGCTGGAGATGCTGCTCACCGGCCGCCCGTACTCCGCCCGCGAGGCCGCCGGTATCGGGCTGGTCGGCCATGTCGTACCCGACGGCGAAGCCTTGGCCAATGCTTTGGAGATCGCCGAGCGGATCAACGCGTGCGGCCCGCTCGCCGTGGAGGCCGTCAAGGCGTCCGTGTACGAGACGGCCGAGATGAGCGAGACGGACGGACTGGCCGCCGAGCTGAAACGGGGATGGCCGGTCTTCGACACGGACGACGCCAAGGAGGGGGCCCGCGCCTTCGCCGAGAAACGGCCCCCCGTCTACAAACGGGCGTGAACGCTCCGCCGGGGCGGCTCCCGGCCGCAGGCGCCCCCCGGCCGCTCGGCCCCCACGGCGGAGCCGTGAGGAGTGCCCGGCAGCTCGCACCCCCGGTGGAGTCGCGTGGAGGCTCCCTCCGCGCCCCGGACGCGTCGCCCCCTTTCCGAAGGAGTAACCCCGCCGATGTCCGCAGTTCTCAAGGCCCCCCTGACCGTCGAGTTCCCCTTCACCCGATCCCTCGGGCCCGTGCAGAGCGCCTTCCTCACCGGGCTGCGCGAACGCGTGCTCCTCGGCGTGCGCACCGTCGACGGACGGACCCTCGTCCCACCCGTCGAGTACGACCCCGTCACCGCCGAGGAGATCCGCGACCTCGTCGAGGTCGCCCCCACCGGCACCGTCACCACCTGGGCCTGGAACCACGCCCCCCGCCGCGGGCAGCCCCTCGACACCCCCTTCGCCTGGGTCCTCGTGCGGCTCGACGGCGCCGACACCGCCCTCCTGCACGCCCTCGACGCCCCCGGCCCCGACGCCGTGCACACCGGGATGCGCGTCCGGGTCCGGTGGGCGGGGGAACGCACCGGCGCCATCACCGACATCGCCTGCTTCGAGCCGTACGACGGGGAGCGCGCCGAACCGGCGGGCCACAGCGGTGAGTTCGACGACGCGGTGACCGGGATCGTCGCCCCGGCCCGCCTCGACTACACCTACTCGCCCGGCCGTGCCACCACCGGATACCTGCACGCCCTCGCCGGGCGCCGCATGGTCGGCGAGCGCTGCCCGTCCTGCCGCAAGGTGTACGTACCGCCGAGGGGCGCCTGCCCCACCTGCGGCGTGGCCACGGCCGAACAGGTCGAGGTCGGGCCGGGCGGCACCGTCACCACGTTCTGCATCGTCAACATCAAGGCGAAGAACCTCGACATCGAAGTCCCCTACGTCTACGCCCACATCGCCCTGGACGGCGCCGACCTCGCCCTGCACGGCCGGATCGCCGGCATCCCCTACGACCAGGTGCGGATGGGGCTGCGCGTCGAACCCGTCTGGACCGAGGGGGGCCGCTACCCCGACCACTACCGGCCCACCGGCGAGCCGGACGCCGCGTACGACACGTACAAGGAGCTGCTGTGAACCGGGAGATCGCCGTCGTCGCCTTCGCCCAGACCGACCACCGGCGCACCAGCGACGAGTCCTCCGAGGTGGAGATGCTCATGCCGGTGCTGCACGAGGTACTGGCACGGACCGGGCTGAAGACCGCCGACATCGGCTTCACCTGCTCCGGGTCCAGTGACTACCTCGCCGGCCGGGCCTTCTCCTTCACCCTCGCCCTCGACGGCGTCGGCGCCTGGCCCCCGATCTCCGAGTCGCACGTCGAGATGGACGGCGCCTGGGCCCTGTACGAGGCATGGGTGAAACTCCAGACGGGTGACGCCGACACCGCCCTCGTCTACTCCTACGGCAAGTCCTCGCCCGGCTCCGTGCGCGACGTCCTCACCCGGCAGCTCGACCCGTACTACGTGGCACCCCTGTGGCCCGACTCCGTCGCCCTCGCCGCCCTCCAGGCCCAGGCGCTCATCGACGCGGGCCGCACCGACGAGCCGGCCCTCGCCGCGGTCGGCGCCCGCAGCCGCGCCGACGCCGAGACCAACCCGCACGCCCAGCTCAGGGGTTCGGTGCCGCAGGGCGAGTACCTCGTACGGCCGCTGCGCACCGGGGACTGCCCGCCCATCGGTGACGGGGCCGCGGCCGTGATCCTCGCGGCGGGGGAGCGGGCCCGGGACCTGTGCGAGCGGCCCGCGTGGATCCGGGGCATCGACCACCGCATCGAGGCCCACGGCATCGGCGTCCGCGACCTCACCGACTCGCCCTCCACCCGCCTCGCCGCCGAACGCGCCGGAGCCTTCGAACGTCCTGTGGACACCGCCGAGTTGCACGCCCCCTTCAGCTCCCAGGAGGTCGTCCTGCGCGAGGCGCTGCGACTCGACGACGGCGTGCGCGTCAACCCGTCGGGCGGCGCCCTCGCCGCGAACCCGGTGATGGCCGCCGGGCTGATCCGCATCGGTGAGGCCGCCGCCCGCATCCACCGGGGCGAGTCCGACCGCGCCCTCGCCCACGCCACCTCCGGGCCCTGTCTGCAACAGAACCTGGTCGCCGTACTCGAAGGGGATCCCCGATGAGCAAGGAGCCCGTGGCCGTCATAGGCGTCGGCCAGACCAAGCACGTCGCGGCCCGGCGGGACGTGTCTATCGCCGGACTCGTCCGCGAGGCCGCCCGACGAGCCCTCGACGACGCCGAGTTGACGTGGGCCGACATCGACGCCGTCGTCATCGGCAAGGCGCCCGACTTCTTCGAGGGCGTCATGATGCCCGAGCTGTACCTGGCCGACGCGCTCGGCGCGGTCGGCAAACCCATGATGCGGGTGCACACGGCGGGCTCCGTCGGCGGATCGACCGCGCTGGTCGCCGCGAGCCTCGTCGCCGCCCGCGTCCACGGCACCGTCCTCACGCTGGCGTTCGAAAAGCAGTCCGAGTCCAACGCCATGTGGGGCCTGTCCCTGCCGATCCCCTTCCAGCAGCCGCTGCTGGCCGGCGCCGGCGGCTTCTTCGCCCCGCACGTCCGCGCGTACATGCGGCGCAGCGGCGCCCCCGACACCGTCGGCTCCCTCGTCGCGTACAAGAACCGCCGCAACGCGCTGAAGAACCCGTACGCGCACCTCCACGAGCACGACATCACGCTGGAGAAGGTGCAGGCGTCACCCATGCTGTGGGATCCGATCCGCTACTCGGAGACCTGCCCGTCCTCCGACGGGGCCTGCGCGATGGTCCTCACCGACCGCGCGGGGGCCGCCCGCGCGCCCCGGCCCGCCGCGTGGATGCACGGCGGGGCGATGCGCAGCGAGCCGACCCTGTTCGCCGGCAAGGACTGCGTGTCGCCGCGCGCGGGCCGAGACTGCGCCGCCGACGTCTACCGGCAGGCGGGCATCGCCGATCCGCGCCGGGACATCGACGCGGTGGAGATGTACGTGCCGTTCTCCTGGTACGAGCCGATGTGGCTGGAGAACCTCGGCTTCGCCGCCGAGGGGGAGGGCTGGAAGCTCACCGAGTCGGGCGTCACCGAACTCGACGGCGACCTCCCCGTCGACATGTCCGGCGGGGTGCTGTCCACCAACCCCATCGGCGCCTCCGGGATGATCCGGTTCGCCGAGGCGGCACTCCAGGTACGGGGCCTCGCCGGGGAGCACCAGGTCGACGGCGCCCGCCGGGTCCTCGGGCACGCCTACGGCGGTGGTTCGCAGTTCTTCGCGATGTGGCTGGTCGGCGCCGAGCCGCCCACCTCCTGAACCTCCTCCTCACGTGGCCTGTCCGCGGCGGGGACCGATCGCTAGTCTGGCGGGCGGACGACGAACCGGGAGGAGCACGGACGTGGCCGAGAGCACCATGGAGCAGCAGCGATCGCTCGACGGCTGGCACAAGCCGGCGGAGCTCGACCTGAGCAACGCGGACTGGCGGTCCAGCAGCCGAGGGCGGGGAGACGTCCAGATCGCCTTCGTCGAGGGCTTCATCGCCATGCGCAACAGCCGTCGCCCCGAGAGCCCTTCACTGATCTTCACCCCCGCGGAGTGGGGTGCCTTCGTGTCGGGGGCGAGGGAGGGCGAGTTCGACCTGACCTAGAACCGCCCCTGCGACGGCCGTCGGTGGGCGCCCGAGCCGCTCACCGACCTGCCCGTCCCCGACCTTCGTCGGCCCGGGCCGTCGTCGCCCGGGCGGGTCACAGGCCGCCGGAGACGTTCCGCACGCGGACCCGACCGGTCCCGACGTGATGTGTGGTGTAGTGCGGCGAGCGGGCCGGCGCCGCGTACGCGAGATGCGCGAGCCGGGACTGCTCCTGCCGCATGTGCGTGAGCGATTCCAGGATGTACCCGACGAGGAGGACGAGCGCCGCGATCGTCATGACCGCCGCGGCGAGGATCGCCGTGGGGACGCGGGGAACCGTGCCCGTGCGGATGAAGTCGGCGATGACGGGGATGCCGAGGACGACCGAGACGAGAGCCAGCAGCCCCGCGACCGCGGTGTGCACGAGCGAGGGCCGCTCCCGCCGCGCCAGATCGAGGATGACCCGCAGGATGTGCCAGCCGTCCCGGAAGGTGCGCAGTTTGCTCTCGCTCCCGGCGGGCCTGACCCGGTAGTCCACCTCCAACTCCGCCGTGGGCAGCCGGAGATGGAGCGCGTGGATGGTCATCTCGGTCTCTGTCTCGAACTGGCGGGCGAGCGCCGGGAAGGACTTCACGAAGCGCCGTGAGAAGACGCGGTACCCGCTCAGCATGTCCGTCACGTCGTTGCCGAACAGGGACGCCACGACGCCAGTGAGGAGTCTGTTGCCGAACGCGTGCCCCGCCCGGTAGGCGGCGCCGGCGGTCTCCCGGCGTGCCCCGACCACCTGGTCGTACGGCCCCTCGAAGAGCAGGTCCACCAGCTCCCGCGCCCGGGACGCGTCATAGGTGTCGTCACCGTCGATGATCAGCAGGGCGTCGGCGTCGACATCGGCGAAGGCGCGCCGGATGACATTGCCCTTCCCCTTGCGCCGTTCCTCCCGGACGATCGCGCCCGCCTCACGGGCGACCTCCACGGTCCGGTCGGTCGAGGCGTTGTCGTACACATAGATGTCCGCCTCCGGGAGCGCGGCCCTCAGGTCGCGCACCACCTTTCCGACGGCCGCCTCCTCGTTGTGACACGGCACGACACACGCGATCGTCGGTGGCACGTCCACTCCCTGTCCGAATCGGCGACACATGAGATGGAAATCATGCGATATGGGCGCGTCCGGGGGGCGGGGGCGCGCCGTGTCGTTACTCTCGCGGGGTGTCGGTCCTCGCGTCTGTGGCGCTGCGTGCGCGTGACGCCGTCAGGGGTGTCTGGCGCGAGGTCACCAAGTTCGGGGTGGTCGGAGCGCTGGCCTTCGTCGTGGACAACGGCGGCTACAACCTGCTGGTGTTCGGGCTGCCCGGCGGCTTTGAGGGCGGGGTGATGCGGGCGTCGCCCGTCCAGGCGTCCGTCCTCGCGACGGGCGCCGCCGCGCTCCTCGGCTGGGCGGGGAACCGCTACTGGACCTACCGCCACCGGCATCGCCAGAAGCTGACCCAGGAGTTGGCCCTCTTCCTGCTCGCGAACCTCGTCGGCGTCGCCATCACGGCGGGCACGGTCTACGCCTCACGGCATCTGCTCGGCCTGGACTCGGTGCTCAGCGACAACGTCGCGCGCGTCTTCGGCTGGGTCCTCGCCACGCTGTTCCGCTTCTTCGCCTACCGGCGCTACGTCTTCGTCGCGCCCTGATCCGTACGGTCTGGTCGCCGCTGTTAGCATCCGCCGCATGGGACGAAATGTGTGGTTTCAGGGTGAAAAGCTCTGGAGCTGGGGGCTGGCCGCTGTCGCCGTCGCGTGCTGCCTGGGCACGACCGTCGTGTTCGCCCCGGGGTACATGAGTCCCGACAGCATCGAGCAGCTCCGGCAGGCGATGGGCAGGACACCGCTCACCGACTGGCACCCGCCCGTGCTGAGCCTGGTGTGGCGTGCGCTCATCGCCGTCACCGGTACTCCCTCGTCCATGGCCGTCCTCCAGTCCGTCGTCCTCTGGGGCGCGCTGTGGGTGATCGCCTGGTGCGTCTGGGACCTGACCGCGAGCCGTGCGGGTTCGATCGCCGTCCTCGGCATCGGGCTGACGCCTCCCGTACTGACGTTCGTCGGCGTGGTGTGGAAGGACGTCCACGCGGCCGCCGCACTGCTCGCCGCGTGCGCGGTGGCATTCGTGGGACTGCGGCTGCGGGAGCGCGACGTGCCCCCCGCCATGCGCTGGGGTCTGTTCGGGTTGGGCGTGCTCTTCCTCGCCTACGCCATGCTCGTCCGCAAGAACGTGTTCCTCGCGGCGATCCCCCTGTTCGTCCTGCTGGTTCTCGCGCTGTGGCGCGCACCCGGCCGCCGTATCTGGGCGCTGTGCGTGGGGGCGCTCGTGGCCGCGCTCGTCGTGCCCGCCGTCGCGATCTCCCGGATCGCGCAACCCGTGGAGACGCGACAGGGCGCGCAGATCATGCTCGACGACCTGGTCCACGTCCTGACCGTGGAGGAACTGCGGTCGGCGGACGTCCCGCCGGACCTCAGGAACCGCCTGGTCGTGGCCGCGGAGCAGTGCCGCAAGGCCGGCGCCCTCTCGGACGCCTACTGGGCCTGCTACGAACGCCGGCCGGACGGGATGGCCAGGGACGCGGACGGCATCACCTCCCTGTGGCTGAGCGAGATGGGCTCCCACGCCCCCGGCTATCTCCAGTACCGGCTGCGACTCTTCGCCGGCCTGCTGTTCGAGACCGGCTACTCGTACCAGGCAGGGGTCTTCCCCAACGACCTCGGCATCGAGGTGGCCCACCCCCGGCTGGAGGCCGGCCTCGGCGCGTACATCGGCGGCGTGGGCGCGGATCTCCGGCCGCTGTTCCGGGGCTGGTTCTGGCTCGCCGTCGCCCTCTTCCTCACCGTCCGCCCCGGCAGGGGGCGGTTCTCCCTGCCCATCCGGGCGCTGGGCGTCAGCTCGATGGTCTACGTGCTCGGATACCTGCCCATCATGCCGGCGACGAACTACCGCTACGTCTACTGGTCGGCGCTCGCCTGCACGCTCGGCCTCCTGCTGCTCTGGCTGGACCGCCGCCCCGCCACCACGGCCCCGGCCGCCTCGGACCCCGCGCGAACCGGCTCCGCCGTGACGCAGACCGGTGCCGTGGCGGCGCATCACCCAGTGGACGCCGAGGAGCAGCGCCAGAGCCGATGAGATCGCCGCGCGGCGTCCACGACTGCCCGCCCCGCGCGGGAGGGAGGGGAAGGAAGCGGGACGCCGACTCGATCTAATGGATGCCGGCTCACCTATCATTAACGTCATGGAGTACTCGATCAGCGCGGACGCGCGGCTCGCCCTCGACCTCGCCCTCACCGTGCGCCACGACGGCGACGGCGGGGTGGCCGACGACCTGGCCGAGCCCGCCGGGCTCACCACCTGGGTCCGCGCCCACGCCGACCTCCTGCCGGGCGCCGCCGGCCTCACCGCCGACGAGACCGCCCTCGCCGCCGTACGTGATCTCCGGGGGGCCGTCCGCGCCCTGTTCGCCCGTGCCGTCAGCCCCGCCGAGCCCAGCCCGGCCGACGCCGCCCGGCTGATGCCCCTCCCCGAAGCGCTGGAGCTCCTCAACCGGGCCGCGGCCCAGACCCCGACCGTCCCGGTGCTGACCTGGTCCCGGAGCGCCGACCCCGTCCTGCGCCAGGAGCCCGCGACCGGCGGCGACCCGCTCACCGCGGCCCTCGCCCGGGCCGCCATCGCCTTCCTCGCGAGCCCCGAACGGCAGCGGCTGCGGGCCTGCCACGCGCCCCGCTGCGTGCGTTACTTCCTGAAGGAGCACCCCCGCCAGGAGTGGTGCAAACCGGCCTGCGGCAACCGGGCCCGGGTGGCCCGCCACCACGAGCGCCACAAGGCGTCCACCGGCCGGTGACGAGCACCCTCCCGTCCGTCCCCGGAATCGTCTCTCCCACCCGGCACCGACCACCTTCGGACACGTACCATGGCGGCATGTCCTTCCTCCGCCGCCGCAGTGCCACCCCTGCCGGGCCCGAATTCGACGTACTGGCCATGGACCCGGGCGACTGGCCGGGCAATCTCGGCGCGGGCCTGCTGCCCGCACCCGACGGAAGTTGCCAGGGCGTCTTCCTGCGCTACGACCTGTACGGCGGCCGCGGCCCCGCGATGATCATCGGCAATCTCCCGGAAGGCTCCCCGGCCCGCGAGGTCGCCGACGGCGAGATCCCCTTCGAGGTGGCCCAGCTGCTGCTGGCGCTGGAGAACGAGGAGGACATCACCGTCGTCGGCACCGAGGACATGCCGGTGATGCAGGGCGACAACCTCCTGATCGTCCGCCGCCTCAAGCTCTCCGAGTCCCGGATCTCCTGCGTCCAGTTCGACCGCAGCGACAACGTCCTGGTGACCATCGCCGCCTGGGACCGCCCCATCACCGACGACCTGTACGCGCTGCTGAAGCCGCTCCCCGCGGAGCTGTTCCAGCAGGGCTGACCCCTGGACCGGTTGCCCCGGCTCAGCCCGGGGCTACGACCATAGGGGGGCGGGGCGCGGGGAACTGCACGAACAATCCCCACGCGCCGCACCCGCCGACGAACCCGCGGCCCGAGCTGCAAGGCGGCCCCTCAGATCGCCGGCAGCACCCGCACGTCCGCCGCCCGCACGAACGCCACCCGGTGTCCGAACTGGATCTCGTAGTAGACGTCGTCACCCCTCACGACCTTGTGCCCGGACGTGTCGAAGGAGACGGCGTAGTAGTACTCGCCCTTCAGCCGGTCACCGACCACATAGCGCTGCCCCTTGAGGAGCTTGTACGGCAGCGGCGACACCGCCTGGGCCGGGACGTCCGTCGGATAGGCCTCCTTCTCCGGGTAGGCCCTGCCGTACACGGGGATCTCCGGGAGATCCTTCCGGGGCGTCACGACCAGCCCCGCCGCGCCTACCGCGGTGGACTGTGCCGCCGGGTTGTGGAACCACGCCTTCTGCCCGAGGTACCAGATCGCCGTCCACGCGCCGCGCCGCCCGGCGACCGCGTACTGCTGGCCGGTGGAGACCCGCGAACCCAGGTCGTTCACATCGATCGTGGACGGGCTCCCGTCCGGCCGCAGACCGATGTCCTTGATGAGGGGCGAGGCGGTGTCGGGCTCGCTGTACAGGCGTACGGCACTGGAGCCGTGCACCGCGCACGGCTGACCGCCGCTCGTACAGCCGGTGAACTCGGGCCGGTTGTCCGCGTAGTCGGGGAGGATGGTGACGAGACGGCTGTTCTGGCCGGCGGTCGGACCGAAGGGCCTGCCGAGCAGCTCGAAGTAGTGCCGCCAGTCCCAGTACGGGCCGGGGTCGGTGTGCATGCCCCGGATCGTCGCCGTCGTCGGACCGGGCACGGTGTCGTGGCCGAGGATGTGCTGACGGTCCAGCGGGACGCTGTACTTGGCGGCCAGGTACTTCACCAGCCGTGCCGACGTCCGGTACATCGCCTCCGTGTACCAGGCGTCCGGCGAGGCGAGGAAACCCTCGTGCTCCAGGCCGATCGACTTGGCGTTGACGTACCAGTTGCCGGCGTGCCAGGCCACGTCCTTGTTCTTCACATGCTGGGCGATGTGCCCGTCCGTGGAGCGCAGCGAGTAGTGCCAGGACACGTACGTCGGGTCCTGGACCAGCTTCAACGTGGTGTCCCAGGTGGCCTCGGTGTCATGGACGACGATGTACCGGATGCTCTGGGACGCCGGCCGGTCGGCCAGGTCGTGGTTGCCGTAGTCCTTGTCGCCGAACTCCTCGTACGGCGCCGGGATCCACTCGCACGACACCGTCCTCGGGCACTCGGTGCCGGCCGCCGCCGCGGCGCGCAGTCCGGCCCGCGCCAACTGCCCGCGGTCGGGGGCCAGTCGCGGCTCGGCAGGGAGCGTCACCCGCTGACCGGCGTCGGTGACCCGGTGGGCGCCGTCCCGGATCACCGCGAAGACCTCGTTCGCGTACGCCGCCGCCGTGGCGCGGTCGTCGGCGCCGGAGAACCGCGCCACCGCCCCGTACCAGTCGGCGGGGTCGGCGCTCGGCTCGCGGCCCAGCTCCCGTTGCGCGGCGGCGAGCAGCGCCGCGCCGCCGGCCACATTGGCCTCGGCGTCCGTGCGCAGGGTCTCGGTCGGCAGCCCCGTCAGCTCGGCCGCTCGCGGCAAGGTCCGCAGCCGGGGCGGGAGATCGGTGTCCTCGGGCAGGGCGGCCTCGGGCCGCAGTGGCGGACGGGAGTCGTCACCGCGCGGGTCCTCCGCGCCCTCGCCGTGGTGCGGGGCCTCGGCCAGCGCCGTACGCGCGTCCGTGAGGTGCATGGGGCCGTAGCCGCCGGTGACGCTGGGGGCACCGCCGTGCGTGTCCCAGCGGGACTGGAGATAGGACACACCCAGCAGCACACTGCGGGGCACCTCGTACTCGGCGGCCGCGGCCGCGAAGGCGCCCTGCAGCCGGGCCGAGGAGGACGACGACTGACTCTCGGGCGGGGCCGCGCCCAGCAGCGGCAGCATCAGCACCGCCGGGGCGGTGGCGACCGCCGTACCGCGAAGACGTCTGCGGCGGGTGGTGGGCCTGCGGTCGGTGGGGGATCCTCGCAAGGCGGCCTCCTGGAACGGTGGGGCGTTGGCGGGGCGTGCGGGGCCGAACGTGCACCAGTGCTATCGGTCGGCCGACGATCCGTCAATCATGCCCGGCAGGAGGCCCGGTCACCGGCCATGACGGCCCGTGGCGCGTGGAACGGCGGACAGCCGTCTCCCCCCGACCTCGCTCGCCACTCCCGCCTGCTCGCTCACCCGCTCCGGAGGATCCGGAAGCGCTCGGGCTCCGCCGGATCCCGATCGACGACCTGCACCGGCGACCAGGCCCACTGCCAGACACCGACGCCCGGTGTTCGGGAGAACCGGATCTCCCCCCGGGTCCCCTCGACCACGACACGCGGCCAGGACGTGGCGATCCGCGTCCGGTCCGTGCCCTGGGAGCGCAGCACTTCGGCGAGGACGGTGATCGTGTCGTAGCCCTCGAAGGCGACGAACGAGGGAGCCTCGCCCAGCCGCTCGCGCAGGGCCGCCTCGACACGTGTGCCGAGGGTACCGAGACGCTCGGGCAGATAGCGCAGGAACGGGACGCCCGCACCGTCGCCGCCCAGCAGAGCCGCCCACGAGGGGAGCTCCGGTTGCCCGGCCGGGGCACCGACCAGGACCTCGGCGAGTCGCTGGTCGTGGCGGACGGCCCTGACGATCGACACCGCCGGCTCCGGGTGGCCGGTGAGCAGCAGCAGGGCCGTCGCTCGCCGGCGGAGGAGTTCCTCGCACACGGCCGTGGGGCCGAGCGGGCCCATGTCGAGTTCGGCGACGGAGCCGCCGTGCGGAGCGAGGTGGTCGCGCAGGATGCGGGTCCCGGCCGCCCAGTAGACGCTCGACTGGGCCGCCACGGCGACCCGCCGGTGGCCCGCTTCGAGCAGGTGGTCGGCGTAGATCCGCCAGCCGTGGGACTGGGCCGGGCACAGGCGTGCCACCCGCTCCGTCGGCCGGTCGGTGAGCGCGTCGAGGACCGCCGACGAGCACAGGAACGGCAGACCGAGGGCGTCGGCCCGCGCGGCGGCGGAGCGGGCGACGACACTGTGGTACTCCCCGGCCAGGGCGGCCACACCCAGCCGGGCCAACTCGTCCACGGCGGCCGCCGCCCTCCGCGGATCGGCCGCGGTGTCCCGGACCAGCAGTACCAGGGGTCTTCCGGCCATGCCACCGCCGTGGTTGACCTCGTCGGCCGCGAGTTCGAGGCCGGCCAGCAGGTGCCGACCCGCCTCCACCCAGCCGGGCTGGCTCAGCGGGACGAGTACACCGATCCGGACGGCCGACGGGTCCCTCTCACTCCGCCCCGGCGAACGCATGTGCGTGATCATGACGCACATTGCATCCACGACCGCCGCCGAGGGGCAAGCGACAAGTCCTCCGGGTGGCCATCCGGCCCCGGCCACCCGAGAGCACGGGTACGGGGCAACGGGACCAGTGGCCGCTGTTGAAGTCAACACGAGTCAAGCCCCGCCTGGCTGCCTGTCTGCCTGTGACGCGGCGGTGGTTGAGCACGACAACTACTCAAGGGGCTGACATGACGAAGGCCCGCGGTGCGCCGGTGTGCGGGGCGTGCCGCGGGCCTTCGTTTCCCCTCAGCGAGTGCCGACCGCCGCCCGTACGGCCTTGCGGGCCAGCTGGCAGTCGTCGTGCAGCCGCCTGAGCAGCAGCCGCTGTTCCTCGCCGGACGGCGCAGCAGCCGGGTGGGCCGGGCCCGGTGCCGCCGGGGTCGCGTCGTGCATCGAACGCTGCACGGCCGTCTCGTAGGTACGGATCTCACGGGTCAGTACGAGCATCAGGTTCACCAGGAACGCGTCCCGCGAGGCAGGGCCGGCGGACTGAGCCAGCTGACTGATCTGACGCCGCGCCACGGGGGCGTCCCCGAGCACCGCCCACAGTGTCGCCAGGTCGTAGCCCGGCAGGTACCACCCCGCGTGTTCCCAGTCCACCAGCACTGGACCGGCCGGTGAGAGCAGGATGTTCGACAGCAGGGCGTCGCCGTGGCAGAACTGGCCCATGCCCTGACGGCCCGACGCGTGCGCGATGCCGTGCAGGAGCTTCTGCAGATCGCCCATGTCCCGGTCGGTGAGCAGACCCAGCTCATGGAATCGGGAGATCCGCTCCGCGTAGTCCAGCGGGGCGTCGAACGTGCCCGCCGGTGGCCGCCACGCGTTCAGCCGGCAGATCGCGCCGAGCGCCGCCCGGATGTCGGCGCGCGGCGGCGCCTCCACCGGATGCCGCTGCAGCGCGGCCACCCGGCCCGGCATCCGCTCGACGACCAGGGTGCAGTTGTCCGGGTCCGCCGCGATCAGCCTCGGCACCCGCACCGGGGGGCGGTGCCGGACGAACGAGCGGTATGCGGCTATTTCGTGCCGGAGCCGCTCCTCCCAGATGGAGGAGTGGTCCAGTAAACACTTGGCGACGGCCGTGCTGCGCCCTGTCGTACCGACGAGCAGCACCGAGCGGCCGCTGCGGCGCAGCACCTGGACCGGAGCGAACTCCGGACAGATGCGATGCACCGAGGCGATCGCCGTGCGCAGCTGCGCGCCCTGAGGGCCGGACAAGTCGAGTCTCCCGCTGAGCGGTTGGGGGCCGAGCCCCGGAACGCGCCGGGCCCGGCCGGCAACGAGTCCGGGGGCCGCGGAACGGGTGGGGTCGAGATAGGGGCCGCCACCGCCCGGCTGGCGGGGTGCGAGCGGCCGGGGGGGAGCGGACACGGAGGACGATGCTGCGTACATGGGCGGATACAGATCCCTTCGTGTGCCTGCGATGTCACGCGCCACCCGCCCCGGCCGACCGGGGGACACCCTGGGGAGTGCCTGTCGGGCGACCGGGCCGGGGTGGCGCTTTCCTACCTGACACCGGATGGCCCGTGGCACACCATCTAGCGCACCCTGGCGAAGCCTGGCGAATAGTCCCCCAGCAACTGACAGCGGGCTACATTCAACTCAGCCGAGAACCTGGGGGCTTGACGTGAGCGGACAACCCAACACCCGACTCGCAGACCTGTTCGGCCTGGCCGGCTGGTCGAAGGGCGAGCTCGCGAGGCTGGTCAACCGGCAGGCGGCGGCCATGGGCCATCCGCAGCTGGCGACCGACACCTCACGGGTGCGGCGGTGGATCGACATGGGAGAGATCCCGCGCGATCCCGTGCCGCGGGTGCTGGCGGCGCTGTTCACCGAGCGTCTCGGCCGTGTCGTGACCATCGAGGACCTCGGTCTGGTCCGGCACGGGCGTACGGGGAAACGGCAGGGCGGCGGGAATGCGGAGCATCCCGACGGTGTGCCGTGGGCGCCCGAACGGACTGCCGCGGTCCTCACCGAATTCACGGGAATGGACCTCATGCTCAACCGACGCGGCTTGGTGGGTGCGGGCGTCGCGCTCACCGCGGGATCAGCACTCAGCAGCGCCATGCACGACTGGCTGCACACCGACCCGACGCTCAAGGCCGACGCTCCCGACCTCGACAACCCCCTGCACGCCGACCCCGCTGGGTTCGACCGCTATGAGGCCGCCCCCATCGGATCGCAGGAGATCGAGGAACTGGAGCGCTCCGTCGAGGTGTTCCGGGCCTGGGACGCGGCCCGTGGCGGCGGGCTGCAACGCAAGGCTGTCGTGGGACAGCTCAACGAGGTGGGAGGCATGCTCTCCTACCGCCACCCCGAACACCTCCAGCGGCGCCTGTGGGGCGTCGCCGCCAACCTCGCCGTCCTCGCGGGCTGGATGTCGCACGACGTCGGCCTCGAACCCACCGCCCAGAAGTACTTCATCATCGCCGCCCACGCCGCCCGGGAGGGCGGTGACCGGCCCCGCGCCGGCGAGGCACTGTCCCGGGCGGCCCGGCAACTGGTGCACCTCGGCAAGCCCGACGAGGCGCTCGACCTCATGAAACTCGCCCAGTCCGGCTCCGGCGAGCGGGTCCTGCCCCGCACCAAGGCCATGTTCCACACCATCGAGGCGTGGGCGCAGGCGTCCATGGGCAAGGGCCAGGCCATGCGCCGCACCCTGGGGCAGGCGGAGGACCTCTTCGTCTCCGACAAGGGCGACACACCGCCGCCGAGTTGGATGCAGACCTTCAAGGACGAGGATCTGTACGGCATGCAGGCCCTGGCCTACCGCACCCTCGCCGAGTTCGAGCCCGGCGCGGCCGCGCACGCCCAGCACTACGCGGAGAAGGCCCTGGCCCTGCGCAACGACGGCCGGGAACGGTCGAAGATCTTCGACCATCTCTCCATGGCGTCGGCCTGCTTCATCGGGGACGACCCCGAGCAGGCGAACCGGTACGCACGACTGGCCCTGATGTCGATGGGGTCGAACTCGTCGGGACGCACCTGGGACCGGCTGCGTCAGATGTACCGGCTCACCGGTCAGTACTCCAGCTATCCGAAGATCCAGGACCTTCGGGAGGAGATCAAGCTCGCCCTGCCGAAACCGCAGTCGAGGAACAGGGGCGACATCGCACCGGCGTGATCGCCGGCCGGCGGTGCCCCACGGCATCAGGAGGTCATCACTTCTCCTCGTCGGACGACGATCCTGAGGTCAGGCCAGGACACTGAGGTCAGGCCAGGACACTGAGGTCAGGCCAGGACCCTGGCGACGAGCACGCAGGCGTCGTCCTCGCGCTCGCCCTCGCCGAACTCCTCCACCACCGCCCGTACACCGTCCCGGGCCGTCCGCGCCTCGGCGAACCGCGGGGCCAGGTCCAGCAGCCGCTGGACGGTTGTCGTGCCCCCGGGCACCAGTCCATCGGTGTGCAGGAGCAGGAGATCACCCGGTCGGAGCGTCACCTCGGCCTGCCCGTAGACGGCGCCCGAGGTCGCTCCGAGCAGGACGCCGTCCGGCGTCGGCAGCACGCGCCCCGTCCCGTCGCGGAACAGCAGCGGGGCGGGGTGCCCCGCCTGCGCCCACACCAGGGTGCGGGTCGCCGGCCGGTAGCGGCAGCACACGGCGCTGCCGAGGGCCGGTTGCCCGGTGGCGTCGAGTAACTGGTTGAGGCAGGCCATCAGCTGCCCCGGTTCGGTGCCGGCCATGGCCATCCCGCGGACCGCGCCGATCAGCGTCGCCATGCCCGAGGTGACGGTCACTCCGTGGCCGGTGAGGTCGCCCACGCTCAACACGCTTTCGCCGCGTGGCAGTTCGAGGGCGTCGTACCAGTCCCCGCCGATCAGCGCGGTCGTCGAGCAGGGCAGATAGCGGGCCGCCACGTCCAGGGTCTCGGGGCCCCGGTGCGGGAGCCGCAGGGCGCCACGCCACGGCGGCAGCACGGCCTCCTGGAGCTCGACCGCGATCCGGTGCTCGGCCCGCGCGATGTGCCGTCGACGTTCGAGCGAGTCACGGGTCTCGCTCACCGCACGCTGGCTGCGCCGCAGTTCGCTGACGTCCCGCAACACCGCCCACATGGAGGCGGTGTTGCCGTCGTCGTCGAGCACGGGCTCGCCCATCATGTGCACGGTGCGCACCGCCCCGTCGGGGAGCGCGATCCGGAACTCGCCGTCGATGCACCGGGCGTCGATCAGACAGTCCGTCACCATCGCCGTCAGCCGGGGCCGGTCCTCCTCCAGCACCAGCGACGGCAGCTCGTCGAGCGTGAGCGCGGGAGCGGCCGGATCGCGCCCGAGGATCTCGTACAGCTCTCCGGACCAGCTCGCCTCGTCCGTGAGGAGGTTCCACTCGGCGCTGCCGACCCGGCTGAGCAGCGACTCGCGCGGGCGCGCCGCGACGGGTACGGCGGGAGCGTCGGTCTCCGCGTCGGCCGCCGGGACGTCGGGGCCGTCCCGCAGCTGGGCCAAGTGCTCGTCCAGATCGTCCAGTTGATGGAGCGCCAGGTCGTACAGAGCGCGCTGCCACCGGCCCTCGGCGTCCGTCCCCTCGGCGGAGGCGCCACGCCGTACGGCGTCCATGTCGCCGCGCAGCCGGCGCGTCTGCGAGATGAGCGCGTCGACCGTGCCGCGTCGGGGCGGCTGGGCGGCGGGGCGATCCGCAGAGAGATGGGACGGCATCACGTACTCCGAGGGGGGACGGTACGACCAACGCTGACGGATGGGCCGGTTACGACTGTTGCACAGCCCGCGACGCGCTGTAAGGGATTTGGCAAGACACGATACGGTGGTGCTTCCGGCATATGCCTCTGTCCTTGCGGACCGGGTCCGCCCCGGCATCCCGCTACGTGCCCCGAGGGGGCAAGTCGTAGGCGCCATACGCGACTTGATGGATTGTCGGGTCTCCTCCGAGCCGCTTTCAAGCCCGTGTTCGAGCGTCGTTTGTGCGAGCCGCTTTGATCCTGGGCAGCGGTGTCGGTACATCCGAGGGGAACCGGCGTCCGCCGGGCGAACGAGGGACTCGGGTACGGGGGAAACGGGTGACTTGGGTCACAGCGGTGAATCCAGGAAGGCGTGGCGCGCGAATGCCCTTCGCGAGGCCGATGAGGCATGTCGGCGCAGGGCCGACCCGGATCCGAAACGGAGAGCGCGCATGACCGTCACACTGGAGCAGCCCGCACGAGTCCTCCTGGTCACGGCCGAGGACCGCGAGCTGCCGGTGCCCACCACGTTGCGCTACACCTCCGACGACCCGCTGGCCGTGCATCTCGACTTCCCCGCGGACATCTCGCTCAGCGGTTCCATGGTGACCTGGACGTTCGCACGCGAGCTGCTCGACGAGGGGCTGCGGGGGCCCGCCGGAACCGGGGACGTGCACATCTGGCCCTGCGGGCGCACCCGTACCGTCGTGGAGCTGCACTCGCCGCACGGCATGGCCCTGCTCCGGTTCGACACCGCAGCCCTCCGGCGCTTCCTGGTGCGTACCTTCGCCGTCGTCGGCTCCGGCAGCGAGCCGGTCGGGCGGGCCGTCGACCGGGGTCTGACGGCCCTCTTCGACGGTGTCTGACCGGCGCGTGCCCGCTGGCGCCGGACGGCGGGTTCAGTAGCGCAGGACGCCCGCGATGCCGTGCGCGTCGCCGAGCGTGCCGTCGGGCACGAACCGCACCTCGGCCCCGGTGTCGAGGCACCGTTCGACGATCTCGTCCACGATGTCGTCGCGGGCGTCCAGCTCGCCGCTCTCCGCCGGGACGAGGTGGACCCCGCCGTCGGCGCGGACGGTCGCCCGGTAGTTCTCCTCGACGGCCAGGAGCTGGACGCGTCCCTGCTCCGCGTTCTGCCGGACCTCGTCGACGCCGGCCGCGAACGTCTTGCTGCCGCGGGCCGCCTCCAGCCGCCGGGCCACCGTGTCGACGTTCCTGCGGTTCTCGGCCTCGATCATCGGGCCGATCGCCTGCCACACCGCCTCCGGGGTGCCGTGCGCCAGACCGCCGTGCGGAATGTGGGTGGCGTCCTTGGTGACCGTGCCGATCTCCTCCAGGAGGGACAGCGCCGCCGTCTCGCCCGTCACGTACAGGGGCCGCGGATGCGTCCGCAGCACCCGGCTCATCGCGGTGTCGGCGTCCCGCAGGAAGTGCCGGGTGTCCTCGTCCCGGAAGGCGCTCGGCATGTCGCCGATCCGCTGCTGCCGCTCCGCGTCGAAGTTGTCGCGGTCCCGGGTGAGCGGGAACCCGCCGGTGCGCGCGGGCACGACCCGGTCGCCGCCGCCGTTCCACAGCGCGACCCGGTCGGAGGAGACCGACAGCACCCAGAAGCTGCGCTCGGCGGCCTGGGCGGCCACCAGGTTCCGGGTCAGGAAGGTGTCCGCGAGCACCACGCGCTCCGGCACCGGCCGGGCCAGTGACCACACCTGGTGCTCGCCCGGCGCGGCGAAGATCGCCAGACCGTCCTCGGCGTGCGTCAGATCCACCTCGGCCAGCGCGCGGTCCAACTGCTCGACGACGTCGTTGCGCCGCTCACGGGTGACCGCGGGATCGCGGTCCAGCCGCTTCTTCGCCTCGGCGAGCGCATTGCGGAGCCGGACCGGATCCTGGGCGTTCTCCGGTTCCCGCCGATGCGTCGGCGTCAGCACCGACACGGCGGGGTACGGCCGCGGACGGCGCAGGTCGGTGAGGGTCGCGGGGCTGAGGGCATGCTCCATGAATTCACGATAGGACTGATTCGCGTGTCGGGCATTTGGGGTATGCGGGTCACCCGTCGGGGCAGTCCGGACCGGACCGGGCCGCGCGTGAGGGGGGCGGGTCGGCGGCGAGCACGGGTCGGGCCCGCCGCCGCGCACCGGTGAGGGTGCGCGCCCGACGGGCCCGACTCGGTCGTTCAGCGGCGGCGGGTGCCCGCCGCGCTCGTCAGCCGACTTCCTTCTTCAGCGACTTGTCCGCGGCGGCCTGGGACGCCTTCCACCAGGTCGTCACCGGCTCCCAGACCTTCACCTTCTTGGTGGCGCCCAGCTGCTTCAGCGTGAACAGGCGCCCGCTGACCGGGTTGGCCGACACGCCGATCGAGTCGACGCGGCGCGCCTCGGGGTCCTTGAGGTCGGCGATCGTACGGACCGTCGCGTACGCCGTCTTCCCGGCGCCCAGCTTGTACGGCCCGCTCTCGCCCGACGGCACCGGCTGGGCCGACCCGTCCAGGTCGCCGAACGTGACCACGGGCAGGCGGTCGATCGTGCACGTACGGGTGCCGGTGTTCTTGACGGTGATGTGCACGATCCTCGTGTCCTTCGCCTGCTTGGCGCCGATCTTGAGGGCCTTCGCCTTGCAGACGGGAACCTTGACGGCCGGCTGGGCGGCCAGACCCTGCGGCGCGGCCGCGAGGAGCAGCGCGGCGCCGGCGGTCGCCACGGTCGAGACGGTGAGGACGGAACGGATACGCATCGGTGTATTCCCCCAGGTTCGGTCACATACGAGTGCGGGTCGCGTGAAATGCGACGCACACCCAGTGTGACGGGCGAGATGCGGGCAGGGTTGTAGCCGATCCGCCCGTGTTACACGCCTGATGCTCAATCGTCGGCTCCGCATGAACTTCCGTCGTCGGGCAGCGAGCCGTACAGCAGGAACTCGTCGACCGTCTCGCGCACGCACTTCGACGACGCGTACCCGGTGTGCCCCTTCCCCTTGTTGTCGAGGACGACCGCCGAGGAGCCGAGGCGCTTCGCCGTCTCCACGGTCCAGCGGTACGGCGTCGCCGGGTCGCCCCGGGTGCCCACCAGCAGCATCCTCGGGGTGTCCACGTCCCGTACCTCCTCGCGGATGAAGTCGGTGCCCTTGGGGCGGCCGTAGCACATCAGCACCTGCGTGAGGCGGTACTTGCCGAACACCGGGGAGGCGTCCTCGTACGCGGCGCGCAGGTCCGCGATCTCCTCCGTGATCCGGCCGGCGCTGGGCCGGTCGGGGTCGTCGGCGCAGTTGATCGCCATCAGCGCGGCGGGGACGTTGTCGAGCGGCACGTCCTCCTCGTCGACGAGTCCGCCGCTCGGACTCGGGGTGGCGGACCGGGGAGGTCTGCTCATGCCGCCGCCCGCGAGCGCCATGACGCCCCGGGTGTCGCCGTCGTGGACGAGCATGTTGAGGGCCTGCGTCAGAGCGGGCCACATCTGTTCGCTGTAGAGGGCCTGGCTGATGGCGCCCACCAGGTCCTGTCCGGAGAACCCCGGCCCGAAGTCCGTCGGCACGGGGGACTCGTCCAGCGACTCGACGAGGTCGACGACCTGTTCCCGTGCCGAGCGGGCGTCCTGCCCGAACGGGCAGGTCAGTTGCTCGGCGCACGCGTCGAGATAGTCCTCCAGCGCGGTCTGCTGACCCTGGGCACCGACGAGGCCCTGTTCCGACAGCGGCTCGGTGAGGGTGTCGACGCCGTCGAGCACCATGCGGCCCACCTTCTTCGGGAACTGCGCCGCGTACACCGCGCCGAGCCGGGTGCCGTAGGAGAAGCCGAGGTAGTTGAGCTTCTTGTCGCCGAGGGCGGCGCGCATCACGTCCAGGTCGCGGGAGGCGTTGATCGTGCCGATGTGCGGCAGCACCGGACCGGAGTGCCTGCCGCAGGCCGCGGCGGCCTTCTCCAACTGCTTGAGCGCGACCTCGGGGTCGTTCGCGTCGTTGCCGTCGTCCGTCGCCTCCACGGCCTCGTCGGTGCCCTCGCCGCAGCTCACGGGGGAGGAGCGGCCGACGCCGCGCGGATCGAAGGAGACGACGTCGTACCCCTTGGTCAGGGCCATGAAGTCCGCGCCGCCGTAGGCCAGTTCGGGGACGCCGGGGCCGCCGGGGCCGCCGAAGTTCAGCAGCAGGCTGCCCCGTGCGTCGCCCGTCGCCCGGTAACGGGCCAACGCCAGGTCGAGCGTCCCCTTCCCGGGCCGCGCGTAGTCGAGGGGCACGGTGACCTTGCCGCAGCGCAGATCCTTGGGCATCTCCACGCCCGTGCATCTGCGCCACTTGATCTTCTGGTCGTAGAAGCGGGACAGATCGGGCTGCTTGTCGTCCTGCTCGCCGGCGCCCGCCGTCGCGGCCGGCAGCCCGGCGCCCAGCAGGGCCAGCACCATGACCGCGGCTCCGCTGAACGGACGCCGTCTGCGCGTGGACCGCATGCGTGCCTCCAGGGGCACCCGGCCAGGGGCGACCGGGGACGACCCCCGGATCACGATAGGCGGGCCCCCGCGCCCCCGCCTCCCGGCGGGCGACCCGCCCGGCCCTGCCGTAGGCTGCGCCGCGGCACCGGCCGGCACCGGTCGAACGCCTCTCACCCGTCCGTGTGAATCCGGCCGCCGAGAAGCCCGACGGCCGAGCGATCTCGTCCGTATCCCGCGTCGCGGCGGCCACCGGATTCGACCAGGATGCTGCGGGCGTGCGGCCGACCACCGCGCGCGACCTCATCGAACGGAGCGCACAGATGACCACTTCGGGGGCTCAGGACCTCGTCGTCAGCCGGGCCACGCTCGACGACTGGGCGGTGGTCGCCGCATGGGCGGGGGAGGAGGGCTGGAACCCGGGGCTCGCGGACGCCCCCTGCTTCTTCGCCCAGGACCCGGACGGCTTCTTCATCGGCAGGATCGACGGGGAGCCGGTCTCGTCCGTCTCCGTCGTCACCTACGACGCCGACTACGCCTTCCTCGGCTTCTACCTCGTCCGCCCCGACCAGCGTGGCCGCGGCTACGGCCTCACCACCTGGAAGACCGCCCTCGCCCATGCCGGGGGCCGCACCGTCGGGCTCGACGGGGTCGTCGCGCAGCAGCACAACTACCGGCAATCCGGTTTCGAGTTCGCCTACCGCACCTTCCGCTACACGGGCACGGCCCCTTGGGCGGAGGTGCCCGCCGACGTCCGGCCCGTCGCGGACCCGCGGACCCTCGCCGCGTACGACAGCGCCTGCTGCGCCGCCGACCGCCCCCGATTCCTGGAGCGGTGGCTGACCACCGAGGGGCACCGGGCCTTGGCCCGGATCGTCGACGGACGGCTCACCGGCTACGGAGTCATCCGTCCCGGCCGGGACGCGCTGCGCGTCGGCCCGCTGTTCGCGGACACCGCCGCGGACGCCAGGGCGCTGCTCGCGGGCCTGGCCGCCGAGGCCGCGGGCCGGGTGTTCGCCGTCGACATTCCCGAGGAGAACACGGCGGCGGTCGCCTTGGCCGAGGAGTACGGGCTGACGCCGTCCTTCGAGACGGCCCGCATGTACACGGGCCCGATCCGGCCGTACGCCCGCGACCGTGTCTTCGGGGTCACGACTCTGGAGCTCGGCTAGGACCGGCCGAGGCGGTCGCCCGTTCCGCGGGCGGTTCCGGGGCCGCGTCCGCCCCCGAGTGATCGGCGGTCGCCGCCGCCCCGGACCGTTCCGTCGCGGGCGACCTCTTGAACGCCCACTCCATGCGCGGCTCGACGACGCAGCGCAGGACGGCGCGTACGGGGGACGTGCACAGCAGGGTGATGCCGGCGACCGCGACGGCCGTGACCGCGAGCTGCCCGAGCGGGGTGTGCAGCCACTCGGCGGCGTACCAGTCCCGGAAGCGGGCCCACTTGATCACGAAACCGTGCAGCAGGTAGCCGTACATCGTGCCGGCGCCCAGCGCCGTGAACCACAGGTGCCGACGCGGCACCCAGGCCAGGAAGCAGGCCGTCAGCAGCACCGCCAGACCGAACAGCGCGGGCGTGGTGAGCAGCCCCGCCCAGCGGGAGGCGCCCTGCCCGGTGACGCTGCCCCGGTGGTAGAACCAGCCCGCGTCGAACCACGGGGCCACCCCGTACGCCGCCACGAGCGCCCCCACGCCCACGACGAGCGCCCCGAGGCGCACCCGGCGTGTGCGGAGCCGCTCGAAGTGCTCGGGGCGCAGGGTCAGCCCCAGCACGAAGAACGGCAGGAACCCCAGGACACGCTGGATGGAGATGTCCCCGCCGAGGTCCGGCGAGACCGCCGCGAGCGTCGCGAGACCGAGCGCGACCGGCACCGGGTGCCGCAGCGCCATCCACACCGGGGTGGTCACTCGCCATACGAACAGCGCGACCAGGAACCACATCACGTACCAGGGGTCCAGCAGGCTCAGCGGATACCCCGGGTCGTCCTGCGCCCACCGGTAGAACAGCGTGTAGGCCGTCTCGAACACCACGTACGGCAGCACCACCCCGGTCAGCAGCCGCCTCAGCCGGCCGGGCGCCATGTCGAAGCTCCGCGAGAAGTACCCGGAGATCAGGGCGAAGGCCGGCATGTGGAAGGCGTAGACCGTCAGATACGCGGCGGTCGCGGCCCGGCTGCCGTACGTCAGCGGCTCCCAGGCGTGCCCGCATGCCACCAGGACGATGGTGAGGTACTTCGCGTTGTCGAAGTACGGGTCACGCGACCCGCGTCCCACCGGGGGCCCGACCCGGTCGGACGGGGCCGCCGGGGCGGGACGTGAGTGCTGCGCCACGTCTTCAGGCATCGAAAGAAGTTCTCCGGTCAACGACGACGGACCCGGACCGCCTGCCCCGTTCCGGCCGTCTCAGTCGCCCTCGGGCACGCCCGACACGCCAAGCCACCCGTCGCCACGGCCCGTTCCTCGGGACCGTTCGAATGCACCGCGCGGGGTGCACCCTACGTCGTGTGTCCGAATCACAGCCCTTTCCGGGGGCGACACCCGTTGCCAGGGCGAACGAGTGATGATGGAGTGACCGTATGGATCACGCTGCTGTGCTGGCACTGTTCGACCGGGACATGCGCGAGGGCGCCCGCCCCGACAGCCCCGGAGCCCGGATCGAGCGCGTGGGCGGGGTGGTGCGTCAGGTCGGCTCCGAGAACGGCTGGAGCGGAGTCGTCTGGTCCGGTCTGGACGAGTCGGGCGCCGACGCGGCCATCGCCGAGCAGATTCGCTACTTCACCGGCCTCGGCCGTGACTTCGAGTGGAAGCTGTACGGACACGACCTGCCCGTGGACCTGGGGCGAAGACTCCGCGCGGCCGGATTCACCGCCGCTCCGGAAGAGACGCTGATGGTCGCCGAGGTCGCCGACCTCACCCTCGACGTCGATCCGCCCGAGGGCGTCCGCATCCTGCCCGTCACCGACGCCGAGGGCGTGGCGATGGTGGCCGACGTCCACGAGAAGGCGTTCGGCACGCACAGCTCCCGCATGCGGAACCAGCTTCTCGCGCAGCTCGGCGGGGACGCCGACACGGTCGTGGCGGTCGTGGCCCTCGCCGGTGACGAACCGGTGAGCGCCGCCCGCATGGAGCTGCTCCCGGGCACCCGTTTCGCCGGCCTGTGGGGCGGCGGCACGGTGGAGGGCTGGCGTGGGCGGGGCGTCTACCGGGCCCTCGTCGCCCATCGCGCCCGGGTCGCCGCCGACCGCGGCTACCGCTACGTCCAGGTCGACGCCCTCGCCCGTAGCCGCCCGATCCTGGCCCGCCTCGGCTTCGAGCCGCTCACGACTACGACACCGTACGAGTACGCCGTGAAGGGGGCCGGGGCGGTGTGACGCCGCCCCGCGTCCGTCACAGGTCGAGCTGGTACTCCACCGCCCGGTGCGTCAGCCGGTAGCCGAGCCGGTCGTTGACGCGGCGCATCGGCGCGTTGTCCTCCGCCGTGTCGGTGAGCAGGGCGATGCCCGGGTACAGGCCGTGGGCGTGGAGGACGGCCTCCGCCTTCATCTTCAACGCCAGCCCGCGGCCCCGGTGCTCGGGCAGGACCGCCGTGCCGTAGTGCTGCCCGTCGCCCTCGCCGCCGGCGGGCAGCACGAGCTCCGAGAAACCGACGATCGTGCCGTCCGACGAGTCCACCGCCGCGACCGTGTGGAGCGAGTCGCCGCGCTTCTCGATCGTCTCCGCGGCAGCCAGGAGCCGCTCGACGTCCCAGACCACCGCCCCGTAGTCGGTGTCGCCCATCGGCATGTCGTCCATGGCGCGGCGGGAGGCCGCATAGCTTTCGGCCAGATCGGCGGGCACGACACCCGCCCAGGCGGTCAGGTGGTAGCCGGGCCGTGGCTGCTCCGCCATGCGCCGGACGCGGTCCAGGTCCAGGTCCGCGAGGTCCAGGCGGGCGTACGTCAGCGTCAGTACGTCGCGGAAGCCGCGCGCCGCGAGGAACGTGTCACCGGGGGAGCCCTGGCGGGCCTGTGCGACGACCGTCCTGCGGCGCTCGCCCCTGGCCGCGCCGACCGCCGCGTCGAGCAGAGCCGTACCCACACCGCGCCGCCGCTCGGCCGGGTGCACGGTGAGTTCGAGCTCGGCCAGATGCGACTGGCCCTCCTGGGTGAACAGCCGCAGGAAGGCCGAGCCGAGGGGCTCACCGTCGATCCCGGAGGCCAGCCAGGCCAACCGGCGGCTGGACGGGGTGGGGGAGGGGTCGGCGAGCGGGGTGATACGCGGGGGCAAGGGGGCTCCGAGGCAGGTCGGCGGGGCGGACGGCGAACCGGGTGGCCCCGGCTGCCGAGTCGGGGCACGCTAGCCGTGGCAACGGCAGCGCCACAACGGGATTACGGCCGCCCCGCACACATCGCTGAGGCGCATGGCATCACCGGCGGCTGCGTCGCGCGGCGGCGCCGGGGCGCCGGTCGGGCCGCTGCCGCCCCGGTTCCGCCCGCGTCGTCGCGCCGGGTTCCGCTGCCCTTGCCCGACGTCGCCTCAGCGTCGGGCCTTGGCGCGGTCCAGTGCCACGACGCCCAGCGCCGCGAGTCCGATCTGGATGAGCCACTCGACCCAGTCGACGCCGTCAGTGTCGGCCACGCCGATGCCCGCGGCGATCGCGGACCCGATGAGCGCGGCGACGATGCCGACGAGAATCGTCAGCAGGATGCCGATGCGCTGCCGGCCCGGGACGACCAGCCGTCCCAGGACACCGATCACAATGCCGATGATGATGGCACTGATGATGCCGTCGATCTCCATCTGTGCTCCGCCCCTTCGTCGTGACCCCCGCGGCAAGCGAGTGCCCTTCGAACGCGAGTGCACTCCGTTTCGGTTTCACGTTCTCCACGAACCGTCCGGACGCGCGGCACATCGCACCGCCCTCCGGATCACCGTGGCCGGGTCGCCCTCGTGGTACGGCCGCTCCGACGGCTCGATGCCGTCCAGGAACTCCTGGTAGCGCACGGCGTACGTCAGATGCGCCAGGGGTTCGGCGAGCGCGAGCGCACGCGCGGGGTCGCTCCCGGGGACGTGGGACCGCCAGGCGTCCACCCAGGTGCGGACGGCCGTCGCCCGCACCGCCTCGGGGAGATAGTCGTGCAGGCGCAGACAGTCCAGCACCGGACTGCCCCAGTGGGCGTCGGCGAAGTCCACGACGACGGGCGGGCCGCCGTCGCCGCGCCAGTTGCCGGGATGGAAGTCGGCGTGGACCAGCGTGTCGGGCAGTCCGCACGCGGGGAGCAGTTCCCAGCGGTCCGTCAACTCCCGTGCCGTGTGCCGTTCCCGCGCGCTGATCTCCAGCGGGACGGTGCCGTCCAGGAGGCGGTGTACTAGACCGGCGAGCGTCTTGTCGCGCCGGTCCCGCAGTCCCGGTGGCCGTCGGCCTGCCAGTGCGGCCTGGGCGGCGACGAAGCGGCGTACCCCGGCCTCGACGGTGCGGGCATCGGCGTTCCAGCAGTCCTCGCCGGGGAGGTGCTCCAGCAGGACGCGCCCTTCGGCGGCGCCGAGCACGGTGGGGACGAGCCCCGGGGCGACCTCGGCGAACGCGGCGATGACGGTCGCCTCGTCGGAGGCGAAACGAGGGGTGGCCTTGAGCCAGACCGGGCCGCGTCCGGTGGGCAGCCGGAACAGCCCCGCCAGGTTCCAGGTACGCCGCTGCTCGACCGGCCCCGTCACCGGCCGCCCCTGGTCGGACAGTGTCCGCCGGGCCCAGTCGAGCAACTCCCGCAGCCCGTCGGCCCGTGCCCACGGCGACCGGAGGGGCTCGTCGCCGCTCCACAGGGCCCGGTCCACGTGCCGCTGCTCCAGCGCACCGGGCCTCGGCGGCTCGGACGCCTCGACCTGGTAGGTCACATGGCCGTCCCGCCCGCCCTCGCCCCCGTCGACGGAGAGGAGACGCAGGACCAGGACGGGCACGTGGAGGGTCTGCTCCAGGTGCCGCACGACCTGCTCGACCTCGGCCCACCAGGGGACGTCGACGGGGAACGGGCCGGTCACCCCGAGGAAGTTGCCACCAGAGGTCACCCATGCGCTGACGGTTCGACTCACGGGCGCCAGTGTGCGGGCGCGGGTAGGCCGCCGGCGAACGAATATCGGCCGGGGAGCAGGGCGTTGCGCGGGCTCGACGCGGGCACCCCCCGCCCGGTCATGCGCCGCCCGCGCGGCTCCCCGGAGGGCGACGGCCGACCCGCCGGGGTGGATCGGCCGTCAGTTCCCCTCGCGGGTCTTCTGTTCTACATCGGCGGAGTACGGGAGGCGCGGGAGCCGCCCTTCGCCGCCGCGCCGGCGCACAGCAGTCCGAGAGCGAGAGCGAGGGCGCCGATGATGATGTTGTTGACCACGACACCGGCGTCGGGGCTGTCGCCCACGATCCACGGCGCGATGATCATCCAGACTCCGAGGGCGCACATGGCCCAGCTCAGGCCGTACATCCTCTCCGGTGCTGCGGTGAAGCCGAGGGCCAGCAGGCCGATCGCGATGCCCACGATCAGGTTGTGGGGCACCAGCGAGGGCTGGCTCGTCGTGTAGTGGAGTATCCACGGGGACACGGCGCAGTACAGACCGAGCAGGAACACCGGTCCGTCGACGAGCGCCACATCGCGACCACCGAGCATGCGGTCGTACCGGGCCCGCATTTCGGTTACGTCAGGGTGGCTGGTGATGTCACTCCTGTGTGAGACGTTGGCCATGACTCGACTCCTTTGAACTCGGCAGCCTGACCGCGTCCGAGAGGGTGTGCGGCGAGGGCCGCGTACGCTCATTCTGCTCTTATTTCTCCTTTATGTGTAGATGTCGTCGGGCGGCGGGACGCGGTCGAGCGGTGCGAGGGGCGGGGAGGGAAACCGTCCCCGGGGATCGCCGACCGTTCCCCGGGGACGGACCCGGCCGGGAGCGCCGGCCGGGTGCGGCGGTGCGGTCGTTCGGCGCCGCCGCACCTACTTCCGGCGGGGCGGGCGGTCCGGATGCAGTACTGCGTCTCGGTCGTCAGGCGTCCGTGCAGGCGTCGCGACCCGCGCCGGGTGTGGCTCTTGACCGTGCCCAGGGGCAGGCCCGTGCGTTCCGCGATCTGCGTCTGGGTGAGGTCCTCGTAGGAGGCCAGGTGGAGGACCCGCCGCTGGGGTGCGGGAAGTCGGGCCGGCTCGGAGCGGATCAGCACGCGGTCGAGGACGGCCTCGGGATCGTCGCCGCGGCCCGCACACCCGGCGAGCACCAGCGCGGTGCCCGCGGAGGCGGCCAGGTCCGCCCGACGGGTCCGCGCGGACAGGGCGTCGGCGATCCTGCGCCGGGTGATGCCCACGATCCAGGCGCCGACCGCGCCCCGCTCGGGCCGGTACCCGTGGCGCCCGCGCCGCACCCCGAGGAACACCTGCTGGGTGACGTCCTCCGCCTCCGCCGTGTCGCCGAGGCTCCGCCGGGCGAGCGCGTGCACCAGCGCCGACCGGCGTTCGTACGCGACCGCAGACATGTCTCGTCGCCCACCGCCAGACCCCGCGCCGGTTCGTCGTCGGCGGGCGGCGCGCCGTGCACACAGGGCTCATGAGGACGGCTCCTCGCGTAGCCGGTGGGAATGCCGTCATCGTGCGAGGCGGGGCAGAACCCCCTCAACTCGCATCGATTCTGCATCGTACAGTCGTCGTATGGGTCTGTTCAGGGACGAAACCCCCGTCGACGCGGGGCTCACCACCGGGGCCGTGGCGCGGAGACTGGGCGTGTCGCCCACGACCCTGCGCTCCTGGGACCGGCGATACGGCATCGGGCCCGCCGTCCGCCCCGACGGGCGGCACCGGCGCTGGACCCCGCAGGACGTCGCGATGGTCGAGACGATGTGCCGCCTGACCTCCGCCGGGGTGCCGACGGCGGAGGCGGCGCGCGCGGCGAGGAAGGGCACGGGAGAGGGCGCCCCCGATGACTGGGAGGACGGCGGAGACCTGGGTGTTGCCGTGAGCGGTGGACGAGCGCCCGCCCGCGCACGGCCGCAGCCCCCGGCCCCCACTGCCTCGGCCGCCGGGGCCGCCGCTCCCTCCGCCGCCGATGTGCGCCAGGCGTGCCGGGGGCTCGCCCGGTCCGCCGTACGGCTCGACGCGCCGGCCGTCGAGGAGCGGCTCGCGGGGGTCGTCGAGCAGTACGGCCTCACGGTCGCCTGGCAGGAGGTGATGGTGCCGACGCTGCACGCGGTGGGCCGCAAGTGGGAGTCGTCCGGGGACCGCTACGTCGAGGTCGAACACCTGCTGTCGTGGCACGTCTCCACGGTCCTGCGCCGCTGCGCCCGACCCGCCGGATCACGGCACGAGACCGCGTCCCCCGGCCCGGTGATCCTCGCCTGTGTCCCCGGTGAACAGCACACCCTTCCGCTGGAGGCCCTCAACGCCTCCCTGAGTCAACTCGGCCTGCCCAGCCGGATGTTCGGCGCCGCCGTACCCGCCGAGGCCCTCGTCGCGGCGGTCGACCGGCTGGGGCCGACCGCCGTCGTCCTCTGGGCGCAGGCCCGCTCCACGGCGAGCGTGCCCCTGGCCCGCCATGTCGCGGCCGCGCGCTGGGGCGTGAAGGGCGCGCGCCGCCAACCCGTCGTCGTGCTCGGCGGCCCCGGCTGGCACGGGCGCCCCGCGGAGGACATGGTCCGCCCGTCGGCGCTCGGCGAGGCGGTGGACGTACTCACCGACCTGTACGGCCGGGCCTCCTGAGCCGCCGGGCGCGGCGACGCGCCTGTCTCCGGCGTGTGGTCCGGGAGTTACCGCGCCCCCGTGCGCCCGCGCAGGAAGCGCTCCCGGCCCTCGGCGAGGTCGACGATCGGGTCCGGGTAGTCCAGCGCGGCGCGGTCCAGGCCCTGGAGCTTCCACGGCTCGTGCACGGCCGGTCCGGCCACGTCCGCCAACTCCGGTACCCAGCGTCGTACGTACGCCCCGTCGGGGTCGTACCGCTTGGCCTGGGCGACCGGGTTGAGGATCCGGTTGGGGCGGGTGTCGGTGCCGGTTCCGGCCATCCACTGCCAGTTGAGCTGGTTGTTGGCCATGTCGCCGTCGACCAGCAGGTCCAGGAAGTGCCGGGCGCCGACCCGCCAGTCGACGTACAGCGTCTTGGTGAGGAAGCTCGCGACGAGGAGGCGGCCCCGGTTGTGCATCCAGCCCTCGTGGAGGAGCTGGCGCATGGCCGCGTCCACCACGGGGTAGCCGGTGCGGCCCTCCCGCCAGGCCCGGACCTCCTCCGGCGCGGACCGCCAGGTGTCGTGCTTGGCCCGGTAGTCCACGGCGGCCGCAGCGGGCCGGGCGGCCAGCACCTGGCGGTGGAAGTCCCGCCACGCCAGCTGCCGTACGAACGCCTCCGCGCCCGGACCGCCCACCCGGCGGGCCCGGTGGACCAGCTCGACGGGGGAGAGGGTGCCGAAGTGCAGATGGGGCGAGAGCCGCGAGGTCGCGTCGCCCGCCAGGTCGTCGTGGCGGTCCTCGTACACGGCGATGCCCCACCGCAGCCAGTCCGCGAACCGTGCGCGGCCCTCCCTCTCGCCCCCCGCGGCCAGCCCCGGCGACAGCCCCGCCAGCGCGTCGCGCGCCGGGAGTTCCTCCGAGCCGACCCCGTCCGGCACCCGCACGGTCCGCGGCGCGGCCAGCGGGTCGCGCAGCCGCTGCCGCGACCAGTGGCCGAAGTACGGCGTGAAGACCGCGAAGTGGTCCGCGGAGGCGGGGGCCACCGCGCCGGGATCCACCGCGCCCACCACCGTGTCGTGCACGTGCAGGCGTACGCCCTCCGCCTCCAGGGCGTGCCGCAGCCGCTCCTCGCGCCGCCGCGCGTACCCGCTGACGTCCGCCGCCACATGCACCTCGTCGGCGTCCGCCTCGGTGGCCACCTTGCACACCTCCCGCACCACGTCCCCCGAGCGCACCACGAGTCGGCCGCCCCGCTCCCGCAGTCCCGAGTCGAGATCGCGGAGGCAGTCGGCGAGGAACGCGAGCCGGTTGGGCACCGCGAAGCCGGCCTCCGCCACGGCCCGGTCCCGCACGAACAGCGGGACCACCTCACGCGCCCCGTCGAGGGCGGCGCGCAGCGGCGGATGGTCGTGCAGCCGCAGGTCGGAGGTGAACAGGACGACCGAGACGTTCATGGGGGCTCCGGGGGCGAGAAGACGGATCACCTGCTGCTTCCGGGCAGCGGCCTCCGACGGATGCGCCGGGCGTGTGCCGTGACGGGTGGTCCTCCGGGGCGCGTCACGGCGCGCGTCACCGTGTGGGGGCTCGCTCGCTCGCGCGGGCGGCGGCGTCCGACACGGCGGCCCGCGCGATGTTGCGGGCCATGCCGCCGAACACGACGGAGTGGAAGGGGGCCACGCTCCACCAGTAGGCGTGACCGAGCAGCCCGCGCGGATGGAACAGCGCGCGCTGGCGGAAGACCGTGCGGCCGGCGTCGTCCGTGTCGGCGTACATCTCCAGCCACGCCAGACCCGGCAGCCGCATCTCGGCCCGCAGCCGCAGCAGCCGCCCCCGTTCGATCTCCTCCACCCGCCAGAAGTCGAGCGAGTCGCCCACCCGCAGCCGGGTGGCGTCCCGGCGGCCCCGGCGCAGGCCCACCCCGCCCGCCAGCCGGTCCAGCCAGCCCCGTACGGCCCAGGCGAGCGGGAAGGAGTACCAGCCGTTGTCGCCGCCGATGCCCTCGATGACCCGCCACAGGGACGCGCACGGGGCGTCCACGCACAGCTCGCGCCGGTCCGTGTAGAGGCTGCCGCCCGCCCAGTCGGGGTCGGTGGGCAGCGGATCGCTGGGCGCGCCGGGCAGGGAGGCGGACGACCAGCGGGTGGTCACCCGGGCCTCGCGCACCCGCCGCAGGGCGAGCCGCACCGCCTCGTCGAAGTCGACCGGATGGCCGGGCGGGTCCGGCACGTACCGCGCGATGTCGTGTTCGTGGCACACCACCTCGTGCCGCAGCGACTCGGTGAGCGGGCGGGCGATGGAGGCCGGCACGGGCGTCACCAGCCCGACCCAGTGGCTGGACAGACCGGGGGTGAGCATCGGCACGGACAGGATGAGCCGGGGCTGCAGCCCGGCGACGGCCGCGTACCTGATCATCATCTCGCGGTAGGTCAGGACGTCCGGGCCGCCGATGTCGAAGGCCCGGCTGACGTCGTCCGGCAACCGGGCGCAGCCCACGAGGGCGCGCAGCACGTCCCGGACGGCGACGGGCTGAATCCGGGTGTGCACCCAACTCGGCGTCACCATCACCGGGAGACGCTCGGTGAGATAGCGCAGCATCTCGAAGGAGGCCGACCCCGAGCCGATGACGACCGCCGCCCGCAGCACGGCCGTGGGCACACCGCAGCCCAGCAGGATCCGCCCGACCTCCGCGCGGGAGCGCAGGTGCGGCGACAACTCCTCCTCGGGCACGCCGTGCGGGGTGAGACCGCCCAGGTACACGAGCCGGCCCACGCCCGCGGCGCGCGCCCGCCCCCCGAAGATCCTCGCGGCCCGCCGGTCCGTCTCCTCGAAGTCGTCGCCCGTGCCCAGCGCGTGCACCAGGTAGTAGCCGACGTCGACCCCGCGCATCGCCCGGGCCACGGACTCCGCGTCGGTCACGTCCCCGCGGACCACCTCGACCGCCTCCGCCCACGGATGGTCGCGCAGCCGCTCCGGGGAGCGGGCCAGACAGCGCACCCGGAAACCCGCCTCCAGCAGTTCCGGTACGAGCCGGCCGCCGATGTATCCCGTCGCACCGGTCACCAGGCACAGCGGCCCGGCGCCGCGCTCGACTTCTCCCGTCATCGGTCCCTCGGTCCTCCGCGTCGGCGTCCCCCGGTCATCACTTCCCCCTCGGGGCCGGTCCCGGACGCACCGGCGGTCCGGCGCCGCGCGATCGAGTGATCGGTACGCCGACTACCCTTGCCGCGTGGCCACAGTGAACGACCCGCGACGGGGGACGGGGGACGCGGAGCGGGGTCCCGCCGCGGCGGCGACCGATCTGCACGCCTTCGCCGTCGCCCTGCGCCGGATGAACGGCGAGATCAACCGGCTCGTGCACGCGTTCGCGGGTGACCACGGGCTGCACGCGACGGATGTCCAGGCGCTCGCGGCGATCCTCGACGCGGACGCGCCCATGACTCCCAAACGCCTGCGCGAACACCTCGGACTGACCTCCGGGGCCGTCACCGCCTGCGTGGACCGGCTGGAGCGCGCCGGACACGTACGCCGGGTCCGGGAGAGCGCCGACCGCCGAGTGGTCCACCTGTACTACGCGGCCGACGCCCGTTCGGCGGCCCGCACCTACTTCCGGCCCCTTGCGGAGGCCACCCAGGCGGCCCGCTCTCGCTTCACCGGCGAGGAACTGGCCGTCGTCCTGCGGTTCCTCGCGGCGATGAACGAGGAACTGGGCATGGGCGCCGACCGCCACCGCTGATCGTGCGGCGGGTGCATCCGAAGGCCGGGCGACCGTGGAAGAACAGGCACCGGCTATGATCGCGGCCACCCAACAAGTTCAATCATTGAGATTGTTTTTCGTTGAGTCATCTTTCTTCCGCCTGGAGCACCATGCCCACCACCCCCCGACGCGCCCGCCGGCTCGTCCCCCTCCTGCTGATCGCCGTCTGGCTCGTCGTCGGAGGCGTCCTCGGCCCCTACGCCGGGCGCCTCGGCGAGGTCGCCACCAACGACCAGGCCGCGTTCCTGCCGCGCAGCGCCGAGTCCACCGAGGTCATGGCCGCGCAGCGGGCCTTTCGTCAGGGGGAGACGCTCCCGGTGATCGTCGTGTGGACGGGGGAGGACATGCCCGAGCGCCGGGCCGCCGCCGACCGCGCCCTCGCCTCCCTGGCCGGCACCCCCGGCCTGGCCGGACGGGTCTCGCCCGCCCTGCTCTCCGACGACCGGAAAGCCCTCCAGGGCGTGATCCCGCTACGGCCCGACCTGGGCGACGACCTGGCCGGCACCCTCGACGGGATCCGGGCCTCCGCCGAACGCGTCCCCGGCACCACCGTCCGGCTGGCGGGGCCCGCGGCCAGCCAGGCGGACCTGGCGGACGCCTTCGCCGGCATCGACGGCCTCCTGGTCGCCGTCGCGCTGGTCACCGTGCTGGTGATCCTGCTGCTCGTCTACCGCAGCGTCCTGCTGCCGCTGCTGATCATCCTCGGCGCCGTGTTCGCCCTCGGTCTCGCCTGCGCCGTCGTGTACGCCCTCGCCGACCGGGGAGTCGTCCGCGTCGACGGACAGGTCCAGGGCATTCTCTCCATCCTCGTCATCGGCGCGGCCACCGACTACGCCCTTCTCCTCACCGCCCGCTTCCGCGAGGAACTCGCCGCCGGAACCGACCGCTTCACCGCGATGCGTGAGGCCCTCCGGCGGTCCTGGGGCGCGATCGTGGCGAGCGCCGGGACCGTCGCGCTGGGCCTGCTCGCCCTGCTGCTCAGCGACCTGACCAACAACCGGGCGCTCGGACCCGTCGGTGCCATCGGCATCGGCTGCGCCGTCCTCGTCACGCTCACGTTCCTGCCCGCCGTCCTCGTCGCGCTGGGCCGCGCCGCCTACTGGCCCGCGAAGCCCGGCGTCCGGCCCGCGTCCGCGTCGACCGGCGAGGGCGTGTGGCGACGCGTCGCCGCCCTCGTCGACCGGGCACCGCGCCGGGTCTGGGCGGTGACCCTGGCCGCCCTGCTCGCCGGGGCCGCCTTCGCGCCGACGCTCACCTCCAAGGGGGTCCCGCTCGACGAGACCTTCGTCAACGACGCCCCGTCCGTCGCCGCCCAGCAGACGCTCGGCGACCACTTCCCCGGCGGCTCGGGCAACCCCGCCGTGGTCATCGCCGACGCCGACCGCCTGGACCGGGTGCTCGCCACGGCCCGGGACACCGACGGGGTCGCCTCGGCGGCCGCGGTCAGCGGCTCCGCGCGACCCGGCGGCCGGCCCCTGGTCGTCGACGGGCGCGTCCGGGTCGACGTCACCCTCACCGCCGCGGCGGACAGCGACGCCGCGAAGGACACCGTGGCGCGGCTGCGCACCCAACTGCACGCCGTACCCGGCGCGGACGCCCTCGTCGGCGGCTACACCGCCCAGCAGTACGACACCCTGCGCACCGCCGAACGCGACCGCACCCTGATCGTCCCGGTCGTCCTCGCGGTCATCCTCCTCATCCTGGTCGGCCTGCTGCGTTCGTTGCTGCTGCCGCTGCTGCTGGTCGCCACGGTGGCCCTGAACTTCCTCGCCACGCTGGGCGTCTCCGCGCTCGTGTTCCAGCACGTGTTCGGGTTCACCGGCACCGATCCGTCCGTGCCCCTCTACGGCTTCGTGTTCCTGGTCGCCCTGGGCGTCGACTACAACATCTTCCTGATGTCCCGGGTCCGCGAGGAGTCCCTGCGGCACGGAGCGCGCGAGGGCGTGCTGCGCGGGCTGGTCACCACGGGTGGCGTCATCACCTCCGCGGGCGTCGTGCTCGCCGCGACCTTCGCCGCGCTGGGTGTCATCCCGCTGGCCTTCCTCGCCCAGATCGCCTTCATCGTCGCCTTCGGCGTGCTCCTCGACACCCTCGTGGTGCGCTCGCTGCTGGTGCCGGCCCTGGTCCGGGACATCGGGGAACGCGCCTGGTGGCCGAGCCGCATGAGCCGCGGCACGACCGTGGCCGACGGCTGAGAATCGGGGGCCCTCGGGGTCATGGTCCGGTCCGCGCGCCCAGCTCCCGTGCCCGGCGCACGAACGCCTCGCGCAGCTCCCGGGCCGCGCGCGGCACAGACTCCGCACGGCGCCGCTGGAGCATCAGCAGCACCCGGGTCCGGTCGTCCGCGACCGGTCGGTGGGTGAGTACCCCACGCCGCTCCAGCGGATCGCCGACGACGCTGAAGTCCGGCAGGACCGTGGCCCCGAGCCCTTCCGCGACCAGCAGCTTGCCCATCTCCGCGCCGTCCGTGGAGTACGCGAAGGAGGGCGTACGGCCCTCCAGCAGCCGGTGGACATAGCGGTGCATCACATACCCCGAACGCATCCCGATCAGCGGCACATCGAGCAGATCGTCCGGTGACACCGAGGGCAGGGACGCGGGGGGGCTGTCCGGGCGGACGACCACGACGGGGCGGCCCCGCAGCAGCTCGACGGCTTCGAGCCCGGAGGGCACGTCGTCACCGTCCAGGTGGTTGACGAGGCCGAGGTCGAAGGAGCCCTCCAGCAGGGCCCGGTGGATGTCGGTCTGCTGGGCGCCGACCACTTCGACCTGGGTGACCGGGTGCGTGGCGCGGAACTCCCGCACCACGGGGATCAGCAACGGCACGGTGGCCGCGTTCACCGTGCCGACCCGCACCATCCGGCTGATCCGGTGCTGCTCGCCCGCCGCCGCCCGCAACCGGTCCACCGCGTCCAGCACCTCTGCGATGAGCGGCAGCAACTCCCGGCCGGACGCGCTCATCGTCGCACCGGACCGCTTGCGCTCCGGCAGATCCACCCCGAGTTCCCGCTCCAGGTTCCGCTCGGTCTCGCTCAACGCGGGCTGCGGCAGGCGCGGTTCCTCGGCCGCGCGGCACAACGACCCGAGTCTCGTCACCGCCGCCAGGTATTCGAGCTGTTCGGTTCGCACCGCAGCAGAATGCGTGCGGATTTCCGGGCCGTTCAAGGGTTTCCCTGTCACACCTTCGTGAAATTCAACGGTCCGCGATACGAGACCGGTCGGGTTCTCCTTGACTGCCGTCACCGGCGACTGCCACGATCGACGGCATGAAGATGCGACTGGAACTCACGCGGCGACGCCATGTCGACCTCGCACGCGTCTCCAGCGCCTCCTGTCGCGCCACGGCCTGATCGCCTCCCCTCTCTCCGCGATTCGCCGCGCACCCCTCCCTTTTCCCGCCTGAATTCAGCGCGCCCCGCACGCTTTTCGCGGCTCTCGCGCGCCCGTGAATTCGGCGTGCCCGAAACCATTCCGCGACAGGAGTTTCCGCATGCCCGCCGCACCCCTGAAATTCGCCTACCGGGTCCCCAATGTCAGCGAAGGACTCGTCACCAGCAAGATCGAGCAGCGCACCGACTGGGACTACGCCTACAACCGTGAACTCGCCGTCCTCGCCGAGAACAACGGCTTCGAGTACGCCGCTCTCGGCGAACCCTGGCTGGAGCACGACGAACGAGGACCTGATCCAGTACAACGACGGCTTCCGTACGGGGCTCATCGGCACCCCCGAGCAGATCGCCGAGCGCGTCGTCGCCTACAAGAAGCTCGGCGCGTCGACCTCTTCCTGCTGGGCTTCCTCCACTACCACGAGGAGGTCGAGTACTTCGGCCGCCGCGTCCTGCCCCTCGTACGCGAGTTGGAGGCGCAGCTTCCTGAGACCGGGCCCGAAACCGAGGCCGAGGCAGTGACCGTCCCCGCGCACGTCTGACCGCCCCACTCGACCGTACGCCTTCCCGGGACGCCGCTCTCGCCGCGGCGCCCGTTCCACAGAAAGAGAAGCCATGGCCACCGTCCTGTCCGTCTCCGGCAGCCCCTCCGTCTCCTCCCGCACCGCCAGGCTGCTGCGTCACCTCGACGCCCGCCTGACCGCCCACGGGCACGAGGTCGTCCCGCTCGACGTCCGCACCATCCCCGCCGACGCCCTCCTCGGCGCGGACTTCACGCACCCGGCCGTCGTCGAGGCCGCCGCGCTGTTCGAACGCGCCGACGGCGTCGTCATCGGCACCCCCGTCTACAAGGCCGCCTACTCCGGAGTCCTCAAGGCCCTGCTCGACCTGCTCCCGCAGTACGCCCTCACCGGCAAGACCGTGCTGCCCCTGGCCACCGGAGGCAGCACCGCCCACGTCCTCGCCCTCGACTACGCGCTGCGTCCGGTCCTCAGTTCCATGGGCGCCCGGCACATCGTCCCCGGCTGGTTCACCCTCGACAAGGAGATCACCGTGGCCGAGGACGGCAGGGTCACGGTCGCCCCGGCCACGGCCGAGGCGCTGGGCCAGGTCGTCGACCAGTTCCTGACCGCCCTCGGCCCTGTGCCCGTCCTGGCCGCGGCGAGCTGACACCGTGACGGGCGCACCGACCGACACGCGGACCGGCACACCGACCGGTACGCAGATCAGCACACCGACCGCCGTCCCGACCGACGCTCCCACCGACGGGCCGACCCACGCCCCGGCGGGCGCTCCCGCCGCCGAGGTCATCGCGGACGACGCCGAGGCCCTCACCGTCGCCGCCGAACTCGCCGAGGAGTTCCGCGCCGGCGCCTCCGAGCGGGACGCCGAACGACGGCTGCCCCGAGCCGAGTCGGACCGGCTCTCGGCCTCCGGGCTGCTCGCCGTCACCGTTCCCGCCGAGCACGGCGGAGCGGACGTACGCCAGGAGACCCTGGCCGAGATCTTCCGGCTGCTCGCCTCCGCCGACGCCAGCCTCGCCCAGATCCCGCAGGCCGCCGCCTTCGTCCGCACCACGAGCCGGCCGTGGTTCGAGGCCGAGGTCGAGACCCCGGCCGAGGACCCGCTCCTCGTCCAGCGCTTCGGTGAACTCGCCGTCGGGCACGGGCGTCCCGCGCGCTGCTGCGGGAGGCCGCCCCGCGCCGTGGACGCGGCCCGCGCCGATCTCACCGACGACTCGGCGGCCGAGGCCTCCATCGCCGTGGCCGCCGCGAAGGCGCACGCCGCGCGGAGCGCCGTCGAGGTCGCGAGTTCCCTCTTCGAGGTCTGCGGCACCCGCTCCGCCCTCGCCTCCCTCACCTGCACCGCTACTGGCGTGACGCCCGCACCCACACCCTGCACGACCCGGCCCGCTGGAAGGTCCAGCACATCGGCC
The DNA here is from genome assembly GCF_055572815.1 of Streptomyces sp. NPDC030296. NCBI lineage: Bacteria > Bacillati > Actinomycetota > Actinomycetes > Kitasatosporales > Streptomycetaceae > Streptomyces > Streptomyces sp. NPDC030296. The sequence goes on from NZ_JBVICQ010000009.1 coordinate 237,631, forward strand.
GGTACGTGCTGAGCGGCACCCGGCCCCCACGCCACGGCCTGCTCTGAGCGGCATCCCCGACGACCTGATCCGGACCTTCCCGAACGGAGACCCCCACGTGTCCCTCGCCTTCCACTGGTTCCTGCCCACCAACGGCGACAGCCGCCACGTCGTCGGCGGCGGCCACGGCACCCCCGCCACCGAGTCCGGCCGGGACCGGCCGCCCACGGTCGCCTATCTGGGCCAGATCGCCCGCGCCGCCGAGGACCTCGGCTTCGTCGGCGCGCTGACCCCCACCGGCGCCTGGTGCGAGGACGCCTGGCTGACCACGGCCATGGTCAGCCAGCACACCGAACGCCTGCAGTTCCTGGTCGCCTTCCGCCCCGGCTTCGTCTCGCCCACCCTGGCCGCGCAGATGGCGTCGACCTTCCAGCGGCAGTCCGGCGGGCGGCTCCTCCTCAACGTCGTCACCGGAGGCGAGAGCCATGAGCAGCGGGCCTACGGCGACTTCCTCGACAAGGACGACCGGTACCGCCGTACGGGTGAGTTCCTGGAGATCGTGCGGGATCTGTGGGCGGGGAAGACCGTCGATCTGAAGGGCGAGCACCTGCGGGTCGAGGACGCCAAGCTGGCGCGGGTGCCCGACCCGGTGCCGGAGGTGTACTTCGGCGGCTCCTCGCCCATCGCCGGGGAGATCGCCGCCCGGCACGCCGACGTCTACCTCACCTGGGGCGAGCCACCGGCCCTGGTCGCCGAGAAGATCGCCTGGATCAAGGGGCTCGCGTCCGAACGGGGCCGCACCCTCCGCTTCGGGATCCGGCTGCACGTCATCACCCGTGACACCGCCGAGCAGGCCTGGGCGGAGGCGAACCGCCTGCTCGACGGCTTCGACCCGGCCACCGTACGGTCCGTGCAGGCCGGGCTCGCCCGCAGCGAGTCCGAGGGCCAGCAGCGCATGCTCGCCCTGCACGGGGGCCGCCGCGACAGCCTGGAGATCCACCCCAACCTCTGGGCCGGGATCGGCCTGGTGCGCGGCGGCGCGGGGACCGCCCTGGTCGGCAGCCACGCGGAGGTCGCCGAGCGCGTCAAGGAGTACCACGCCCTCGGCATCGACGAGTTCGTCCTGTCCGGGTACCCGCACCTGGAGGAGGCGTACTGGTTCGGCGAGGGCGTCCTCCCGCGGCTCGCCGCCGAGGGCCTGTGGCGGCACCCCTCCGCCGGGCGGGCCGCGCCGCCGGCCCAGGTGCCGTTCGCGAGCTGAGGGGACGTCACGTCGTCGTCAGGGACGGTGCTCCCAGTGGCGGTCGGTCCGGGTCAGTTCGCGGAAGCCCGCCGAGGTCAGCCGGTCGATCGCCGCCCGGTCGGCCGCCGCCTCGTAGGCCAGCAGACGGTCCACGCCGCACAGGCGCAGCCAGTCGGCGGCCTGCCCGAGAAGCCAGTGCTCCAGTCCGTCCGTGTGCGCCGAGGGGGCGATGCTGAGGTTGCCGATGTCGGCGAGGCCGGAACCGCGGGTGTGGCGCTCGGGGCGGAACAGGGCGGTGTCCACCTCTATGAAACCGATCACCCGACCGGCGGCGCGGGCCGTGAGGCGGGTGCCGCACTCGCCCAGCGTGCGGTCGACCGTGATGCCCCGCCTCGGCTCGGCGGACGGCAGGTCGCCGACGCGGGCGATCAGGACGACCTCGGTGTCACCCACGTGCCGGAAGCCTGCGCGTTCGTACACGGCGCGGACGTGCGGCCAGGCCCGTGGCACCCCGTACACGGCCGGGGCGGGAAGCCCCCCGTCCGCGTACCGGGCGCGCACGCCCCACCGGGCCAGTTGCGCGAGACAGGCACTCATCAGCAGGTCCGCGGCCTCCTCGGTGTCCGGCAGGAAGGACGCCGGCACCCGGCCGACGAACCAGCCGACCTCGCCGACGTCCCGGTAGTGCGGGCCGACCTCGTCGTCCGCCCGGTAGCGCAGCAGATGGGCGGCGGCCACGATGTGGTCGCGCCGCTCGGCGACGAGGGTGACCCGCTCGCTCACCCAGGGGTCGGTGAGGAATTCCTCCGGGCGGCGTTCGAGATCGCTGAGCACCGTGTTCACCGACACGGACACACCGGGGACGACGGCGGCGACATGCGTGTTGATCAGATCGGTGAGCTGGTCACGGTCGGCGCGGCGGAACGGGCGCACCTGCGGCGCGGGCATGGGGGACCTCCGGTCGGAGAACGTGTCGGAAGCCCGCCATGCGATGCGGTACGGGGTCGAGGGTACGGCGGCGGCGCGCCCGGCTCCAGGGGATCGCGGACATCACGGTGCGACGCCCGCCCGGGTGAACGTCACATGGGTGACGCCGCTGGGCGAGGACACGGACTCGACCGCGTAGTCCTCCTCCACGCCCTCCAGCCCGTCCCAGAGACGGACGCCTCGGCCGAGCAGGAGTGGGACCACCACGACGTGCAGATGGTCGATGAGCCGGGCGGCGAGGAAGTCGCGGACCACCGTGGGTCCTCCGCCGATCCGGACGTCCTGGCCGCCCGCGGCCTCACGGGCCCGCTCCAGCGCTTCGGCGGGTGAGGCGTCGAGGAAGTGGAACGTCGTCCCGCCCTCCATGGCGAGCGACGGGCGCGGATGACGGGTGAGGACGAAGGCCGGTGTGTGGAACGGCGGGTTGGGGCCCCACCATCCCTTCCACTCGGGGTCGTCGTGCCATCCGGGGTAGCCGAACTTTCCCGCGCCCATGATCTCCGCGCCGATGCCGGGCGCGAACCGCCGCGCGAAGATGTCGTCGAGCCCGCCCTGCCCACCGGACCCGCCGGTCAGCTCGTGCCACCACCGGGTCGCGAACATCCACTGGTGCAACCTCTCACCGGCGTGGCCGAAGGGCGCGTCCCGGCTCAGGCCCTCACCGGTGCCGTAACCGTCGAGCGAGATGGAGAAGTTGTGGACGCGGGCGAGGGACATGGCCGGCGCCTCCTTTCCGCTGCCGTTCGGGCCGCGCCGGACCGACGCGGTGCTGGAACGATGATGGCCCCTCAGGAGGCGTCGCTCCTTCAGTACGCGGCCGACAGTGCCCCCAGATGGGCCCGGCGCACCTCCGCGGTCTGCCCCTGCACCAGCAGGAACATCGCCTCACGCGCGAGACGTTGTGCCCGGCTGTCCAGGTCGAGGGCGCGCCCGCCGCCGGTGACGAGCGCGGCGGTCGTCGCCGTCCGCATCAGATCGAACGCCTTCGTCTTGAGCGCCAGCCGCTCCTCCAGGTGCTCGTGCGGCGCCGGGTGGTCGGCGAGGGCGTACGCCTGGCGCCGCACCTTGTCCAGCCGCAGTCGCAGCCCCTTCGTCGTGGGGTCGTCCTGGTCCAGCAGCGCCAGCGCCGACTCGGCGACACCGAACACCGCCGGCGAGGCGTTCGCCGGTTTGGGCCGGTCGCCCGCCGCCCAGCTCTCGTACGGGGCGTGCAGGGCCACCGCCTCGTCCGGGATCCACAGCCCGTCGAGCTGGAGCGAGACCGTGCGGGTGGCGGTCAGCGCGGCCAGCCGCATCGGCGGCGACGCCTTCAACCCCGACTGCTGTCTGGCCTCCGTGAACGCGAACACCACCTCGTCGGCGTCCGTGACCCCGGCCAGCAGCATCACATCGTTCAGGCCCCACCCCGTGTACCAGGGAACCGTCCCGTGGAAGCGCCAGCCGCCGCGCTTGGGCACGGCCCGGACCGGTACCTGCGGATACCTCCGCAGATGCGCGTACGCCACCCCGGACAACAGCTCACCCGTCGCCAGCTTCGCCAACAGCCTCTCCTTGGCCGGGAGTTCGGTCTTGGTGAGGGTCAGTACGGGTGTGTAGTGCTGGGTCTGCACGAACCACGTCGCGCAGCACGCGCCCGCCAGGATCTCCGCGATCTCCCGCGCCACGGAGTTCGGCGCCCCCGAACCGCCGTACGCCTGCGGCGCGTTCACCCCCAGCAGCCCCGACCTCTTGATCGCCTCGATGCTGCTCGCGGGCACCTGCTCCTGATCGACGCGCTCGGCCTGAGGCGCCAGCACTTCGGCGGCGAGACTGCGCGCCCGGACGACGAGAGGATGCGGTGACGTGGTCATGGGGGGATTCTCCCCGCCCCCGGCACTGGAAGATCACCTTTTCGCGTCGTCGACGTGTCTTTGACTGGTCTACACCCTTGACTGGTACAGACCAACGCGGTTGAGTGTGCCACCACACCCCCCACCACGGCCGCCCCGCACCGTGGCCGGCTCCGCCGGCGCGTGCGCGCGAGGTCCGTCCCCGTCATGCCCCGCGGAGCCTCGCCCGGGTGCGGCCGTGCCCCCACGAAGGAGTTGATCCCGTGTCCAGGCGCCGACTCTCCGCCCTGGTGACCGCGCTGGTCATCGGCGGTTCCACACCCCTGCTGCTGCCCGCCCAGAGCGCGAGCGCCGCTCCCTGTTCCAGCTACCCGAACTGGGTGGCGGGCCGCTCCTACGCCGCCGGTGACATCGTCCGCTACACCGACGGCCGGGCCTACATAGCCGAGCATGCCAACCCGGGCTACGACCCCACCATCAGCACCTGGTACTGGGAGCCGTACGCCTGTGAGAACGGCCCCACCAACCCCTCCGGGTTCGTGGTGAGCGAGGCGCAGTTCAACCAGATGTTCCCGAACCGGAACTCGTTCTACTCGTACAGCGGGCTGCGGGCGGCCATGAGCGCGTTCCCGGCCTTCGCCACCACCGGCAGCGACACCGTCAAGAAGCAGGAGGCGGCGGCGTTCCTCGCCAACGTCAACCACGAGACGGGCGGGCTGGTCCACATCGTCGAGCAGAACACCGCCAACTACCCCACCTACTGCGACTGGAGCAGGCCCTACGGCTGCCCGGCCGGACAGGCGGCCTACTACGGCCGGGGCCCGATCCAGCTCAGCTGGAACTTCAACTACAAGGCGGCCGGGGACGCGTTGGGCCTCAACCTGCTGGGCAACCCCTGGCTGGTGCAGAACGACGCGGCCGTCGCCTGGAAGACCGCCCTGTGGTACTGGAACACCCAGACCGGCCCCGGCAGCATGACCGGCCACAACGCGATGGTCACCGGAGCGGGCTTCGGCCACACCATCCGCAGCATCAACGGCTCGCTGGAGTGCGACGGCAAGAACCCGGCGCAGGTACAGAGCCGGGTGAGCGCTTACCAGCGGTTCGTACAGATCCTCGGGACTTCACCGGGAGGCAACCTGTACTGCTGACGGCGACCCCTCCGCCGTGATGTCATGCACCTGACTTCGACTCGGGGTCCGGCCACCCTCGTCGCGGCCGGGCCCCGCTCCTGTCCCCGTTCCGACGAAGGGCACCCCCATGCCAAGTCCCCGTACCACCTCGCTCGCGGCCGCCGTGGCGCTGGCGGCCGTCGTGGCCGCGCCCGCGCCCGCGGCCTCCGCCGCGGTTCCCGCTCCGGGCGCCTACTACGTGCAGAGCGCCGTCACCGGGCTCAACGCGGCCGACAGCGGGGGAGTGGTGGAACAGCACCGCCCCAAGGGCAACGAGGACCGCCAGCAGTGGACGCTGCGGGCGAGCGGAGCCTCGTACGTGCTGGAGAGCGTGGACGCCGGGGGTAGTTGCCTCGGCCGCTCCGGTGACCAGGCCAGAACGGTCGCCTGCACCAGCGGCGACGCCGTCTGGGACATCACCGACCTCGGCTCCGGCCGCCACCGGCTCAAGGTGCCCGGCGCCGAGCGCTACCTCACGGTCGGCGCCAAGCCCTCCGGCGCCAACTACCCCGCCCCGCTGGTCACCGGCGGCGCGGGCGACCTGGCCGCCTGGTACCTCACCCCGGTCAGCCCCACCACCAACCCCATGCCTCCCGCCGGGCAGCGCACCCTGGACCAGGTCACGTTCCTCACCGCCCACAACGCCTACGCCAACGGCGTCGACGGCGGCTTCGCACCCCCCTTCGTCAACCTCGTCCCGAACCAGACACGCGGCATCAACCAGCAACTCGCCGACGGCGTACGCGGATTCATGCTGGACATCCACCAGACCCCCGACGGCGCGATCCTCTGCCACAACAGCTGCACCCTCGTCAGCCGGCCCGTCGCCCTGTGGGTCGACATCCAGCGCATGGTCGACTTCCTCAAGCAGAACCCCGACCAGTTCCTCACCGTGTTCCTGGAGGACTACGTCGACCCGGCCGTCCTGCGCTCCGAACTCGCCCGTGTCAACGGTCTGTCCGACGTGCTGTACCGACCCGACCAGACCGGCGTGCGCACCAGCGGCTGGCCGAGGATGGCCGATCTGATCGCCGCGAACGACCGCCTGCTCCTCTTCACCGACCGCAGCCGCGCCTCCGACCAGGCCGCCGGGCTCACCCGCGACACCTTCGGCGTCATGTACCAGAAGGAGTGGACCGTCGAGAACTACTGGTCCATGGGCGGCGGCATCGGCTCCTCCGACTGGTCCTGCTACAGCCGCTGGTACGACGCCAACACCAACATCCCGCTCACCCGCACCGATTCCGCCTTCAAGCCGCTGTTCGTCATGAACCACTTCCGTGACGTCGGCATCACCGGCACCGCCGGCAACGACAACGCGAAGCTGGCCGACCGCGCCCAGCGCTTCTGCCAGCCGGCCGCCCGCAAGAAGCCGAACTTCCTCGCGGTCGACCACTACAACCTGGGCAACGCGGCATCGGCGGTCACGACCCTGAACACGTACACCTATCCGTAGGGTGGGAGTACCTCGCCGGCGGACTCCTCCGGGCGGGGCGAGCGCCGACACACACGCGCGGTCGGGCGCAAAGCGGCACCAAGCGGTTCATATAGGCTGCCTGTTCTGCCCTGTCGTTCGTCACCACTCGGGAGAGTCATCCGTGAGCGTAGCCACCGCCCACTCCGCGTCGGCCGTACCGCCCGCCGACGAGACGCCGGCGGCCGGGGGAGTGCCGGCGCAGGACGAGGGAATCTGGGTCGAGCCGGGCGCCGCCACCGCCGACGCCGACGCCGGGGTCCGGCAGGACGAGGCGCGCGGTGCGGGCCCGTCCGAGGCGTCCGCCGGACAGGTACCGGCCCAGGTGTCGGGCGACGCGCCGGCCCCGACCGCTGTGGACGGCGACGCGGTCGACGCCGAGGACGTCGTGGACGAGCAAGTCGCCCGTGACGCACGCGACTTCGGGGTGTACGCCCGCACCGGCGGCTGGGCGTTCGCCCTGAAGGTGGCGCGGAGCGTGCGGCCCGGCGGCGAACTGCCCGGCGAGACCGTGAAGGTGTCCGCGAAGCGGTTCGCGGAACTGGCCGGGTGCTCGGCGGAGCGCGTCATGCGCTACTACAAGGCGTGGGACAAGGCGGCCGACGACGGCATGGTCCCGCACTTCGAGGCGCTCGCCCCCGGCGCCGAGATCGACCTGCCCGACTCGGACGTCTGGCTGTCGTACTACAGCTCCCGCTCCAGCGCGACCTCCGACCGGGGCACCGCCATCACCGCGGCCGCCGAGGCCGAGGGCATCCGCCCCACCAAGGCCCTGGAGGTCGCCGAGAACCCCACCGCGCTGCGCGCCGCGATCCTCGCCGACCCCTCCACCGCCCAGGCGGCCCGCACCGCTCTCCTCGACCGGCTCAAGGAGGACCCGTCCCTCCAGACCGAACTCGCCCGGGACATCGCGCGCACAGAGGAGCTGAAGAAGGCGGTCGCCAGCGAGACCCAGGCCGCGACCCGTATCGGGTACGTCCGGCAGATCGTGGAGAACGGCCAGGTCAAGACCCCCGCCGGGCAGGTCATCGACGCCCCCGCCGAACTGCGCGCCGAGGCCGAGCGGCACCTGTCCCTCATCGACGAGCTGGACGACGACGAGGACACCGGCGAGTGGGCGACGGAGGCGTACGACACCGTCAAGGAGCTCGTCGTCCAGACCGTCGAGTCCAACCCCGAGCTGCGGGTCCAGGAGCGCCGCACGAAGTTCTACAGCAGCCTCCAGAAGGCGACGAAGGTCTTCGAGGAGCTGACCCTCGACGACGCCGTGGACCTCGACGCGATCTACGAGGACGACATGCTCCAGCGCCTGGAGGAACTCCAGGAGGCGCTCAACACCTGCATCGCCGCCCTCCGCAAGGCCTCGCCGGGCGACTGACCCGGCGTTCCCACCGGTGGGGCCCCCTGCGTCGGCAGGGGGCCTCCGTCGTCCACGCCAGTTGCCGTCCGGTAGGTGTTACGTATAACCTCCCGGGAACCCCGAGCGAACCTCGGTAGAACCCCGCTCCGCCCCGCGCGTGAACCGCGCCCCACCCGAGAGGCCCTCCGATGAGACGCGTCGCCCTGGTCACCCTCGTGGTCGACGACTACGACGAGGCGATCCGCTTCTACACCGAGGCGCTCGGCTTCCGGCTCGTCGAGGACGCCCCGAGGCCCGACGGCAGCCGCTGGGTCGTCGTCGAGCCGGGCACCGGGGGCGCGGGCAGCGGACTGCTGCTCGCCCGGGCCAAGGACGAGGCACAGCGTGGCCGGATCGGCGACCAGACCGGCGGACGCGTGGGCTTCTTCCTCCACACCGACGACTTCGCCCGCGACCACGCCCGGATGCTGGCCTCGGGCGTCAGGTTCCTGGAGGAGCCGCGCCACGAGCCGTACGGCTCGGTCGCCGTCTTCGAGGACCTGTACGGAAACCGCTGGGACCTCCTCCAGCCGGCCGACTGAGCCACCGCCGACTGAGCCACCGCCGGCCGAGCCGCCCCGACCCGACCGCCACCGACCGAGCAGCCCCGGCTCAGCAGCCACCGACCGAGCCGCCTTCGCTCAGCCGCCACCGGCCGAGGAGGCACTGACTGAGCCGTCTGCCGGGCCGCCCACCGGACCCGATTGGCGCACCAGCCGCACACCCCCGCACACCCACCGCACCACCTGCCGAGGAACGAACGCCATGACCGCGCCCCGCATCGACGCCGACACCATCCGCCGCCTCCCCAAGGTCGTCCTGCACGACCACCTCGACGGCGGTCTGCGCCCCGCGAGCCTCGTCGAGCTCGCGGCGGAGGTCGGCCACACCCTTCCCGAGACCGACCCGGAGGGCCTCGCCGCCTGGTTCTACGAGGCCGCCAACTCCGGTGACCTGGTGCGGTACATAGCCACCTTCGAGCACACGCTCGCCGTGCTGCAGACCCGCGAGGGCCTGCTGCGCGCCGCCGAGGAGTACGTGCTCGACCTGGCCGCCGACGGGGTCGTCTACGGCGAGGTCCGCTACGCCCCCGAGCTGAACACCAGGGGCGGGCTGGCCATGGCCGAGGTCGTCGAGACCGTGCAGGAGGGCCTCGCCGCCGGTATGGCCAAGGCGGCGGCCCAGGGCACCCCGGTCCGCGTCGGCACCCTGCTGTGCGGGATGCGCATGTTCGACCGGGTCCGCGAGGCCGCCGACCTGGCCGTCGCCTTCCGGGACGCCGGTGTCGTCGGCTTCGACATCGCGGGCGCCGAGGACGGCTTCCCGCCCGCCGACCACCTGGCCGCGTTCGAGCACCTGCGCCGCGAGAGCGTCCCCTTCACGATCCACGCCGGTGAGGCCCACGGCCTGCCCAGCATCCACCAGGCCCTCCAGGTGTGCGGCGCCCAGCGCGTCGGCCACGGCGTCCGCATCACCGAGGACATCGTCGACGGCAAGCTCGGCCGCCTCGCCTCCTGGATCCGCGACCGCCGAGTCGCCCTGGAGATGTGCCCCACCTCCAACCTCCAGACCGGCGCGGCCACCTCCATCGCGGAGCACCCCATCACCGCCCTGAAGGACCTCGGCTTCCGCGTCACCCTCAACACCGACAACCGTCTGGTGTCGGGGACCACCATGACCCGGGAGATGGGCCTGCTCGTCGAGGAGGCCGGCTGGACCCTCGACGACCTGCGCACCGTCACCGTCAACGCCCTCAAGAGCGCGTTCATCCCGTTCGACGAGCGGAACGCCCTGATCCGTGACGTCGTGCTGCCGGGCTACGAGTCCGCGCGCTGAAGCAGACCCCGTACGTACGCGGCCTGGCCGGCATGCTGAAGATCGTCGGCCAGGACGCTCACCAGGCGGACGCCCAGGCTGACCGGCGGATCCCAGCGCTCGTCCACGATGCGGCCGAGACTCCGGCCGGTCAGCCCGCGCACATACCCGAGGGTCTGGTCGTGCACGGCGTCGTAGTACCCGGTCAGCAGGTCCGCGGAGGCCACCCGCACCTTCCCGACCTGCGCCGCGCTGTGCCCGTAGCCCGTGTCGTGGCGCGGCAGACCCAGCCCGAAGCGCTTCTCCCAGTCCTGGGACAACCAGACCTGGTCGAGCCCGGCGACATCGGCGACATGATCGTCCTGGATCCGGCTGAGGTGCCACACCAGCCAGGCGACGGAATTGGCGCCGGGAGCGGGGCGGGCGTGGAGGTCGTCGGCGGAGAGTCCGTCCACCGCGGCATGGACCTCCTCCTTGATCCGGCCGAACGCGTCGATGAGAACGTCCTTCACATCCATACGTCCACCATCGGCCATCGGCACCGCCCCCGCACGGCCCCCCGTCCGTCAGCTGCCGGACGCTCCCTTCGTGCCGATGTGGAAGATCCTGTAGTCGCGCCTCGTGTCGACGACGAGCTGGTCTTCTGCCGCTGCCCCAGGTGAAGGTGATCCCGGCCTCCGTGTGGTTCGCCGAGCTTGCCGCCGCCTGCCGGGCCGCTCTGCGCGTCGAGGTAGGCGCCGTAGAAGTCGGCGATACGGGTCACCGCGTCGGACGGCTCGCCGCTGACGGTGCGCGGACCGCCGGCGGACGCCGTGGCCGTCATGCCGAGGCCGAGGGCCAGGGCGAGGCTCGCGGCAGAGTACGGCGGATGGTGCGCGTGCTGTTCATGTGAACATGAACACGTCGACACTGCACCGCTACTGCGGCCGCGACGCGGCAGGCGGTGCACGGCCGGAAGACGCTCGTGGAGATCTCGGTGCAGGGGCGGTCGTCGAAGGCGGTGGTCCTCAAGGCGCTGCGCGTGTGTGTCGTCGGCCGCAGCGCTCCCACCGAGGGCAACGTCTACGCAATGGACCAGGGCTGCGGCGGAGAGATCAGCCCCCGCTACTTCGATGTCGATCACGCCACCTGGAAGCACCAGTGGGCGCCCCTGACGGACGGACGACCGGCTGACTGACCGACCGACCCGGCTGACCGACCAACCGGCTGACGGGCTTACCGGCCGGCCGGCTCAGAAGGTGTCGATCCGCGGTTCCAGCAGCCCCAGCAGGGCCCGTGCCGCCGGGCTCATGGCCTGCGGGGGCGGCAGCAGGGCGACCGTCTCGTACACGGTGTCGCCGGTGCCCTTCAGGGGGACGGCGGTGAGCGACGCGCGCTTGTGCCGGAAGTGGCGCGGTACGACGGCGATGCCGAGGTTCTCGTCGACGAGGTCGAGGAGGCTGTGCACGTCGTTGACCTCCAGAGGCACCGTCCTGCGGACGCCCGCGGCGGCGAAGACGGCGTCGGTCGTGCGGCGCGGCCCCCAGTCCGGGTGAAGTCGACGAAGACCTCACCGCCGAGGTCCTCGGGCGTCACGGCCGCGCCGGCGGCCGCGAGACGGTGGCTGGGATGGCACAGCACGGTCACCGGCTCACCGGTCAGCGGGACGACCCGCAGCTGGTCGGTGTCCTCCTGCGCGGTCCGCACCGCGAAGGCCAGGTCGAGCCGCCCGCTCGCCACCTCGTCCGCGAGGGCGCCGGAGCCGGCCTGCCGCAGACAGATCTCCACATCCGGGTGCCGGCGCCGGAACGCGGCGAGCAGCCCCGCCACATGTACCCCGGCGATGCACTGCTCCGACCCGAGCGCCAGCATGCCGCGCAGGACACCCTGCACCGCGGCCACCGCCTCGTGCGCCGACCGCACCTGCGCCAGGATCCGCTCCGCCTCCGTCAGCAGCGCCCGGCCGGCCGGTGTGAGCGTCACCCGGCGCGTCGTCCGTACGAACAGCGGCGTCTGCAGCTCCCTTTCCAGCGAGCGGATGGACGCGGACAGGCCGGACTGCGAGACCAGCAGCCGTTCGGCCGCCCGGGTGAAGTGTTCCTCCTCGGCGACCGCGACGAAATGCTGCAGATGACGGAGCTCCATGACTGAGAAGCGTAAGCGCTGAATCCCATCGGATTCTTCTGTTGGACCGATGCCCCCAGGTCGCGAAAGAGTGGACACCGGTTCTCAGGGAACCCGGACCCACCGTGCCAACCCCTCTGGAGTCGCGTTGTACACCGCACACCACGACCGTTACGCGGACATGCCCTACCGGCGCACCGGACGCAGCGGTCTGAGACTGCCGGCGCTCTCACTCGGCCTGTGGCACAACTTCGGCCCCGACCGGCCCGTCGAGACCCAGCGCGAGATCCTGCGCCGCGCCTTCGACCTGGGTGTCACCCACTTCGACCTGGCCAACAACTACGGTCCGCCGCCCGGTGCCGCCGAGTCCGCGTTCGGCGAGGCGCTCAGGGCCGACTTCGCCCCGTACCGCGACGAGCTGATCATCTCCACCAAGGCGGGCTATCTTATGTGGCCCGGCCCGTACGGAGAGTGGGGCTCCCGCAAGTACCTGCTGTCCTCGCTCGACCAGAGCCTGAAGCGCATGGGCGTCGACTATGTCGACATCTTCTACTCCCACCGTCCCGACCCGGACACCCCGCTGGAGGAGACGATGGGTGCCCTGCACTCGGCGGTGCAGCAGGGCAAGGCGCTGTACGTCGGCGTCTCCAACTACTCGGCCGAGCAGACCCGTGAGGCCGCCCGCATCCTGGGCGAGCTGGGCACCCCGCTCCTCATCCACCAGCCGCGCTACTCGATGCTCGACCGGCGCCCCGAGAGCGAGGGCCTGCTCGACGCCCTCGACGAGCTCCAGGTGGGTTCCATCGTCTTCTCCCCGCTGGAGCAGGGACTGCTGACCGGCCGCTACCTCGACGGCATCCCGGAGGACTCGCGGGCGGCGAGCGACAGCCCGTTCCTGAACTCCGACGCCGTCACCGAGGACCTGGTGGGCCGGCTGCGCGCCCTCGACGAGGTCGCCAAGTCGCGCGGCCAGTCGCTGACCCAGCTCGCCCTCGCCTGGGTGCTGCGCAGCGGCCGGGTGACCTCCGCGCTGGTCGGTGCGAGCAGCGCGCGCCAGATCGAGGACAGTGTCGGCGCGATCCGCAACCTCGACTTCGAGGCCGACGAGCTGGCCCGTATCGACGCGATCATCGAGGGCAAGGCGTAGTCTCCTGGCCCGGTGGAGGGGGCGTGACGACCGCGGTCGTCACGCCCCCTCCGCGTGTACCTGCCCGGGGTGCCTCATGTGTCGTACGTGTAGAAGCCGCGGCCGGTCTTGCGGCCCAGGTGGCCCGCGGCGACCATGCGGCGCAGGAGGGCCGGAGGCGCGTAGAGCGGCTCCTTGAACTCCTCGTACATGGACTCGGCCACCGCCTGCGCGGTGTCGAGGCCGATGAGGTCGAGCAGGCGCAGGGGGCCCATGGGGTGGGCGCAGCCGAGTTCCATGCCCTGGTCGATGTCGTCGGGGAGGGCGCCGCCCGACTCCACCATCCGTACCGCGCTGAGCAGGTACGGCACGAGCAGCGCGTTGACGACGAAACCGGAGCGGTCCGGCGCCTGGATGACCTCCTTGCCCAGCTGACCGGCGAAGTCGCGGGTGCGCCGCACGGTCTCCTGGCTGGTGGTCAGGGCGGGGACGACCTCCACCAGCCGCTGCACGGGCACGGGGTTGAAGAAGTGCATGCCGACGACCTGCGCGGGTCGCTCGGTGACGACCGCGAGGTCGACGACGGGGATCGACGAGGTGTTGGTCGCGAGGATCGCCGCGGGGTCCTCCACCGCCTTGTCCAGGGTGCGCAGGACGTCGGTCTTGATGTCGCGGTTCTCGGCGACGGCCTCGACGACGAACTGGCGGTCGGCCAGGTCGCTGAGGTCGTGGGTGAAGGACAGCCCGGCGAGGGCCTGGTCCCGCCGCTCCTCGCTGAGCCTGCCGCGCCGTACGCCCCGGTCGAGGGAGGCGGTGATCCGGCGGCGGCCCGCGTCGACGGCGTCATGGGTTGCTTCGGCGATCCGGACGTCGAGGCCGCCGAGGGCGGCGACCTCGGCGATGCCGGAGCCCATGAGGCCGCAGCCCACGACGCCGAGACGGGTGACGGGATCCATCTGAGGTCCTCTCTGATGATGCTGCGCGGGGTTCGGTGGAGCGGCCTCAGACGTTGCGGCGGTACTGGCCGCCGACCTCGAAGAAGGCCTCGGTGATCTGTTGCAGCGAACAGACGCGGGCGGCGTCCATGAGGACCGCGAAGACGTTGTCACCGCTCACCGCCGCGTCCTTGAGTGCGGCCAGGGCGGCGTGGGCCTGCTCCCGGTGGCGGGCCTGGTGGTCCCGTACGCGCTCCAGCTGGGACTGCTTCTCCTCCTCGGTGGCGCGGGCCAGTTCGATGGCGCCGGGTTCGGCGGTCCCGGCGTGCGGGTTGCGGAAGGTGTTGACACCGATGATGGGCAGCGTGCCGTCGTGCTTGCGCTGCTCGTAGAGCATCGACTCGTCCTGGATGCGGCCGCGTTGATAGCCGGTCTCCATGGCGCCGAGCACACCGCCGCGCTCGCTGATCCGCTCGAACTCCTGGAGCACCGCCTCCTCGACCAGATCCGTGAGCTCGTCGATGACGAACGAGCCCTGGAGGGGGTTCTCGTTCATCGCGAGGCCCCATTCCCGGTTGATGATCAGCTGGATGGCCAGGGCCCGGCGGACGGATTCCTCGGTGGGGGTGGTGACGGCCTCGTCGTAGGCGTTGGTGTGCAGGCTGTTGCAGTTGTCGTAGATCGCGATGAGCGCCTGGAGCGTGGTGCGGATGTCGTTGAAGTCCATCTCCTGGGCGTGCAGGGAGCGGCCGGAGGTCTGGACGTGGTACTTCAGCTTCTGGCTGCGCTCGTTCGCGCCGTACTTCTCCCGCATCGCCACCGCCCAGATCCGGCGGGCGACCCGGCCGAGGACCGAGTACTCGGGGTCCATGCCGTTGGAGAAGAAGAACGACAGGTTGGGGGCGAAGTCGTCGATGTGCATGCCCCGGGCGAGGTACGCCTCGACGTAGGTGAAGCCGTTGGCCAGGGTGAAGGCGAGCTGGCTGATGGGGTTCGCCCCGGCTTCGGCGATGTGGTAGCCGGAGATGGACACCGAGTAGAAGTTGCGCACCTGGTGGGCGATGAACCACTCCTGGATGTCGGCCATCATCCGCAGGGAGAACTCGGTGGAGAACAGGCAGGTGTTCTGCCCCTGGTCCTCCTTGAGGATGTCGGCCTGCACCGTGCCGCGCACGTTCGCCAGCGCGTGCGCCCGCAGCCCGGCCGCCTCCTCGGGCGAGGGGTCGCGGCCCTCGACGGCGCGGAACCTCTCGGTCTGCTGGTCGATGACGGTGTTGAGGAAGAACGCCAGGACGGTCGGCGCGGGCCCGTTGATCGTCATGGAGACCGAAGTCGTGGGGGCGACCAGGTCGAAGCCGTCGTAGAGCGCCTTCATGTCGCCAAGGGTGGCCACCGACACCCCCGAGGTGCCGACCTTCCCGTAGACGTCGGGGCGCTCGTCGGGGTCGCGGCCGTAGAGCGTGACCGAGTCGAACGCGGTGGACAGACGGGTGGCGGGCTGGCCCTCGGAGAGCAGCTTGAAGCGGCGGTTGGTGCGGAACGGGTCGCCCTCACCGGCGAACATCCGGGCCGGGTCCTCACCGTCGCGCTTGAAGGGGAACACCCCTGCCGTGAAGGGGAAGTGGCCGGGCAGGTTCTCCCGGCGCCAGAACCGCACCAGCTCACCGTGGTCGCTGAACCGGGGCAGGGCGACCCGGGGGATCTTGTTGCCGGAGAGGGACTCGCGGGTCAGCCTGGTGCGGATCTCCTTGTCCCGGACCTTCACCACCTGCTCGTCGCCGGAGTAGGAGGCGACGACCGCGGGCCAGTTCTCGATCTGCGCCGTGATGTCGTGCGGCAGCCGGCCTCGGGCGTCGTCGAGCAGCGACTCCACGTTCCCGGCGTCGGAGCCGGACTCGACGAGTTCTCCCCGGACCAGGTCCAGCCGCTGCACCCGCCGGGCCGCCTCCGCCAGCCGCTCGGTCGCCGCGTGGTACCGGCGGACCGTCTCGGTGACCTCGGCGAGATAGCGCACCCGGTCGGCGGGAACCACCTGCCGGATACCGGAGGAGTGACGCGCCTCGACCCTCGGCAGAACGCCCTCGGACAGCGGCAGCCCCTGCTCGGCCAGGGTGGCGCGCACATGCTGGTAGAGCGCGGTGACCCCGTCGTCGTTGAAGGTGGCAGCCGACGTGCCGTACACCGGCATGTCCTCGGGCCGCATGCCGAACGCCTCGCGGTTGCGGACCAGTTGGCGTCCGACGTCCCGCAGCGCGTCCTTGGCACCGCGCCGCTCGAACTTGTTGATCGCCACGACGTCGGCGAAGTCGAGCATGTCGATCTTCTCCAGTTGCGAGGCCGCGCCGAACTCCGGCGTCATCACGTACATCGAGGTGTCGACGAACGGCACGATCGCCGCGTCGCCCTGTCCGATGCCCGGCGTCTCCACGACCACCAGGTCGAACCCGGCGGCCTTGACCACGTCGATCACGTCGGACAGGTGCTCCGGCAGCTCACGGCTGCCCCGCGTGGCCAGACTGCGGAAGAAGACCCGGTTGCCGTCCAGGGTATTCATCCGGATCCGGTCGCCCAGCAGGGCGCCTCCGCCCCGACGGCGGGTCGGGTCGACCGCGATCACCGCGATCCGCAGCTTGTCCTGCTGGTCGACGCGGAAGCGGCGTACCAGTTCGTCGGTGAGTGAGGACTTCCCCGAGCCGCCGGTGCCGGTGATGCCGAGGACCGGGGTACTGCGGGCCGCCGCGGCCGCGCGCAGCCGGCCGAGGAGGTCCGCGGGCAGTTTGCCGAGTTCCGCGCCGGTGATCGCGCGAGCGATCGCGAAGCGGTCCCCGGACAGGACGTCCGCCGCGTCGACCGGTCGGCCGTCCCAGAGGTCGAAGTCGCAGTCCCTCACCACCGAGTTGACCATTCCGGCCAGGCCCATCCGCTGGCCGTCCTCCGGCGAGAAGATGGTCACCCCGCTGCCGCGCAGCCGGGCGATCTCCTCGGGTACGATCACGCCGCCCCCGCCGCCCACCACGCGGATGTGGTCGGCTCCCCGGTCACGCAGCGACTCGATCAGGTACTCGAAGTACTCCACGTGCCCGCCCTGGTAGGACGAGACCGCCACACCGTGGGCGTCCTCCTCCAGCGCCGCGTCCACGACCTCCCGCACCGACCGGTTGTGTCCGAGGTGGATCACCTCGGCTCCCTGGGACTGGAAGATGCGCCGCATGATGTTGATCGACGCGTCGTGCCCGTCGAACAGAGCCGAAGCGGTGATCAGGCGGACTGGGTGCACGGGTCGGTGCAGGGTCATGAAGGCCTTCTCGGAGGGTGGGGAGAACGCTGACGAAGTGATAGTAGGATGTCCTAGTAAATTGCGGGGAGTCCCCACGCGATGAGATCTACGGTCGAGGGCGAGCCTGCCGCTCACAGGTCCAGGACCAGGCGGGGTCCGCACGAGCGGGAGACGCAGATGAGCATGGTGTCGCCGCAGTCCCGCTCCTCCTCCGTCAGCAGGGAGTCACGGTGATCGGGCGTCCCTTCGAGCACGTCGGTCTCGCAGGTGCCGCAGGTGCCCTCCCGGCAGGAGAAGTCCACCGTCACACCGGCCTCCTCCACGGCCTCGAGCACCGATCGCCCCGGCGGCACCGTGAGGGTGAGACCGGAACGGGCCAGTTCGACCTCGAAGGCCTCGGCCGGGCCCGCGGCCGTCGCCTCGACCGGGGCGAACCGCTCGACCCCCAGGGTGCCCGGCGGCCAGTCCGCGCACGTTTCCCGCAAGGCCTCCAGCAGGGGTTCCGGACCGCAGGCGTGCACCAGGGTGTCGGGTTCGGGCGGGCCGACGAAGGCGGCGAGGTCCAGCAGGCCGTAGGCGTCCTGAGGGCGGATCAGCACGCGCTCACCGTACGGGGCGAGGCGGTCCAGGAAAGCCATGGACGCGCGGGTGCGGCCGCCGTACAGCAGACGCCAGTCGGCCCCCGCGGCCTCGGCCGCCTCGATCATGGGCAGGATCGGTGTGATCCCGATGCCGCCCGCGACGAACAGATGGCGCGCGGCAGGGCGCAGCGGGAAGTTGTTCCGTGGGCCGCGGACCCGGACGGCGTCGCCTTCGCGCAGGTGGTCGTGGACGTGGGCCGAGCCCCCACGGCCTCGCGGCTCGCGCAGCACGGCGATCCGCCAGACGTCCCGTTCCCCGGGACGCCCGCACAGGGAGTACTGGCGGATCATGCCGCCGTCCGAGCTGTCGCCGCCGTCCAGTACGACGTCGATGTGGGCACCCGGCGTCCAGGGCGGGAGTGCCCCGCCGTCCGGGCGCCGCAGGGCGAGGCAGACGACACCGTCGGCGGCCAGGACGCGGGTGGCCACGGTGAGGACGAACCCGGCAGGGTCAGGGGTCGCCTCGGCGGTGACGGCCCCGAAGGGGCCGGGGCCCGACACGGTGGTGACACGTTCGGCCGGCGGGTGTGTCGCCGCCGGGAGGGCGGTCACGGCGGTGCGGTTCGTCAGGGCGAGGAGGGTGCCGGCGGGGGGCAGTCGGTCGTTCATGGTGGTCGGCTCCGGGTCAGGTGTGTGCGGGCACGTGCAGCAGGAGTGCGTCGCCCTGGCCGCCGCCCCCGCAGAGGGCGGCGGCTCCGCGGCCCCCGCCCCGGCGCCGCAGCTCCGTCGCGAGGGACAGCACCAGGCGGGCACCCGTCATGCCGACCGGGTGACCGAGGGCGATGGCGCCGCCGTTGACGTTCACCTTCTCCAGGGGGATGTCCAGCTCGCGTACGGAAGCGAGGGCAACCCCGGCGAACGCCTCGTTGATCTCGAACAGATCCAGGTCGGCGGCCTTCGACCGGCCGTCCCGGGAGAGGGCGTCGCGGACCGCGCCGGCGGGCTGGACCAGCAGGGAGGCGTCGGGGCCCGCCGTCGTGCCGTACGCGCCGATCTCGGCCAGCGGGGTGAGGCCCTCCCACCGGGCGCGTTCGGCGCTCATCACGACGACGGCCGCGGCGCCGTCGGACAGCTGGGAGGAGTTGCCCGCGGTGATGGTGCCCCCGCTGGAGAACGCCGGCCTCAGCCGCCCCAGGCTCTCGGCGGTGCTGTCCGGCCGTACGCCCTCGTCGGTGTCCACCACCGACTCGCCGTGCCGCCCGGTCACAGTGAAGGGGACGATCTCGCCGGCCAGTATCCCGGACTCCTGGGCGCGGGCGGCCCGCCGGTGGGAGAGCGCGCTGTACTCGTCCTGCTCCTCGCGGCTCAGCCCGTACGGCCGCTGGTGGCGCTCGGTGGCCGCGCCCATGGAGACGCCGTCGAAGGCGCAGACGAGGGCGTCGCGGTCCAGGGCGTCCTCCATGGGGGCCGCGCCGTACTTCCAGCCGGCCCGAGCCCCGCGCAGCAGGTGCGGGGCGCCCGACATGGACTCCATGCCGCCCGCGACGACCACCTCGTGCCGCCCGGAGGCGATCATGAGGTCGGCCAGGGCGATGGCGTGCAGACCCGACAGGCAGAGCTTGTTGACGGTGCTCGCGGGCACGGCGAACGGGATTCCGGCGCGGACCGCTGCCTGCCGTGCCGGATTGGGACCGGCACCGGCCTGGACGACATGGCCCATGACGACGGCTTCCACGGCGGCCGGGTCCAGGCGCGCGGCGGCCAGCGCGCCGCCGATGGCATGGGCGCCGAGGTCGACGGCGGACGCGGTGCTCAGGGCGCCCATCAGTTTGCCGATGGGTGTTCTGGCTCCGGCGACGATGACGGATCCGGGCACGGCCGGGACCTCCTGCGGAACGAGGGGCGTCGGGCCCCAAGGGGGAGAAGCGCGATGCGGTCAGGCGACCGTGTCGAGGGCGCGTTCGGCGATCATGTGGGCCGTCTCGTTCACCGAATGCAGCACGATCCGGCCGCCCGGCAGTCGGCGCACCCTGCTGATCGAGGTGTAGCCGGGGTGGAACCAGAACATCGTGGGCAGGCCGAGCACGGTCGCCAGATAGGTGTTGGTGATGCCGCCGTGGCACACGGCCGCGACCCGCCCCCCGGAATGGGAGTCGAAGACGGTCTCCATGGCCCGTACGGCACGCGCGCGGAAGGCGTTCCAGTCCAGATCGGGCACGAAGTCCTCGTACCGCCCCTCGGCGAGTGCCGCTGCCCGGGGATCGTCGGCGCCGATCTGCTCCGGTGGCGTGTAGGGGTGCGAGACGTCCGTGTCCCATTCGCGGAGGTCGTCCAGCACGGTCGCCGTCATGCCGGTGCGCCGTTCCAGGGGTGCCACCGTCTCGCGTGCGCGCCGGAAGGGGCTGGTGTACAGGGCGTCGATGTCGTCGTGCGTGAGCCAGGCGGCGAGGCGTTCGGCCTGGGCGGTGCCCTCCGGCGACAGCCCCGGGTCGAACACTCCTGCCAGGGGGAGGCCGTGGCGGATGAGGAGGAGTTCGGTCATGGGTGATCCTTCGTACGAGGGGCAGGGGGCGTCGGTTGCCCCGGGGGACGCGTGGTGGGGCTAAGAGCTCCCCTTTAGTTCGGAGCTCTTAGCCCGCGATGGTCCGCTCGGAGTGCCAGTAGGGGCGGCGCATCGTGCGTTTGTCGAGCTTGCCCATGGCGTTGCGCGGGAGCTCGGACACGAACTCGTAGGACTTGGGGCACTTGTAGGCGGCCAGCCGGTCGCGGCAGAACCGGTCCAGTTCCTCCGCGGGTGCGCCGTCCCCGGCCGCCACGACCAGCGCCCGCAGGGCCTCGCCGAAGTCGGGGTCGGGCACGCCGATCACCGCCACCTCGGCGACCGCCGGATGCTGCCCCAGCACGGCCTCGCTCTCGGCCGGGTAGAGGTTGACGCCGCCGGAGACCACGACGTCCGCGGCCCGGTCGGTGATGAAGATGTAGCCGTTCGTGTCGACGTAGCCGATGTCGCCGAGGGTGAAGACACCGGGGGAGAGGTAGGCGGACCTCGTCTTGTCCGGGTCCGCGTGATAGCGCACGCCCCGGTCCTCGGGTGCCCGGAAGGCCAGCAGTCCCCGTTCGCCCGGCGGCAGCGGCCGGCCGTCGTCGTCGGTCACCAGCACCTCGAACGGCGGTTGGACGCGCCCGACCGAGCCCGGATGGGCCAGCCACTCGGCGCTGCCGATGCGGGCCATGGTGCCCGCCTCGCTGGCCCCGTACGACTCGGTCAGCACCGGACCGAACCACTCGATCATGGCTCGTTTCACGTCCGGGGGGCACGCGGACCCCGTGTGGGAGACCTGCGTGAGGCTGGACACGTCGTACCGGGCACGCACCTCGTCCGGCAGGGCGAGCAGGCGCTGGAAGTGGGTGGGCACCATGACCGTCGAGCTGACCCGCCATTTCGCGACCCGGCTCAGGAAGATCGCCGGGTCGTATCGTCCGAGGACGACCACCTGCTGTCCCGCCGCCAGATGGCGCAGAGCCGTCAGCGGCGCGTTGTGCTGCAGCGGGCCGCACACGAGGTGCGGTCCCGGCGGGAATCCGGATCGGGTGGACATCGCGGCGAGATAGGCGGAACTGTCGGCCACCGGGCCGCTCACCCAGCGCACCTCGGTGCCGCGCGCCCGTCCCGTGGTGCCCGACGTGTAGACGAGGGGCGGACGGGCGGGCCGGTCCCCGGGAACGGTCGCCCCGGCGGGCGCGGCCGCCAGCCACAGGTCCCAGTCGAAGGCGTGCCCGATCGCGGGGGTCCCGTGCATCACGAGGGGAAGGCCCAGTTCGCGGGCGGCGTCCAGGGCTGATCCGGCGCCCGCCGGGCCGGTGACGATCCCGGTCGCCCCGGAGTCGATGATCTGCTCCACGAGTTCACCCGGCGTCAGATGCCGGGACGCGGCCACGGTTCCCACACCGGCCCGGAGTCCCGCGAGATGGGCCACCAGCGTCGGTGCCGCGTTGTCGCCGAGCACCACGACCCGGTCATGGGGACCGGGGGCGATCTCCAGCAGTCGTAGCGACGCCCGTGTCACCTGGTCCGCGAGTCCGGACCAGGACAGCACCTCCCAGTCGTCCACCAGGGCGGGCTCGTCCGGGGTCTTCTGGGCGCGACGGTCGAGTGGCAGCTGCGACATGGCTCCTCCGGCGGCTCTCGGCCCCCTCCCGGCTGACGGGAGAGACGATGCCGAGACTGTAGCGTTTCTCAAGAAAGTACGGAACACTCTGAGGTGAGTCAGAGGTATCCGCCTGTTCCAAGGGTGAGCCGACCTTCTCGTCCTCCTCCGTTACTCAAGCTTCCATCTGGTAAGTGTTCTCAGGGAGGTCCCATGTCCCGGCAGGATCTGGACACATGGCGCGCACAGGCCCGGAAGTGGCTGGCCACGCAGCTCGAACCGCGTGACCCGTCCGCGTCGGCGTCCGCGGAGGAGCCGGCCGACCTCGCGGTGTTCCACAACCTCCCCGAGGACCGGGAACTCGCGCTCATCGAGCGCTGCCGCGCCTATCAACGGGCCCGCTTCGACGCCGGTTACCAGGCACTGACCCTGCCCGCAGACCGGGGCGGGGCGGGCCTGAGCGCCGCCCATGCCGCGGCCTTCGCGGAGGAGGAGTCCGCCTTCGACGTGCCACCGTCCACCGAACTGATCAGCGTCACCGTGCGCCTGGTCGCGATGGCCGTCTCGCTGTTCGGCACGGACCGGCAGCGCCTCGACTTCGCGCGCGCCTTCCTCCGCACCGACCTGCTGGCCTGTCAACTCTTCAGCGAACCCGGCGCCGGCTCGGACCTCGCGGCCCTGCGGACGCGCGCCCGGCAGGAGGAACCCGGAGAGCCCGGCGCCGACGAAGCCGGGAGCGGTGGGGACTGGGTGATCGACGGCCAGAAGGTGTGGACCTCGGGAGCCCGGTTCGCCGACTACGGCCTGCTGCTCGCCCGCACCGATCCGGACGTCGTCAAGCAGGCGGGCATCACCGCCTTCCTGGTCCCGATGGACGCCGCCGGCGTGGAAGTGCGCCCCATCCGGCAGATGAGCGGGGGTGCCTCCTTCAACGAGGTCTTCCTCAGCCAGGTCCGCGTCCCGGACCGGCTCCGGATCGGCCGCCCGGGCCAGGGCTGGGAGGTCGCCACCGCCACCCTCGGCTTCGAACGGACCGCCTCCGGCAGCGGCAGCCGACGCAAGGGCGGCACCTTCACGGACGTGCTCGCCCTCGCCCGCTCGCTCGGCCGCACCGCCGACCCGCTGGTCCGGCAGCACCTCGCCGACCTGTACGTCCGGACCGTGCTGCGCGCCGCGACCGTGGACCGTGTCGCCCGGACGAGCGCCGCCGGCGGCCGGCCCGGCCCCGAGGCGTCGCTGACCAAGCTGATGGCCAGCGACCTCCTCACCCGGACCGGGCAGGTCGCCGCCGACCTCATGGGCGCCCGGATCTGCGCCGACACGGGAGAGCCGGGAACCTTCGCCTGGACCGAGCACCTGCTCGGCGCCCCGGGCTACCGGCTGGCGGGAGGCACCGACCAGATCCAGCGCAACCTGATCGGCGAGCGCGTACTGAAGCTGCCGCCGGAACCGCGGGTGGACCGGGTGCCGTTCTCGCAACTGCCCGGCGACTGAGTCAGCACGGGCCGGCAGGTTCCGGGGCTGCCGCGCCCGAGGCGTCGAGGCTGCCGGGGACTTTGCGCCCGGGGCTGCGGGTCCTCCAGAACCCTCGATTCCGCCGCGCTCTCCAAGCCCCCTCGCGTCCGCCGCGCGTTCAAAGCCCCCTCACGTCCGCCGTGCCGCGACGAGCAGGCCGCGCCCCGGCCGCACGGAGCCGTTCCGCGTCCGCGGGGACGGCTCGACACCCTCTGGACCCTTCCGCAATCACCAAGGAGTGACACCGATGGATCTGGGACTGACAGGCGCGAAGGCGCTGGTGACCGGCGCGAGCCGGGGTATCGGCCGGGCGATCGCCGGCACCCTGGCGGGCGAGGGCTGCTCCCTGGCGCTGTGTGCCCGGGGCGAGGAGGCGCTCGCCAAGACTGCCGCCGAACTGCGCGGTGAGGGAGCGACGGTGTTCGCCGAGCCGGTCGACGTCAGCGACCCGGCCGCGCTCGCCGCCTTCGTGGAGCGCGCGGCCGCTGAACTGGGCGGCCTGGACCTGCTGGTGTCCAACGTCTCCGCGGGCAACGTCAAGGGCCCTCAGTCGTGGGAAGCCAGCCTGCGTGGCGACCTGATCCCGTTCGCGGGACTCGTCGAGGCGGCCATGCCCCACCTGGAGGCCTCCGACCGGGCCGCCGTGGTCGCCGTCGGCACGACCAACGCCTCCGACACCGCCCGGCCCGCCGGCGCCAACTCCTACTCCGCCCTCAAGGCCGCCGTGGTCCAGCACGCGTCGGCCCTCGCGCACGCACTCGCCCCGAAGGGCATCCGGGTCAACACCGTCTCGCCCGGCCCCATCGACTTCCCGGGGGGCGCCTGGGAGACCATCCGGGTCAGCCGGCCGGAGGTGTACGAGGAGGTCCTCGCCAAACTGCCGATCGGCCGCTACGGCACCGCGGAGGACGTGGCGGCCGCCGTGGCGTTCCTGCTCGGCCGGACCGGCTCCTTCTGCGTCGGGGTCAACCTCGTGGTGGACGGCGGGCTGTTGACCCGCGTCCAGTACTGAGCCGTGGGGGGCCCGGCCGGCCGTACGGACGCCGTACTGGTCTGCGGAGGCAGATGGCACGACTTCGACTACGCGCGGCTGCGCCTGCTGGAGCTTCTCGGCGAACATCCGCAGGTGCGTACGACGGTCTTCCAGGACTACGACTGTCCCGCCGCGCTGGACGAGGCGGACCTGCTGATCACCTACACCTGCGATGTACGGCCGAGCCCGGCCGAAGGGGCGGCGCTGGCACGGTTCGTGGAACGGGGCGGGCGCTGGCTCGCCCTGCACGGCACGAACGCGGTGATCGAGCCGCCCGCTCCGGGCGGGCCGCGGGTCTTCAGCACGCCGCGGCTCCTGGGTGACGTGGCGGCCGTGCTCGGCAGCCAGTTCCTGGCACATCCACCGATCGAACCGTACGAGGTGCGGGTGACCCGGCCGGGTCATCCGCTGGTCGCCGGGATCCAGCCGTTCACCGTCACCGACGAGCTGTACGTGTGCGAGCTGCACGGGGAGTCGGAGGTGCTGCTGCACGCCGAGTACACGGGTCCGTGCCGCGGTTTCGCCGAGGGGGACGCGGCGGCCGTCGACAACGCGCCCCGGCCGGTGCTGTATCTGAGACGGCACGGCCTCGGCGAGGTCTGCTACTTCACCCTCGGCCACTGCCGGGGCCGCTACGACATGCAGGACCTGGGCGTGGCGGACACCGGGAGTGTGGACACCGGGCCGTGGGGCACGCCGGAGTTCCTGACGGTCCTGCGGCGCTGCGTGGCACGGACGGTGGGGGAGCGGGGCCCGACGGAGGCTTCGGCGTGCCGCTGAGCGCGACGGGGCGGCGGGGGCGAAACTCTCTTGCCCCGCCGCCCGCCGCCCCGCCGTGCTCAGCCGTGCGGCAGTACCACCGCGCGGCCGTTGATCAGGCCGGCGTGCAGGCGCTCGTAGGCCGCCGGGGCCTCCTCGATGGAGAAGGTCTCGACGTGGGAGGAGACGAGGCCCTGTCGGGCCAGCGCGATGACCTCGACGAGTTCCGTACGGCTGCCCCAGTAGGGGAACGTGGCGGACACCTCGAACGGCAGTCCGCCGCCGAAGCCGACCGCCAGGGTGCCCCCGCCGAGGCCGACCACGGTCACATCGCCCTCGACGGCCACCGACGCGGCGGCGACCGCCAAGGTCGTCGGGGCCCCGACGAAGTCCAGGACCACCTCCGCCCCCGTCCCCCCGGTGAGTTCCCGGATCCGCCCGGCCGCCGTGTCGTCGGGGAGCAGCACCTCATGGGCGCCGACGGACTTGGCCAGTTCCAGCTTCTCCCCGGTCAGGTCGAGGGCGACCACCCGGGCCGGCGTCAGTGCGCGCAGCAACTGCACGGCGAGATGCCCGAGCCCGCCCACGCCGATCACGATCGCGGTGCTGCCCGGCACGAGCTTCGGCAGCGACTTCACGATCGCGTGATACGGCGTCAGCCCGGCGTCGGTGAGGGGCGCGGCCCGCACCGGGTCGAGGCCGTCGAGGGCGACCAGGTGGCGGGGTGAGTTCACCAGCATGTACTCGGCCAGGGCGCCGGGCGCCCCGAGGCCGGGCGGCAGGATGCCGAGTTCGGCGGCGTACGGACAGCAGTTCTCCCTGCCCTGGGCGCACCTGCGGCAGCGACCGCAGCCCCACGGCCCGTACACGGCCACCGCTTCGCCCTCCGCCAGTCCCTCGACTCCGCTGCCCATCGCGGCGACGGTGCCCACACCCTCGTGCCCGAGTGTCATCGGCAGCGCGTAGGGGAACTGCTCCTCGGGCCAGCTCATGACCGCCAGGTCGGAGTGGCAGAGCCCCGCCGCCGTCACCTTCACCAGCACCTGGCCGGGGCCGGGTTCCGGTACGGGAACCTCGACGACCTCGGGGGCGTGTCCCACCGTCCGGTACTGCACTGCCCTCATCCTCGGTTCTCCTCACTGGCGGCGGGCACGGCGGGCACCTCGGCGGGAGCCTCGGAACCGGCGTGCGGGGGTGCCTTCCGACGGCGCAGCACCGCGGGCAGGGCGATCCGGCCGCCGGTGAGGACGAGCGCGATGATGAGTACCGAGCCGGTGAACAGGCTCGCGGCCCACGGGGCACTCGTGGCGAGTCCGAGTCCTGTGACGCCGGTGCCGAGCAGCAGGACCGCGAGCACCGTGCCCCAGGCGTTGAAGCGTCCCGCGCGCAGCTGCGTCGCCCCGACGAAGGCCGCGGCGTAGGCGGACAGCAGATACAGGCTGCCCGCCGTCGGTGAACCCGAACCGACGGAGGACGCGAAGACGATCCCGGCGAAACCGGAGAGCAGCGCGGAGGACACCAGGGTCAGGAAGCGCAGCCGGTCCGTGCGCACCCCTTGCAGCCGTGCCGCGTCGGCGTTGAACCCGGTCGCGTACAGGCGGCGCCCGGTGGCCGTGTGCTCCAGCAGGAACCAGATGGCCACCGCGGCGAGCAGCAGGTACAGCACCGGAAGCGTGATCCCGCCCCCGTCGAGCTGGGCGATGCTCGCGAACGGCTCGGCCAGCAGCCGCACCCCGGTGATGGAGCTGTCGTCGGTGACCATGGTGATCAGCGACTGGATCAGCGCACCGGTCGCCAGGGTCGCGATGAACGAGTCGACGCGCAGGACCACGACCACGATCCCGTTGACGACCCCGACGAGCAGCGCGGCGGCCATCGCCAGCGCGATCGCGGCGAACGGACCGAGCCCGGTGGAGACCAGGAACCAGGCGGTCAGCACGCTGGTGAGCGACATCGTGTAGGCGACCGAGAGGTCGAAGACACGCGCGGCCAGCGGCGGTACGACACTCAGCGCCACCAGCCCGGCGACGGCGTTGCCGTTGAGCACCTGCTTGACCGTGGTGGCGGTCGGGAACGTCTCCGGCGCCCAGACGGAGAAGAGCACGACGATGACCAGCCACACGTACACGGCGCCGATGTTCCGGAACGACAGGGCGGCCGCCGCCCGCCGTACCGGAGTCCCGGCGGCGAGCACGCCGGGCCGGTCCGGTGCGGGCGGCCGGAGCGCCGCCGCCGGGGTCGGGGTGGATGTCATGTCACTCGGTTCCTTCCCACTCCAGGGCTCATGTCAGTCGGTTCCTTCCATGGCGTGCACGAGCGCGGGTTCGGTGATCTCGTGGCCGCCGAGCTCCCGTACGATCCGGCCGTCCCGTACCACCAGGACACGGGTGCACAGGGCGAGCAGGTCCTGTGTGTCGGACGAGGAGACGATGACGCCCATGCCCTCCTCGGTCTGACGCTCTATCAGGTCGTACAGCTGGAGTCGGGTCGCGATGTCGACGCCCGCCGTCGGCTCGCACAGCGCCAGCACCGGCGGGCTCTGGGCCAGGCAGCGGGCCATGACGACCTTCTGCTGGTTGCCGCCGCTCAACGTGGTGATCCGCGCCCCGCGCCCCGCCGTGCGCACCCCCACCCGCTGGATCCAGTCCTCGGCGAGCGACGACTCGCGACGCCGGTGCAGCCGTCCGCCACGGGCGCGGAGCCGGTGAAGGAGGGGGAGAGTGAGGTTCTCGCCGACCGAGAAGCCACCGATCACCCCCTCGCCCGCCCGGTCGGCGGGGACGAGGGGAAGCCCCAGTCCGCCGGCGTCGCACGCGTCGGTCCACCGCTCGGCACGCTGCGGCAGCCGCAACCGTCCGCTCACCCGCCCGGCGTGGGCCCCGCACACCGCGTACGGCACGATCTCGTGGCCGGAGCCGACCAGCCCGGTGATGCCCAGCCGCTCGCCCCCCGCCAGATCGAAGCCGATGCCGCGCAGCGGGCCCGCCCACAGGTCGCGGACCTCGAGCACCGCCCCGGTGGCGGCGGAACGGGCGGCGGGCCGGTGGTCGGTCGCCATCTCCTCGCCCGCCATCAGGGCCGCCAGGGACCGTGGGGTGAGGTCGGCGACCGCGCGCGTGGCGATGCGGCGTCCACCGCGGATCACGGTGACCCGGTCGGCGAGCGCGAAGATCTCGTCCATCCGGTGCGACACGTACAGCACGCTCGCGCCCGCGTCGCGGACCTCCCGCACGATGTCGAAGAGCCGGGCCACCTCGCCGGGGGGCAGCACGGCGGTGGGCTCGTCGAGCACCAGCACCCCGCGCCGGCCCTCCCAGCCCTGCAACGCGGCGGCGATGGCCACCACCGCGCGCTGGACCGGGGTCGCCGCCGACAGGGGTCGGCGCACGTCGATGCCGAGACCGAACCGTTCGACCAGCGCGGTCGTCCGTCGCTCCATCTCCGGCCAGCGGATGTTGCCGAGGGCCGTGCGGGCGAAGCCATGGCTGAGGGCGAGGTTGTCGACGGCGCTCAACTCGCCGACGAGGCCCAGCTCCTGGTGGACGAAGCGGAGCCGGTCGTGCCGGGAAGCCGTGATCTGGCCGAGATCGAAGGGCTCGCCGTCGAGTTCGGCCACGGCGCCGGGTTCCGCGTGGTGGTAGCCGGCGAGGATCTTGATCAGGGTGGACTTGCCGGAGCCGTTGGGTCCGATCAGGGCGTGGATCTCGCCCGGCCGGACCTCCAGATCGACGTCCCTCAGTGCCTGGGTTTCGCCGAATCTCTTCGACAGGGCGGCCACCCGGAGCACCGGCCTGGTCAACTCAGCCCCCACAGCGCCTTGAACTGCGCCTGGTAGTCCTCGACGATCGGGAAGTCGCCGTCGGCCGAGGGCAGGTTGTCCTTGGTGACGAGCATGTTGGGCAGTGCGGCCTTCTGGTCCACGTCCATGGGCTGGCCGGTGAAGTGCCGGGCCAGTGCGTCGGCCTGGAGCCACGCCGTCTCGTGGGAGTTGAGCGCCATCGCGCCGTCGGTGAGACCGCTCTGGATGTACTGGTAGTTCTGCGCGTCACCGACGTTGACGACGATGTGCCTGCCGGTGATGCCGGCGGTCTTCAGCGCGGCCGGCACGCCCACGTTGAGCAGGCCCAGGGAGAACACGACATGGGTCACCTTCGGGTGCGACCGGAGGTACGACACCACGCGGTCCGGCATGTCCTTGCCCACGGCGGTGATCGGCACATCGACGTCGTCCAGCCCGCAACCGTCGCACCACTTCCTGTACTTGGCGGCGAAGGAGTCCTTGACGGGCTTCAGGATCGTGTACGCCGGAAGGTCGAAGTACACCGTGTTCGCCTTGGCGTCACTGTTCGACACCACCCATGAGGCGAGCATCTCCCCCTGGACGCCGACGTCGTCCGGCCCGTTCTTGAGCAGGGAGACACCGTCGCCCAGCAGGTCGTCCGCGTTCGACTGGATGACGGGGATCTCGGCGGCCTTCAGCTTGGCCAGCTGCTTGGCGTAGACGGCGCGCGGGAAGCCCGAGGCGACGACGGCGTCCGGCTTGTCGCGCAGGGCCTGCTCGTAGGCGGCCTGGACGGACTCCGGGGTTCCCCGGGTCGCGATCTGCTTCACCTTCCAGCCGAGTTCCCCGGCGGCCTCGGTGAAGAAGTCGGCGAGGTCCTTGCAGGACTGCACGCCGCAGAGGATGAAGTCGATCCTCTTGCCCTTGGGGATCTTCTTGCCGACGGGCTCGGTGACGGAGATCGTGGTCGGCCGCTGGGAGTACTTCTCCAGGGCCGCGCGGGCCGCCGCGAGGCCGGGTGAACCGGGTGCCGCCGCCTGTGAGGTGTCGGTGGCCGGAGTCGAGTCGCTCCCGCAGGCCGCCAGGGTGAGCAGGGCGGTGACGGGCACGAGTGCGGTGAGGGCGCGGCGGAACGCGCTGCCGGGTGTGGAACTCATCGTCGAGTACTCCCGTGGTGAGGTGCCCGCGCTGCCGGGCCGCGCGTCGCTTGCGCGTCCGTGGCGACCGGCTCGGGCCAGGCGGATCCGGTGCCGCCCGGACGGGACGGCACGCAGGGGGTGCTGAGGGGACGAGGGCTGCGTCGATCGCCGGCGTGGGGCACGGCGCGGGCCGCCGGAGCGACCCCGCGGCGCGGGGGCCGGGACGGGCGGACACCGCACCGGCACGAGAAACTTTTGAGGCACTACAGCCTCAAGTGCGTCGGAGTGTGGCATGACCGGACGTACTTGGGGAGGGGGCCGTCGGAAAATTCCCGGTGGATCCGCCGGGTGTTCGCGAGTGACCTCGGGTGATGCGGCTCTGTTCGCCGTCGTGAGTGTTGCTACCGGGCGAGGCCGGTAACTACACTCACTCTAAAGTTTCTGTCGGAGGAGAGATGATGGACGAAACTTCGGAGTCGGTCACCGCACGGTGCCCCGGGCCCAGCGTCCAGGACTACCTCGACCAGGACAGCCGGCCCGTTCCCGCCGCCCTGAGGTACGAGCGGAACGACCCCCTCGGCAGCGAGGACATCGACACATCACGCTTCACCTCCCGCGACTGGGCCGAACGCGAGATGCGGCAGGTGTGGCGCCGCGTCTGGCAGTTCGCCTGTCTGGAGAGCGAGATCCCCGAGGTCGGCGACCACGAGGTCTACGAGATCGGCGAGGACTCGCTCATCGTCGTGCGCACGGCCCCGGGGGAGATCCGCGCCTTCGTCAACGCCTGCCTGCACCGCGGCCGCAAACTGCGCACCGGCGGCGGAAACGTCGGCGAGTTCCGCTGCCCGTTCCACGGCTTCGCCTGGAACCTCGACGGCACCATGCAGAGCCCGCCGTGCGCCTGGGACTTCCCGCACGTCAGCCCGGAGAAGTTCGCGCTGCCCGAGGCCCAGGTGGCGACCTGGCGCGGTTTCGTCTTCATCAACATGGACCCCTGCGCGGAGTCCTTCGACAGCTACCGCGGCACCTTCGACGACTACTACATCTGGCCGCTGGAGGACCGCTACAAGTCGCTGCACATCGCCAAGGTGCTGCCCTGCAACTGGAAGGTCGCGCAGGACGCGTTCATCGAGTCCTTCCATGTGATCGCCACACACCCGCAGATGCTGCCGTGGCTCGCCGACGCCAACTCCCAGTACGACGTGATGGCCGACCAGCCCCACTGGAACCGGATGATCAACATCCAGGGCGCCCCCAGCCCGCACGTGGCCGACTCCGTCACGGAGGAGGACGTCCTGGAGACCTTCTACGACTCACGCGCCTTCTACTCCGCGGCCCAGGGCCGTGACCTGGTGATGGGCGAGGGCGAGGAACTGCCCGCGATCCCGCCCGGGGGCACCGCCCGCCAGGTCCTCGCCCAGCGCATGCGCGCGCAGCTCGCGGCCACCTCGCACCAGGACTTCTCGCAGACCCCCGACACCGAACTCCTGGACGCCATCAACTATCTGCTGTTCCCCAACTTCAACCCGTGGGGCGGCGCCAAGTCCAACATCGTCTACCGGTTCCGGCCCCACGGCCTCGACCCGGACTCCTGCATCGCCGAGATCATCTTCATGTCGGCGCCGAAGCAGCCGGGCGAGACGCCCCCTCCGGCCCGCGTCCGCTGGGTGCCCGAGGACATGCTCTTCGCGGACATCCCCGAACTCGGCGTGCTCGGCCCGGTCTTCGACCAGGACTGCGAGAACCTCCCCTATGTCCAGCAGGGACTGAAGACGATGCGCAAGCCCGGCATCACCCTGGCCAACTACCAGGAGAGCCGCATCCGCCACTTCAACCGGACCCTCGACCACTGGATGGACAAGTGACCCACCGTGTGGCGGTCCGGCCGTCCGACGTCGAACTCGACGTCCTCGACGGCGAGGACGTGTTCAGCGCCGCCGGGCGGCTCGGCTACCGCTGGCCCACCGTCTGCGGTGGCCAGGGCACCTGCCGCACATGCTTCGTCCGGATCGAGGAAGGTGCCGAGAACTGCTCCCCCGTGGACCCGCTGGAACGCGAGGGCATCGAAGCCCTGCGCATGCCGGTGGACGGCCTGACCCGGCTCGCCTGCCGGCTCCGGGTCGTGGGCCCGGTGACCGTGACCAAGCGCGGTGTACGCCGCCGACCGCAGGAGTGAGGGCCCATGGCCAAGCAAGTGATCCACCCGCTCACCGGGCATGTGTACCGGCTCACCGAGGACGGTCTCGTCGAGGTGACCGACCCGAGGACCGGCGCGCGGGGCGTGTTCGACTTCCAGGCCCGGTGGCAGTCGGGCGAACTGCGCCACGCCGATCTCCAGATGGCGGGCTGGGTGGGGCGCCTCGCCCGGCGGCGCGGCGCCCCACGGCCGGGGGAGTGACCCGGTGACACCCCGGGCCACACGCGTGGTCTGTCTGGTGCGCCGGCCCGAGGGAGAACCGGCACCCGGTGACTTCGCCGTCGAGGAGCGGCCGCTGCCACCCGTCGGCGAGGGTCAACTCCTCGTCCGCAACCTCTACATGAGCGTCGACCCGTCCATGCGGGGACGGCTGGAGAGCACCGAGAAGCACTACACGCACAACTTCACCCCCGGCGCACCGCTCGACGGCCGGGCTCTCGGCGTGGTCGAGGAGAGCCGCTGCCCCTCGGTGCCCGTCGGCGCCTACGTACGCCACCAACAGGGCTGGCGGGAGTGGGCCGTGCTGGATGCCGTGGACACCGACGGCGCGGACCGCGTCGACCCGAGCCTCGCCCCGCTGCCCACCTGGCTCGGACTGCTCGGGCAGACCGGCTTCACCGCCTACGTCGGACTCACCCGGATCGCCCGACTCCGCCCCGGCGACACCGTCCTCGTGTCGGCGGCGGCCGGGGCCGTCGGCACCGCCGCCGGTCAGTTCGCTCGGTTGCTGGGCGCGGACCGGGTCGTCGCGACCGCCGGAGGGCCGGACAAGTGCGCCCTGCTGGTGCGGGAGTTCGGCTACGACGCCGCCGCGGACCACCGCGCCGAGCCGGTCCGCGAAGCGCTGGCCCGGCTGGCGCCCGAGGGCATCGACGTCTACTTCGACAACGTCGGCGGTGAGCATCTCGCCGCCGCCCTGCACTCCCTGCGCACCGGCGGCAGGGTCGCCCTGTGCGGCATGATGTCGCAGTTCGGCGGCGAGCGACGGTCCGCGGACATCAACCAGTTGATCCAGGCCGTCCTCAAGCGGCTGACCCTGCGCGGTTTCATCGTCCGCGACCACGACGACCTGCGGCCGGAGTTCGAGCAGCGGGTCACGGGCTGGCTCGCGGAGGGCCGGATCACCGCGCGTGAGACGGTCGTGGACGGCCTGGAGAACGCCGCCGGCGCCCTGCTGTCCCTGCTGGACGGCGGCAACGTCGGCAAGATGCTGGTGAGGCTGGACGACAGTGACTGAGGGGGTGCCCCGGCCAGGGGCACCCCCTCAGTGCGTCGAATCCGCCGACGGGTTCAGCGCATGGGGCGCGACGCGGACACGGTGTGGGCAGTCAGGCCGACCCCGAGCCGCGTCAACCCCGCCACCGCCGCCCGGAAGTCCTTGATGTGCGGCGTCGTGAAGTGCTCGTCGAGGGCCTGTTGCGAGGTCCAGTGCTCGTACACCCGGATACGCCGCTCGTCGGCGGGGTCGGCGGTCATGGCGTAGTCCAGGCAGCCGGGTTCCCGCTCGCGGGTGCGCCGGCCCAGTTCGACGAGGGCCTTCAGCATGGTGTCGCGGTCGCCGGGCTCGTAGTCCATCCAGCCGGCGACGATGATGTCCTCGGTCACGGGAGTCCTTTCGCGGTCCTGCCCGCGGGCCCGCCGCTCCGGTGAAGGGGAGCGACGGGCCCGGGGTGTCTCAGACGCCGAGCGGGGCGGGGACGGCCTCCACGGTGACCGTGCCCCGGTCTCCGTCGACCGTGATCACCATGCCGTCCCGCAGCCGGCGTGTCGCTCCTTCGACGGAGATGACGGCCGGGATGCCCAGCTCCCGACAGACCACCACCGCGTGGCTGTTGAGCGCGCCCACGTCGACCACGGCCGCACCGGCGACCAGGAAGAGCGGGGTCCAGGCCGCGTCCGTGATCGGCGCGACCAGCACCTCTCCCGGCTCCAGCGCCTCGCAGGACGCCGGGTCGGTGACCACGCGCACCCGGCCGGTGTACGTCCCGTGGCTGCCGCCCACGCCGCTGAGCGCATCGCCCTCGACCGCGGCCTCGGCGCGCTCCTCGGTGCGCCTCGGCCAGGTGTCGACCTCGGTCCCGGCGTCGTCCGCGACGAAGAACGGTGGCTCCAGCTCGTGCAGGAGCGCGTACTCCCCGAGCCGCCGTGCGATGACGGGGCCGAAGGACTCCGGGTCGGCGACGTAGTCGTCGAGTTCCGTGTCGAGCAGCATCATCACGTCCCCCGGCTCGGTCAGACGCCCCGCCTCGACCCCGCGCCGGCCGAGCTCTCGCATCGCCATCCGGATCTCGTTGACGACGGTCACGCAGTTCGCCTTGGTGCGCTCGCGGGCCGGGATCCACACCTGGGAGGCGTGCATGCCGGCGTCGAACATCGGCTGCGCCTCCTCGGGCAGCGCGGAGCGGACCTCCCCGGCGGTCCGCTCGCGCCGCTCGGTGAGGCGCGTCCGCCGGGCGGCCGGGGAGTCGTCGTCGGAGCTGTGCCGGATCCGGTCGACCAGGGCCAGTGCCTGGACCGGCGCCGCCTCCCACGAGAGCGCGTGGATGTCCCACTCGTTGGGACCGCGGTCGCCTGACCCGGCCAGGAACTCCTCGAAGGCGTCACGGAACGCCTTCACGTCCCCGGTCGCCCCGTCGAGCGCCCGCTCCACCGCGGCCGGGCCCCGGTCGAACAGCGCGGTCAGCTCGGCCGAGGCCGCCACCTGGCGCGACAGCGTCCACAGCCCGTCCGAGGGGGAGGCCGAGTCGACGTCACCGAGACCGCCGATGAGGTCCAGCATGGCGCCGGGGCGGTCCACGCTCGCGCAGAGCGGACCGAGGATCGCCGGTCCGACGGACGCGGGCAGCGACGACTCGACGTGCCGCTGGAAGGTGGTCTCCACCTCGTCCAGCAACGAGCGGGCGCGAGCCACCAGTTCGGCGTCGGACAACTCCGTCAGGTCGGGTCGATCGCGGCGCAGTCCGCGCAGCCGCTCCCGGTCGGCGTCGGCCTCCGGGAACGTGCTCTGGCCGAGCATCCGCTGGAGAGTGCCGCCCGCCTTGGCGGTCAGTTCGGCGTCCTGGTCGTCCGGGTGCGCCACGTACACCGGGGTGTCCGAGCGCTGGCCGACGAAGGCGGCGTCGATCTGGTCCGCCGTCTGGCCCATACGGATGCCGAACAGCCGCATGTGCGACAGGTTGAGGTAGAAGTAACCGCCGAACATCCCGACGAAGGGCGGACGAGGGCCTGCCACCTCCTCCTCGCGGTAGATGCCGAAGCCGACGAAGCCCTTTCGCCAGCCGCGCAGTCCGCGCCCCCAGACGAGGGTCCAGCCCAGCGGGCTGGCCGGATCCGGCAGGGTCTCGCCCGCGTTGGCCCGGGTGTAGTGCGGCAGTCGCTCACTGCGCTGCCAGTCCGTGATCCAGCTCTTCATGGCCGAAGGTCTCCCGTCGTCCGTCCCGGTGCCTACCACTGTGCCGTTCCGCCGTCGACGCTGATCAGCGTGCCCGTGATGCCGGCGCCGGCGTCGCTCGCGAGCAGCGAGGCGACCGCCGCGATCTGTTCCACGGTGGTGATCTGCTTGGTGGCGGCGTGCTCGGCGAAGCGGCCCAGCCACTCCTCGTAGCTGATTCCCTCGGCCTCGGCCGCGGCCGGTCCCGCGGCCCGCATCAGGTCGGTGTCCACGGCGCCGGGGCAGATGGCGTTGCAGGTGATGCCCTGGGTGCCGTATTCGAAGGCGGTCGCCTTGGTCAGTCCGTGGATGGCGTGCTTGTTGGTGATGTAGTGGCTGATCGCGGGCTTGTTGGCCTGCTTGCCCTCGACGGAGGAGATGTTGATGATCCGGCCCCAGCCGCCCTCCAGCATCCTCGGCAGCGCGCGTCGGGTGCCGTAGAAGTAGGCGTTGAGGTTGAGCCTGAGTGCGTCGTGCCAGGCCTCGTCGCTGAGTTCGTGGACCGGGGCGAAGCCCGAGGTGCCGCCGGCGTTGTTCACCCAGATGTCGAGCCGGCCGAAGCGTTCGGCGGCGAAGTCGGCCAGGTTCTCGATGTCCTCCTGACTGTTGGCGTCGCAGGGGTGGAAGACGGCCCGGTCCCCGGCGTCCAGCTCCGCCAGGGCCTGCTTGCCCTTGATCTCGCTGCGGCCGCTGAGGACGACCGTGGCACCGCCGGCCAGGAATGCCTCGGCGATGCCGCGGCCGATGCTGCGCGTGCTGCCCGTGATCACCGCGACACGTCCGTCGAGGCTGCCCGTAGCCACCATGTTGTTCTCCCGCGAGTGTTGTCGGTCCGTCACCTGGCGGCTCTTTCGGCGTCTTCCAGGTGCCGGTGAATGGTGCGGTGGAAGTGCTGGAGTCCGGGTTCGTTGCGTCCGAAGACGAAGTCGGTCCCGTCGAGGGCGGCGAGGCCCTGCTGGACTCCGTAGGTGGTCGCGTAGTCCTCGTCGCGGACCACCTCGTGGAACCATTCGCCGAACCGGTCGGCGGCCTGGCGCTCCTCCTCGGTGACCGCCGGTTCCCGCAGCAGGATGATCTGCTGGGTCACCGACTCGGTGGCCGTCCGGGGGAGCACCAGGGAGACGGCGATCTTCTGCCGCCAGCCGCCGGCGATCGCCAGGCCGGGGAAGAGCCAGTAGATGGGACCGACACAGTCCCCGGGGTCCCGCTGGTCCGGCGGCAGCTCGACCGCCCGCGCGATGGGACGCAGGGCCGGCGCGATGCGCTGGTGGGGGCCCCAGGTGTCGTGGGCCATCATGTTGGAGAGGTTCGTCTCGAACACCGTCTTCGGGTGCAGCGAGGCGAAGTGGTACGTCTCCAGATACCCGTCGAGGGTGACCTTCCAGTTGGGACTGGTCAGTTCGCCCGTGGAGTAGTGGTGGCACTCCGCCAGCCGCAGCCCTTCGAGGAGCGGCAGCAGATCACCGAGCCAGGCGTCCAGGTCGGGCTCGGCGGCCGGGTCCAGCGAGACGAAGACGATCCCCGCTCGCTCCCCGGCCGGAAGCCTCACGAGACCGCGGCCCTCGCGCGGAACGTCACCGAAGGTCTTCTCCGCGTACACGCCCCGCAGCTCCCCGGTCAGGTCGTACGACCAGGAGTGGTACGGGCAGGTCAGCCGCCTCGACACCCCGCAGCCGGGTTCCATCAGCTTGGCCCCCCGGTGCCGGCAGGCATTGATCATCGCGTGCACGACGCCCTGCCGGTCCCGGGTGATCAGCACCGGTACGCCGAGCACGTCCAGAGCCTTGTAGGTGTTCGGCCCCGGGAGCTCGCAGGACATGGCGAGCGGCAGGGGAACGCTCCGGTGGACGGCGTCCGTCTCCCGGCGCCAGCGGTCGGCGTCGAGATAGTGGGCGACAGGTTCCGTCCACTGGCCGTCCGCCTGGTGCGTGGTGCCGTCGCGATAGTGCGTCACCACGCGTTCGACGAGTTCGGCGGCCTCCCGCCGCATCGTCACGGACGCGGCGTCGGTGGACCGGTCCCGGCTGATCCACGAGGAGTACTCGGGGGCCGACGGCGGCGTGCGCCCGGCTTCTGCTTCCCGAATCTCCGGCGAACTGGTCTGGACCACGGTGTCCTCACAATCCTCCCAGCCGCGAGCCGGTGACCGGCTTCGGAGAGCGACAGCTGGGCTGTGTCCGAAACGACAACAGGACTTAGTGTGCTCTGTCAATAGAAAGTGGCGAAGTTGCCGTGTCGGGGGCGCGGAATCGCCCCGGCTGCTTTCTGTTAACCGGATCCAGTCTCCGCGGCGACGGCGGCCGGGTCCCCGACGGAAGGTGGTGGCGGCTGTGGGGAAGCCCTTCGAGGCGGGCGTGGTCGTACGGGATCTGGGGTTGATGGAACGCTTCTACCGGGACGTGCTCGGCTGCTCTGTCGTGCGTCGATCCTCTGTGCCGGAGTCCGTCGCGGCACCGGCCGGGCTGGGCGGCGAGCTCCTGGTCGTCTGGCTGCAGGTGCCTTCCGGGGGGCGGGTCAAGCTGATCCTGCCTCAGGTGGTCGCGGACCCCGCCCAGTCGGCGCCGCCGCTGGCCGGATGTCGGGGTCTGTCGTACCTCACCTTCCATGTGGAGGACATCGACCCGATGGTGTCGTCCCTGGTGGCCGCGGGCGCGCGGCCCCTGTCGGAGCCGGTCGTGGTGCGGACCCCCGGTGGCCGGATCAGTTTCTGGGCGGACCCGGAGGGCAACGCGGTGGAGCTGGTGGACGAACGGGGCCGCGAGTCCCGTTCAGGGCGTAGTAATTAGAGACCCTCTTCAGTAAGGTGCACCTGCTGCTTACTGTAGACAAGCACCAGAAAGTAAGGGTGCTTGGCACACCTCCCTCGGGCGAAGGGGCGGGACATGGCTCAGAAGAAGCCGGCCGACACGGCAGAGCACCGGACATCCGCGCAGACCATCAGGGATCTGCACGAGCGCATGGTGCGCATCCGGCTGTTCGAGACCGAGGCGGGCAAGCTCATGGAGGCGGGCAGACTGCCCGGCTTCCTCCACCTCTACGTCGGCCAGGAGGCCGTGGCCGCCGGAGTGATGGCCGCGCTGCGCGACGACGACCAGATCACCTCCACCCACCGCGGCCACGGACACGCCGTCGCCAAGGGCGTCGGCTTCCGGGAGATGTACGCCGAGCTGTACGGCCGCGCCACCGGCGCCTGCCTCGGGCGCGGCGGAAGCATGCACATCAACGACGTCTCCCTCGGCATGCTCGGCGCCAACGGCATCGTCGGAGCGGGCGTCCCGATCGCCGTGGGTGCCGCCTTCGCCGCCCGGTACAAGGGCGAGGACAGCGTCGCGGTGACCTTCTTCGGTGACGGCGCCACCAACATCGGCGCCTTCCACGAAGGCGCCAACATGGCCGCCGTCCTCGGCCTGCCCGTCGTCTTCGTCTGCGAGAACAACGGCTACGCCGAGTTCACGCCACAGTCCGGGCACATGCTGCTCACCGACGTGGCCGACCGGGCCGCCGCCTACGGCATGCCCGGCGTGATCGTCGACGGCATGGACGCGGTCGCCGTCCACCGCGCCGCCACCGACGCCGTGGAACGCGCCCGGTCCGGCGCGGGACCGATGATGATCGAGGCCAAGACCTACCGCTACTTCGACCATCAGGGCGTCAAGGGACTGCGCCACCCCTACCGCTCGGACGAGGAGGTCGCCGAGTGGAAGGCCCGCGACCCCATCGACCTGCTGGAGGCCCGTGCCGTAGCCGACGGCACGGCCACCCGCACGGAACTGGACGACACCTGGCAGCGCACCCGCGACGAGATCGCCGAGGCCATCGCGTACGCCGAGTCGAGCCCGCTGCCCGACACCGCCGACCTGCTGCACAACGTCTACTCGGGATGACGCCATGACCACCCTCACCCAGGAACAGGCCGCCGCCCCGGACGGCACGGTCCGCAAACTCACCTACGTCAAGGCCTTCAACGAGGGCCTCGCCCAGGCCATGCGCGAGGACGAGAACGTCTTCGTCGCCGGCGAGGACGTGGCCGGCTACGGCGGCGTCTTCCGTATGTTCGACAACCTGCTCGACGAGTTCGGCCCCCGCCGCATGATCGACACGCCGATCTCCGAGGCAGCCCTGGTGGGCCTCGGGGTGGGGGCCGCCGCGCGTGGGCTGCGGCCCGTCGTGGACCTGATGTTCATGGACTTCATCGGCGTCTGCCTCGACCAGATCGTCAACCAGGCCGCCAAGATGAAGTACATGTTCGGCGGCGCCGTGTCCGTCCCGCTCACCATCACCACCGCCTCCGGCGCCGGCCTCGGCGCCGCCGCGCAGCACAGCCAGAGCCTGGAGGCCTGGCTCGCCCATGTGCCCGGCCTCAAAGTGGTGATGCCCTGCGACGCGTACACCGCCAAGGGCCTGACCGTCTCGGCCATCCGGGACGACAACCCGGTCGTCGTCATGCTCAACAAGGTCCTGCTCGGCAGCACCGGCCATGTGCCCGAGGAGATCTACGGCATCCCGCTGGGCCGGGCGCACACCGCCCGGGAGGGCTCCGACGCCACAGTGATCGCCCTCGGCCGCATGGTGGGGGAGGCCCTGGCGGCGGCCGACGAACTCGCCGCCGAGGGCGTGGAGATCGAGGTGATCGACCCCCGGACCGTGCAGCCCCTGGACACCGAGACCATGTTCGCCTCCGTCCGCCGCACCAACCGGGCGCTGGTGGTGCACGAGGCCGTCACCTTCGGCGGGCTCGGCGCGGAGATCGCCGCCCAGATCCAGGACGCCGCCTTCGACCACCTGGACGCCCCGGTCCTGCGCATCGGCGCCCCCTTCTCCCCGGTGCCCTTCTCCCCGGTCCTGGAGAAGGCCTACGTGCCCGACCGCGCCCGGATCGTCCAGGGCTGCCGGCGTCTCCTCGAAAGGGCGTGAACGACGTGGCGGTCGAGGTTCTGCTGCCGAAGATCGGGCTGACCATGCAGGAAGGCACGATCGAGGAATGGCTCGTGCCCACGGGCGCCGCGGTCGCCGAGGGCGACGCGCTGCTGCGGATCGCCACCGACAAGGTCGACGTGGATGTCGAGGCGGAGGCCGGGGGGCTGCTCCACCCGGTCGTCCCGGCCGGGACGACCGTCCCGGCCGGCGCGCTCATCG
Source organism: Streptomyces sp. NPDC030296 (assembly GCF_055572815.1). Classification (NCBI taxonomy): domain Bacteria; kingdom Bacillati; phylum Actinomycetota; class Actinomycetes; order Kitasatosporales; family Streptomycetaceae; genus Streptomyces; species Streptomyces sp. NPDC030296. The sequence goes on from NZ_JBVICQ010000009.1 coordinate 278,689, forward strand.
GCTGGCTCCTGGCCGAGGGCGAGCAGCCACCGGACCCGGCGGGTACGCCGATGCCCGCCGGGTCCGGGGCCGGCACCGGCACGGCCGGGGGGCCGGCGTCCGGGTGGTCGACCGCTTCGGGCGCCGCCACCGGTTCCCCGGTGCCGAAGACCGGTGTGGCCGGGGCGGGCGCGTCCGCCGGGCCGACGACGCCGGGCCCGGTCACGGACTTCCCGGCGCCGAAGCGGACGGTGGGCGCGCCGGGCGCGCTCGCCCGGCCGACGGCCTCTGGCGTCCTCCCTGCCTCTCGGGCGTCGGCGGCGCCGTCCCCGAACGGCGGTGGCGCCACCACCGGTCCTGCCAGGCGGCTCCTGGCCTCGCCCAACGCCCGACGGGTGGCGCTCGGGGCCGGTGTCGATCTCACCGCTGTCCGCGGCACCGGGCCCGGCGGTCGGATCGTCTCCGAGGACGTGGAGGAGTTCCTCGCGGAGCTGCCCGGCGAAGCGGCCCTCTCCGGCCTGTCGGCCCTGCCTGTGGTGTCCGCAGGCCGTATCCCGCCCGGAGCCCCTGTCCTGCCGGTCACCGCCGTCTCATCCGTCACCGCTGTGTCGCCGCTGGTCCGCCGGCTGGCGAAGGAGCGGGGCATCGACCTCTCCGAGGTGAACGGCACCGGGCCCGGCGGCCGGATCCGCAGGTCCGATCTCGACGCCGCCGACGCGGCGCGCGAACCGGCGGTCCGCCGCCGGAACGCCGACCCCCGGCCGGGAGACGTGCTCCCCCTCACCGGGATGCGCGGCACCATCGCCCGCCGTATGCACGCCAGCCTCCAGGAGATGGCCCAGCTGACGCACGGCTACGAGGTGCGGATGGACGCCGTGGTGTCCCTGCGCGACCGGCTGAGGGAGGAGTGGGCCGACACCGACCTGCCCGTTCCCACCCTGAACGACTTCCTGCTCAAGGCCGCCGCGCTGGCCCTGCGCGCACATCCACTGCTGAACGCGACGGTGCGCGACGACGGCATCCATCTGCTCGACGACATCCACCTCGGGTTCGCCGTGGCGGTTCCGGGCGGCCTGATGGTCCCCGTGATCGAGGACGCGGCAGCACTGCCGCTGCCCGAGATCGCCCGCACGGCGAAAGCCCTGGCCGAGGCCGCCCGCGAGGGCCGGATCACGCCGGACCGCCTGGAAGGCGCCACCTTCACCGTCACCTCGCTGGGCGGATACGGCGTCGACTTCTTCACCCCTGTCGTCAACCCCGGCAACGTGGCGATCCTCGGGGTCGGCAGGCTGAGGGACGGCGTCGAGTGGCTGGACGACCGGCCGCGGCGGACGCGGGTGCTCACCCTGAGCCTCACCTTCGACCACCGTGCCGTCGACGGCGCACCGGCGGCCGAGTATCTGCGCGCGGTCGGTGAGCTGTTGCGCAAACCGCTCCGGCTGCTGGTCTGATCCGCCGCTGCCCGTGTCCGCCGCCGCCGCCCGTCTCCGCCGCCGCCCCGGCCCGGCGTCGTCCCGGTCCGGCGTCGTCCCGGCCCGGCGTCGTCCCGGTCTCCGCCGGAGGACGGCCGGCGGCCACCGGCCCGGCGGCTATGCGGCCGCGGTCGGGTCGGCGATCCGCTCCGCGAGGTCGCCGACCTCGCGGACGAAGGAGCGGTGGCCCAGCGACCGATAGACGTCGTCCCCCCGGACCTGCGAGTTCGCCGCGGTCTCGAGCAGGGCCAGCAGGCCCAGTCCGATCACCGCGGCCTCCGCGTCGGAGACGGACGCACGGGCCTTGCGGATCAGCCGCACGAGCCCGCCCAACAGCTCCGAACGACTCTCCTGGCGCAGCGCCTCGGCCTCCTGGCTCATCCCGGCCGACGACACGAAGAACACCGTGGCCGCCGACCTGTGCTCGCCCAGCCACGCCACCAGCGCGGTGATCGTGGGCCCGACGTCCGAACCCGCCTTGTGCGCTTCGGCGAGTTCCTCCACCTGCGCGCACATCGCGGCGGCGAACACCCGCATCCCCTCCACCAGGACCTGGTCCTTGGAGGAGAAGTGGTAGTACACCGCTGCCGACGTCATCTCCGCACGGGCGGCGATGTCGGCCACCGTCACCTCGTCCGGCGGCTGGGTGGCGAACAGCTCCGTGGCTGCCTCGATCACCCACTGCTTGCGCGACGGACGGTGGGCGGCGCGGGTTCCGGATGTCGTCATGATGTCAAGTATGCCGGTCCCATGGCGCTCCGGTGCCCCAGGCGCAGCAGGAATTACGCGGTCGGTAGAGTCGAGTTACTGGATAGCATGGTCAGTAAACAGGGACCACGCTCGCGGGTTCACGGCAGTCGGCAGGGGAGCATGATGGCCACCACCAAGAACGGCAAGCAGCCCGCTCACCGGCCTTCGCGGCGGCAGCACATCATCGACGCCGCCGTACGGGTCTTCGGCCGCAACGGATTCGCGGAGACCAGCATCCAGGACATCGCGGACGAGGCCCAGGTGGTCCCCACGGCCGTCTACTACCACTTCGACGGCAAGGAGGAGCTGCTCGAACTCGCCATGCGCCGGGTCTTCGACCAGCTGAACGCGGTGGTGGAGGCGGCCCGTCCGGAGTCCGAGCCGGGCGACGCCGAGGGACTGCTGCGCGTCATCGACGCCGTGTGGGACTGGGTGGAGCAGAACCCGGACGAGGCTCGCCTCTACCAGGTCCAGATCGCCTCGGCGAACGGCAACGTCAAGGTCCTGCGCGACGAGTTCGAGCAGCGGCACATCCAGCGCGGCTACGACTACCTGCCCGAGGGCAACACACGCGGCCCCCGGGCGGCCAAGGCCCGCCACGCGGCGCAGGCCCTCGCGGTCCGCACCCTGATCAGCACCACCATGCTGGTCACGGCGCTGCGGGCGGAGGGAGGGCCGCTGTCCCAGCTGCCCCCGCAGGCCGTCCTGGAGGCGGTCAGGTCGCTGGCGCTGCGCATTGTCGCCGCCGACCGGAAGCCGACCACGGCACAGCGTTGAGACGACGGTGCGCGCGCCCCGCCCGGCGACGGGGCCCTCACACGGTCAGGACCGAGCAGGCGCTGATCCCGGGCGCCCCGTACACATGCGTGAAGCCCACCCGGGGCGCACCCGGCACCTGCACGCCCGGCGCGCGGCCCTGCAACTGCCGTACCACCTCGTGGAACTGACGCAGTCCCGAGGCGCCCACGGGCTCCCCGCCGGCGAGGCAGCCGCCATCCGTATTGACGGGGATCCGGCCCGTGGGCTCGGTGTCCCCGCCGGCCAGCAGCTCCTCCTGCTCGCCGTGTCCGCACAGTCCGGTCTCCGCCAGGTGGACCAGCTCCGAGCCACTGTCGGTGTCCTGCAACTGCGCCACCCGGACATCAGCGGGCCGGACCCCCGCCGTACGGAACGCCGCCTCGGCGGCGTCGACGCTGGGGCTGCGGTGCGGTCCCGGCGGCAGCCAGGGGGAGAACACCTCGAACGAACCGAACCGCCGGGTGCGGAACGCCAGCGAGGCCAGCCTCACCGGCCGTTCGCACAGGTCGAAGGCGCGGTCGCCGCGCGCCAGCACCAGAGCCGCCGCACCTTGCCCCGGTGAGCAGAACATGTACTGGGTGAGCGGGGGACTGACCTCCGCGGAGTCCAGGATCTCCCGCTCCGTCAACGCCTTGCGCCGCCATGCCAGCGGGTGGTGCGCGCCGTTGCGGAAGGCACGCGCGGCGACGACCGCCAGCGCCCGCTCCGAGATCCCGTGCTCGTACAGGTACCGCCGTGTCTTGAGGGCGAAGAACTGGGTCGTCAGCATCATGCCGGTCTCGGCGTACCAGTCGCCCAGGCCGTAGCGGGCCGCGGACACGTGGAAGGCGCCCCGCTCGTGCTTGTCGAAGCCCACCGCCAGTCCCAGGGACGCCTCCCCGGCACGCAGCGCTGCGGCCACCGTGAGCACGGTGGAGGCGCCGGTGGCGCAGCCGTTCTGCACATTGACGAACGGCACTCCCGTCAGGCCCAGGCGGCCCACCAGCGTGTCGGGTTTGCCGGACACGTCGGAGCCGCCGGCCGCGTAGCCGATGTCCTCCCAGGACACCCCGGCGTCGGCCAGCGCCTCCCGCACCGCGCGCTCGGCCATGTCCATCCCGGTGACACTCTCGTCCCGGCCGAAGGGATGCATCCCGCAGCCGACCACGTAGACGTCGTCGGTCCGACTCATCGCTCCCCCTCTTCCTCGTCGTCGGGGCGGAACGCGAAGGTCAGGACCTCGGTCCCGTCCTCGTCGTGGTACGCGGGCACCATGGCGAGCCGGACCGGCAGCCCGATCCGTATCCGCGCGCGGGGAACCGCCAGCCGCCCCTCGACCAGGAGCTCACCGAGGTCGACATAGCCCACGTGATACGGCCGGTGACCGCCGGCCGGTGGCCGGTACGGCGGCTTGGGCGGGAACGCCTGAAGCGTCCACGACCACACCCGCCCCCGCACCGGCAGCACATGAGCGGACATGGACCCGTCCGAGCATCGGGGGCACGAGTCCTGCCGGGGGAAGACGACGGTGCCGCACCCGGAGCAGCGCGCCCCCGCGAGACGCGGCGGGGCCACACAGTCGAACAGCGAGTCGTCGATGAGTCGGGTGGTCATACCGGTCCGCCTTCCACGTCACCAGCTCAGCAGCCCGGCCAGCCGTTCCCGGTGGAAGGCCGCGCCGCCCAGCAGGACGGCGTCGGACTGGGCCCGCCGGAAGTACAGGTGCGCGTCGTGCTCCCAGGTGAAGCCCATGCCCCCGTGCAGATGGACGCACTCGGCGGCGACGGACACGAAGGCCTCGGAGCACCACGCCTGGGCCACCGCCGCCGCCTCGGCCGGCGCCCTGTGCGAGGCGGCCGCGTCGACGGCGCGCAGGACCGCCGACCGCGCGCCCTCGACCTGGAGCAGCATGTCGGCACAGGTGTGCTTGACCGCCTGGAAACCGCCGATCGCCCTGCCGAACTGGGTACGGTCCCGCACATGGGCCACGGTCATGTCCAGCGCGGCCTGGGCGCCGCCCAGTTGCTCGGCGGCCAGGGCGACCAGGGCCACGTCCAGGGCCCGGGAGACGATGTGCGCCCCCTCGCCCCCGGCGGTCAGCGCCCGGACCCGCGCACCGGAGAAGGTGACCACGGCCTGGCCCCGGCTGAGGTCCAGGGTGGGCACCCGGCGCACGGTGACGTCCGGACCCCCCGGATCGGCGAGGAAGAGGTCCACGCCGTCGTTCCCGGCGGCCGCCACGACCAGCGCGCGGGCATCGCCGCCGTCGAGAACGAACGGCGCCGTTCCCTCGACGACGGGGGCCCCGCCCTGCCAGGTGACCGCCACCGGCACGGCGTCGGGCCGCCATGTCCCGTCGGGTGCCGCGACCGCGAGGGCGTGCACCGCGCCCTCGGCCAGCTCGGCCAGCGCCTCGTCGGCCGTACCGCAGCCGGCCAGCACCTGCCCGGCCAGCACAGTGGAGGACAGCAGCGGTACCGGTGCCAGTGTCCTGCCCAGTTCCTCGCAGACCACAGCGATCTCGGCGAGGCCGCCGATGCCCCCGACAGCCTCGGGCAGCCCGAGGGCCGCGAGGCCCACCTGCCGGCCGAGGGTGTCCCACAGCTCGGCGTCGACACCGGGGGAGTGCTCGGACAGCCGGCGCACCGTCGCGGTGCCTCCGGCGTCCGCGCACACCGACCGTACGGTTGCGCGCAGGTCGTCCAGTTCGGTGTCCGACAGGGCCGGCCCACCGGTCACGGTGCTCGTCATCGTGTGCTCCCGCTCTCGTCGTGCCGCTCGCGCGGGGCACTGTGCGCCGCCGCCATCCGGGCCACCGGCACGCGGTGCGGGGAACAGGACACGTAGTCGAGGCCGAGGCCGTCGCAGAACGCGATCGACTCGGGGTCCCCGCCGTGCTCCCCGCACACGCCGAGCTTGATGCCGGGCCGTACGCCGCGCGCCCGCTCGGCGGCCAGCGCGATGAGCGCGCCCACCCCGTGCGGGTCGAGCCGGGCGAAGGGGCTGGCGGTCAGCAGGCCCCGCTCCTGGTACCCGGCCAGGACCTGGCGTTCCACGTCGTCCCGGGAGAATCCGTAGGTCAGCTGGGTGAGGTCGTTGGTGCCGAAGGAGAAGAACTCGGCGTGTTCGGCGAGTTCACCGGCGAGCAGCGCGGCCCGCGGAGTCTCGATCATCGTGCCGAGCCGGTACGGAACGACCACACCGGTGCGGGCGGCGACCGCGGCGGCGGCCTCCCGCACGTACCCGGCCGTGGCCGCCAGTTCCTCCGGCAGGCTGACCAGCGGGATCATCACCTCCAGCTCGGGCCGGACCCCGGTGGCGGCGACGTCCACCCAGGCGGCGAAGAGCGCCTCGGCCTGCGCCGGGTAGAGCCGCTCGTGCAGCAGCGCCAGCCGCACCCCCCGCAGCCCGAGCATCGGATTCGCCTCGCGCAGCGCGGCGGCCCGCTGTTCCTCACCCGCGTCCGAGGCGTCCCCTGGGGCGGGCAGGAACTCGTGCAGCGGAGCGTCCAGCAGGCGCACGGTCACCGGCCGGTCCCCGACCGCGGCCAGCAGCGCCCGGAAGTCCTCGTGCTGAGCGTGCTCCAGCGCCGTCAGGGCCGCGTCGCGGGCGGCCGGATCGGCGGCCAGGAGCACCCGGCGGATCAGCGGCAGCCGCTCACCGAGGAACTGGTGCTCCGTACGGCACAGCCCGACCCCCTCCGCCCCCAGGGCGACGGCGGTGCTCACCTCCGCCGCGCTGTCGGCGTTGGCCCGCACCCCCAGTCGGCGCATGCCGTCCGCCCAGTCCAGCAGGGTGGACAGTTCGAGCGGCGGTGCGGCGACGCTGACGCTCAGCCGTCCCGCGTAGACGGCGCCGGTACGGCCGTCCAGGGAGAGGGCGTCGCCCTCGCGCAGCACCCGGTCCCCGAACCACACGGTCCCCGCGGCCCGGTCCACGCGCAGCCCGTCGGCGCCGCACACCGCGGGCCGGCCGGCCCCCCGCGCCACCACCGCGGCGTGCGAGGCGATACCGCCGCTGCCGGTCAGCACGGCGGCGGACGCTAGCATGCCGGGGACGTCCGCCGGGGTCGTCTCATGGGCGACGAGCACCACGGGGGTGCCGTCCGCGCCCACTTCGAGGGCGCGCTCGCTCGACAGCACGATCACCCCGGCCGCCGCGCCCGGGGAAGCGGCCAGACCCTTCACCAGGAGCTCCTCCCCGCCGGTCAACCGGAGCCGGGGGTGCAGCAGTTCCTGCACCTGCGCGGGGCCGATCCGCAGGACGGCCTCCTCGGGGCCGAGCGCCCCGTCGCGTGCCAGGTCGGCGGCGAGGCACACCGAGGCCCGCAGCGGCGGCCGTTGCTGCGCGGAGGCGGCGAGCAGGGAGATCTCGTCGTCGCGCACCTCGAAGTCGACGGAGACGGGCGCGCGCAGATGCCGTTCGAGAGTGAGCAGGGCATGCTCCAGCAGAGCCCTGCCGCCCGTGAGCCGGTCCAGCGGTTCACTGGTGTGCGGCGGCGGGGCGCTGCGCCGCACCCCCCGGAAGAACGATCCCTGGGGGGACAGAAGGCCGGTCTCGGGGTCGCGGCTGACCGCCGTGCCGTAGCCGGAGCGGTCGGCCGGGCCGATCCGCAGGGCCTGTACGTGCAGGGCGACGCCGAGATCGGCGGGAAGCCGCTGCGCCTTGCGGGATCTCCTCGCGCGCGGTGAGTCCCACCGGCGGAGCACGGCTCGGGCGGCCAGCGCGAGCTGCTGGGCCGGGTCGTCGGGGAAGGGCCGCGCGCCGTGCCGCGCGGTCAGGTCCAGCAGCGCCTCGATCCGTGTCCGGGGCTCGGGCGCGTCGAGGACGGCGTCGTCGAGCATCGCGGCAGGCACGTCGAGGGCGTACTCGGCGATCATCCGTACGGTGGCGGCCCATACCTCGTGCAGCGCGTCCGCGCGGCCGATGACGGCGCACAGGGCGTCCATGCTCGCGGTGGTCACGCCGAGGCAGGCGAGGTCGGGCGGCAGTCCGGCGATCTCGGTCGGGGCACTCGCCGACAGGCGCAGCAGCAACGGGCGGGCCCCGTCGCCGATTCGCCGCCCCGAGAGCTGTTCGACCAGGTCGACGGCGGCTTTCGCCGTGCCGGGGTCGCATAGCGACGCGGAGGTCCCGGCCGGCACGGTGAGCCCCGGTACGACCGGCAGCCCCAGAGCCACCAGCCTGTCCATCGCCGCACCGTGCGCTCCCAGCTCGTCGGCGTCGAGCCCCCGGATCCGTCCCTGCCCGAACGGCACCAGGATCCGGCCGGGAGCCTCGACGGCCGTCAACGGACCCGCCTCGCGGTCGGTGACGCTCAACCCCGGTCCCCCGTCACCAGTTCCTCTTCCCGGGCCTCGTCCTCGGCCCGGCTGATCCCGAGCACCAGCAGCAATTCCTGGTGCAGCCTCATCCACACCGTGTGGTACGAGTCGCACAGCGGCGAGGCCAGCCATTTCGTCTCGCCTTCGTCGAACCGGTCGAGGGCCTCCTCCAGCTCGCCGAGATACCGTTCGCTGCCCTCGAGCACCTGCTCCAGGCGGCGCAGCACCGGCTGGATGGCCTCGTGCACGTCCTCCAGCGACTCGCGCACCCCGGCGTCGTAGACGCTGTCGGAGTGGTCGTTGGCCGTGCCGTCCGGGCGGCACTGCCAGGCCGTGCACACCTCGCGGATCTTCCTGTTGACCGGCAGGAAGGCCTCGTACGCGGCGGTGATCCGTTCCTCCCGGGGCGATCCCGGCGCGACCCGCAGAACCCGGCAGGCGGTGGCCTTGGCCCGCTCGGTGGGGAGCACGAGCGGCCCCTTCACCATCGCGAGCCCGGCGTCCGTCAGGGGCCGGTACTCCGCTTCGGCCCTGCCACGCCACATGCCACGCAGAACGAGGTCGACGACCGCTTCGGTGAGCGTCTCGTCGGGAGCGTCGGGAAGGTCCACGGCAGGAGAGTGCATCGCCACACCTTTTCCCCGGTTCTGTGGTGACCGGTTCCTCGGTTCTGTGTTGCCCGGAGGTTACGCTCCGGCGAGCCCGTTAGTGAAGAGGGATTCAAGAAACACTTTCGGGTTCCATGGCCCGGCCGAGGCCCTCGTCCGTCGCGGCGCCGTCCGCGGAGCGGTCCCGGGCGCCCTTCCTGGCGGCCCGTTCCCGGGCTGCGAGGAACGCCGCCATGCGGTCCTGGGCCTCCCGGCCGTCCGCCAGGGCGGCGATCTGCCGCGCCTCCTCGGCGAGCCGGCGCCCCAGGTCCTCCCCGGTCCCCTCGCGCAGCAGGCGCTTCGCGGCACGCAGCGCGTCACCGGCACCGGCGGCGAGGCCGGCCGCGGCCCGGTATGCGGCCGAGTCCAGTTCCTCGTCGTCGACGGACCGGGAGACCAGGCCCCACCGTTCGGCGTCGTCCCCGGTCAGGACCCGGTTGGTGAGGATCAGGTCCGTCGCCCGCCGCGGGCCCACCAGGCGCGGCAGGAACCACGAGGCCCCGCAGTCCGGTGTGAGTCCGACATCGGTGTACGCCAGCCGGAACCGTGCGGACCGCGCCGCCAGGACGATGTCGCCCACGAGAGCGAGGCCGACACCGCCGCCCGCGGCGGCACCGCGCACGGCCGTCACCACGGGCACGGCGAGCTCGTACAGGGTGTGGATCGCGGCGTGCGCGGCGGTCGCCACGGCATGCACGTAGGTGCCCGTCCCCTCGTCGAGCCCTGTGAAGGCCCGCAGGTCACCGCCCACGCAGAAGGTGCCGCCCGTGGAGCGCAGCAGGACCGCGCCGCCGGGGTCCCGTGCCACCCGGGCCGTCGCGTCCCGCAGTGCCTCGGCCATCTCCAGATCCAGGGCGTTGGCCCGCCCGGGCGCGTCCAGTGTCAGCTCGACGACTCCGTCGGGGTGGCGGACCACCCGGACCGGTTCGGTGCTCATTCGGTGCTCAACGGGTGGCTCATGACGCGTCTCCTGTCGTCTTCCCGTCACCGGGGTCTCCCGGCAAGATACTGAAGACGCTATACAGTTTCTAGGACGCGACGGGACCCGATGCCCGTACGCCCGTCGGCGGGAGGTCCCGTGCCCATCCAGTTCGATGTCGATCCCACCGTCGCCCGACTCGCCGCGACCACGTCCGACTTCGTACGCGACGTGGTGATCCCGGCGGAGCGGGCCTGTGGCGGGTCCGTGCACGACGGCCCGGAGGATCTGCGGCAGACCCTGCAGAAGGCCGCCCGTGAGGCCGGTGTCTTCGCTCCCCATGTGCCGACGCGATGGGGAGGGCACGGCCTCGACCTGCGCGGACAGGCGGCGGTCTTCGAAGCCGCGGGCTACTCGCTGCTCGGCCCCCTGGCGCTGAACTGCGCGGCCCCGGACGAGGGGAACACCCACCTGCTGGAGCGGGTGGCCACCGACGACCAGAAGCAGCGCTATCTGCGCCCGCTCGCCGCCGGCGAGACCCGGTCCTGCTTCGCCATGACCGAACCGGCACCGGGTGCCGGCGCCGATCCCCGCGCCCTGCGAACCGTCGCGACCAGGGTTCCCGGAGGATGGCGCATCGACGGGCACAAGTGGTTCATCAGCGGGGCCCGCGGCGCCGGCTTCGCCATCGTCATGGCCCGCACCTCCGGCGATCCCGGCGATCCGGGCGGAGCCACCATGTTCCTGGTCGACGCCGGGACTCCGGGCATGCGCATCGTCCGGGACATCGAGACGCTCGACGAGGGGCTCTTCGCGGGGCACAGCGAGATCGTCTTCGACGGGTGCGTGGTGGGGGACGAGCAGGTGCTCGGCGCGGTCGGGCAGGGCTTCGCCGGTGCCCAGGTGCGGCTCGGCCCCGCGCGGCTGACCCACTGCATGCGCTGGCTGGGAGCCGCGCGCCGCGCCCAGGACGTCGCACTGGAACGGGCGGGCAGCCGCCTCGCGTTCGGCGCCGTCCTCGGCGACCTCGGAATGGTGCAGCAGATGCTGGCCGACTCCGAGATCGACATCGAGGCGAGTCGTGCGCTGATCCTGCGTACGGCCTGGGAGCTGGACACCGGCTCCGCGTCGGCCGCGCAACTCACCTCGGTGTCCAAGACGTTCGTCGCGGAGGCCGTGTACCGGGTGGTCGACCGGGCGGTGCAGATCTGCGGCGCGCTCGGCATCTCGACCGCCGACGCCCCCCTGGCCCGTCTGCTCAGGGAGGTACGGCCGTTCCGTATCTACGACGGCCCCTCGGAGACCCACCGTTTCGCCATCGCGCGCCGCGCGGTGCGCCCCTACCGTCGGCCGGTCTCGACTCCCGCCGAGGCCTGACGGTCGTGCGCCTTCGTGGGCGTGATCGTTGAACGCTGCGTCGAGGGCGAACGTATGGGACGGGGACCGGATCCGGAGCCGTCTCGGCCCCTTGTGATCCGGGAGCCCCGGTCGGAGGGCACGTCGTACCGTTTCGGCCATTCGCGCGCTCGCATATGCCAGGAGACTGGCTGAATCGGCATGGTGACAGAGCGTCAGGAGTGGCGATACTCGAGTGACAGGCGATTGAGCCATGAACAAAGCGGGCCTCCGTGCGCGTCCATGGCGTCACCGTGCGTGACATTCGATGGTCTGACGGGCACGACCAGCAAGTCTGTGAGGCGAGAACGGGTCCGTACGGCGAGCGGGGCCGGGCGGCGGTCGACGGCGGTGCGATCGGGGGAGCTGAGGGTGCACGACGAATTCCTGTGCCATGTCACCGCGTACGGGATGTGCGGCGGACAGCGTGTCGGAGTGCCGCTGGGGACCTACCGTGCCCCCACCCTGGCACTGGCGCTCTGGTGGATGCGCGACCGCGCGTTATGGATCGCCGAACGCCTCGACCCGCGCCCCGAGAACCCGACCTTCCCGCCCAACTCCGTGGTCCCCGTGGCCGACACCGTCCCCGACGTGCCGAGCATGCTGCGCGCCTGGTCCGCCGACGACGTCCAACAGGAACTGGTCGCCGAGGAGTTGGCCGCCGGGAACCTGGTCCGCATCGCCACCAACGACGACACCACCGAGTACGAGCTGCTGGCCGAGTCCGTCGACGCCGTCCGTATGCAGCGGATCGCCCAGCGGATCGCCGCCCCCGCCGCCTGACCTCTCCCCGCGCGACCCGGACCCGGCCCTCGAACGCCCCTGCGGCGCGCGGCCCCCGCCCCCCGAACGGCTCCGCCGTCGATCTACCGGGCGCGCGTATGGGGGCGAATCGGTAGAATTTTCGGCATGGCAGAGCGGTCGATCGCACCGACTGCGCCCGCACTCGTGCTGGAGACCGAGTCGGGCTCCACGGTGATGACCCCGAGCCACGAGTACCACGTCGGACGCGACCCGCTCAGCGAGATCGTGCTCGACGACGACCGCGTCTCGTGGCACCACGCGGTGCTCAGGGCACACGCCGACCACTGGACCATCGAGGACGAGAACAGCACCAACGGCACCTACGCCGACGGACACCGCGTCCGCGAATGGGACGTGGGTCCCGGCACCGTCATCCGCTTCGGCAGCGTCGAGGACGGGCCACGGGCCGTGCTCACCGGACTGGCACCCGTCCGCCCGTCCGGCGTCTTCCAGCCCGCCTCCACCGGCACCTTCCGCCGGCCGACCAGCGTCCGCCCCCTGCCCGCGCGGACCGTCCGCATCGGCCGCGCCGACGACAACGACCTGGTCATCGACGACCTCGTGGTCTCCCGCCGGCACGCCGAACTGCGGGCCCGCCCGGACGGCACGTACGAGATCGCCGACCTCGGCAGCCACAACGGCACCTACCTCAACGGCCGTCCCGTCGACAGCGCGCCGGTCACTGCCGGTGACATCATCGGTATCGGCCACTCCGCGTTCTGCCTGGTCGGGGACGAACTGCAGGAGTACGTCGACACAGGCGAGGTCTCCCTCGACGTGCAGGAGCTGACCGTCGCCGTCGACCGCGGCCGCAAGACCCTGCTCGACAAGGTGGCCTTTCCGGTCGGCGAGAAATGCCTCCTCGCCGTCGTCGGCCCGAGCGGCGCGGGAAAGTCCACCCTCCTCAACGCCCTCACCGGACAGCGTCCCGCCGACAGCGGCACCGTCCTGTACGACGGCCGGGACCTCTACCGCGACTACGCCGAGCTGCGCCAGCGCATCGGCCTCGTCCCACAGGACGACATCCTGCACGCCCAGCTGACCGTCCGCAGGGCCCTCTCCTACGCCGCCGAACTGCGCTTCCCCCAGGACACCGCGAAGGCCGAGCGACAGGCGCGCGTCGACGAGGTGATCCATGAGCTGGGCCTCGAACAGCGTGCCGACCAGCCGATCCACAGCCTTTCCGGCGGCCAGCGCAAGCGCGTCAGCGTCGCCCTGGAACTGCTGACGAAGCCCTCCCTGCTCTTCCTCGACGAACCGACCTCCGGACTCGACCCCGGCATGGACCGCTCCGTGATGCACATGCTGCGCGGTCTCGCCGACGACGGCCGCACGGTCATCGTCGTCACCCACAGCGTCCTCAGCCTCGACGTCTGCGACCGCCTCCTCGTCCTCGCGCCCGGCGGCAAGGTCGCCTACTACGGGCCCCCGGACGACACCCTCGCCTTCTTCGGCTTCACACAGTGGCCCGAGGCCTTCGAGGCGTTCGAACGGGACCAGGACCGGGACTGGGCGGGGGAGTACCGCGACTCGCCCTTCCACCGCCAGTACGTCACCGCGTCCATGAGCCGCCCGTATCTGCCGGAGTCGGCGCCCGTCGACGTGGCACCGCCGCCCAAGCCGCAGAGCTGGGGCGCCCAGCTCGGCACCCTGGTCCGCCGGTACACCGCCGCGCTCAGCGCCGACCGCACCTTCCTCGCCATCATGATCGCGCTGCCGTTCGTGATGGGCGCCATGGCCAGGGCCCTCGCGGGCAGCGAACTGGACCGCGAGACCGCCATGAACGCGCTGCTCATCCTGTGCGTCGGCGGCGTCCTGACCGGCGCGGCCAACGCCGTACGCGAACTGGTCAAGGAACGCGTCATCTACCAGCGGGAACGTGCCGTCGGCCTGTCCAGATCCGCGTATCTGATGTCCAAGGTCGTCGTCCTCGGCACGATCACGGTGCTCCAGGCCGTCGTCCTCACCCTGGTGGCCCTCCTCGGCGTCGACCTCAACGCCCCCGGAGGCGAAGGCGTCCTGCTGCCGCCGCTCGTCGAGATCACCGTGGCCGTGGCCCTGCTCGCCTTCACCGCGATGATGCTCGGCCTGGTCGTCTCCGCGCTCGTCCGCAAGGAAGAGGTCACCATGCCGCTGCTGGTGCTCCTCGCGATCATCCAGGTGGTGTTCTGCGGAGCGCTGCTGGACGTGAAGGGCACGGTCGTCCTCGAACAGCTGGCCTGGCTGGTGCCCTCGCGGTGGGCGTTCGCCGCCATGGCCGGCACCATCGACCTCGAACGGATCGTCCCCGACAAGTCAGACCCGCTGTTCGAGCACTCCGCCGGTGTATGGCTGCTCGACCTGGGGATGCTCGTCGTGCTGTCCCTGGTCTGCGGTTACCTCGTCGCCCGTCTGCTGCGCCGCCGCGAACCCGCGGTGATGCGGAAGTAGCCGCGATGACGACCCCCGGTTTCCTCCCCACGCACGTCGTCCCGCCGGGCGGACTGCCCGCCTGGGAGGCCCCCGACCCCGCACGCCCCACCGTGCCCCTCGACGCGCTGCTCCCGGTCCAGCTCCTGGACCGGCTCGGCGACTGGGGGCAGGTCCTGTGCGCCAACGGCTGGTCCGCCTGGGTCGACGGCCGCCTCCTCGTCGCCGTGCCCCAGGCCCCGCCGGCCGCCGGTACCGGGCCCGCCCGTACGGCCGACCCCCGTCCCCTGCTGGCCCGCGCGGAGGAGGCCCTCGCCCGCTACCGCACCGAGGCGGAGGCCCTCGCGGCCGGACGGCTCGACGGTGGGGCCTTCCGGGACCGGATGAAGGGCCTGCGGATCGGTGTCGTCGTCGACGGCGACTCGCTGTGGCTGTTCGACGCCGCACACGAGCGGTGGGTGTACTGCGACGGCACACGGCTGAGCACGTTCGCCGTCGCCGGGGAACCCCAGGAGGACCCGGCCCCGCCGGCCGCCGCCGCTCCGGCCCCGGCCACGTCTCGGGCCGCCGCCCCGGCTCCGGCCCCGGAACCGAGCAGGAGCCCGGAACCGACCCGTGTGGTGGGGGAGCACGTCCCGGAACCGACCCGCGTCGTGGGGGAGCGCGGACCGGTGGACCCGGCGCCGGAAGAACACGGGCGGGCGGACACCGCCCCGGTGGAGCAGGAGCCGAGGGACACAGCGCCCGGCGCGCGGGAGCGTACGGAGGAACCCCGCCCCCGTCGGCAGGGGCCGAGCGACCACGAACCCACCCGTCTCGTGCGACCGATGACGCCCGATGAGTGAGACGCGACCGTACGCGGGTCGGCCGTCCGACCTGGTCGGGCAGCAGATCGCCGGCTACCGCATCGAGAGCGAGATCGGCCGCGGCGGCATGGCCGTCGTCTACCGGGCCAGGGACCTGCGGCTGGACCGGACCGTCGCGCTGAAACTCCTCGCCCCCGAGCTGGCCCGCAACGACACCTTCCGCCGCCGCTTCACCCATGAGTCACGGGTCGCCGCCGCGATCGACCACCCGCACATCGTGCCGGTCTTCGAGGCGGGCGAGACCGAGGGCGTCCTGTACATCGCGATGCGGTACGTGGCCGGCCGGGACCTGCGCCACCTCCTGGACCGGCAGGGCCCGTTGCCGCTGACGACCGCCACCCGCATCACCGGCCAGGTGGCCTCCGCGCTGGACGCCGCGCACGACCACGGTCTGGTGCACCGGGACGTCAAGCCCGGCAACATCCTGGTCGCGCAGGGCACGGACAGTGACCATCCCGAGCACGTCTACCTCACCGACTTCGGCCTGACGAAGAAGTCGCTGTCGCTGACCGGGTTCACCACCGTCGGCCAGTTCGTGGGGACACTCGACTACGTGGCCCCGGAACAGATCTCCGGCAAGCCCGTCGACGGCCGCTGCGACGTCTACAGCCTCGCCTGCGTCGTCCACGAGACCCTCGCCGGGCGCCCGCCCTTCCAGCGAGACGACGACATGGCGCTGCTCTGGGCCCACCAGTACGACCAGCCGCCGCCGCTGACCGAGCAGCGCCCCGATCTGCCGGCGTCCGTCGACGACGTGCTGGCGAGGGCGCTGGCCAAGAGCCCCGACGACCGCTACGACTCGTGCCTGTCCTTCGTGGCCGCGCTCAGGGTCGCCGGTACGCGGCACGGCACGCCGACCGGGCATCCGCCGACCAGCACCGCGCGGACGCCCACGAGTGGCGCACGCGAACCGCTGCCGGAGCCGCCCGCCTGGGCGAGGCCGGTGTTCATCCAGCCCTGAGGTCGAGCCGCTCCACCCTGGCGACGTTCTCCCGGTCCTCGGTGTCCTGGCTGGCCTCGGCGGCGAACCAGGCGTCGAGGATCTCCCTCAGCAGCGGGGCGGAGGTCAGCCGCAGACCGATCGCCAGGACATTGGCGTCGTTCCAGCGCCGCGCGCCGTCCGCCGTGTAGGCGTCGGTGCACAGGGCGGCCCGCACGCCGGGCACCTTGTTGGCGGCGATCGACGCGCCGGTGCCGGTCCAGCAGCACACGACGGCCTGGTCCGCCGCACCGGAGGCCACCTCCCGCGCGGCCGCCTCCGAGCACGCCGCCCACTGGGGGTCGTCCCCCGGGCGCAGCGCCCCGTGCGGCAGCACGTCGTGGCCGCGGCCGCGCAACTCCTCGACGAGGAGACGGGCCACGGGTTCGTCCATGTCC
Source organism: Streptomyces sp. NPDC030296 (assembly GCF_055572815.1). Classification (NCBI taxonomy): domain Bacteria; kingdom Bacillati; phylum Actinomycetota; class Actinomycetes; order Kitasatosporales; family Streptomycetaceae; genus Streptomyces; species Streptomyces sp. NPDC030296. The sequence continues at coordinate 295,408 of NZ_JBVICQ010000009.1, forward strand.
GAGGAGACGGAGATCCGCATGCCCCGGAGACTACCCGCGTGCGCGCGACAGCGCGCCCGTCGCGCCGGCCCCCGCAACGGGGCCGATGTGGCTCTCCTGGCGCGCCGCTCCCTCCACTCGACGAACGGGGCACCGACCCCCAGCGACGACGCCTGACCTACGAGGTGCCCGCCGAAGCAAACCGGTCATTCGCCTGGCGCGTTGACGCTCTCGGCCGGTGGAACCGGACGACCGGCCTCCGCGACGCGTTAGCATCACGGCATGATCACGGCCTGGTCGACCCGACACACGCGTCGGGCCCGCGTCCCAGCGGGCCCGCTGCCGCGTCTGCTCGGCCTCGCCGTGGTGCTGTTCGCCGTCGTCCTCCTGCACGGCGCCATCGCCGAAAGCGCCGGCGCGCACCTGGTGACCAGTTCGGTGGCCACGGTCACCCCACCGCCCGCGCACCCGCTCGCCGCCACCGACGCACACACGACCGACCCCGGCGCGCACCTGGTCGTCCCGGCGGCCGCCGCACCCGGCGGCGCCCACGAGGGGCGCGGCGACCACGGCACGGGCCACCCGGCCGAGCACTGCGCCTCCGCGCAGCCGAACCAGGGGCCCGCCCTCGCCCAGCCCCGCTGCGCGGCGTCGATCAGTGAGGCGACGGCCCCGGCATGCGCGCCGAGCGCCCGCCGCGTCGGGGCGGCGCGACCGTCCGACCCGTCGTGCCTCACCGTGAGATCGCTGGTGGTCCGGCAGATCTAGGCCCCGGGCTTCCTCCCGCCCGACCGGCTCACCCCCGCGCACCCGCACCCGCATTCACGTCCGCCGCTCGCTCCCTCCTGCCCTGAACAGAGGGCACGCACCGCCGAGCCGACGGACGCCCAAAGGACCCCCAGTGCCCCCACGCACCCGCATGCCCTCGTACGTCCGGCCCTCGCCCACCTCGTACGCGCGGCCCTCGTGCACCCCCATGCCCTCGTACGTCCGTCAGGCGCGGGCCGACTCGCCCTGGCCGAGGTTAGTCGCCGCCCTCGTCCGCGGCTGCCTGCTGATCACGATCGTCCTGTGCGCCTTCGCGCACGGACCGGTCGACGAGCCCCACCGGACGCCGACGCAGCCCTCCACCGTCCTGACGGCGGTGCAGCCGGCCTCCGGCCACGAGACACCGCACGGGCCCCACGACCACCACACGGCCGAGGAGTGCGTACCCGCCGGAGTCCTGCGCGCCCCCGCCCCGCACTCGTCCGACCAGCCGTCCGTGACCGGCACGGCGCCCCCGCTCACCGGAGCCGCCGCGGTCGCCGTGCGCCCGCCGTGGCGAGGGTGCCGTCGCCCCCACCGCCGCCGGCGCGCCCGTACCGGCCGTACGGCCCTCGTCCGTACCTCCAGGTGGCGCATCTAGACCTCTCGCTCGCAGTCGGACCCGCACCGGCTGCCGCGCCGAACCCCACCAACGGCGGACCGGCCGACCGGCCGCATCCGTCCGCCCGTCCGTGGGCCGGCGCGAGACGACCACCCATCCGTCTCATCGTCCAGCGAGAGCGAACGACATGAAGTCGATCACCAAGACGACCACCGGCACGACCACCACACCCGGCACCGGAGGCCCCACGCTCACCACCACCGCACCCGACACGCCCCGCGTCCCCGCCGAGTCCCGTACCCCGTCCGGTGGTTCGGCGCTGCCCGCGCTCGTCGGCAACACGCCCCTCCTGCGCGTGTCCGAACCGCTGACCCCGGCGGGGCACGGCTTCTGGGCCAAGCTGGAGGGCTTCAACCCCGGCGGCATCAAGGACCGGCCCGGCCTCTACATGGTCGAACGGGCGCGTGCCCGCGGCGAGTTGCGTCCCGGCGCACGGATCATCGAATCCACCAGCGGCACCCTCGGCCTCGGACTGGCGCTCGCCGGAATGGTCCACGGCCACCCCGTCACCCTGGTCACCGACCCGGGACTCGAACCGTCCATGACCCGCCTGCTCGGCGTCTACGGCGCCGAGGTCGACATCGTCACCGATCCCCACCCCACCGGCGGCTGGCAGCAGGCCCGCCGCGACCGGGTCACCGAACTGCTCCGGCGCCACCCCGGCTCGTGGTGCCCCGACCAGTACAACAACCCCGACAACACCACCGCGTACACCCCGCTCGCCCTCGAACTCGCCACCGAACTGGGGCACATCGACGTCCTCGTGTGCAGTGTCGGCACCGGCGGCCACTCCGCGGGCATCGGCCGGGTGCTGCGCCAGCTGTACCCGGACATCAGGATCGTCGGCGTCGACACCATCGGCTCGACCATCTTCGGCCAGCCCGCCCGCCCCCGGCTGATGCGCGGACTGGGCTCCAGCATCTACCCCCGCAACGTCGCCTACGCCACCTTCGACGAGGTCCACTGGGTCGCCCCGCACGAGGCCGTGCACACCTGTCGCCGGCTCGCCGCCTCGCACTACGCGACCGGCGGCTGGAGCGTCGGCGCCGTGGCGCTGGTCGCGGGCTGGGTGGCCCGCACCGAGGCCGCCGACACCCGGATCGCGGCGGTCTTCCCCGACGGGCCGCAGCGCTACCTCGACACCGTGTACGACGACGAGTACTGCGCCCGGCACGGCCTCCTCGACGGGCCGCCGCCGACGGCACCCGACGTCATCGGGCGCGCGGACGAGAAGGAGGTCGACCGCTGGACCCGCTGCACCGACGTCGTCGACCCCCTCACCCTCCCCGCCGTGACCCGTGAGGGGGCCGCCGAGTGAAGGGCACCCTCGCCCAGGTGCGGTCCTACGACCGTGCCGTGCAGCTGCTGATGGTCAATCAGTTCACCATCAACCTCGGCTTCTACATGCTGATGCCGTACCTGGCCGCCCACCTGTCCGGCACGCTCGGCCTCGCCGGCTGGGTCGTCGGACTCGTGCTGGGCGTACGGAACTTCAGCCAGCAGGGCATGTTCGTGGTCGGCGGCACCCTCGCCGACCGCCTCGGCTACAAGCCCCTGATCGTCGCCGGATGCGTCCTGCGCACCGTCGGCTTCGCCGCGCTCGGCTTCGTCGACTCGCTGCCCGCGCTGCTGGCCGCCTCGGCGGCGACGGGTCTCGCGGGTGCCCTCTTCAACCCCGCCGTCCGGGCCTACCTCGCGGCGGAGGCGGGGGAGCGCAGGGTCGAGGCGTTCGCCCTGTTCAACGTCTTCTACCAGGCCGGCATACTGCTGGGCCCGCTGGTCGGCATGGTCCTCACCGGCGTCGACTTCCGCGTCACCTGTCTGACGGCGGCGGCCATTTTCGCCGTGCTGTCCGTCGTGCAGATCCGAGCCCTGCCCGCCCGCGGCCGGGAGGACGGCGGGGAACAGGACCGCGACCGCCGGGAGGGCGTGCTCACCCAGTGGCGCGGCATTCTCGCCAACCGGGCCTTCCTGCTGTTCTCCGTGGCCATGGTCGGTTCGTACGTCCTCACGTTCCAGGTCTATCTGGCCCTGCCCCTGGAGGTACGGCGGATCGGCGGGGACGGCGAGTTCGGCACGGCCGCGGTGGCGGTGCTCTTCGCGGTCTCCGGGCTCAGCACGATCCTCGGCCAGACCCGGGTCACCGCATGGTGCAAGGCCCGCTACGAACCGGGCCAGGCCCTGACCCGGGGTCTGGCGGTCATGGGCGTCGCCTTCCTGCCCCTGCTGCTGACCGCCGCTCTGCCGGTACCGGCGCCCGGCGTCGGACGGTGGCTGGCGGCGGCCGTGCCGCCCGCGCTGGCCGCGCTGCTCCTGGCCGTGGGCACGATGATCGCGTACCCGTTCGAGATGGACACCATCGTCCGCCTCTCCGGGGACCGGCTCGTCGCCACGCACTACGGTCTGTACAACACGGTCTGCGGGATCGGCATCACGGTCGGCAACCTCCTCACCGGTGCCGCCCTGGACGCGGCCCGCGAGGCGGGTCTGCCCGCGCTGCCGTGGATCTCGCTGTGCGTGCTCGGCCTCGCCTGCGCGGCCGCCGTGCACGGCCTGCACCGCACGGGACGCCTGGCCGCACCGGCACCGGAACCGTCCCGGCCGGCGACGGTCTGACCGACACCCACGTCTGACAACGAGGGGCGGGCGCCCCACGGCGCCCGCCCCTTCCCTTTCCGCCTCATACGAGTTCCCCGTCCGCCCTACCAGTTCCCCCTCCGCGTCACGCGAGCTCGTCGACCGCTCCCCTCCGCCGGACGCCCTTCGCCAGCAGCCCGCCCGCGAAACCCGTCACCAGCCCCCACAGGGCGGCGAGTCCCAGCGCGGACCACACCTGCGGCCGTAGATACACCTCTCCGCCCAGGTCGCCGCCGAGGTCGCCGATGCCGATGACCGACAGCCCGTAGTGGGCGAAGACCCTGGCGACGAGACAGATCATCAGGACGGTGAGGACGAGGGCGACCGCCATGTGCACCGCGTGCTGCCACAGCCGGACCCGCGCGGGGGAGCGGGCCGCCATCACGAACGCGGCGACCAGCAGCAGCACGGCGTCGACCACCACCAGCCACCACACCCGTTCGTCGTACTCGGCGAGGGAGCCGAGGTTCAGCTCGGAGACGTCGGGACCGCGCAGCACCTGGTCCAGCACCTGCGGCATCGGCAGCCCGAAGGGTCCCTCGACCTGCCCGTCCCAGGTGGCGCCCAGCCCGATCGTGAAGGTCAGCCACACGATGTTCGGCAGACCCAGCAGGATGACCGCGGCCGTCTCGGCGGCATGCCCCCGTGTCGCGGCCACCACGATCCCGATGACGACGCCGAGTGCCACGTACGCCAGCAGCAGCACCACCATGGCGTACGCCGCCGGGCGCACCGACTCCTGGAACCGCAGCAGCCGCGGTGGGAGCGGGGCCGCACGGGAGACCAGCAGCGCCAGCACGAGGATCCCGGCGAGCCACAGCAGCCCGAAGAAGACGGTGGACGCGATGTCCGTCTCGAAGCCCACGTCGGCCGACGTGCCGAAGAAGTCCCCCACGTCGCCGAGGGGGATGTCGAACGTCTGCCGCGCGCCGAGCGAGACACCGATGAGCGCCGCGAGCCACAGCACGGCGATCCGTACGGCCCAGCCGGCGAGTTCGGTCGCCCCCGCGACCGCGCGGTGCCGCAGCGGCCGCAGGAACCCCGCGGCGATCACCAGCGCCCCCGCGAGGGTCACCGACAGCGGGAGCACGGTCAGTCCGGCCTGCGTCTCGGCGATGGCCCCGGCGCCGCCGGAGAGCTCGATGGTGCCGCCGACCGCCGTCACCACGGTGGCCGCGACCACTCGCGGGAACGCGCCGTCCGGCAGGTCCGTCGCGCCCGCCGCCCACAGACCGAGCGCGGCCACCACCACCATCACGACCAGCCCGGCGAGGACCGTGCCGAGGGCCTGGAGCCAGCCGTGCCGGGCGGTCGCCCGCTCGGGCACCGTCCGCGGAGAACGCAAGGTCTGAGGACTCACCCTTGCCACGCTAAGCACGGCGAGGTCACTCCGCGCGCCGGACGGACGGTGACCGCTCGGCTTGCGGGCAGAGCCGGACCAGAGCACACAATGGGCCTGTCGTGCAACAAAGCGGCATCAAAAGACAGAAAAGCCGCGGAATCCCTACGGCGGGAGAAGACCCGTGAGCGCCGAACAACCCTCCTCCGGCCGCCCGACCGGCCCCCCCTCCGGCCCCCTGTCCGGGCCGCCGCAGCCCGGCCCGCCCTCCACCGGGCCGACGTGGCCCGGCGGTCAGGTGCCACCGGAACGTCCCGGCGATGCCTCGGGCGCCGGCGGAACCGGTGGCGGTCCGGGCGGGACCGGTGGCGGCGGCCCAGGGGGACCGGGTGGTCCCGGCGGCCCGGGCGGGGGCTCGGGCGACTCCGTACCGGGACCCGGCCAACGGGGGCACCCCTGGTGGCGGTCCGCTCCCCGCATCGCCCTCATCGCCACCGCGGCCGTCGTCGCCGTGGTCCTGGCCGTCGTCCTCACCCGCACCGGCGGCTCCGGCGGCGACGGCGACGGAGAGGTCTTCCTCCAGGCCGCGGGCAAGTCGGGACCCGACCCGTTCACCAAGTCGACGGCGACCGACAGCTCCGTCCCGCAGAGCCCCTCGGCCTCACCGACCCCGTCGGAGCCCGCCAACGTCACCCGCGCCGTGGACGGGTCGGCCCCCGGCCTCTACGGCGGCACCCGCAACACCGCCAGCTGCGACGTCGAGAAGCAGATCGAGTACCTCCAGGCGGTACCCGCCAAGAACGAGGCGTTCGCCGCCGTCGCCGGCGTCCAGGCGTCCGGCGTGCCCGGCTACCTGCGCTCGCTCACCCCCGTGCAGCTGCGCATGGACACCCGCGTCACCAACCACGGCTACCGCGACGGCGCCGCCACCGCCTACCAGGCCGTCCTCCAGGCGGGCACCGCCGTCCTCGTCGACAACCGGGGCGTGCCCCGCGTGCGCTGCGCCTGCGGCAACCCGCTGCGCCCGCCGGTCGCGCTGAAGACCACCCCCGAGCCCAAGGGCGACACCTGGCCGTCGTACCGGCCGCAGAACGTCGTGGTCGTCGAGAGCTCGACCGTGGTCATCAACGTGTTCATCCTGTACGACCCCGAGCGCGACGACTGGTTCAGCCGCCAGTCCGGCGACACCGGCGACAAGGACAAGAAGTCCAACCCGCCGGTCGACCAGCCGTCCCCCTCGGCGTCGACCTCGTTCTCCGAGACACCGCCGACCAAGTCGCCCGAACCGTGCCCGTCCACGTCGACCGGCGGCAAGCGCGACGGGACCGCCAGCCCCTGCCCGTCGTCGTCCTCGGCGAGCCCGTCCTCGTCGGCTCCGTCGTCCCCGTCGGAACCGGAGAGCTCGACCTCCGCACCTCCGCAGCCCCAGCCGCAGACCCCCGAGACGGACAACACCCCACCGGACGGCGGCACGACGAGCGAGTCCGCGCCCCTCTTCAGCGCGCCCCAGTCGAACGGCACCTGACCGGTCCCGGTCTCCCGTGACCGCGCGGGAGGCCCACCCGGGGACGCGACCCCTGACGCTCACTCGTCGATCGCGGCCCCGAACTGCGCGTCCACGTGCGGCGCCCCGAGGGAACCGGCGTCGTACGTCCACGACCCGGAGGCCGTGACGCCGCCCGTACCCGCGGAGAACACCCAGATGTGACCGTCGCCGGTGTTCTCACCGGGGGCGGCGGTCAGCAGCCCGAAGCGGCCGTCGCGGTTCGGGTCGGTCAGCCGCACCTGGGCGCCCCACTTGTCGCCCTTCTCGGCGGCCCCCGGCACATCAGCCGAGTTCTGGTCCCACGACTTCGCCCCGGACGAGGTCAGCCCGGACGCCGAGCCGCGCAGCACCCACACGGCGCCCGCGTCCTTCACGGTGCCGATGTCCTCGCCCGCCGCACCGATCGCCACGTCCGCGTAGCCGTCGCCGTCGGTGTCCGCCACCGACAGGTCCGAGCCCCAGCCGTCACCGGGCTCCGCCACACCGGGCACACCGGGGGAGTCCTGCACCCACCAGTCCGGCTCCTCCGCGGGCCCGTCGGGACCGCCGAGCCGCACCCCCACCAGACCGCCGGCCATCGTCTCGCCGTACGCGTCGTCCGGGGAGTGCGGTTCGCCGGTGACCAGGTCGTCGTAACCGTCCTTGTTGAGGTCGCCGGAGGCCGCCACCGGGCCGCCGCGCAGGTCACGCTCGTACGTCAGACCGTCGGCGTTCCCCGACAGATAGGCGGACCAGCCGTACCCCGGTTCGTCACCCACGCTCAGGCCCGACACGACGAGGTCGGCGAAGCCGTTCTTGTCGTAGTCTCCGGTGGTCAGGGACTTGGGCTGGATACGGCGGGGCTCGGCCTGCGCGGCGATCCGCTGCGTGGACTCCCGGCGCAGGGAGCTCGCCTCCGAGGCGTCGTACGCGAAGAGTTCCACGTCGTACCCGTCCAGGACGGCGAGGAGGTCGCCGTCGGTCTCAGCCGTGAACCGGGCCGCGGCCAGGCCCAGACCGAACCGCTCACCGGCGGTGGGCTCCTCGGTCTCCAGCCAACTGCTCGCGGCGCCGCTGAGCCCCGCCTTCGCCCCCCACAGGACGGCCACACCGCCCGCGTCCTTCACTGTGCCGAGGTCCTCGCCGGGAATGCCGACGATCGCGTCGTCGAACCCGTCGCCGTCGAGGTCACCGGTCGTGACCGCCTTGCCGAAGCCGTCGCCCGCCTCGGCGGCGCCCGCGACCCCCGCCGTCGACTGGCTGAACACGGCCGCACCGCTCGTGCCGATGCCCTTGGCCGAGCCGTACTGCACGGTCACCAGCCCGGCCCCGCTCTTGCCGCGGACGGTGGCGCCCGGCGCGCCGACCAGCACGTCCTCGTACCCGTCACCGTTGAAGTCGCTGTTGCGGTCGCCGGCCTGCGTACTGCCCGGCACCCCGGCGTACGCCGACGGGGCGGCGACGATCGCGGCCCCCGAGACGAGCAGGAATGTCGCCGCCGCGAGAGCGGCCGAACGGTTCTTGCGCATGTGCGGCTCCCTGGAAGAAGAAACGGCCGGGCAGCGCGGGGGTGTCCGGAAAGGGCCCGTTCCTTGTCCGGCGCCCTGTTTGACACGTCGTGGGGCGCGAGGGTTGTACGGCGCCGACGGGCCCGTCCGGGACGGGGCGTCGAGGGCCGAGGCCGGCGCGTCGGGATCTCGCCGGGCACACGACCCGATTTCCCTGAGGGCGGAACTCCGCGCCCTTCCGGTCCCGTTCAGGACTCCTAGGCTGGACGGGTGAGCCAACACGCGTCGAACGAAGCCCGCGTCATCCCGCTGCGCCCGGCGACGGCACCCACGGCCCGCCCGCCCCAGCAGCAACGGACCGTCCCGGCCCCCGGCCCCGCCCCGACACCGAGCGCCGCCCCCGGCACCCCGCCCGTGCGGGAACCCCTGTGGCGGGACCTCGTCGGCGACGTGCTCCGGCGCGAGCGGCGCGCCCAGGAACGCACCCTGAAGGACGTGGCCGACGCCGCACGGATCTCCATGCCGTACCTCTCTGAGGTGGAGCGCGGCCGCAAGGAGGCGTCCTCCGAGGTCCTCGCGGCCGCCGCCCAGGCCCTCGGCCTGAGCCTCGGCGACCTGCTGTCCCTGGCCGGGGACGAACTGACGCGCCGTACGACCACCTCCCTGAGGCGCCGTACACCCACGTCGGTGACACGCCGCACCTCCACGTCCTCGACGCGCCGCGCGACGACGACCGGCTCCCCGCACAACGGCCTCTGCCTGGTGGCCTGAAGGCGCCCCCCCCGCCCCCGCCCCCGCCCCGCGCCCCCGCTCCCGCGCTCCTCGGGCGCGCGGGCAGTCACGCCGACGATGACCCTTCCGGTCGCCCCTCACACCCCCCGTCGACGCAGCACCTCGTCCGCCAGCCCGTACGCCACCGCCTCCGCCGCCGTGAACACCTTGTCGCGGTCCATGTCGGCCCGCAGGTCCGCCACGTCATGGTGGGTGTGCCGGGCCAGCACCTCCTCGACCTGGGCGCGGATCCGCGTCATCTCCTTGGCCTGGAGGGCGAGGTCCGACACCGTTCCGCGGCTGCCCCCGCTGGCCGGCTGCCCCAGCAGCACGCGCGCGTGCTCCAGCACATACCGCCGCCCCGGATCCCCGCCCGCGAGCAGCACCGCGGCTGTGGACGCCGCCTGCCCCACGCAGACCGTCGAGATCGGCGCCCGCACGAACGACATCGTGTCGTAGATCGCCATCAGCGAAGTGAACGAGCCGCCCGGCGAGTTGATGTAGATCGCGACCTCGCTCTCCGGCGCCGACGACTCCAGATGCAGCAGCTGCGCGATGACGACGTTCGCCACCCCGTCGTCGATCTCCGTGCCCAGGAAGATGATCCGCTCCGACAGCAGTCGGCTGTACACGTCGTACGACCGCTCGCCCTGCGGGGTCCGCTCCACCACGTTCGGAATCGTGTAGGTCACCATCACTGCAGTCCCATCCGTCGCCGGGACGAGGCCGGGCGGACGTCGTCGAGCGACTCGACGACCCGGTCGACCATCCCGTACTCCCTCGCCTGCTCGGCCGTGAACCAGCGGTCCCGGTCGCCGTCCCTGGCGATCGTCTCCGGGGTCTGGCCGGTGTGCTCCGCGGTGATCCGCTCGATGGCCCGCTTGGTGAACTCCAGGTTCTCCGCCTGGATCTCGATGTCGGCGGCGGTGCCCCCGATGCCCGCCGACGGCTGGTGCATCATGATCCGCGCGTTGGGCAGCGCGAACCGCTTGCCGGGCGTGCCCACCGTCAGCAGGAACTGGCCCATGCTCGCCGCGAAGCCCATGACGAGGGTCGACACGTCGTTCGGGATCAGCCGCATCGTGTCGTAGATGGCGAGCCCCGCCGTCACCGAACCGCCGGGACTGTTGATGTGCAGGCTTATGTCGGTGCGCGGGTCCTCCGCCGACAGCAGCAGCAACTGCGCGCAGACCCGGTTGGCGGAGACCTCGTCGACCTGGGTGCCGAGGAACACGATCCGCTGCGCGAGCAATTGCGCGGCGAGATGGTCGTCGAAGCGGGAGGGCGGGGTGTCGCCCTCCTCCGCGCGCGGGGCGAGCGACAGGGCCCGACCGGTGATCAGGGGAGCCATGCATCCTCCAGGTGAGTGGCGCGGCCACTGTGGCCGCCTGCCTCCACTCTTCCCGGAGACCGCCTCCCACCTGGACTTTCTCTGCCCGCGGCAGATTCGCCGACAGCAGAGCCGCACCGGTTTCGAGACGCGCCGCGCGATGCGTGCCCGCGCCGCCGATGAGTTTCCGCATCAGGATCGGTCGACAGGGGTGACGACACATCCCGCCCGAGGAGGCACACATGTCCAGCGACGGTTTCACCACCTGTCTGTGGTTCGACGGCCAGGCCGAGGAAGCGGCCGCCCACTACGTCTCGATCTTCAAGAACTCCCGGCTGGGCCGGGTCACCCACGCCCCCGAGGGCGCGCCGCTCCCGGCCGGCAGTGTCCTCGCCGTCGAGTTCGTGGCCAACGGTCAGCGGTTCCTCGCCCTGAACGGCGGCCCCATGTACAAGTTCACCGAGGCCATCTCCTTCCAGATCTTCTGCGCGGACCAGGACGAGGTCGACCACTACTGGAGCAAGCTGACCGAGGGCGGCGGCGAGCCGGGTCCCTGCGGATGGCTCAAGGACAGGTTCGGGGTGTCCTGGCAGGTGATCCCCAGCCGGCTCATGGAGATGATCAGCGACCCCGATCCGCAGCGGGCGTCCCGGGCGAACGCGGCGATGCTGTCGATGGGCAAGCTGGACATCGCCGCCCTGGAGAAGGCGTACGCGGGCGAGTAGCGACCGGCGCCTGAGCGGCCGACCCGCCCGAGCGGCGGACCCGCCTGGGTCCGGACCAACCCGGGTCCGGACCAGCCGGCGGCCGGGCTAGGACCGCGCCTCGGCGATGGCCCGGGTGATCTCCCGGGCCATGCGCGTGACCCCGGGTGAGCGCACCGGACACGGCCGCGGCTTCGACGTCGTCGGGGCCAGGCAGAAGTGCAGCAGGTCCTTGTCGTGGTGGACGGCCGTGCGGCCCCGGTCCGGCTGGGTGCAGTAGCCGTCGTGCGCGCGCTCGTAGGCGGTGCACGGCAGGTACTGCGCCCATGTGTACCGCCCGGACGGCGGGCTCACGGCCTTGCCCGCGTCGGCGACGAGGTCACCGGAGGCCCGGGCCTGCTTCTCGTAGAGCGCGTTCACCCGGCGGACCCGGTCCGGGGTCATCGGGTCCGGCCCCTGGAGCACCCACACGATGGTCGGCCGACGCGTGCCGCCCGCCCCCGCGATCTGGTCGGTGAGGCGCTCGGCCGCGGCCGCGTACCGGGAGAAGTACTCGGCGCGGTCCCCGCCGTAGGTGACGCCGTCCATGCACGGCGTGTAGTCCCACGCGTTGCCCCAGAACTGCAGCACCACGTAGTCCGGGCGCAGCCGTCGCACCAGCGCCGCCGCCTTGTCCGCGGCCGGCACGAGCGACCGGTCGGCGGTGCCCTCCAGGTAGTCGCACAGCGTCGTACCGGAGTAGGGGACGGCCGTGTACCGGGCGTCCAGTTCGTCCTTCAGCATCTCGCCGAGGATCTTCTGGTTCTCCGTGGCGATCGAGTCCCCGAGGTACAGCACCTCGGGCGCGGGCCCCGCGGCGGGCGTGCCCGGGGAGGCGGTGGCCGCCCGCTGCCGTGTGGTCGTCGACGCGTCCGGGGCCGAGGGCGCCGGGGGCGCCTCGTCCGGGGGCGACTGCGGATCCCCGCACCCGCCGAGCAGCAGCGCGGACAGCACCGCCCCCGCCACTCCCACCTTCCACGGCTTGCGCATGCGCGACTCCCGCCCCGGCCACCGAAACGGCTCACCAGGCAAGCACAGCCCGGCACAAGGCGGAAGCCCTTCACCGGCCACGAGGGCGTCCGGACCGACCGGACGCCCCCCGGACGCTCACCTCACGGCGTCATACCGCCCGAGCACGCGGCACCCGGTTCCGGCGTCTGCTCGCCCTGCACGTACTTGTCGAGGAACTTCTGCACCCGCGGATCGGACGCCTTGTCCACCTTCAGCTGGTGCTCCCAGGCGCTCAGCACGATCGGCGACGACTGGTCCGCGTACGGGCTCATGAAGGTGTACGACGTCTTCTTCACGAGGTCGGACAGCGACTCGACGTCCGCCTTCGCCGCCTTGTCGTTGTACGTCACCCACACCGCGCCGTGCTCCAGCCCGTGCACCGCGTTCTCGTTCGGCACGGGCTTGGTGTACACCTGCTTGTCGCAGTTCACCCACACCTGGTTGTGGTCACCGCCCACCGGCGGGCTCATCTTGTAGTCGACCGTCCCGTTGACGTGGTTCTGGGTGAGCTTCGACCAGCTCTTGACGCCGTCGACCGGCGCGGCCTTCGCCTCTTCCTTGTCCTGCGCGGCGTCGATCAGGAACCAGCCGCCGCCGACGAGCCCGGCGAGGATCACCGTGGTGACGCCGAGCGTGAGCAGACGCATCCGCCGCTCCCGGGCCTGCTCGGCCTTGCGTATCTCCTCGACGCGGGCGCGGCGCGCCGCCTCCCTGCTCTTGCCGCTCTCCTTGTTGCCCTTGGGGTTCTTGCCGGCCTTCGCCTTCGATGTAGCCACGGGATGTCCCTCTCCCCGCCGTGCCCTCCCCGGGCAGGCGGTGCTGCGAGTCGTCTTCGGTGTCTCGGGTGCGGTGCGGCGGCCTAGACCCGGAGCAACTGCAGGACGTGGAGGTCGGGCGGGCGGGCCCGGCCGGGCGCCCGGACCGGGTCGAGCGCCGACACGGCGGGCCCGGCGGCGGCCTGCCAGGGCACGGTGCTGTGGTCGGCGCCCGGCAGGGGCGCGTGGCCGAGAACGGCCCACGGGTCGGACGAGTGGCAGTCGTGTCCGGGACCCTCTTCGCACGGGTCGTGCTCCGCGTGGTCGGCCCGCGCCGCCACGACGGACGCTGCGGCCGTCGCCGCGCCGGAGAACACCGGCCCGGTGAACGGGGGACCGGCCCTCCGCCACTCCTCACCGGGAGGCGAGCCCACACAGGACAGCACGAACGCGGCCAGCGCCAGCGAGACGACGACCACGGCGTACGCCCACCGGTCGCGGGCGCACGGCATCGCCGTACGTCGGAACGGTCGGCCGGACATGGGGCGCACCTGAGGAGTCGAGTGAACAGGAGTGCGAGCGTCGCCGAAATTATCAGAAGACCCACAGCCGTGGTTCCGCCCCGGTGCTCCCGCTCCCCGGCGGAGCGATTTCATGCGGTCCGACCCGTTCGGCGCGCGAGCCGAGCGGCCCCTGGCTAGCGTGAGACCCGCGGAAACCACCTGTCGAACCGAGGAGAGTGGCAGCCATGGCCGCACGTCCCGAGGGAGTCCCCTGCTGGGTCGACGCGATGTTCGGCGACATCGAGGGGGCCAAGAGTTTCTACGGCGACGTACTGGGCTGGACGTTCGGCGAGGCGTCCTCCGAGTACGGCAACTACACCCAGGCGTACGCGGACGGCAAGGCGGTGGCCGCGGTGGTCCCGCCGATGCCCGGCCAGGAGGGCCAGTCCGCCTGGTGCCTGTACTTCGCCTCCTCCGACGTGCACGCCACCGGTGCCCGGATCCGCGAACACGGCGGCGAACTGCTGATGGAGCCGATGCAGGTCGGCGACTTCGGCTCCATGCTCCTCGCCCGCTCTCCGGAGGGCGTCGTGTTCGGCGTCTGGCAGGCGGGCCTCCACGAGGGCTTCGAGGCGATGGGCGTGCCCGGCGCCTACGCCTGGGCCGAGATCTTCACCCGCGACGTGGAGAAGTCCGACGCCTTCTTCCCGGCGGTCTTCGGCTACCGGGCCCGGCAGATGGAGGCCCCCGACGAACCCGACATGGACTTCAGGGTCTTCGACCTGGGGGAGGAGCCGCTGATCGGCCGGATGAAGATGACCGACGACTTCCCGCCCGAGGTCCCGTCGTACATCAACGTCTACTTCACCGTCGCCGACTGCGACGACGCGGTCGCCAAGGCCACCAAGCTGGGCGGCGTCCTCCGCTTCGGCCCGATGGACACCCCCTTCGGCCGCTTCGCGGCGCTCAGCGACCCGCAGGGCGCCTCGTTCTCGGTGATCGACGTCACCAACACCCAGGGCGAGATGCCGAAGCTGAGCGCCGTGGACTGAGACGACCGCACGGCAGGGGCGGGGGAGCGGGGCCCGTGGACCGGACCGCACCCCCGCGCATGGCATGATCGACGCCATGCCGGAACGTGTTGTGGCCGCCTGTGACGGAGCGTCCAAGGGAAACCCCGGACCAGCGGGCTGGGCCTGGGTGGTGGCCGAGGACGACGAGGTCCCCTCCCGCTGGGAGGCCGGACCGCTGGGCAGGGCCACCAACAACATCGCCGAACTGACGGCGCTGGAGCGGCTGTTGGCCGCCACCGACCCGGATGTCGCGATGGAGATCCGGATGGACTCCCAGTACGCGATGAAGGCGGTCACCACCTGGCTGCCCGGCTGGAAGCGCAACGGCTGGCGGACCGCCGCCGGCAAGCCGGTCGCCAACCAGGAGCTGGTCGTCCGCATCGACGAGCTGCTCGCCGGCCGCACGGTCGAGTTCCGCTACGTCCCCGCCCACCAGGTCGACGGCGACCGCCTCAACGACTTCGCCGACCGGGCGGCGAGCCAGGCGGCCACCGTCCAGGAGCCCGCCGGCAGCGCACTGGGCTCCCCGGAGCCCCCGGCCGCACCGGACACGGCCCCCGCCCGCCGGGCCCCGGCGAAGAAGAGGCCCGGCAAGACCGGCGGCAGGGCCGGGGCATCCTCGTCCTCGTCGCGCACGATCAAGGCGAAGTTCCCCGGCCGCTGCGTGTGCGGCCGCTCCTATGCCGCAGGCGAGTCCATCGCCAAGAACGACCAGGGCTGGGGCCATCCGGAGTGCCGTACGGCGGAGCGGCCCGAAGCCGGCTAGCCGGTCAGCCGACCTTGTCGAACGTGTAGTGCGGGGTGTGGTCGAGCAGCGCGGCCGGGGTCGTGTCGTTCCACGGCTTCATGGTCTCGTCGAGATCCACCACGTTCGGGGTGCCGGCCGTCGGCAGGTACGCCGAGCCCGGGTGGCGGCGCTGCCACTCCGCCCACAGCTTGTCGATGTAGGCGTGGTGCATCCAGAAGACCGGGTCGTTGGGGGAGACCCCGGTCCCCATCTGGCCGCCCACCCAGACGTGCACGCGGTTGTGGAGGTTGACGCCCCGCCAGCCCTCCAGATGGTTGCGGAACCCGTCCGACGCGCTGTTCCAGGGCGCCATGTCGTACGTCGGCATCGCGAGGACGGACTCCACCTCGGCCCGCGTCGGCAGCTGCCGCACCGCGCTCCCGAGGGCGCGGCGCAGAAAGGTGCGCCCGTCGATGCGCACATTGATCGGCCAGTTCCCGGTGGACGCGGCGAACGGCCCGTCCATCACCTGTCCGTCACGGCTGCGGCCGGTGCCGCCGAGGAAGTCCGGCGCCCAGAGCGACGCACGCGGTGTGCGGTCCGTCGTCCAGTCCCAGTAGGGCAGGGCGACCGTCGGGTCCACGGACTGCAGGGCCCGCTCGAACTCCAGCAGGAATCTGCGGTGCCAGGGCAGGAAGGACGGCGAGCGGTGGCCCGTCCGCTCGCCGTTGTCGGTGTCGCCGAGGATGAACGCGTTGTGCGTCGTGACGAAGGCGTCGTAGCGGCCGGAGCGCTTCAGCTCGATCAGCGCGGCGACGAGGCGTCGCTTCTCGTCGGCGGTCAGGGCGGCCTGGTTCTTGCGTATGGTCATGGGTGCGCGGCTCCTCGTGGTGCTGATGGTGCTCGTGGTGGTGCGGATGCGGTCAGTTGAAGGGGACGAGACGGGCGCCCTGGAGTTCGTCGACCGCGGCGCGCGCGGCGGCGCGCGGGGTCGGCACGGGGGAGTAGTGGCTGACGACGCTGATCCAGCTGCCGTCGGCGTTCCGCATCACGTGCAGCTCGACCCCGTCGACGTACACGGCGTAGCCGGCGCCGTGGTGGTGACCGCCGCCCGCGGTCGCCCTGCCCTGTATCCGGCGCCCCCGGTAGACCTCGTCGAAGGCGTCGGGCCCGCCGTGGTGGTCGTGGTCGTAGGCGACCGCGGCCGGGGCGGAGACGCCGGCCGTCACGGCCACCGCGACGGCGGCTCCGGCTCCGAGGACATCACGACGGGTGATTGCAGGCATGGCGGATACCTCCTGGGGGGATTGCGTTGACCCGTCATGCCTATCGACCGAGTGGATCACCGGAGAAATCACGCAAAGTCGGTTGGCTCCGATCCGGACAATTAAGTACATGTCGTACAAGCTTGAACTAAGATGATCTTGTTGCGAGGGGGCCTTGAGTGCGCGCGGAGGGGGATATTCCGCCCGGTGGGGCGCCCGTCGCCGATGATCTTGCGGCGGCGGGGTGATCGTCGTGGCCGGGGTCACGCCCACAAAGTGACGCGAACCCGGATGGTCACCCCACGCTGCTACTCTTCGTGGTCAATTGATCGCTTTGCGCAGCGAAATGGGAGTGTGCGTGAAGATCGCGTGCGTCGGCGGCGGACCCGCAGGCCTGTACTTCTCGATCCTGATGAAGCGTCAGGACCCGTCCCACGACATCACCGTCCATGAACGGAACCCCGCCGGATCCACCTACGGCTGGGGCGTGACCTACTGGTCCGAGCTACTGGACAAGCTCCGCGAAGGAGACCCCGAGACGGCCCGAGCCATCAGCGAGAACTCCGTCAGCTGGACCAGCGGGGTGGCCCACGTCCGCGACCGCACGACGGTCCAGCCCGGCGACCAGGGCTTCGGCATCGGCCGGCACCGACTGCTCGAACTGCTCGCCGAACGCGCCCGGTGCCTAGGGGTGCGCGTGGAGTACGAGCACGAGGTCACCGCCGACGACCTGCCCGACGCCGACCTCGTGGTGGCGGGCGACGGCGTCAACAGCGCGGTGCGCGAGCGGTACGCCGATCGGTTCGGCAGCGACATCGCCCTCGGCCGCAACGCCTACATCTGGCTGGGCACCACCAAGGTCTTCGACTCGTTCACGTTCTCGTTCCAGGAGACCCACCACGGATGGATCTGGGCTTACGGCTACCCGTTCAGCGGTGAGCAGAGCACCTGCGTGATCGAGTGCTCCCCCCAGACGCTCGCCGGCCTCGGTCTGGACGGCATGGGCGAGGCGGACGGCCTGGCCCAGTTGGAGAAGATCTTCGCCGACATCCTCGACGGGCACCCGCTGATCGGCCGGGAGAAGGGCGACGGCGCCGCCCAGTGGCTCACCTTCCGCACCCTGACCAATCGCACCTGGCGCCACGGCGACATCGTCCTGCTCGGCGACGCCGCCCACACCACCCACTACTCCATCGGCGCGGGCACCACCCTCGCCCTGGAGGACGCCATCTGCCTGGCTCGGGAGCTCGGGGCGCGGCCGGACAAGGAGGCCGCGCTCGCCGCGTACGAGCGCCGGCGCAAGGCCGACCTCCTCCGGCTCCAGAGCGCGGCCCGCTACAGCGCCCAGTGGTACGAGAACCTGCCGCGCTACATCCACCTCCCCCCGGAGCAGATGTTCGCCCTGCTCGGCCAGCGGCACTCCCCGCTGCTGCCGTACGTACCGCCGCAGCTCTACTACCGCCTCGACCGCGCCGCCGGCCGACTGGAGGCGTTGCGCCGCCTCAAGCGCTGGCTGGGCCCCAAACTGGCCCGCACCTCCCAGTCCCGCGCGCTCGCGACCCGGGAGGAGACCGCCCGCCAGGGGTCCCACCGGTGACGGGAGCGCGCATGCGGCCATGCCTGGGTCGTGCACGCCTCCTAGTGCACACCCTGCGGCCGGAACTGGACGCTGATGCGTGGCCCCACCGCTCGGGTCGACTTCGGGATCGCGTGGTCCCAGGTGCGCTGGCAGGAGCCGCCCATCACGATCAGGTCGCCGTGGCCCAGCGGGAAGCGCAGGGCCTCCCCGCCGCCGTGCGGCCGCAGGGCCAGATCGCGGGGGTCGCCCACGGACAGGATGGCCACCATCGTGTCCTCGCGGGCGCCCCGCCCGATCCGGTCGCCGTGCCAGGCCACGCTGTCCCGGCCGTCGCGGTAGTAGCACAGCCCCGCCGTGGCGAACGGCTCGCCCAGCTCCTCGGCGTAGTGCGCGGAGAGGATGTCCCGGGCCTCCTCCAGGACGGGGTGCGGCAGCGGGTCGTCGACGCCGTAGAAGGCGAGCAGCCGGGGTACGTCGACGACCTGCTCGTACATCTGCCGCCGCTCGGCCCGCCAGGGCACCTCCTCGGCGAGCCGAGTGAACAGCGCGTCGGCGCCGGTGAGCCATCCCGGCAGCAGATCGACCCACGCCCCCGCGCCCAGCTCGCGCCGGCTCAGCCCGTCGAGGGGGCCGAGGCGGAGGTCGTCGGACTGGTCGAAGAGGGAGCCCTGGAGGTGCATGGCCATACCAGCAGCCTACCTCGGCAATAGAAAACGTGTTCGATCACGGGCGGGCGCCGCCCGAGTGGCCCGGCCCCCTCCCCGCCCGGATGGCCCGGCCCCCTCCCCGCTTCGGTCAGTGCTGCTGGGTCTGCGCCGTCACCTCGCTCGGCCGTACGACCACGAATCCCTCGCCCTCCAGCTTCAGCTGCACGGCCTCCCCGGAGCCACCGCGGATCATCGAGCCGAACGACTGCGACCGGTGCAGCGACGTGTGCAGGTGGGCCGTCCAGCCGACCACCGCGTCCGTGTCGACGAACACCGGGAGCTGCGGCGAGACCGGGATGACGAGCGGGTTGCCGTCGCAGACGAGCCCCAGCTTGCCCTGGCCGGTGAACACACTGTTGAACAGCCCGCCCCCGGTCATGCCGGCGCCCTTCACCGTCTTGATCTCGTACGACAGCGTGGCGTCGAAACACAGCACGTTGCGCCCGTTGACGGTGAAGACATCGCCCGGCTCGATGTCGACGATGAAGCAGTTCTGCGCCTCGTGCGCGAACCAGGCCTCACCCTGACCCCGCACCGCCATCAGCGGCAGGCCCTCCCCGGTGACGGCGCGCTTGAGCATGCCGCCCACGCCCTGACCCTTGCGTTCGAACTGCAGGTTCCCCCGGAAGGCGATCATCGCGCCCTGCCGCGCGAGCATCTCACCGTTGACGGTGTACTTGATGGACTTGGCGTTCTGCACACTCATCCCCGGCGCGTACGCCGGCTGGACCATGTGCTCGTTGGAGAAAAGATCGCTCTTCATACCGGCATGCTGGCCCGGAGCCCCGAATTCCGCCAAGCGACTCGCGGAGCAGGGGGACTGAGGCGCCTGACACCGTTCGGAGCGGAATGGTAAAAGCGGGCATGACCAACAAGAACGTCGGCGTCGACATCCCCGACCGGCGGGGCCGCACCGGACTCGACCGCACGGGCCTCGGCCTCACCGGCAACCCGCGGGTCAAGGTGCGGGACGTGAAGCTGCTGTCCTGCCACTGGTACGTGGAGCGCACCACCACCTTCGACTTCCAGCACGCCGACGGCACCTGGACCACCCAGGAACGCGAGACGCACGACCGGGGCAACGGCGCCACCGTCCTGCTCTACGACACCGCACGTGAAACCGTCCTCCTCACCCGCCAGTTCCGTTACCCCGTGTACGTCAACGGCCACACCGACGGCATGCTCGTGGAGACGCCGGGCGGTCTGCTCGACGAGGAGGACGAGCAGCCCGAGATCGCCGTGCGCCGTGAGGTCGTCGAGGAGACCGGGCACACGATCGGCGACATCCAGCACGTCTTCGACGTGTACATGAGCCCCGGCTCCGTCACCGAGCGGATCAGCTTCTTCGCAGCCCCGTACAGCCCCTCGTCCCGCACCCACGAGGGCGGCGGCCTGCACGAGGAGGGCGAGGACATCGAGCTCGTCGAACTGCCCTTCCGGCGCGCCCTGGAGATGATCCGCAGCGGGGAGATCGCCGACGCCAAGACCATCATGCTGCTGCAATGGGCGGCGCTGGAGGGCCCGTTCAAGAGGTGATCCCCCACGACGCCGTGGCCGTCAGGCGCCCTCCAGCGCCTCGGCCGCCTCGGCGGCGACCGCCTCCGCCACCGCGGTCAGCGCCGGGGAGTCCAGCTTCCACTGCTGCCAGAACAGCGGGGCGTCCATGGCCCGCTCCGGGGCCAGGCCGACCAGCCGTCCCGCCGCGAGCAGCGGCTCCGCCTGGGTGGCGGGCACCATCCCCCAGCCCATCCCGCCGACCACCGCGTCGACGAAACCCTCCGACGTCGGCACGTAGTGTCGTCGCGCCGAGGCCGGGCGACCCCCGGTCAGCCGCCGTACGAAGGCGTCCTGGAACTCGTCCCGCCGGTCGAAGAACACCACCGGCGCGTCGACGATCGCCTCCTCCAGCGGCACCTCCGATCCGACGCCGAACCACCGTCCGGCGAAGGCCGGAGCCGCGACGGGCAGGTACCGCATCCGCCCGAGGGCCCGCACGGAGCAGCCGGCCACGGCGTCCGGCGCCGAGGTGACCGCGGCCATCACCAGCCCCTCGCGCAGCAGCCGGGCCGTGTGCTGCTCGTCCTCGCGCAGCAGCTCGTAGCAGGGCCGCAGCTCCTCCGGCACCCGGGTCAGAGCGGGCAGGAACCAGGTGGCCAGCGAGTCCGCGTTCACCGCGATCGACACCCGGGTCGCCTCCCCGGCGCCCGTCATGCCGAGCGCGGCCTGCGCGTCGTGCTCCAGCCGGGACAGCTGGCGGGCGAACCGCACGATCACCTCGCCCGACTCGGTGGGCCGTACCGGCTTCTCCCGGATCAGCAGGACCCGGCCCACACGCTGCTCCAGGGCCTTGACCCGCTGGCTGACCGCCGACGGCGTCACATGCAGCGCGCCGGCCGCGGCGTCGAACGTGCCCTCGTCCACCACGGCCAGCAGGGTCCGGACGAGATCGAGCGGAAGCTGAGACATCACGAGAGCTAATGATACGTAAGAATCCTTAGCTGTACGAATGGCGCCCGGTTTCCTAGCGTCGACCCTGTGATCAGCGAAATGACCGCCCTCAGCGCCGGATTCGGCACCGGCCTCTCCCTCATCGTCGCCATCGGCGCCCAGAACGCCTTCGTCCTGCGCCAAGGACTGCACCGGGACGCGGTGCTCCCGGTCGTGACGATCTGCGCCCTGTCCGACGCGGTGCTGATCGCGCTCGGCGTCGCCGGGGTCGGCGCCGTGGTCGTCGCCTGGCCGGCCGTTCTGACCGCGGTCGCCCTCGTCGGCGGCGGCTTCCTCATCGTGTACGGCATCCTCGCCGCGCGACGCGCGCTCAAGCCCGCCGGGGAAGCCCTGCGGGCCGGCAGCGGAACGGCCGGCTCGGTGCGCCGGGCCGTCCTCACCTGTCTGGCGCTGACCTGGCTGAACCCCCACGTCTACCTCGACACCGTCTTCCTGGTCGGCTCCATCGCCGCCGACCGCGGCCCCCTGCGCTGGACCTTCGGCATCGGCGCGGCCCTGGCGAGCCTGTGCTGGTTCGCCGCCCTCGGGTTCGGTGCCCGACTCCTCAGCCGCTACCTGTCCCGCCCCGAGGCATGGCGCGCCCTGGACGGCCTGGTCGCCGTCACCATGCTCGTCCTCGGCGGCATGCTGATCGTGGGGGCGTGAGCGGGGGAGCGGCGCTCAGCGGCGGCGGCACCGGTGGGCGGAGCCGCGACGACAGCATGTGAGACGGCCGCGAAACCGGCTGTCCCGGCGGTGGTGATCTCCGCGATAGTGGTCCCGATCAAAAGATGTATCGAGCAACGGGATACGCGTGGACACCACCAAGAGCACCGACGACGACACCACCCCGGAGGGCGACTCCGGGGCCGCGCCCCGCGGCGGCTGGCGCCGCTTCGCGATGGACACCCGCCCGCTGCGCCGCCCCGCCTACCGGCGTCTGTGGTCGTCCACCGTCGTCACGGCGGTCGGCAGCCAGCTGACCGCCGTCGCCGTGCCCAAGCAGATCTACGACATCACCGGCTCCTCGGCCTGGGTCGGCTACGCGAGCCTCGCCGGACTCCTCCCCATGGTGATCTTCGCACTGTGGGGAGGTGCCGTCGCCGACAGCGTGGACCGCCGCACCCTGCTCCTGCTCACCAACACCGGGATCGCCGTCACGTCGGTGCTGTTCTGGGTCCAAGCCGTCGCCGGGCTCGGCTCGGTGTGGGTGCTGATGGTGCTCCTCGCCGTCCAGCAGGCGTTCTTCGGCCTCAACTCACCCGCCCGCAACGCCTCCATCGCCCGTCTCGTCCCCGCCGGTGAACTGGCCGCCGCGGCCGCCCTCGGCTCGACCGTGATGCAACTCGGCCTGGTGGCGGGCCCGTTGCTCGCCGGCGCTCTCATCCCGGTGATGGGCCTGGCCGAGTTGTATCTGATCGACGCCCTCGCCCTGTGCGTCACCCTGTGGGCGGTCTACAGGCTGCCCGCCCTGCCGCCCCTGGACTCCGCCACCACGCGGCGCGCCGGCTGGCGGGAGGTCGCCGCCGGTTTCCGCTACGTCGCCCTGCACAAGGTGCTGCTGCTGTCGTTCCTCGCCGACATCATCGCGATGGTCCTCGGTATGCCCCGCGCCCTGTTCCCGCAACTCGCCGACACCACGTACGCCCCCTACGGCGAAGGGCTGGCCCTCGGCCTGCTGTTCGCCGCCATCCCGATCGGGGCCGTCCTCGGCGGGCTGACGTCCGGCACCTTCTCCCGTTCGTCCCGGCACGGACTGATGGTGATCCTCGCCGTCCTGGCCTGGGGCGCGGCCATCACCGGCTTCGGGCTGAGCACCAGCCTGTGGGTCGCCGTGGCCTTCCTCGTCGCCGCCGGTGTCGCGGACATGGTGTCCATGGTGTTCCGCGGCGCCATCCTGCTGTCCGCCGCCACCGACGAGATGCGCGGCCGCATGCAGGGCGTCTTCACCGTGGTCGTGGCCGGCGGCCCCCGCCTCGCCGACGTCCTGCACGGCACCGCCGGTTCGGCCTTCGGCGCCCGTACGGCCGTGGCGGGCGGCGGCCTGCTGGTCGTCGCCGCCGTACTGCTCCTCGCGACGGTCACCCCGGCCCTGCGGCGCCACCGGATATCGGGGGAGGAACGCCTTTGATCCTGCGTACGCTGCCCATCAGGCGCACACCCCACAGGCAGGAGTACTGACGATGGAGTACGTGAAGCTCGGTTCGACGGGTCTGGACGTGTCCCGGATCTGCGTGGGATGCATGAGTTTCGGGCTCCCCGAGCGAGGCACGCACGAGTGGACGCTGGACGAGGAGGCGTCCCGCCCGCTGATCCGTCGGGCGCTGGACGCCGGGCTCAACTTCTTCGACACGGCGAACGTCTACTCCGACGGCACCAGCGAGGAGATCGTCGGCAGCGCCCTCGCCGAGTTCGCGCGGCGCGACGAGATCGTGATCGCCACCAAGGTCAACGGCGCCATGCACCAGGGCCCCAACGCCTGGGGCCTGTCCCGCAAGGCGATCATGACGGAGATCGACAACAGCCTGCGCCGCCTCGGCACCGACTACGTGGACCTGTACCAGATCCACCGCTTCGACCCGAACACCCCGGTCGAGGAGACGATGGAGGCCCTGCACGACGTGGTGAAGGCGGGCAAGGCCCGCTACATCGGGGCGAGTTCGATGTACGCGTGGCAGTTCTCGAAGATGCAGTACACGGCCCGGACGAACGGCTGGACACGGTTCGTGTCCATGCAGAACCACTACAACCTCCTCTACCGCGAGGAGGAGCGGGAGATGCTGCCACTGTGCGAGGACCAGGACGTGGCCACGCTGCCCTGGAGCCCGCTCGCCCGCGGCCGTCTCACCCGCGACTGGGGCACCGTCACCGAACGTACCGAGGCCGACGACTTCGGCCGCACCCTCTACCAGGAGGGCGACCGTGAGATCGTCGACGCGGTCACCCGGATCGCCGGCGAGCGCGGCGTCCCCCGCGCCCGGATCGCCCTCGCCTGGCTGCTGGGCCGGCCCACCGTCACCGCCCCCATCGTCGGCGCCACCAAGCCCCACCATCTCGACGACGCGGTGGCCGCCCTCGACATCACCCTCACCGAGAAGGAGATCGAGGAGTTGGAGGGGCCCTACACGCCCCGCGCGATCAGCGGGCACTGAGCCCCACCCGCGGGCGTCCGCACGCGAACCGATCGACGGTCGGTGCGCGGACGCCCCCCGCAGGGTGGGTCAGGGCCGGGTGTACTCCTGGCGCACGGTCGTGGCGAGCCGGGTCAGCGCCTCCTCGGCCCCCTCCCGGTCGGTCTTGTCCAGCAGGGCGAGGGCGTCCGCCGCGGCCAGCCGCACCCGCTGCGGCACCTCGTCCAGGGCGGCCATCCGGTAGGCGATGGTGCGCCGGGCCTCACGCTCCTCGGCGGTGACCCCGAACGGCCCGGTACGGGGGAAGACCGCGGCCTCGTACGCGGTCACATGGATGAGTACCCCGTGCGCGATCCCCTCGGCGTACCCCCGCTGCCCCGCCTGACGCTGCGCCATGGCGAAGTGCGCCATCGCCCGCCGCCGCACGATGAGCGCCCCCACCATGCCCACGAGACCCGCGCACACCGCCGCGCCCAGGGCGACGAGGCCACCGCCGAGCAGCGCGCCGATGAGGGCGCCGCCCGCCATGAGCAGACAGGTCAGCCCGGTGGTCAGCATCAGCAGGGCGCGAGCGGGAGTGAGCGAGGCCATGGAGCGCAGTCTCTCAGCTCCACGACCGGCGCCCCAAGCCGATGCCGCCGAGCACTGACGGCGGTTCACACCGGAGCACACCCGCCGGGGCGGGTCGCGTCGGCTGACGGAGGTTCACCCCGTTCGGTCGGCCGACCCCGTCCCCGGTCGCCGGCCCTCGGCGCAGCCCGTGGCGACGGCCTGCGAGGGCCCGCCCCGGTGGTCAACTACCCGCCGTCAGGCGAAGATCGAGTGTCGGCATAGGGTGTCGTCCGTGACAGCCCGCGAGTCCGACGAGGCGGTCGCCGACCAGAGTGAGGCCGAGGGGGAGACCGCCGACCCATGAACCAGATCCTGTACGCCGGGGCCATAGGCCTGTTCCTGACGCTCATCGGCACACCCCTGCTGATCAAGCTGCTGGCCCGCAAGGGATACGGCCAGTACATCCGCGACGACGGCCCCCGCGAGCACGCCAGCAAGCGCGGCACCCCGACCATGGGCGGCATCGCCTTCATCCTGGCCACCCTGGTCGCGTACGCCCTGACCAAGATCCTCACCGGTGAGAGCCCCACCTACCCCGGTGTCCTGGTGCTGTTCCTGATGGCGGGCATGGGCGTCGTCGGCTTCCTCGACGACTACATCAAGATCGTCAAGCGGCGTTCGCTGGGGCTGCGGGCCGGGGCGAAGATGGCCGGCCAGCTGATCGTCGGCATCGTCTTCGCCGTGCTGGCCATCCGGTTCGCGGACGAGCGGGGCCAGACGCCCGCCTCGCTCAAGCTGTCCTTCGTCACGGACTTCGGCTGGACCATCGGGCCGGTCCTGTTCGTCGTCTGGGCACTGTTCATGATCCTCGCCATGTCGAACGGCGTGAACCTCACCGACGGACTGGACGGACTGGCCACCGGCGCGTCCGTCATGGTCTTCGGCGGCTACACCTTCATCGGTCTGTGGCAGTTCCAGAACTCCTGCGCCAACGCCATGGAACTCACCGACCCCGCCTCCTGCATAGAAGTCCGCGATCCGCTCGACCTGGCCGTCGTGGCCGCCGCGCTGATGGGCGCCTGCTTCGGGTTCCTGTGGTGGAACACCTCACCCGCCAAGATCTTCATGGGCGACACCGGGTCGCTCGCCCTCGGCGGCGCGCTCGCGGGCCTCGCCATCTGCTCCCGCACCGAGCTGCTGCTCGTGGTGCTCGGCGGACTCTTCGTCCTGATCACCCTGTCCGTGATCATCCAGGTCGGTTCGTTCAAGCTGACCGGCCGGCGGGTCTTCCGGATGGCCCCGCTGCAACACCACTTCGAACTCAAGGGCTGGTCCGAGGTCCTGGTCGTCGTCCGCTTCTGGACCATCCAGGGCATCTGCGTGATCGTCGGCCTCGGCCTCTTCTACACGGGCTGGGCGGCCGGCTGATCGCCCGCTGATCGGCCGGGGTGCGGCGAAGTCCCGTCGGCCGCCCGGCCGTTACGCTGCCCGCCCGATCCGGTGGACCACGCTGCGGCGCAGCGGACCTTCCGGCATGCTCGGGTCGTCGAAGTCGTCGGCCGGGTCATGGGTCATGCCGATGCGGCGCATCACCGCCCGCGAACGGAGGTTGGTGGCCACCGTCACCGCGAGGATCTCGTCGAGGTCGAGACGCCGGAAGCCGAAGTCCACGGCGGCACGGGCCGCCTCCGTGGCATAGCCGTGCCCCCAGGCCGTGCGCGCCAGGCGCCAGCCCGCCTCCACACCGGTGAACGGCATGTCGTCCTCCACCGGATCCAGCCCGGTGAACCCGATGAACTCCCCGGTGGCCCGCACCTCCACGGCCCACCATCCCCAGCCCCGCCGATCGAGATCGGCCTGGAACCGGGCGACGGACGCGTCGCTCTGCTCGGTCGTGAGCAGCGCCGGAAAGTACGCGCGCACCTCGGGATCGGCGTTCATGGCCGCCCAGGGGGCGCGGTCGGACTCCCGCCACGCGCGCAACAGGAGTCGCTCGGTTCGCAGTTCGGACATGGGGGCAAGCTAATGTGATCTCGGGTCGTGCCGCGAGCGATTATCGGCGGGGCTCAGTCGAGGCAGAACTCGTTGCCCTCGATGTCCCGCATGACGATGCACGACTCGTAGACCCCGTCGGCCCGCAACAGGCGCTCACGGACCGCGCCGAGCGCGACCAGCCGCGTGCACTCGGCCTCGAGGGCGGCCAGGCGTTCGTCGCCCACGAGCCCGGTGCCGACCCGCACGTCCAGATGCACCCGGTTCTTGACGACCTTGCCCTCGGGTACGCGCTGGAAGTACAGGCGGGGGCCCACACCTGTGGGGTCGCCACACGCGAACCCCTGGCCCTGTCGCTCGGGCGGCAGCGAGCGGTCGTACGCGTCCCATGTCGCGAATCCCTCCGGCGGCGGCGGTACGACGTACCCCAGCACCTCGCACCAGAAGCGGGCGAGGCGTTCGGGATCGGCGCAGTCGAAGGTGACTTGGAACTTCTTGATCGAGGACATCGGCGCACCATAACGCCTGCCGGGCGGAGGCGCGAAGGGAATTCGGCGGGGATGCGACCGGAGGGGGCGCCCGTCGGCGCCGCACCCCCCGCTGCCCGTGTCGGCCTCCGCCTACCTGGGGCGGTAGGCCCGCGGGAACGTCCGCACCCCCTCCACCACCAGCGGCCGGACGCGGTCGTCCTGAGCCGCGTTCGCGGAACCGAGTCGGTCCAGCGCGACACCGAAGGTCAGCGCGATGAACTGGTCGGCCGCGAGGCGCGGATCGGGGACGTCGAGCAGCCCGGCCGCACCGAAGGCGGCGAACCGCTCGGCGAGCGCCTCGTCGGGAGAACCGCCGTTCGACCTGTTCCGGGACCCGCGGGCCCGGTACGGGCACGGGCGTGAGGTGAACGCCGGGCAGGCGCGCGGACAGACACCGGCCGATCCGCAGGACCCCGCTACACCGCCCCGCTCGCCCCCAACCGCACCGCCCGCAGATGGTCCGACAGTGGGCCGAGCCCCACGTCGTGGCGGCGTTCGTCGACCGTCTCGGGGTGGCGGATCGGGTACGGGAACAGCGTGCCGGGATCGATACGGGTGCCGTAGAACTGCGGCTGGCTCAGCTCGACCGCGCAGTGGTCGGCGATATAGGCGTGGTGCACGGCGGGGCAGCGGCCGTCCGCGACGGCCTCTGCGATCAGATCACGGCAGGTGAGCTGGAAGCCCAGGTCGGGGGAGTGCAGCAGGATCATCAGGGCGGCCGTCGACGCCGGCTCGCCGACGAGGGCGGCGGTGGGCCAGCCATGGCGGGCGACGATCGCGTGGAGGGCGTCCGCGTTACCGGCCCGGCACTCGGTGATGCGGGCGCGGGCCCGGACGGTCGGGGCGGACCGGGCCTCGTGCGCCAGTCGCCGCTCGTCCTCGGCCCTGCGGACCAACTCGGCGGCCAGGACCTGCTGCGGGGGGACGGCGATGAGAGGGGTGCCTTTCCTTGCCGGTGCGTCTCTCACGTCGGCTCCCGTACGGCGAGCGAGAACCACACCCGCTTGCCCACGTCGGCCGCGTCCGGCGGATCGGTGCCCCAGTCGTCGGCCAGCGCGGCGACGATGGCCAGCCCGCGCCCCGACTCGGCGGTGCCGTCCACCGCTCTGGGCCGGGGCTGTGCGGGCGAGGGGTCGGCGAGCGTCACCCGTAACGCGCGATCGGAGCATTCGAGGGTGACGGCGATGGTGTCGGCGGGCCCGGCGCTCGCGTGCCGGACCGCGTTCGCGAACAGTTCGTCCGTGGCGAGCACGGCGTCGTCGGCGATGGAGGACAGGTCCCAGCGTGCGAGATGCGCGGCCACCGTACGGCGTACCCCGGCGGCGCACGACGGGCGCGCGGGCACCGCGAGACGGACGAGCCGGGACCTCTTGAGCGAGATCAAGGCAGCATCACCGCGTCCGCCCCTGCGGGC
Organism: Streptomyces sp. NPDC030296; assembly: GCF_055572815.1. Lineage (NCBI taxonomy): Bacteria > Bacillati > Actinomycetota > Actinomycetes > Kitasatosporales > Streptomycetaceae > Streptomyces > Streptomyces sp. NPDC030296. The sequence continues at coordinate 324,395 of NZ_JBVICQ010000009.1, forward strand.
GCCCTGCCGGACGGCACGTCATGGACGCTCCAGCCGGGGTCGCGTGCCGGTGCGGCAGGGGTCCGTCGGCGCGGTGCGCGGACACGGACGGCCGTCATCGGGTCCTCCTCGATGCTCGGGGCGGTCGCTGGCGGACCGCCGGTGCTGTTGTCGAAGACAACAGCACCGGACACACGAAACACCAGGTGGTGGAGGGGTTGTGCAGTTGCGGGCGGGTAGTGACGCGGGCTGTATATCTTCGCCACCATGGGGAACGTCGACGAGGGGCCGCGCCACGCGGAGCGGTCCGTCCGTGCCGGGTGGCCCGGCATGCGGGGCAGGCGGATCGTGGTCACCGGCGGCAGCCGCGGCCTGGGGGAGGGCATCGTACGGCTGTTGCTCGCCGAGGGCGCCCGGGTGGCGACCTGCGCGCGGGGGAAGGCGGGCCTGGCGGCGCTGGACGCGTCCCTGCCGGGTCAGGAGCGGGCCCGTCTGCTCACGGAGGACCTGGACGTGACCGAGCCGGGCAGGCTGGAGGACTTCGTCACCACCTCGGCGAAACGTTTCGGCGCCCTGGATGGCCTCGTGGCCTGCGCCGGCGGCTCGCGCGGCGGTGGTTTCGAGCAGGCGGACGCCGCCGACTGGGCGGCGACCTGGGACCTGAACGTCGGGCACACGGTACGCCTCGTACGCGCCGCGCTGCCGTATCTGCGGGCCGCGGGCGGTGGCTCGGTCGTGCTGATCAGCTCGATCTCCGGCTGGAAGCCGGGACGGTCCGCGCAGTACGGGGCGGCCAAGAGCGCCCAGATCCATCTGGCCGCCTCCCTCGCCCGCGAACTGGGCCCCGACGGCATCCGTGTCAACGCGGTGTCACCGGGTTCCATGCAGATCCCCGGCCGCCGCTGGGACCGTCTGCGCAGGGAGGACCCGGGGGCGTACGACCGGTTCGTGGACGCGGAGTTGCCGGGCGGCAGGCTCGTCACCCCGCACGAGGTGGCACGTACGGTGGTCTTCCTGCTGTCGGACTGGGCGAGCGGTGTCTCGGGCGCCCACCTGCCCGTGGACCGGGCCCAGAACGCGCCCTCACCGGACGGCTACTGAGGACCGGTTCGCCTCCGCTCAACCCATGAGGTGACGTCACTTCCCCGTTCCGTCAGGACTGCCCCCAGAGCCGTCGGGTTCACCCCGACGGCACGCGCCCTGGTCGCCCGTGTCCCTGCGCGCGGATCGCCGCCCTCGTCCTGGAGAACGTCGACGACCCAGGCCGCTGGCCGCGTGCCGGCAGCCTCCGACACCGACCGGGCGTCCGCGGCCACTCAGGCCCCCGGCCGCGTGCCAGCAGTCCCTGACACCGGGCCTCGGCCACCCTCAGGCCGCCGCCCCCAGCACCACCCGCGACCGGCGTTCGAACTCCTGTACCACCGGCTCGTGTCGGCGGGACGCGAGTCGTCCGCGGAAGTCGCGCAGGGCCTGGATCGAGCGCTCGCTGTGCACCCCGCTGAGCGCCTCCAGCGCGTCGGTGGCGGTGGCGACGGCCTCGTCGAGGCGGTTCTGCTGGAGGTGGGCCGTGGCCAGGACGGACCGGCTGATGGCCTGGCGCCGCCGCCGGTCCGCGTGTGCGCGCACCGACTCGCTCGCCGTGTGCTCGGCCTGCGCGGCCAGCCCCAGGTCGCGGAAGCAGAGGGCCGACTCGGCCTGCAGGTAGTGGTGGTCGAGGAACCGCACCCACGGCGACTCCTGGGCGGCGCCCCGGCTCGCGTCCAGCTGCTTCTCCGCCGCGCGGAGCGCCTCGGCGGTCTCGCGCGGCCGCCCGAGCGCCGCATGCCCCCGCGCGGACATGGCGTGCAGCCGCATCAGCCCGAGCGGGCTGCCCGCGTCCTTCGCCGTGGCGACACCGGCCCGCGCCAGCGCGACCCCCTCGTCCGGGCGGCCCAGACTCGTCGCCAGGTGCGCCAGCCCGGCGAGGATCTGCCCGCCGAGCACATGGTCGCGGCCCTCCGCGCACAACCGGAGCCCCTGCGTCATGTACCGCTGCGCCAGGCCGTACTCCCCGGCGTCGTACGAGCTCCAGCCCGCCATGGCGGCCAGCCGCGCCGCGGCGGCGAACAGTTCACGGCGCTGGTTCGCCGGTGTGCCGCGCTGCTGCAGCACCGGGATGACCTCGGTGGTGAGGTACTGCACGATGCTCGTACGGACCCCGCCGCCCCCGTACTGGTTGTCCATCTCGTCGAACATGCGGATCATCGCGTGGACCTGCTCCACCGGACCCGCACCGGACACGGACGCGAGCCGGGGCGTGTCACGGCTCTCCACCAGCCACAGCAGCCAGGCCCGCTGAGGGTTCGTCAGCGCGCCCGGCACGAACGGCACCGACCCCAGCAGGCTCCGCCGTGAGATGTCGGTCGACCCCAGTTCGACCAGGGTGTGCAGGGTCTCCGCCACGTTCTCCCCGTACATCAGCGCCCGTCCCGTCACCGGCCGCCCCCGGTCGAGCGGGAAGCCGAGATCCGCCGGAGTCAGGGCACGACCCAGTCGTTCGCCGAGGACGGCGGCGATCAACTCCGGTGTGTTGCCGCGTGGTTGCTGGCCCTGTAACCAGCGGGTCACCGAGGCCTTGTCGTAGTTGGTCTCCGACCCCTGGCAGCGGCCCAGCTCATTGACCCGGAGGGCGAGGGAGGCGTACGAACAGCCGGCCTCCTTCAGGGCGGCCGCGAGCGGCTTGTTGGGTCCGCCGGGGGTCTTCGCCGGGGTCCTTGCTAATCCGTTGGTCACGGCGGCCATCCAGGAATCGCATCGTGTCGGCGCGCGGCTGTGAACCCGTACCCACCCTTGCGCCAACTCCGGGGCGGGCCGGAGGAGTTCGAGGGACACTGCCCGCTCCGTGCGGCAGGTCGCTCGATCACTATGGTGGCCGAACAACTCAGCCCGCAACCGGCGTTCTGATAATTTCAGAATGAACTCCGAGGACCTGTCCTTGTCAATGGATCGCGTGGCACACTGCACGCTGTGAATCCCGCCCCGGAGGTTGCACGTGAGTGAGACCCGCGCCGGAGGGAGCGCCCCGGCGGCGCCCACGGTCCTGCGCATGGTTCTCGGAAAGAGGCTCCGTCAGTTACGGGAGCAGGCCGGTGTCTCCTTCGACGAGGCGGCCCGCGCCATCGAGGTCACCGCGCTGACGGTCCGCCGCATGGAGAAGGCCGAGGTCGGCCTCCGCATCCCCTACGTGAAGGAGTTGCTGCGCACCTACGGGGTCTCCGACACCGAGATCGAGGACTTCCTCTCCCTCGCCCGGGAAGCCAACCAACCCGGCTGGTGGCACAAGTTCCGCGACGTGCTGCCCGACTGGTTCAGCGCGTACGTGAGCCTGGAGAGCGAGGCCCAGGTCATCCGCCTCTACGAACCCCAGTACGTACCCGGCCTGTTGCAGACGCACGACTACGCCGCCGCGCTCCTGCGCGTCGGCTTCCCCAACGCGAGCCCCGAGGACGTCGACCGCCGGGTCGCGTTACGGCTCAGACGCCAGGACCTGCTGGTCAAACCCGAGGCCCCCGCGATCTGGGCCATCCTCGACGAGACCGTGCTGCGTCGCCCGGTCGGTGGGTCCGAGGTGATGCGGGCCCAGATCGACCGGCTCGTCGAGGCCACGGAGCGACCCAAGATCAGAATCCAGATCATGCGCTTCGCCGCCGGACCGCACCCCGGCGCGTACGGCCCCTTCCACTACTTCCGCTTCGGCTTCTCCGAACTCCCCGACATCGTCTACACCGAGGGCCTCGCCGGCGCCCAGTACGTCGACCAGCCCGCGGAGGTCGTGACCTACCTGGAGGTCCTGGACCGGATGTCCGTGCAGGCGGAACCGGTGGCTCGGACCAGGGACATCCTGGCGGCACTACGCAAGGAGTTGTGACACATGGCAAGCACACCCGACCGCCCCGTCCACAGCGGCATGCCCGCCCCCGAACTCGGCGCCGAGGGCTGGCACAAGCCCTGGAGCGGCACCAACGGCGGATCCTGCGTCGAGGCCAAGCGGCTGCCCGACGGCAGCGTCGCCTTCCGCCAGTCCAAGGACCCCGACGGCCCCGCCCTCGTGTACTCGCGCGACGAGATCGTCGCGTTCCTCGAAGGCGCCAAGGCCGGACAGGCCGACTTCCTGATCGCCTGACCGCCGGAACCCCGCGCTCCCGGACCACTACGCCCGCACAACCGGACAACGCCCGCACGCACTCCCCCGGCGCCCGGTCCCCGCGCACACTGGGGAACCCCGCTCACGCGGGGCGGGCACACCACCGCAGGCGCACCACCCGAAGGGAGCGGCATGCGCACGCCGCCTCGTGTCCCCGGTCGAGCCATGCCGACCGTCCGACACGCCGGCCGCCCCGGCCGGGCCGCTCCCGAGGGGCGGGGATGACCCCTCCCCCCACCCTCACCCGCTACCGGACCCTGATCGTCGAGGGCCACGAAGGACCCGGCCGGGGCCTCCTCGTCGCCGCGCTGGCCCGGCTGGGCTTCCAGATCCGGCACATGCCGCCCGGTCTCCACCACCTCGACCCCGCGCTGCCCTACCGCGAACTCCTCGCCGGACCCGGCCGCCTGGCCGTGGACAGCCGACTGATCGCCGAGCTGGTCCACGGACCGCTGCGGCGCGGCCGGTCCCGGGTCACCTGGATCCAGGCCCTCGACTTCGCCGAGGCCGTGGCCGAACGCGACGGCGCCATGCTCCACCTGACCACGACCGGCCGCACCCCGTGCGAGCGCGGCCGCCGGCCCGGCGACGAGCAGGCCACCGAGGCGGCGGAGGCCGCCGCCTACGTGCGCGCGTTCGACACCCTCGCCCAGCACGTGCCGGTCGTGACCGTCCACGTCGGCGAGGCGAGCCGCCCCACGCGGGCCCCGGAGCCCCATAGACCCCAACTCTGGGGCGACGCAGAGCAGTTGACGATAGGTTAGCGACGACCACGCGATGTGAGGCAGGAGAGTCCCATGCCAGACGGCCACCCCACTCCCGACCAGGAAGCACTGTCGAAGATCGACACCACGGTGCCGCACTCGGCCCGTATCTGGAACTACTGGATGGGCGGCAAGGACAACTACGACGTCGACCGGATCGCCGGTGACGCCTACCGGGAGATCGCCCCCAACATCGAGACGATGGCCCGGGCCTCCCGCGTCTACCTCATCCGCACGGTCACCTTCGTGGCCCGCGAACGCGGCATCCGCCAGTTCCTGGACATCGGCACCGGCCTGCCCACCTACGACAACACCCACCAGGTCGCCCAGAAGGTCGCCCCCGAGTCCCGCATCGTCTACGTCGACAACGACCCCCTGGTCCTGCGCCACGCACAGGCCCTGCTCACCAGCACCCCCGAAGGCGTCACCGACTACGTCGACGCCGACCTGCACGACCCCGACGCCATCCTCGAACACGCCGGGAAGATCCTCGACTTCGACAAGCCCGTCGCCCTCATGCTCATGGGCATCCTCGGCCACATCCAGGACTACGAGGAGGCCAAGGACATCGTCCGCCGCCTCCAGGCGGCACTGCCCTCCGGCAGCTACTTCGTGCACTACGACAGCACCGACACCGACGCCGAACTCAAGCGCGCCCAGGAGGGCTACGACGACACCGGCGCCGTCCCCTACGTGCTGCGCAGCCCCCGCCAGCTGACCGCCTACTACGAGGGCCTCGAACTGCTGGAACCCGGCATCGTCTCCTGCCCGCTGTGGCGCCCGGAGCCGGGCACCACCCCGGAGCCGACCGACGTGTACGGGGGAGTGGCGTACAAGCCGTGACCCGCCCGGCCTGAAACCGCGCCGCCCCAGGGGCCCGCCTCACTCCGCGGGTTCACCGGCGCGGGGCCGTGACCTTCCCCGTGTCGCCGTCCACATGGCACAGCAGCAGGCAGACGTCGTCCTCGTGCTCGGAGTCGTCCAGCAGCGGGTGCAGCAGCAGGTCGGCGGAGCCCTCCAGGTCCTCGTCGAGCGTCGCCGGCCGCAGCGCGCCGAGCGTCCTGGCCAGACGGTCGATCCCCGGGTCTATGCCCTGGGCGCGGCGCTCCACCAGACCGTCCGTGTACAACGCGAGCGTCGATCCGGGCGGCAGCGGGACGGTGTGGTCGGCGATCACCTGGCGCAGCGGGATACCGAGCATCGCGCCCGGCTTGGCGTCCAGTACCCGCACCGCGCCGTCGGGCGAACGCAGCACCGGTGGCGGATGCCCAGCGGCCGCCCACGTCAGGGTCGGCTCGTCCGGATGGAAACGGGCGATCACCGCCGTGGCGTACAGGTCGGGCTGCAGATGGTGCAGGAGCAGATGCAGCTGGGTGAGGAGCTGGCCGGGGCTCTTGCCCTCCACCGCGTAGGCCCGCAGCGCGGTCCGCAGCTGGCTCATCATCACGGCCGCGTGCAGACCGTGGCCCGTGACGTCGCCGATCACGGTGATCAGGCCGCCGTCGGGCTGGCGGAAGGCGTCGTACCAGTCGCCGCCGATGTTCAGGCCCCGGGTGGCCGGCAGATAGCGTGCGGCGAGCCGCAGCCCCGGTGTCAGGGGCAGCTCGGTGAGCAGGGCACGCTGCAACGTCTCGGCGATGTCCCGGTTGTGCTCGAAACGCCGGGCGTTCTCCAGGGCGACACCGGCCCGGCGGGCCAGCTCGATCAGCATGAACGCGTCGTCGGCGTCCCAGCGTTCGCCCGGCGGCGACAGGGTGAGCACACCCAGCGGAGCACCGCGGTTCATCAGGGGCACACACAGCAGCGGCCGCTCGGGGTCCAGCGCCGAGGGCGGCTGGTCGTCGACCCCGGGGAGACCGCCTGGGTGGTTCGCCGCGTACTGGGGGCGGCCCCGGCGGGCGGCCAGGACAGCGGCCCCCGGGCGCGGACCGCTCAGGCGCGCGTCGTCGTCGCCGTCGAACAACCAGACGTCGGCGGTGCGCGCGTACCGGGGCACCAGCAGCGTCGGCAGCAGCCGCACGATCTCGTCGTGGTTCAACGACGCCGTCAGGGCGGCGCTGGCATCGGCGAGGAACGTGAGCCGGCCCCGTGCGTTCTCCGCCTCCTCACGGGCCTTCTGCTCGGCGGCGAACAGCTCCCGCTGCGCGCGCCCCGCCGCGTCCAGCTCCGCGTGCAGCGCGAGCACACCCTGATTGGTCTGGTGCAGTTCCTCACGGTGGAAGGCGACCAGCGCCTCCTGCTCGTCGAGCTTCTCCAGCAGCAGCGCGGCGTCCTCGTCCGCGCCGAACAGGGCCTCCGCGAGCGTCACCGGATCGTCGCCCACATGCCCGGAGTCCGGGAGCCCCGCCTCCTGGGCGCAAGCGACGGTCAGCCGCCACGGCTGCCGGAACTCGCCCGGGCGCTGCGTCGCCGACGTCACCTCCACGAGGAACCGGCTGCCGGCCGGCGGCGTCGCCGCGGCCCGCGCGCTCAGCAGCCAGGTGCCGCCCTTGGTGAGGCACTGCCGCAACTGCGCGGTGAGCGCGGTCACCAGCCGGGCGCGCTCGGTCGGGGACACCCCGTGCGCCGTGGCCAGCCGCGCGGTGGCGATCCGGGCCCGCGCCGCGTCGGTGACGGAACTGATGTGCCAGGTTCTGGTCATGGGTGGTGATCCGGCGGGGAGGGGCTCAGCACCGCGACGCTGGTGTCGTCGCGGACCGGCCGGGCGGAGCTGCTCGCGTCACGCACGATCACGGCGGCCACGACAGCGGGGTCGAGAGCGGTGCTGTGGGCTGCCGGACCGGGGCTCCAACGGCTCGGCAGCCCGTCGCTGTGCAGCACGAGAAGACAGTCGTCCCCCCAGGGCAGCTCGTGCTGCGGCATGGTCGCCGACCGGTGCGCGCCCACGATCCCGGGCCGCGACAACAGGGGCTGCCACGTCGCGCCGGTCCGCAGCCGCGCCCCTATGTTGCCGACGCCGGTGAACAGCAACCGCCCGGCCGGGGCGTCGAGTTGGGCGACGGCGACGGCCGCCCCCCGGGTGCCGCGCAGCGCGCCCTCCAGCCGGCGCATCACCTGCGCGGGCGGCAGATCGGGCACCCGGCGCAGCTCCTCCACCGCCGCCGCGGAGGCACGTGCCGCGTCGGGGCCGTGCCCCAGCCCGTCGGCGAGGATCAGCGTCGTGAGGTGGTCCGCCCGCACCCACGCCCAGGCGTCGCCGGAGAACTCCGCGCCCGCCAGCGGGATGTTGACGCCCCCCGCCCGTACGCCGTGCCCGGCGGAACGCGCCGCGGCACCGCGCCGTCGACGGGAACCGAGCCGCGCCAGGGCGACGGTGCCCCGGCCGACCGTGCTGTGCAGATCGAAGTCGTCGGCGACCCGACGGCAGGTGCCGAGCCCCGCGCCCAGGGAGGACGTGGTCGAGTAACCGTCCCGCAGCGCGCCCCGCACGTCCCGCATCCCGGGCCCGTGGTCGATCGCCACGATCTGCACCATCGGGACCCGGTCGTCTCCCACGGGCAGCCCGTCCACGACGTCCAGCAGTATCAACCCGCCGTCGGCGTGCTTGAGCAGGTTGGTCGCCAACTCGGTCGCCACCAGCGCCGCGTCGGCGGCCCGGGCCTCGTCCAGCCCGGCCCGCACCGCCGCGGCCTCGGCCGCCACCCGGGCGTCGCGCACCCGGGTCGAGTCGCGCACCGGCACCTCCCACACGCGGGACATCACCGCTCCTCGCGTGGCCGCGGTGGACTCGACAGCCAGGTCGTCACCGTCACGGTGGTGCCCCTGCCGGGGCGGCTGTCGATCTTGAAGTCATGGACCAGCCGCCGTGCCCCGCCGAGCCCCATGCCGAGGCCCTCACCGGAGGTGAAACCGTCCACGAGGGCCTGGTCGAGGTCCGGGATGCCCGGCCCCTCGTCGCTGAACGCCAGCCGCAGCCCCTGTACGCCGCCGATGCCGGACACCGGCGCGCACTCCATCTGGCCCCCGCCGCCGTGGATCAGGGTGTTGCGGGCCAGTTCGCTGGCCGCCGTCACCAGTTTCGTCTGTTCGACCAGGCCGAAGCCGAGCTGGGCGGCCGCCTGCCGCACATGCTGCCGTACCCACACCAGATCCAGGTCCGAGTGAATCGGCAGGCAGGCGGAGACGCCGCCGGCGGTCTGCATCACACACTCTCCTGGCGGGTGTGCCCCGGGCGGGGGAGGGGCGGGCGCCGGTCGCCGAGGAGCCGCATCGCGTCCTCGGTGGTGAGGGCGGTACGCAGCCCGGGCAGCGTCAGCCCCAGCTCCACCAGGGTGATCGCCACCGCCGGACGCATACCGGCGATGACGGTCCGGGCGGCGAGCAGACTCGTCTGGGCGGCGATGTCAGCGAGGACCCGCCCCAGGAACGAGTCGACGATCTCGACCCCCGACAGGTCGATGACCACCCCGGTGGCGCCGCTGCGCGCGACCGTGTCGCTGATGTCCTGCTGGAGCTGTTCCGCCGTGCCGTCGTGCAGATCGCCCTGCAGCGTCACCAGCAGCACGTCGCCCAGTCTGAGCACGGGGACGGGAGCCGAATACGGGGACGGCCCGCCGTACGGAGAGGGGAAGCCGCCGCTCACCTGTACTCCGAACCGGCGCCCTCGCGCGCGACGATGTCCGCGCCCTGCTGCCGCAGCGCGTAGGCGAGGGCGTCCGCGAGGCTCGCCCGGGTCAGCACCGAGCTGAGGTCGATGCCCAGGTGCACGATGGTCTGCGCGATGGGCGGCCGGATCCCGGAGACGATGCACTCGGCCCCCATCAGCCGTGCCGCCGCGACCGTCTTCATCAGATGCTGGGCCACCAGGGAGTCCACGGTCGGGACGCCGGTGATGTCCAGGATGGCGAACCTGGCGTGCTGCTCGACGATGGAGTCCAGCAGCGTCTCCATCACGACCTGGCTGCGCGCGCTGTCCAGGGTGCCGATCAGGGGGACGGCGACGATGCCCTCCCACAGCTTGATCACCGGAGTGGCCACTTCGAGGAGTTGCAGTCGCTGCCGGTGGATGACCTCCTCGCCCTCGCTCAGCGCCGTCTCCAGCACGACCAGACGCAGGGTGCCCATGAGGACCGTCAGGGTCGTGGTGCACTCACGGACGTGTTCCGCCGGCGCGTCGGGGAACTCGGCGAGGAACAGCTCGGTGACGGGGGGCCGCAGCGCGTCGACCTCACGGGAGATGTCGGTGATGCTGGAACCGGCCCGCGCCCGGGAGGCCGCCGTCCGGGCGAGCTGGTCGCGGACGACGTGGAAGCCGCCGGACTCCGCGTCCTCCACCGTGCCCGCGGTGGCCACCGCGGCGAGCGCGTCCACGACGGCCCGGCCCGCCTCCACCGCCTCGTCCCGGGAGTGGGTGAAGACGGTACGGAACAGCGCGGCGTCGGCCCAGCGTTGCGCGATCTGTTCCTGCCGGTCGCGCAGGAAGCCCGCCACCTCCTGGGCCGGTGTCCTGCGATGGGCTGCCGTGTCCTGCTCCGGCACGGGTCTCTCCTCACGTGCTGTGGTGACTCCCCGCTGGGGGGAACGAGTGGGGGGCGAAGTCCTGGGGCGGCGCACCCGGCCATGGCGTCGTACGGTCCGACACTCCTGAGGAGGAGCCGATCGCCCGACGAGACTCCCGGGGCCCGCACCGCCCCGCGCGCCCGCGGCCCGGCACCCCTTTCGGCCGACCGACTTCGCGGCGGGCTCCAGGAGTTGGGGCACGACGCGGGCGAGTCCGGCGTCGTCGGCCGGTGCGCACCGTGCCCGCGAGAGGGTCGGCGCGGACGGTCCTGCCGCGCGTCGCGCGACGCCGTCGGGGCACGGATGCACGAGGGGGACGCCGTCGACGCCAGGAGCGTCCGACCGTCGACCCGGCCTCGGTCCGAAAGGCATCCGAACCCTTCCCACGTGCTTGCCTCGCGCTCACTCTGTTGCTTCCGGCGACAGTTGTCAAACGGCAACCATTGGCCCTCGGTGGTGCGACCCCGCCCACCCGCGGACACCGCCCGAGCGGCGCCGCCCGCCGCCCCTTCGACAGCCTTCGACGGCTACGCCTCGGCCGACGGTTCGTCCGGCCGGCTCGGCAGCCGACCGGAGTCCACGGCCGCCAGCGCCTCGTCGACGCTGTCCACCGTCGCCACGGTGAGGCTGACCCCCGTGAGGTCGAGGATCCGCCGCACCGCCGGCGTCGGGGCGATGACGTACACACCCCCCGGGATCTCCCGCACCTCCTGATAGGTCCGCAGGATGATGTTCATGCCGGACGAGTCCATGAAGGGGACAGCCGAGACGTCGAGGAGGAAATGCCGTCGACCGTGGCTCAGTTGATTCGCCAGATGATGTTGCAGCTCGGTCGCCGTATCGATGTCCAGTTCCCCTTCGACGGTGAGCAGAACGGCGTCCTCGCGCGGCAGATCCACCTTGATCGACAGGGGGTTCTGGGCAACGGACACAAGGGCCTCCCACAGGCGCTACCGATCGGGGCCGGGTGCCCCGATCAACGGAATCGATGCATCGCTCGGCGACGCGCCCGTGCGCATACCCGCGAATCATCCGTCCACACGGGGCGTGATCAGGCGACACCCGGTTCCAGGAGTCCCTTGCGCAGCCGCTTGATGATGCGGCTGATCAACCGGGAGACGTGCATCTGGGACACACCGAGCTGCGCGGCGATCTGGGACTGGGTCTGCTCCTCGACGAACCGCAGATGGATGATCCGCCGCTCCCGCTCGTCGAGTTGGGCGATGAGCGGGGCCAGCGAATGGAAGTCCTCGACGAGTTCCAGCGACGGGTCCAGTTCGCCGATGAGGTCGCCCAGTACCGTGTCGCCGTCCTCGCCGCCGTCGAAGGTGAGCGCCGCGTCCAGCGAGGAGGTGTTGTAGCCGTTGGAGGCCTTGCGGGCCTCGATGACCTCCTCCTCGGACAGGGACATCAGCTCCGACAGCTCACGAGTGGTCGGCATGCGGCCCAGCCGGGACTGCAGCTCGTCCGTGGCCTTGGCCAGCTCCACGCGCGCCTCCTGGAGCCGCCGCGGCACATGAACCGCCCAGCTCGTGTCACGGAAGAAGCGCTTGATCTCACCGACGATGTACGGCACGGCGAACGTCGTGAACTCCACCTCACGGGACAGCTCGAACCGGTCGATGGCCTTGATCAGCCCGATCGTCCCGACCTGGACGATGTCCTCCAGGGAGTCCTCACGGCCGCGGAAGCGCGAGGCGGCGTACCGCACCAGCGACAGGTTCATCTCGATCAGCGTGTTGCGCACGTACTGGTAGTCGTGGGTCCCCTCCTCCAGCGCGGCCAGCCGGTCGAAGAACTGCCGCGACATCGCCCGCGCGTCCTTGGGCTTGACCTGCGACGGGTCCTCGATCCACGGCAGGGCCGCCCCCCTGGTCAGGACCTTCTCCCGCGCCGTGGCCGTTGTCCGCGCTGCCGTCACGGCTGCCATGCCGTCCACCCCTCTCGCCCGAATGCCTGCTGCCACCCCCCGCTTGCCCCCGTCCTCCCAAGTCAGTCCCACTCCGCCCCGAAAGGGACGCTCCGGCTCCGCACTCTGGCCGGAAGTCGTCGCCGCGGCTCCGCCCGGTCGGCCCTGCCGCCCCACCGGCACCGCCACCCGGTACGTGTACCCGACACGAAGAACGCGGCGCACGGTTGTTTGCCTCCCGAATCGAGGGGCAATCGGTTCTCCACGCCTCCGTGACGGAGGCGCGCCGGAGGAAACGGTGTTCCGCGTCCGGGTCTTTGCCACCCGCCCGCTGTTCCCCTCCGCGAGTCCCTGACAGCGTCGTTCAGGAGCGATTCCGCATGCTGGTCAACGTGTCCGCCAACGGATCCGGTACGTCCGCCCGCCCCGGCACCATCGACAGAAGGTCACACGACGACGCCCCCGACACCGCCGCCGCCTTCGCCCGGCTGGCCGCGATGGACGAAGGACCCGAGCGGGACGCCGTACGAGACGCACTCGTACAGGCCTGGCTGCCCATGGCCCACCGCATCGCGGGCCGGTTCCGCAACCGGGGCGAGTCACTGGAGGACCTGCGCCAGGTCGCCGCCATGGGCCTGGTGAAAGCGGTGGACCGCTACGAGCCCGAACGGGGGGCGTTCGAGAGCTACGCCGTCCCCACCATCACCGGGGAGATCAAACGCCACTTCCGCGACCGGATGTGGACCCTCAGGGTCCCCCGCCGCGTGCAGGACCTGCGCAACAAGGTGCGCGTCGCCCGCCGCGAACTCAGCCAGACCTCCGGCGCCACCGAGCCCTCCATCGCCGACATCGCCGCCCACACCGGGCTCACCGAGGAAGAGGTCAACGCCGGGATGGAGGCGCTGGAGAGCTTCAGCGCCCTGTCGCTGGACGCCGAGATGTCCTCCGGGGACGACGGCTACAGCCTCGCCGACACCCTCGGGTCGTGCGACGAGGCGTACGACGTCGTCGTCGACCGGGAGGCAGCGAAGGAAGGGCTGCGCCGACTGCCCGAGCGGGAGCGCGCCATCCTCTACATGCGTTTCTTCGAGGACATGACCCAGAACCGCATCGCCGACCGCCTCGGCATCTCCCAGATGCACGTCTCCCGCCTCATCAGCCGCAGCTGCGCACGGGTCCGCGAGGAGGCCCTCGGCCAGGCCGCCCGAACCGGCGACCGCGACGGCCGGCGCACCCGCGACAGCTGAGCGACCACCCGGCCCCCGGCCGCTCGCCGCACCCGGGGACCGATCCGTCCACGAGAACCGTCCACACCGTGAATCCTGTCGTCGAGATCACCCAGGAGCGAATCAGATGCTGATGCCCCATCCCGCGACGCTGCGCCGACTCGTCGAGGAGTACGAGTCGCTCAAGTCGTACGAGGGCGAGCGGAGCGACCCGCAGGCCACGCGCCGAGCGCAGGACCTCGCGTACACCTTGTGCGTGTCCACGGGCACCCGCGACGTCCGGCAGGCCCTGGAGGCCGCGCGCCGGCAGCTCGCCGCCGCGCAGGCCACCGCGACGGCCGAGCTGTGCGGGCACGGGATGGGAACGAGTGGCGATCTCGGCGGTCATGGACCGGGCGGGAGCGGGTATGCGGCGCTTCATGAACAGTGACGCACACCCCTGTCCTCCCTCGCCGGGCCCGCGCGCAGCATGACGGCGATGGAACGCCGACCGGTCGGGGAGCACGGCACCGCTTCCACCGAGGGCCCGCCCGCCGAGGTGGCGCGCCCGCCGGTCACCATCACCAGTGCCGCAGCCGCCCGCCGCTATGTGCGCTCGGTCGTGGGGGAGGGATGGCGCTCGCCGTCGGGGCCGCCGACCGAGGCAGCCATGATCGATCTGCTGCTGGTCGTCTCCGAGCTGGTCACCAACGCGGTCCGGCACGGCGGCGGGTTGGCCGGCTTCGACGTGGGCGTCACCGAGGACGGCGTACGACTGGACGTGCGGGACTACAGTCCCGCCGTCCCCGCCGCCGCCCACGGCCCCGGTATGCCGCCCCGCTCCCACGAGGGCAGCGGATACGGCTGGCCGCTGATCAACCGGCTGTCCAGTCAGGTCGACGTCCGCAGCCGGGCGGAGGGCGGCAAGACGATCAGCGTCCTGGTGCCGCTGACCTGATCCCGAACACAGGCAGTCGCCCCGACCCACCGGGCCGGGGCGCTTCCGTGTCGTCTCCCACCAGGGCCGGGGCATCCCCCACGGCTCACCGCTCAGGTCTCACCACGGCAGGAAGACGTGGATGTCCTTGCCGCGCTGCCTGCCCTCGTCGTGCACCACCACGCTGACCTCGTCGCACAGCGTGTGGATCAGGTACCAGCCGATACCGCCGCCGCCCTTGCTCGGATGGAAGGGGCGCGGCTCGGGCGACGTGACGCTGGTGTCGTGCATCATCACGTGCACCCCGTCGAAGGTGCGCCGCAACGTGAGCTCGAACGGCCCGGGCGCGTACTGCACGGCGTTCGCGGCCAGCTCGGTCACCACCAGCAGAATGTCGTCCCAGTGCTCCTGCGCGGTGGGCTCAGACGTGCGCGCCAGCGCGCCGAGGAAACCCTCGGCCGCCGCACGGGCACCCGTCACGTCGCCGAGTTCTCCGTCGAAGGCGGCGTGACACTTCTGGATCTCCTCGGAAGGCAGTTTGTCGTCCCAACACGGCTCTGTTGCCATCTCGTCTTTCCCCGCTCGGCTCATCGAGGCTGACGCGAACTCGCGTTCCCTCTCAGAGGCACGTGCTTCCCCCGATGAGAGCGGCTACGCGTTCGAAATGGTAGGGATGTATGGGGCTTTGGGGAAGACTGTGGCCTCCTGCCGCTCTCCCCGTACGAGTGCCCGCTACCGCCCGGCCGACTCACCTTCTCCGGCAGGTGTCCGCAGAACCAGCAGCGCCACGTCGTCGTCGTTCTCCGCGGGACGCGCGCGCTCCAGCAGCAGATCGCAGAACACGTGCAGGGGACGGTGGGCCAGCGCCGCGGCGTGCTGCCGCAGACGGGCCATACCGCGGTCCAGGATGTGCCCGGGCGACTCGATCAGGCCGTCCGTGTACAGCACCAGCGTGGACAGCGGCGGCAGCGTGGTCCGAGTGTCGGTACGGCCGCGGACGAGGCCGGTGCCGAGCAGATGGTCGTGCTCCTCGTCGAGGAAGGCCGACCGCCCGTCGTGCGTGATCAGCAACGGCGGCGGATGACCGGCGTTGGTCCACCGCAGCGCCCACCCGTCGGCGTCCCTCTCCACCCTGCCGAAGATCATGGTCGCCATGGACGCCTCGGCCACGTTCACCACGGCCTGGTCCAGCCGCTCCACGATCGCGCTCGGCGGCTCCTCCAGCGCCCAGGCGTAGGCACGGAGCATGTTGCGGATCTGCGCCATTCCCGCCGCCGCGTCGATGTTGTGTCCCACGACGTCCCCGATGGCCACCGCCGTCGCCCCGTCGGCCAGCGTGAACGCGTCGTACCAGTCGCCGCCGACCTGTGCCGACTGCGAAGCCGGCACGTACCGCGCGGCCATGCTCAGCCCGGGCACCTCCGGCAGCTGCGGCAGCAGATGCCGCTGCATGGTCTCCGCGATGTGTCGCTGCCGCTGGTACAGCCGGGCGTTCTCCAGCGCCAGCCCCGCCCGCCGCGCGATGTCCTCCAGCAGGGACAGCTCGGCGTCCGTCATGACCCCCGATTCGGCGTTGCGGCCCAGGGTGAGGGCGCCCAGCACCGCGCGCGGCCCCCGGATGGGTGCGATCGCCGCCGAGTGCATGCCCGTCACCTTGAACAGCCGCTGCTGGGCCACCGCGATGCCCGAGTCCGGTGGCCCCTGGTACGTCTGCGGCCCGGCCAGGGTGGACGCCGCACCGCGCAGCGCCCGCGACAACGGCATGAGCGACTCCTCGTGCACCGGTGGCAGCGGCCCCTCCAGTTCCTCGCACCGCACCACGGCACCGCCGTGATGAGTCGCCACGGTGGTCCGCCAGACGTCGTCGCTCTCGGTGATCAGGTCGATCACCGCCCAGTCCGCGAGCCGCGGCACCACCAGCCGCACCAGCCGCGCCACGGCCTCCTCGGCATCCAGCGTGGAGGTCAGCCGGGTCGTCGTCTCGGCGAGCAGCGCCAGCCGGTCCAGCTGCGACATCGTCGGGGAGGCCGCCGTCGAGGGCACCCCTTCCTCGGGGTCCATCTCGTAGAACAGGACCGCGGCGCCCAGCGCGCCCCCGTCGAGCCTGCACGGGGTGACCAGCCACGACACCGGCAGCAGGGTGCCGTCGCCCCGGGCGAACCACTCGTGCGCCCCGCCCCGCGTACTGCCGCCGAGGAACGCGTGCATCATGGGGCAGGCGGCCCGCGGCGTGCTCTGGCCGAGGCCGTCGCGGTGCAGCAGATCGTGCGCGTCCCGGCCGACGAGCGCGTCGGCCGTACGGCCGAGCAGGAACTCGGCCCGAGCGTTCACCGCGACGATGGAGCCGTGGTCGTCGACCACATACATGCCCGCGTGCACCAGGTCGGGCAGATCGCCCGGCGACCGCACCGCGGGGCCGGGATGCCGCCCGGTGGTGTGATCGGGACTCCACGCGTTCATGCTCGGATTCCTCGCCTTCGAGACTCTGCGAACGGGGCCGCCGCCCCCCGACCGGGGGAGGAGCGCCGACGCACGTTCGGAACGCACTACCCCGTCCGCGCCGACCTACGCGCACGACATTTTCGCCCACGGGAGGCCGTCCGGCCAGGGAGGCCTCACGCCTGTGTGTGCCGGACGCAGGCGGCGACGACCTCACGCAGACTCCCCGTCCGCTCCATCACCTCCCGCTGCACCCGGGCCCCGTTGCCCCGCCGCGAGAGCGTGGCGATCGTGTCGCGGACCAGATCGAGGTCGCCGTTGTCGGCGAGGGCCTCCTCGACGTGGCGCACCAGGGAGTGGATCACCTCGTCGGCGGGCCGGGGACGCATCGTCACCGGGTCCAGCAGGTTCTCCGTCGTACCGGAACGGGCGGCCCGCCACCGGGCCAGCCGCAGCAGCTCGGCCGTATGAGCGAGCGGTTCCCGGCCGGCCCGCCACTCCCGGGCCGCGGTCTCGACGAGCCCCCGGGTCAGCGCCGCGACCAGGACCGCGGTGTCGGGGTGCAGACACACGTCCGCGACCCGGATCTCCACGGTCGGATACCGCTGGGCGAGCCTCGCCTCGAAGTACACCATCCCCTCGTCGCGCACGACCTCCGTGGCCGTCAGCTCCGCCACGTACCGGTGGTACCGCTCGGCCGTGCCGAAGATCTCCGTCGGACCGGCCATCGGCCACATGTCCCACACCTGACTGCGGTAGCTGGCGTACCCGCTGTCGTGGCCCTGCCAGAACGGCGAGTTCGCGCTGAGCGCCGTCAGCACGGACAGCCACGGCCGGATACGGTCCAGAACGGCCACGCCCTCGTCGTCGGACTCCACCGACACATGGACATGGCAGCCGCACACCAGCTGCACCTGCGTGTCGAGCCCGAACTCCCGGGCCATCCACTGGTACCTGCTGTTCATCGTGATCGTCGGGTGCACGGGCAGCGGCGACGTGGCCAGCGCCACGACGGCCCCGCCCACCTCCTCGGCGTGCCGTGCCGCGTCCTTGCGGCAGCGGACGATCTCCGACCCGAGATCCGTCATCTTCGACTGGGGACGCGTCGCGAACTCGACCTGCTCGTCGTGGAGCTCCTTCTCGAACACGTCCTCCCCCGTGCCGTCCCGCGAGGCGCGCGCGAGCACCGCGGCGGCCCTTGCCTGCGGTTCACCGGTCTTCGGATCGACCAAGAGGAGTTCTTCTTCCACTCCGACGGTACGCACGTGATGTGGCCCTTCTCCCATGAGGTGGTGACAGCCGTGTGCCCTCGCACGAGGTCGGGACACCTTGCCGTCGGACTGCACATGGGCCGTGTACGCCTCCACGGTCCGGGTACCCGTGCTGCGCTCCGGAAGCCGCGCCGAACCGGTGCGGCCCCAGCACCCGACCGAGGAGGAGGAGAACGTGACCAGCACCGCTGAGACCGGCCATGTGACCGGCACGGCCGACAAGGACTACAACCTGATCTGGTACGTCGAGGCCTGCCTGGAGAACGCGCTGCGGCTCGAGACCTACATCCAGGACGCGGAGCGGGCCGGCGACACCGAGGTGACCGAGCTGTTCCGCAAGGCACAGGCCGACAGCCGCAAGGGAGCCGAACTCGGCAAGCAGCTGCTGAGCCGACGCCTGGCGGACTGACCGCCGGCGGGCAGGCCCCCATACGCCCGGGTGAGCCCCCTCACCCGGGCAGCACCATGTCCAGGCCCCCCGAAGCGGGCCGACCACGCCCGGCATGGAGGGGGACGCGCGGGATGCCGCGGTGACTCGACCCGCGGCGCCCACCGCCGTACGCCCGTGCCGCCCCGAGGACGCCGAGGCGCTCCACGAGATCCGCGTCCGCACCGCCCACGTCGGCAAGGACAGCCGCCCCCACCGATGCCCCGAAAGGCCGAGAAGCCGACGGGCCGCTGTACAGAGATCACAGGAGCGGCAGACTGACCCCCATGACCTCACCAGAGCCCACCGATACGGCTGGTCCCACAGTGCGTGCCGTCCCCACGGGCCCCACTGACCCCAAGACCGACCTCCGCTTCTATCTGCAGGAAGCCCGCGACTCCCTGCTCTGGAAACTGGAGGGGCTGTCGGAGTACGACATCCGCCGCCCGATGACCCCCACCGGCACCAACCTCCTGGGCCTGGTGAAGCACTGCGCCGGCATCGAACTCGGCTATCTGGGCGACACCTTCGCCCGCCCCTCGGGTGAACCCCTGCCGTGGCTCGACGAAGGGGCGGACCTCAACGCGGACATGTGGGCCACCGCGGAGGAGTCCCGCGCGTACCTCGTCGACCTCTACCGCCGAGCCTGGGCGCACGCGGACGCGACGATCGACGCGCTGCCTCTCGACACGATCGGCAGGGTGCCGTGGTGGCCGAGCGACCGCGACGAGGTGACCCTCCACCACGCCGTGCTCCGCGTGACCGCTGACACCCACCGCCACGCCGGCCACGCCGACATCGTCAGGGAACTCCTGGACGGCTCGGCGGGCATGAGCATGAGCAACACGAGCCTGCCGTCGGGGGATCCGGCCTGGTGGGAGAGGTACAGAAACCGACTGGAAGAGGCGGCGAAGGAAGCCGACGCCACCACCTGACCGGGTGGGAGCAGGGAGCAGCTGCCCGAACGGACGACTCAACGCTCCGCGCGAGCCCTCCGGTGGGCGCGTGCCAACACCCGCAGGGTGCCCAGCGGAGGCGGGGACGCCGAGCCACGCAGCAGCTCGGCACCCCGCCGCAGCGCAGAGTCGGCGGTCAGCAACTCGATCTCCACCAGCGCCTCCACCAACGCCCGGCTGGGCCCAGGAACAAGGGCCGACAGCTCTCGGGAGGCCACCAACCCGGCACGGGCCGCCCGCACCTGCTCCTCCACCAATTCCCGTACACCAGCGGACTCACGTCCGGCCGCGAGATCCTCCACGCTGACGGAGAACCTCATGAGCGTCTCCGTCGGCACGCCGAGCCGCCCCTCCCGCAGGTCCTCCGCGAGGTCGTTGACGAAGTCGAGCCGCTGGCCCGCCTCGATGAACGTCCGGCACCCCGCCCGGAACGACCCGTCGTCGGCGTCCGGCCCGATCAAGGAGGCCACGAGCATGAAGCCCGGCAGCGAGTAGGCGTCCACGTACGCCTGGAAATCCGACTCGGTGGCGAAGCCGTCGAACTCCAACTCGGCGGTGGCCGTGGACAGATACGCCTCCACCACACCGCGAAGCCGCGGATACGCCTCCATGGTGTGCACCAGGGTCCGCATCAACGGATCGTCGCCGACCCCGGTCTCCAACGCCCGCCGAACCTGCCCCTCCCAGCTCGCCCACGCCGCCGCACGCCGCGCCCGGGTCCCGGTGTCCAGCAGATTGTCCCCGTGGTGCATCACGGCCGTGGCAGCCACCACGTGAGGCACCAAGTACGGCGGCAGCAACAGCCGGGCCGCCACATAGGAAGCCCGCCGGAACCGAGCCACGACGCTCCGCTGCGCCCCGAAATCCCCACGCAGCCGGGTTCCCCGAACCCCCGCGGCATCCAGACTCCGCTCCCACACACCCATGCCCAGATCGTATGCGCCGCGCCCCCAACGGGCTTCCGCCCCCGCGTCGAGATCATCGGCGCCGCGTGGCCACGTCGAGTTCGCCTGGATGCCCCTCAGGCCCGCCGAACTGTTGCCCAGGTCCGGATCCATCAGGGCAGGCCAGTGGCTGCAGAGCGGGATCGGCGTCCTCCAGCAGGAGCCACCCACCGGGCCCACCTCCCAGCAGCGCCACCCACCGGGCCCACCTCCCAGCAGCGCCCGCCCGCCGCGAGGCCGAGACGGTCGACGTGCCGGAAGGCGGAGCCGTCGAGGAGGCCGGCCTGCGCCTCGAAACGCTCGCTCGTGCCGGCCGCCTACGGGGTGAAGACCTCCTCGAGACGGTCGATGGCCCCGTTGTCGCCCAGGTGGTACGTGAAGACGAGCCCCGAGTTCGGGTTCGCGTCGAGCCAGTCGAGGAACTCCTGGACGCCGATCTTCTGGTTCGTGGTGCTTTCGACGATGGGGTTGGTCACGGTGACGTACGCGGCCTGGTCCATCGGGATGTACGTCTCCTTGCCGACCGTCTCGAACGGCGCCCCGTCCGAGTCGGGGGTGCCGCATCCCCAGTTGCCGTGCTTCACGATCAGACTCAAGGATCCCCCTTCCGGTGTGTAGCGGTAGACCGCGATCTCGTCGGGGGAGATGGGCATCTTGTGGTCGCAGCCGTCACCCTCGGCGGAGCCGCCCCCACCGCCCCCGGACCCCGTCGTCGCGGGCTCGGACGGCTTCGACGTGACCGAAGTGCCCCCGCCCGACTTGCCGCCGCTGTCCCCATCAGAGCCCGCGTCCGCGCCCGAGCCCGCGGACGCCTTCGTGTCTGCGTTCCCGCCCGCCGTCGTACCGGCGTTCGCCCCCTTCTTGTCCCCCTTGTCACCGGCGCCGCTCGTCGCCGTCACGCTCGGCTGCGCGTCGCTGCCGGTATCGTCCGTGCCGCCGCCCCCGGAACAGCCGGTCAGGCCCAGCGCCGCAGCGGCGCACACGCTCAACACGGCCGTCCGGACGGCGCCGGGTCTGCGTCGGCTCTTCCTCGGCTTCAGGTTCATGTTCCGCCCCCCACTTCGTGGTTCGAGTGCTCTGCGAGCCTCGTCGGCTCGGGTACAAGGGACGAGTTCCAGCCATAGGCAGTTGCGCGTCCTGGCTAGATTCTGCACGCCGCCCGAGGACCGGCCACAGCCGGTGCCACCTCACCCGCCACAGGTGGCGGGCTCACCCGATGGGCACCGCCCCACCCGTGACGCGGACGCGGCCGTCCTCGGCGGACACGTCGATCCGCAGGTCGCTGGGGCGACCCATGTCCTCGCCCTGGCGGATGCCGATCGTGGACGGGGCGGTGGTCAGGCCGAGGGCACGCAGATAGCCGCCGAAGGCCGCCGCGGCCGCGCCGGTCGCCGGGTCCTCGACGACTCCGCCCACGGGGAACGGGTCGCGCGCGTGGAAGAGGCACGGCGACTCGCGCCACACCAGGTGGACCGTCGTCCAGCCGTGGCGGCGCATCACATCGGCGAGGCCGTCGAAGTCGTAGTGCAGGTCGGCGAGGCGGGCCCGGGAGGCGGCGGCGAGGACGAGGTGCTCGTTGCCGCCGAACGCCACATGGGGAGGCAGGCCGGCGTCCAGGTCCTCCACGGACCAGCCCAGGGCTTCGAGAGTTGCGTGCAGTTCACTCGGTGTGGCCGGGCGGGAGTGGGCCGGCACGCTGGTGAGGGTCGCGCGGGCCGTGCCGTCGGCGGGGCCGATGGCGGTGGAGACGGGAATCTCGCCGACGGGCGTGTCGAAGAGGAGATCGCCCGCGCCCAGTCGTTCCGCGAGGGCCACGGCAAGGGCCACCGTCGCATGACCGCAGAACGCCACCTCGGCGAGCGGACTGAAGTAACGGACCCGGAAGCGGCGCGCGGACGCGTCGCCCTCGGTGACGAAGGCCGTCTCCGAGTACCCCACCTCGGCGGCGATCGCCAGCATCGCCGCGTCGTCGAGCGCGGAGGCGTCGAGGACCACCCCGGCCGGATTGCCACCTGACGGATCGTCGGTGAAGGCGGAGTACCGCAGGACCTCGGCCGCCCCCTCGGCCCGTTCCGCCCAGCCGGTCCCCGCACTCGTGCCGATCACATCGTTCTTGTCGTACGCGTCGCTGCTCATGCCCCCAAGCTGCCAGTACCCCACCGATCGCGTCCAACGATCATCACCGATCGAATCCATCGGCACGCCACATAGATGCAGGCAGCGCGGCGGGTACCTACTCTGGTCTCGTGGACACCCGACTCCTGCAGACCTTCCTCACGCTCGCCCGCACCGGCAACTTCACCGCGGCCGCGGCCGAGTTGCATCTCGCCCAGTCCACGGTCACCGTTCACATCCGCACGCTGGAGCGGGAGTGGGGCACCCGGTTGTTCGACCGGTTGCCGACCGGAACGCTGCTCACCGAGTCCGGGCGACGACGGCTGGAAGGAGCACAGGAGGTGCTCGACGCCGTGGCACGGCTCCGTACCGGTGATGCGGGGGCCGGCGAGGACGGCGACGGGGTCGTACGGGGGCGGGTGCGCTTCGGTGCCCCCGAGTCGCTGTGCGCGACCAGGCTGCCCCCGGTGATCGCCGCACTGCGGACCCGCCACCCCGAGGTGGACGTCGACCTGTACGCGGCCGGAACGGGCGAATGCGTGGAGGGGCTGCGCTCCGGGCGGCTGGATCTGGCGCTGGTGCTGGAGGACGAGAGGGAGGCGCCGTTCCCGGATGTCGCGACCGAGACGCTGGCGCGTGAGGAACTCGCCCTCGTCTGCGCCTCCGGGCACCCCCTCGCGGGACGCGAACACACGCCGACCTGGGCGCGGTTGGCGAGGGAGACCTTCTTCCTGCTGGAGGAGGGCTGCTCGTACAGCGACGCGTTGGAGCGGCGGCTGCTCGCCGTGCCGGACGCCCGGCCCCGGCTGACCCGGTTCGGCGGCGTCGACGCGGCCCGCTCGTGCGTCGCCGCCGGACTGGGTCTGACCCTGTTGCCGCTGACGAGCGTGGAGGAGCAGGTGCGGCAGGGGAGACTGGCGCGCGTACCGGCGCCGGACTTCCGCGATGTGCCGGTACGGCTGGCCCGCCACCGCAGGCGGTGGACGTCGCCGGCCGCGGAGGCTCTCGCGGAGGAGATGACGCGGCGGTGGGCGGACGGAGAGACGCCGGGGGCGGCTCTCACCGCACCACGCGGTAGCGGAGGTAGACGACCTTCGAAGTGAAGATGCGGGTGTCGAGGAGTTCGAGATCCACGTGCCGCTCGTGCTGGGGGAAGAAGGAGATCCCACCCCCGACCAGCACCGGGTAGACCCTGGCCCGATACTCGTCGATCAGCCCCTGCTCGGCGGCCTCGGCGGCGAGCGTCGCGCCGCCGATGGCGATGTGGCCGTTCCCCGGCTCGGCCCGCAGTCGCTCGATCTCCTCCGCCAGGCCGCCCGAGGCCAGGCGGGCATGGCCCTGCACCGTCGACAGCGTGGTGGAGAACACCACTTTGGGAAGCGGGTTCCAGAGCGCGATCCACTCGCGCTGCGACTCGTCGAGCGAGGGATCCTCGTCGGCGGTCTCCCAGTACAGCATCGTCTCGTACAGCCGCCGCCCCAGCAGATGGGTGCCGACCCCTCGGATCTCGTCGATCCAGGAACGGAAGACCTCCTCGTCGGGCGGCGCCCAGTCCATTCCGCCGTCCGGCCCGACGATGTACCCGTCGAGCGAGACATTCATCGAATAGGTCACTCCGCGCATCAGAAGTCCTCCTCGGTGACGCGTCCGACGGTACGACCGCACGCCACCGTACGGCCGTACGACGCACCGTCGGATGCCGTACTCCGCACCCCCGGGTGCTCGTGAAGAACGCCGGTGAGCCGGGAGCGCGTTCAGGGCTCCAGACGGCTGAGCGCCTGCATGGCTTCGCGTTCCGTCCGCGCGAGTTCACGCAGCTGCGTGCCGGCCTGGACGAGGTACTGGGCGTCGCCGGTCTGCCCGGCTCGGGTGATGAGTGCCGCGGTGTGCGTCCACATCCCCGCGGCTTCCGAGTACAGCGCGTGCCCCGTGCGCAGGTGCGGGCTGTCGATCTGCTCGGCGCATTCGGCCAGGAAGTCGCGGTAGAGGTTGCGGAAAAGGGCACCGCCGGTCCCGGCCTTCTCCATCAGCAGGGCCGCCTGCGGCAGATCCCGCTCGGGATCGTCGCTCCGCCCGAGCCAGCCGGGGACCAGCTTGCCGGCTTTCTCGATGCCCCGGTGGCCCAGGTTGGCGATGGGCGGTTCGAGGAAGGCGTCGGCGCATGCGGTGATGGCCGGGACGATCCGCTCCCGGGGCGGGGCGGCGTCCGCCGGGACGGTCAGGGTGAAGGAGCGGTGCCTCGCGGTCATCGGCCCGCGTTCGGCCCGGGCCCGGGCGAGACCGTCCAGACTGGTGGTCACCGCGCCGCCCTGCTGCGCCGTGTCGACGAGATGGGCGTGCTGGTCGTCGTAGCCGTACAGGGCGACGATGTGCCCGCCGAAGTGCACCCGCGAGGTGAAGTAGTCGAGGTGATAGCTGTCGAGTTGCAGTCCCACGGGCCGGCCGGCCTCGACGGCGGCCGTCACGTTCTCCCAGGCCTTGCGGGGCGAGGTGGTCTCCTTCACCTGGAGTTCCAGCCCCAGCCTGTCGGCGAGGCCGGTGGTGAGGGTGAAGGGTTTGACGCGGCCCCCGAGGAAGGGGAAGTCCATGCTCTTGCTGTCCCAGTAGATGAAGGACAGCCCGGCACCGAGCCCGAAGAGCATGGCTTCGGACAGATCGAGCCCTTGATGGCGCAGCAGCACCGCGAGCGTGGTGGTCTCGCAGTGCTGCATGCCCCGGGCGTCGATGCCGTCGACCATGGTCATGAGGAGTACTCCCGGGGAGGCTTGGGGGCGGACCGGATCACCGGCTGTCTGGTCCGGCGGTCCGACACGTTACCCGTATCCGTCCCGGCTTCGGGCGCTCCCGAACTCCCCCACTCTCCCCCGGATCACGGGTAGTTGGGGATGGGGTGGTCGGGAGTGAGGGCGGCGGCGATGCGCTGGACGATGGTGTGAGCGGTGTGGCCGTCGGGACTTGTGGGCCCTTGTGTGGTGGCGACGGCGATGGCGAGATCCTGGACGGGGAGGTAGGCCTGCGACGCGGAGTACCCGAAGAAGAGGGGGTGCTGGGCGACCCAGTCCCCGAGGACGAGGACGCCCATCCCGTAGTGGGTCCTCTTCGTGTTGGCGAGGCAGACGGTTGCCGGGCAGGTACGGGTCGGCTTGCCCAGACCCACGGTGCCAGGGTGCAGAAGCTCCCGGTAGGCGCCGGCCGAGAGGAGCGCGCCGGAGCCGATGCCGGTCGCGGAACGGGCGAGGTCGCAGATGTCGGTCGTCTGCACGGCGCCGGGGGCCGTGGTCCAGGAGGGGTTCCAGAAGGTGGACTCCTCGTAGGTGCCCCGGTCGGACGTGAAGGCGTGCAGGACGGGTTCGGGAATCTCGGGCGTGAAGCTGTTACGGGTCTCACGCAGGCCGAGCGGCCTCATGACCTCCCGTTGGAGGAGGACGTCCAGACGGGTCCCCGTGATCTTCTCCAGGGCGGCGCCGAGCAGCACGAAGTTGGCGTGCGAGTAGTTCCAGTCGGTGCCCGGCCGGTACCAGCGCGGTCGGCTGGTGGAGACGTCCACCAGTTCCCTGGCCGTCCACTGACGGAACGGGTTGGCGGAGATGGTCTGGGCGAATCCCGGCGCGGTGACGTAGTCGGCGAGCCCGGTCGTCGACGACGCCAGCATGCGGAGCGTGATCCGCTCGCCGTCCTTGAGGCCGGGCAGCCACTGTGCGACGGGCTCGTCCAGGCGTACCCGGCCCTGGTCCACCAGCCGCAGCAGGGCTGTGCCCATGTAGCTGATGGCGATGTTGCCGTTGCGGAAATGCATGGCGGGCCGGGCCGGAACCCCCGTCATCGATTCGCCGAGCGCGGTGGTGATGATCTCCCGGCCGCCGAGCGTGACCCGCAGGATCACGGATGTGAGCCCTGATTCGGCCCGGGCCTTCTCGGCGATCCGACGGATGTCGCGTGCCTTGCCGCGCCGGGGCGCCGCGGAACTGACGCAGGCCCGGCGATGACCGTCGGGTTCCGCCGCGCCCACTGCCGTGGGGGCGGCCGCGCTGCCGGACGCGGCGGTGCGGGCTGTGGTGTCCACTGCGGCGGCCGGGGCGCCAAGGGCGAGGAGCGCGGCCAGAGCGGTGACCGCGGCGAGCCGCGGCCGGGGTGAACGCGCTGATCTCATGGCCGGAGTATCGAGGGCGACCACGACAGCGACGGCCGGCCCGACACGGAACGGCAGGAAGACCACCCGTCAGGCGCGTGATCGTGACACACGTCCAGACGGGCTCACCGTCTTGCCAACAACATGCCGAGCCCTACAGACCTCCGAGGCCGACCCCGTCGTTCCCGCTGGTCTCGCCTCCGGACTCCTCGAAGTGATCCCCCATGATCAGCATGGCGACACCGAAGAGCAGAACGCCGAGCAGCAGTTCGAACAGGCCGTACGCCCAGAGCGTGTGATCGGCGAAAGCCAGAACGCCCATGGGGATCGCGGCCACGATCGTGGACACGGTCATGAGCAGACCGATGACACGGTTCTTGTTCAGAATCCGCATCCGATTCCTGCCGGTCATGGCACCCCCCTTTTCCCGTGGCAGGTGAACCCGCCACCGCCCCGAAGTGATACCCGCCAACTGCCCAGGGAACACGCGACTCCCGCCGAACACGGCCATGCCAAAGGTCTGGTCTGGTGCAAGCAGCCGGTAGGGAGTGGGGCCGTCGGCCGCTACTTGGTGCCGACCGTGCGCAGGGTGGCGAGCACCAGTGCCCGGGTGACGGTGACGACTTCGCTCACGCGGACCTGTTCCTGTGGACCGTGTGCGTGGCGTACGTCGCCAGGGCCGTACTGCAGCGTGGGGATGCCCGCCCCGGAGTACAGGCGCAGGTCACTGCCGTAAGGGGCGCCTCGCTCGGAGGGTCGCGGACCGCCGGTGACGTCGGCGTGCGCGTCGCCGACCTGGGCTGCGAGCGGATGCCCGGCTGGCAGCCGTCCGCTGGCGAACTGTCCGCCGGGCCACATCACCGTGGCGGGGTGGGAGCGCAGCCAGGGGTCTGCTGAGCAGGCTTCGGCCACGCACGCCTCCAGTTCGGTGCGTGCCCGGGCCGGATCCTCGCCCAGCCGGACGCCCAGTCTTCCTTCGGCCACCAGCAGGTCGGGCACACTGCTGGCCCAGTCGCCGGAATGGACGGTGCCGACGGACAACGGGTAGGGGATGGGATATTCGGACATGAGCGGGTCGGCGTCGGCGTTGCGGCGGGCTTCCAGACGGGCGAGCGCGCGGTGGATGGGCAGGTAGGCGTCGATGGCGCTCACTCCCACGTATCTGGTGCTGCCGTGGGTGGCCCGGCCGGGTACCTGGATGCGAAAGGTCAGGGCGCCGGCGTTCGCCGTCATGAGCGCGCCGCTGGTCGGTTCGGTGATGATGCAGGCGTCCCCGGTGTGGCCGCGTCGGAGGGTGCCGAACGCCCCGAGCCCTCCGTCCTCTTCGCTGACGACGAGGTGGGCGGACACCTGGCCGCGCAGCCTTGCGCCCGCCTCCCGTATCGCGGCCACGGTGGCGAGTATCGCCACCACCCCCGCCTTCATGTCGCACGCTCCTCGTGCGTGCACCACGTCCCCGGTGAGCCGGGGGAGGAAGGGGTCACCCTCCCACTGCGCCAGATCCCCGGAAGGGACGACGTCGACGTGCCCCTGGAGGACCAGCGTCGGCCCGTCGCCCTGGGGCGGCGTGCCGGCCACCAGGCCCCACGCCTCCGTGCGCGGGGCCTCGCTGCCGGGAAATTCGGGATGGGCACGAAGCTCGGGCAGGTTCATGGACCACAGGTCGACATCGAGGTCCATTCGTTGCAGATGCCGGGCCAGGACGTGCTGGAGCTCGGACTCCGCGGCGCTTCCCGTCACGCTCGGAACAGCGAGGAGTTCCAGCAGCAACCGGGCGATGGCCGCCTCGTCCACCGCGGCCAGTGCCGAGGCTTCCACATCGCTCAGGCTTGCTGTCATCTCAACACTGCTCCCAGCACGTGACATCAGGACAAGCCGGAGACTATGTTCGGCGGAAGAGCGCAAGCAATCGCCATTTGCTGCTGTCGACCGTCGCTTTCTTGCAATGTCAGCGGGTTTACGGCTACTTCTTGCGCCGACCGCAGGCTCTGACGTCGGGAGTGAGGTCATGGACGCCATCGATGAAGCGATCATCCGCTGCGTGCTGCACGACGGGCGTGCCACGTACGCCGAGATCGGCAAGGCGGCCGGGCTGTCCGCGCCCGCCGCCAAGCGGCGTCTCGACCGCCTGGTGGCCACCGGCGCCATCCGCGGGTTCACCGCTCTCATCGATCCTCAGGCGTTGGCCTGGCACACCGAGGCTTTCGTCGAGGTCTACTGCACCGGCAATCCCACCCCCGCCGAACTGTGCCAAGCCCTGGAGGGCATCCCCGAGGTCGTCGAAGCCTGTACCGTCTCCGGTGCCGCCGACGCGGTCGTCCACATGCTCGCCAGAGACATCACCCACCTGGAACAGGCCATCCAACGCGTGCGTGCCACCGCTCCTGTCGAGCGGACCGAGAGCGCCATCGTGCTCTCCCGGCTGTTGAACCGGCCTCGTGTGTGATCGACACCGAGGGATCACCGCGAGTGCCGAGGCTCGCGTCGTCCGCCGGCCAACAGTGACGCTCAGCCTCGGAGCTGCTTGATCAGTTCGCAGGTGAGGGAGCGGGCGATCTCCTGGAGGTCCCATTTCCCGCCCCGTACCGCCTGGTTGCTGATCCAGAACACCATCAGGTCGCCGCGCACGGCGTGTACGTTCACGCCGTAGGACCAGTCGTTGCCGCCGGAGTGGGTCGCGAGGCTCGTGTCGGGCATGACGACCCACCCGTACCCGATGGCGTAACCGTCGTAGCCGGGCAGGCCGGTGGGGGAGTGGGCGGTGAACATCGCGGTCCGCGCGTCGCGGTCCAGGAGGGTGCCGTCGGCCAGGGCGCGGTGGAAGCGGTACATGTCGCGGGCGGTGGACAGCAGACCGCCGTTGCCGCGCAGGTTCCAGTACGGGCCGTCGGCGGCCCATCGATGGTCCAGCGGCCGCCCCTGGGAGACGCCCCGTTCGTCGTACTCCACCGCGATCCGCTCCCTGTCCCAGCGCGGCAGGACGTATCCGGTGTCCTTCATGCCGGCGGGAGCGAAGATCTGCTCCGCCAGGAAGTGCTCGTAGTCCATGCCGGAGGCGCGCTCGATGATGGCGGCCAGCAGGCTGTACCCCAGGTTGGAGTAGGAGAACGTCGTGCCGGGCGGGGCGACCAGCTCGGACGTGACCGCTCCGTCGATCATCTCCTGGCGGGAGACCGGATCGTAGTCGTCCCCCAGGGACTCGGGCAGCCCGGAGGTGTGGGTGAGCAAGTGGTGAAGCGTCATCGCGCGCTTGTCCGCGGGGACATGCCCGACGTACTCGCTGATCCGGTCGCTGACCCGCAGCTTTCCCGCCATCTGCAGCTTCATGATCGCCACGGCCGTGAACGACTTGGTCATCGACATGAGGTCGTACACCGTGTCGCAGGTCGCCGGGGTCCCGTGGGCCCGATCGGCCATCCCGTAGCCCGCGCAGTGCGTGATCTCACCGTCGCGGGCGGCGATCACCGTTCCGCTCCCGTCGCGGGGCAGGGACGTGTCGAGGATCGCCTGGACGGCATCGTCCGTGGGATCCGGTGTCGGGTTGGAGGGAGAACCGGTGCCCGGCGGGCGCCGGCCGGCTTCCCCGGCTCCGCTGCTGATACCGCAGCCGGCCGGTACCAGCACCAGCGCGGAAACCAATGCGAACACGACAGGGGCACGGAATGTGGGCAGCCTCATGCAGGGTCCTCGCGTAGCTGCCGACAACGGGCCCGTGAGTTCGCCACGGGACGTCCATGAGGCCGACGCGACGATCGTACAACCCACTTGGCTGCCCGACCCCGGCCCGCCTCACGTTCCCCGCCCCCTCACGCCACACTGACCACGGCCTTGCCACGCGCGTGACCCTCCTCCACGTGGCGCACGCCCTCGGCAGTGTCCTCCAGCCGGTACGTTCGGTCGACGACCGGGCGGAGCTTGCCCGCCTCGATGAGCGCCGTGACGGCGAGCAGGTCCTCGTGGGTGGGCCCGGCCGGGGCGGACGGGAGGATCGGCCGGAGCCGCTGCCGTACGACGGCGTCGACCGCGCTCAGCCGCAGCATGGAGCCCATCGCCCCGAACACGTGGCCGGGCGAACCACCGCCGTTGGCGACGAGGACGCCTGTCGGGGTGAGCGCCCCGCGCAGCCGGCTCAGCGGGCGGTTGCCCACGTTGTCCAGGATCACGTCGTAGTGCCCGCGCCGGTCGGTGAAGTCCTCCCGGCCGTAGTCGACGACATGCGCGGCGCCCAGCGAGCGCACCAGGTCGGCGTTACGGGCGCTGCACACCCCCGTCACCTCCGCGTCCGACGCAGCGGCGATCTGCACGGCGAACGTGCCCACCCCACCGGCGGCCCCATTGATCAGCACACGCTGTCCGGCTCGCACCCGGCCCACGGTACGGATGCCGCGCAGGGCGGTCACCGCCCCCATCGGCACGGCCGCGGCCTCCTCGAAGGTCAGGGCAGAGGGCTTCGGCACCAGCAGGGACGCGGTGGTGCGCGCGTACTCGGCGAAGGCGCCCGGGCAGAACCCCAACACCTCGTCACCGGGCCGCAGTTCGCGTACCTCTGCCCCTACCGCCACCACCTGTCCGGCCGCGTCGATCCCGGCCACCCGGCACTTCGGCCGGGTCAGCCCCACACCTCCCACCAGCCGCGCCACGTACGGGTCGCCCCGCAGCATGTGCCAGTCATAGGGGTTGAGCGCGGCGGCACGCACCCGCACCAGCACCTCGGTGGCCCGGATCTCGGGCCGGTCCACATCGGCCGGCCGCAGCGTCTCCGGCGGGCCGAACCGCTCCTGAACGATCGCCTTCACAGCGCCTCCCCGATGTCTGGTGTGCGCCGTACACCCCATGCCCTGATGACGGCAAGGTAGGTGTACGGCGTACACCAGTCAAGGGGAAAGGTGGCCTGCGGTGAGGAGGGGAGCCTTCGCCTCGGCCGGTCAGGCCGTACGGAGCAGCCGCTCGAGGCCGTCCAGCGTCAGGTCCAGGGCGAACTCGAACTCGAACTGGTCGTCACAGCCCGATCCGACGACGGAATCCGCGTCGTGCGTGACCGCCATGGCCAGTGCGGCGACGTGGGGGTAGCGCGCGGCCATCACCTCCGGCGGCATCGCGTCCGGATCCGGTGCACGGTCGGCCCCCGGGCGGGAGGGGGTGTCCTCGAACAACTCCTGGGAGAACCCCAGGAGGCGGCTGCCCATGACGTGCAGGGCGTGATGGACGAGGTCGAGCGAGAACCCTCCGTCCCGGAACACCCCGATCATCGAGTCCAGGTACTCCATGACCGCGGGGGTCGGCGTGGTCCGCGCCTTGATGCGCGACTCGATGACCTGGGCCGCCCACGGGTGGCGCAGCAGCATGCGACGGGCCGACAGTACGCGCCCGCGAACGGCGGTCTTCCAGTCGGTGTCGCGGGCCGGCGGGTCGATCTCCCGGACAACGGCGTCGATCATGCCGTCCAGCAACTCGTTCTTGTTGGCCACGTGTTTGTAGAGGGCCATGGGCACGACACCGAGGGACTGCGCGATCCCGCGCATGCTCAGCGCGTCGACTCCGCCCTCGTCGGCCAGGGCGACGGCGGCGCCCAGAACCCGCTCCGTGCTCAGAGGCGCCCGAGAGCGCCCGGCGGAGCCGGCCTGCACGGTTCTCTCCACGACTCCCTCTCGTCCGGACAAGGCCCGGAGCCGACGACGGCTTCCGATGACGAAGGTACAGGTTGACGCGTCACATCCGGGCCGGGCCCAGGACTCCGGCCCTATCTCCCCGCGCCGGGCCGGCCAGTACGTCCACGGCGGCCGTGAACAGCCACGGCAGCCGTTGAGCGAGAGGCACCAGCGCCCTGCGAACCGGGGGCACCCGCGTCGCGCCGAGCAGCGCGTGGGTCAGCCACCGGTAGCGCCGCGTGAGCTGGCGCCACTCCCGCTCGTAGCCGGGCACGTCACCTTCGACGACGGCCCGGACGGCCGCCTGTGCCTGCGCGAGCGCCAACGCGATGCCCTCACCGGTCAGGGCGTCGACGTAACCGGCGGCGTCGCCGACGAGCAGCACGCGCCCGGCGGTGCGCGCGCTCGCCTCCTGGCGCAGCGGGCCCGCCCCCCGTACCGGCCCGGCCGGGGCGGATCGGGCCAGCCGCTCCCGCAGTTCGGGGAAGGCGGCGAGGTGGTCGTCGAAGGACCCACGGGCGGCGGTGAGCACCGCGACGCCCACGAGATCGTCGGCCACCGGCGTCACATAGGCCTCCGCGAGCGGAGCCCAGTGCACCTCGACGTGATCGCTCCACGCGGCGAGTTGGTAGTGGCGCCGCAACCCGTGCCGTGATCCGTGCCCCGCCTCGCTTCCCGATCCGTCCCCCACCCCGCTTCCCGCTCCGTGCCGCGAGCGGACCCGGCGTGGCCGGTCGAGCCCCAGGGCCCGGCGGATCGGCGAGTGCAGGCCGTCCGCGGCGACGAGATGGGCGGCGCGGGTGCCGTCGACCCGCACACCGTCCTCGACCTGTTCGACGCGACGCGCGGTGCGCTGCTCGATCCGTACGCCCGCGGCGAGCACCGCCTCACGCAGCGCCGCGTGCAGCGTCGTACGACGTACGCCCCGGCCGGGGCCAGCCGTGAAGTCCGCGTCGACCCGGTGCCGTCCGGCCACATAGCGGATGCCGCGCAGGGCATGGCCGGGCGGGTGAAGGCCGAGTGCCGCCAGGGCGGTGACGGCACCGGGCATCAGCCCCTCGCCGCACGCCTTGTCGACGGTGCCCGCGCGTTGCTCCCACACGGCGACGTCGAGCCCGGCGCGGGCCGCGTGCAGGGCGGTGGCCAGGCCTGCCGGTCCTCCGCCGACGACGAGCAGGTCCATGGGTGCTCTCCCTCAGGTCAGTTGGGCCAGGGCGGCGTCCTCGGTGCGGATGCGGGTGGCGAGCAGAAACCCGTTCAGCGTGGTGAAGGCGACCGCCGTGACCCACGCCGAGTGCACCAGGGGGAGAGCCAGCCCCTCCGCGACGACGGCGACGTAGTTGGGATGCGGGATCCAGCGGTAGGGGCCCACCGCCACGCGCGAGGCGCCCGGCACGACGATCACCCGGGTGTTCCACTGCCGCCCCAGGGTGGCGATGCACCACCGGCGCAACGCCTGCGAGGCCACGACGACGGCGAGCGTCGTCCACGCGAGGACCGCCACGGTGTCCGGCCGGCGCAGCCACACCTCCACGAGCGCGCCGACGAGCAGACCCGTGTGCAGGACCACCATGAACGGGTAGTGCCCCCGCCCGGCCTCGACCCCGCCCCGCGCGAAGCTCAGGGCGGCGTTGCGCCGGGACACGACCAGCTCGGCCACCCGCTCCAGGCCGACCGCCAGCACCAGGACCGTGAACAGGACCTCGCTGCTCACGGCGCACCACCCGGTGCGCGCAGGAGCACGAACTCGGAGCAGAAGCCCGGCCCCATGGCGAGCATGAGCCCGTGGGAGCCCGGCGGGGGCGGACGCTCGGCCAGCGTGTCCGCCAGGACGTGCAGTACCGAGGACGAGGACAGGTTGCCGATCCGGCGCAGCGAGTCCCACGTCATGCGCAGGGCCTCCCGCTCGACCCCGAGAGCCTCCTGCAGCGCTTCCAGCACCTTGGGCCCGCCGGGGTGCGCCACGTACCAGCCGAGGTCCTCGCGGGTCAGCCCGTGGTCGGCGAGGAAGCCTCGGACGTCTTCGCCCACGTGGTGACGGACCAGGTCGGGGACGGAGGGATCGAGCACGATCTTCAGCCCCCCGGAACCCACGTCCCAGCCCATCATGCGCTCCGAGTCGGGATAGAGACGGCTGCGCGACGCGAGGACCTCCGGACGGGCCGGGTCGTCGGACTGCGCGAGCGGGTGCTCGGCGCCCACGGCGACCACCGCCGCCGCGCCGTCTCCGAACAGCCCGCCTGCCACGATGTTGGCGGCCGAGGTGTCGGTGCGCTGCAGCGTGAGCGAGCACAGCTCGACCGACATCAGCACCGCGACCCCGTCCGGGCGACCGCGCAGCAGGTCGTGCAGACGGGCGACACCGGCCGCTCCCGCCACGCAGCCCAGGCCGACCAGGGGCAGGCGCACCACATCGGGACGCAGCCCGATCTCCGCCGCGACCCGGGCCTCCAGCGAGGGGACGGCCAGGCCGGTCACCGTGCACGACACGATGTAGTCGACGTCGGCCGGCGTGAGGCCCACACCCTTGAGCGCGTCCACGGCCGCGCGGGCGCCGAGTTCGACGCCGGCCCGGATGAAGACGTCGTTCGACTGGCCGAAGTCCCCGAGCCGGGCGTACTCCTCCAGCGGGAGCACGGTGTGCCGGGTCTCGACGCACACATTGCGGTGCATCCGTTCGACGACGCCGTGTCGGGCCTTCTCCTCGGCCATCATCGTGGTGGTGATTGACTCGGTGATGTCCTCCTGCCGATGACGATGCTCCGGCAGGACGCCGCGAACGCTGACGATGCGCGTGCTCATGCTGTCTCCCGTTGCTCCCGTTGCTCCCGTTGCTCCCGTTGCTCCTGTGGCTCCTGTAGGTCGTCTGACTTCCAAGACGTCGCGGACGGCTGCCCGGGTCATCCACCGACCGCCAAGAGCAGGAAGACGTCGAGGAGCGCGATGGCCACCGCGACGCGGAACGGAGTGCGGTCGACCAGCGTGAGCAGTGCCAGGACCGTCACCAGGGCGAGCACCGCCCACGCCCACGCGGGCGGCGTACCCGCGGGGCCGAGCACGGCGAGCAGCGAGGCCGCGGACAGCAGCGCGGCGGCAAGGACGCGTGAGCGGCGCTCCCCGATCCGGTGGGGGAGGCCGCGGACACCGGTCCGCTCGTCGTCGGCGAGGTCGGGCAGCGTGTTGAGCAGGTGCGCCCCGACCCCGAGTGTGGCGCTCGCGCCGGTCATCCACAGCGGGGCCCAGCCCCTGGCCGGGGCGGCGAGAGTGACGACCGACGGCAGCGCCCCGAACGCGCAGGCGTACGGCGCCCAGGACCACACGGTCGCCTTGAGCCCCAGGTTGTAGGCGTGGCCCGCACCGGTGGCGAGGGTGGCGTTGAGCAGCGCGCTACGCCAGTCGGCCAGCACGGACAGCACCAGGCAGCCGCATGCCGCCACGACCAGGGCCGTCACCACCCGCCCGACCGGGAGGGCCCCGGTGGCCAGCGGTTTGTCGGCGCGACCGACGGCGCGATCACGACGCAGGTCCAGCAGATCGTTGCCCCAGCCGATCGTGAGCTGACCGGTGAACACCGCCGAGGTGACGGCGACGACGTCGAACGGGCGCAGCTCGGCACGCAGGGCGAGCAGGGCCGCGACAGCGGTGACCGCGAGCACGGGCCCGCCGTGGGCGGCGACGAGCAGCGCGGGCACGGACGGCGATCCGGGGCGCGCCGGAACCGTACGGGCGGTCACGGGCATCGCAGCACCTCGACCGGTCCGGCACGCGTGATCACCAGGGACATACAGGAACGCTGCCACGCCACCCGCCCGCTCACACGAGGCGGTCCGGCATTCGGCGGACGCCCCGACGAACACCGCCACCTGTCTTCCCGCCCGACGACGACGCAGAATAGGACCATGGACAGGGACGTCCTCACGGTCTCGGGCGTGCGGGACAGGCTCGGCAGAGCACTCTTCCGGCGCGTCGCGGGGCCGGACGGTCCCGCGAACCGTGCCCGCATCCACAACACACCGGGCCCGCGCTGGTTCGGCCCGGAGCGGCCCATCCGCGTCGTGCACGGCGACGCCTCCATGTTCATCGGCGGACTGCGGGCCCTGCTGCTGCAGTCCCTGCACCCGCTGGCCATGGCCGCCGTGGCCGCCCACTCCGGGTATCGCGGCGACCCCTGGGGACGACTGCAACGCACCAGTACGTTCCTGGCCGTGACGACCTTCGGAACCGCCGACGACGCACGCAGCGCCGTCGAACGGGTCCGCGCGATCCACGAGCGGGTCAGGGGGACGACGACGGAGGGCGAGCACTACCTGGCCGCCGACCCTCATCTGCTCGAATGGGTGCACATCACCGAGACGGACAGCTTCCTCCGCGCTCACGAACGCTTCGGGGCGCGGACCCTCTCCGCCGCCGACTACGACGCCTACGTGGCCGACACGGCGAAGGTGGCGACGGCCCTCGGGGTACCGGACCCGCCCCGCACCCGGGCGGAACTCGACGCGCGCCTCGCCGCGTACCGTCCGGAACTCCGTGCCACACCGGAGAGCAGGGCGGCCGCACGCTTCCTGCTGATCCACCCACCGCTGCCGCTCGCCGCCCGGCCCGCCTACGCCCTGCTCGCCGCCAACGCGGTGACCTCCCTCCCGGAGTGGGCCCGCACCCTGCTGGGCCTCCCTCACCTCCCCGGCCTGGAGGGCGTCGCGATACCGCTCACGGGCCACGCCCTGACGAGAGCGATCAGGTGGAGCATGCGGCCCCCGGCCTAGCGGGTGGGGTCCGAACCGTACAGCCGTGCAGCACCGCGGCTCGGTGTCCGCACCGGCACCGCCCCGCTTGCGCGCTCCGCGCGGCGACGGCAGTGCCGCTTTCGCCCACAACGCGTCCTGAGCGCTACCCCGCCCCGGAGGCCACTCCGTCGTCGACGGGCACGCCCAGACGGCCCGCCACCGTGGTGAGCGCCGCTCCCAGCGGGAGGGCGACCCGGGTGACGGCGTGCCGGTCACCCCGGGTGGCGTCCCGGTTGACGATCAGTACGGGCGTCCCGGCCTCGGCCGCCTGGCGGACGAACCGGAGCCCCGACATCACCGTCAACGAGGAGCCCAGGACCAGCAGGCACGCCGCCCGGCGGACCAGGGAGCGGCAGTGCTCGACACGCTGTGGCGGAACGGCCTCCCCGAAGAACACCACGTCCGGCTTGAGGATGCCGCCGCAGGCGACGCACGGCACGACACGGAAGTCCCCGACCTGCTCGTGGGTGAGATCGGCGTCGCCGTCCGGGTTGATCCCGGCGGCCACCGGGGCGAAGCCCTCGTTGGCCTCCTCCAGCCGCCGGGCGAGTTCCCGGCGCGGACTGAGCGCACCGCAGGAGAGGCAGACGACCCGGTCCAGGCTCCCGTGCAGTTCCACGACCGCCTCACTGCCGGCGGCCTGGTGCAGACCGTCGACGTTCTGGGTGATCACACCGGAGAGCAGGCCGTGCCGCCCGAACGCGGCCACGGCACGGTGCCCGGCGTTGGGGCGTGCGCGGCCGAAGGTGCGCCAGCCGAGGTGGCTGCGAGCCCAGTACCTGCGCCGCGCCTGGGCGCTCGCCGTGAAGTCCTGGTAGGTCATCGGGGTGTGCCGGCTCAGGCTGCCGCCCTCGCCGCGGTAGTCGGGGATGCCCGACTCCGTGGAGATGCCCGCCCCGCTGAGCACCAGCACACCACCGGAGGCCAGGGCGTCGGCGACGGGTCCGAGATCCGTGGTGCCCGGCGGAAGGTCCTCGGCGGGAGACCAGCTCAAGGTGGGGCGCATGCGCATGCCGCCCAGGGTACGAAACATGCCGTCGCCGACGTCTCCCCGTCGAAGTGCCGTCGATCCCCGTCGAATCCCCGGCGAACGCCTCGTCGCGTACCCGGTCTGCCCGCACACCGGCCGGAACCACCCACCGCTCCCTCGTCGTCTAGTGCGCTGACTGTGCGCGAAGAGGACCATGGGGGACGTTGTGGCGCGGAACGTGACAAAGGCCGGACTTGTGGTGATGGCCATGCTGACGGTGCTCGGGGCCTCGGCCTGCGGCGGTGAAGCCGGTGCGGCGGCCGAGGGGGGCCGCGGGACGTCCCGCACGGGGGAGTCCTCGGCGCACACCGGGGACGGGGCGCCGTCCGGCGCGGCCTCGACCTCGCCGGACATCGAGGGAAAGTCGTCCGGGCTGGCGCAGACCGCGGCGTCGCCCCTCACCCGGAAGGTGCCGTGGAACCTGGACATCCTGGACCAGCGCGCGCGGCCCTTGAACGGCAGGTTCACCACCAAAGTCACGGGTAGGGGCGTTCACGTCTATGTGATCGACACGGGGATGGACATCTCCCACAAGGAGTTCGGCGGACGCGCTCACCGCGGAGCCGACTTCGTCGGTCCGAAGGACTCCGGTGACTGCTTCGGCGATGAGGGCGTCGGCCACGGCACCTTCGTCGCGGGCGTGATCGGTGGGGCGAAGTACGGCGTGGCGCCGAAGGCGGAACTCGTACGCGTCCAGGGCATCCTCTGCGAGAGCGACGGCGGCGGCTCCCGGGCGGCGGCGGAGGCCGCCCTGGTGAAGTCGGTCAAGTGGGTCACCGCCCACGCGCAGAAGCCCGCGGTGGTCAACATGTCACTCAACCTCGACCGCCGGTCGGCGGCCCTGGACGCCGCGGTGAAGAAGATGGTCGACGCGGGGATCCCGACGGTGGTGTCGGCCGGCAACTTCCGCGACGACGCCTGCAAGCACTCCCCGGCCGGCGTCCGCGGCACGATCGTGGTCGCGGCCTCCACCTCGAAGGACCGGGTCTGGAACGACACGGCCTCCCATGGATCGGGTTACGGGCGGTGCGTGGACCTGTACGCCCCCGGCCAGAAGGTCACCGCAGCCCTCGCCGGCGGCGGTACGGTCACGGAGGAGTTCGGCGCGACGTCGTGGGCCGCGCCGCACGCGACCGGCGTGATCGCGCTGTACCTGTCGACCCATCCCCGGGCCACGGCCGACGAGGTGCACGTCTGGCTCGACCGTACGGCCACCCGTGGCGTCGTACGGGGCGTCCGCGCCGACACCCCCAACCGACTTCTCAACACCGGGGGCATCTGACCCACCGATCACAGGTCTGGGCGTGGGTGCGCGGGCCGGCTGCCGCTCCAGGGGCCGGGTCAGGTCAGGGGCGCGGCACTGTAGTCGTGGAAACAGGAGTAGGTGAAGCTGCTGTTCGCCGCGACGGGTGGGAAGTCCATGACGCCGTAGTGGAAGTGATCGAGCGTCGTCTCGCTGCGGTCCAGCCGGACGTCCACCGGGTACTGTTCCGCGCCGCCGCGGTTCAGGCACGAGGTGCGGGGGTCCCGAAGGTCTCTCCTTCCGGTGGAGGCGAACACCAGCTGGAGGCCGCTGGATGTGCGGGCCGTCGAAAGGATCACGGCGAAGTACTCGTCGCTGTAGCGGGAGATGCTGACGTGCGGCACGCGCGCCGTGCCCAGGTCGACCGCCGAGTAGTCGCTTCGGCAGGAGTACCGCAGGGCGTACCTTCCCGATACGAGCAGGGGAAAGGTCAGGGTCCCGTCGAAGGCGCCGGGCCGGGCCGTTTCCGCGTGTTGCGCGAACGGATGCACGGTGAACGTCCCGTCCGAACCCTGCACTTCGAGGCACGTGGTGTTCGCCTCCCGCAGGTCCGTCTTTCCCCTGGCGTGCAAGGCCACGGTGAGTTGGTGTCCTTGCGGGGCCACGGAGGTGACCGTGGCCGCGTATCCCGGCTCCCGGTAGCGGGAGACGCCCAGTGCGCCTCGGGTGAACGCGGGCCGCCGCGGCGGCGAGGCCGAGGGTTCCCGCACGGACTCCGCCGGAGTGCGGGCGGGGGAGGGGGTGGTCCGGGGCGGGGTGGCGGTGGATTTCGGCTTGTCCTCGAAGGGCCGAGCGGAAGCCGTGACGGTGACAGTCGCCCCGGGCGTCGTGTCTCCCACCCCGAGCCCGGCACCGGAGTCACCGTCCTGCCGCGTCAGCAGCACACCCGCCACGACCAACAGGCCCGTCACCAGCGCAAGCCCCACGGTGAGGGCCGGCCTTCTCCCTGCAGGCAACGCGGGCGCGGGCGCGGGGATTCGTGAACCGGGCATCGCGGTGGTGTCGACGCGAGGGAAGTCCGCGGTGGCCGTGGGCTGCTGGTCCATCCGGCCGGGGTCGAACGCGGTCGCCGGGTGCGTGACGGCCCGCAGAGACTCCGAACTCCGGCGTACGGAAGAGAAGACGGGGGCCGGGAGCCATGGACGTCCGCTCTGACGATCGGGGAGCGGACGGCCCGCCAGCATGCCGGGGACCTCGGCCGGGAAGGGCCGGTCGGCGGGATCGCGGGCGAGGCACTTGCTTACGACGGTGCGCAGATCCTGCGGCAGGGACGCCAGTGCGGGGGTACGGCCCTCGATGACATCGGCAGCGGGCGACTGGCGTTCCGAGGAGCCCACGCCCGGGCCCGCCGTCTCGGTGAGGAGGACACCGAGGGAGAACATGTCGCTGAGCGGGCCCACGGTCCGGCCCAGCAGTTGCTCGGGGGAGGCGTAGGCGGAGGTTCCGACGAACTGTCCCGTCGAGGTCAGTCCGGCCTGCCGCACCGGCCGAGCGACCCCGAAGTCGACCAGGCGGGGTCCACTTTCGGAGAGGAGGACATTGGACGGCTTGACGTCGCGATGCACGATGCCCGCGGCATGGATCGCGCCGAGTGCCTCCGCGATGCCCGCTGCCAGAACCCGCACACTGTCGGCCGGCAGCGGACCGTGGGAGGCCAGGACCTCCGCGAGGGTGGGGCCGAGTACGAGTTCCGTCGCCAGCCAGGGCACTTCCGCGTCGGGACCGAAGTCGACGAGCTGCGCGATGTATGAGCTGCGGACGCTGCGGGCTACCTCGATCTCACGGGCGAAGCGTTCCCGGTAACCGGGCACCTTCGACAGCTCGGGCCGGATCGTCTTGAGTGCCACGAGCCGCGTACCACCCATCACGCGAGCGAGGTACACGCGGCCCATGCCGCCGGAGCCCAGACGACCCATCACTTCGTACGGCCCCACGCGCTCGGGATCGACCCCGTACCGAAGCGGCTCCACCACGCTGCACCCCACCCGTCCGTCGACGTCCCCGGAGACGACCACGCCGTCCACCGGGAAGCCGTGACCGATGGTCCAGGTGGGCCACGCACGCAGCAGGCGGGCAGGCCGTGCTGCCGAACCGGCTCACCATGGGAGCCGGAGATACATTCTGACGATCCACACCCCCCCGCCACAGGGCGCGCGGCGGCGCGACCGGGCGCACGGAGACGGGTGAGCGCTCCCGTGATCGTGCTCGGGGGCCGTGCGGTCCCCACTGATGAATGCAGCCGGGCCACACGACCCCAAGTACGTGTGGAGGGAAACCCGCGAACTGCGCGGGCGGTCAGACCGAATGGACCCCACTGTCCGGGCCCACGCGCGCACGCACGCCGTCCGCCGCCGACGTCCCGCGGGAGTGGAAATCCCCGCGGCGGCCGCCACCGACGAGGCCGCCCGCGCCGGAAAGCCGGATCCCTAGGAGCCCAGCACTTCGCCGTACTCGATGGCGCCGTTGGGCAGCGCGAAGCCGAAGGGGGTGAGCGACTTGCCCTGCGGGTACGTCTCCTCGGTGCTGGTCGGCACGAACCAGACGCCACCCGACCTGGGATCCCCGGCGTTCTCCCCGGGCGCGCTCACCGCGGTGTCCCACAGACCGTCGCGGTTGTAGTCACCGACGGCCACCTGGG
The DNA here is from genome assembly GCF_055572815.1 of Streptomyces sp. NPDC030296. NCBI lineage: Bacteria > Bacillati > Actinomycetota > Actinomycetes > Kitasatosporales > Streptomycetaceae > Streptomyces > Streptomyces sp. NPDC030296. The sequence continues at coordinate 366,555 of NZ_JBVICQ010000009.1, forward strand.
CGCCGAACCGGTCGCCGGCCTCGGCCGTGCCCGGCATGTTCGGGGTGCTCTGGCTGCGGGCCAGACCGCCGTAGAGGCCCTTCTCCGTACCGTTCATGACGACGTACCCGCCCGCGTCCTTCACGGTGCCCACGTCCTCACCGGGCACACCGACCACCAGCTCGGGACGGCTGTCGCCGTTCAGGTCACCGGCGGACAGCGCGGCGCCGAAGTCGTCGCCCTGCTCGGCGGCACCGCCGACGTCCGGGCTCGACTGCGTGACGCAGTCGTGCTCGGCGCCGAACTTCGCCGTCTTCGACCCCTTGAGAAGGAGCACCGCACCGCCGAGCCGGTCCTCGCAATGCGTCGTCTCCGTCTCGGGGTTGGGCTGTACGAGCCCGACGGCGAGGTCGTCGGTGCCGTCCTGGTCGAAGTCGGCGGCGGTGAGCGCGCTGCCGCGGTCGGCGTCGCTCCACCACTGGGCGGGCTCGGCCTGGTCGTCCCACCGCGTGATGAAGGTTCCGGAGTCCTCCAGAGCCCGCCACGTGGTGGCGAGGTCGTCCCGGCCGTCACCGTCGAAGTCGCCGGTGGCAAGGGCACTGGTGCGGCCGCCCATGCTGTACCTGCGCAAGGTCGTGGGTGTCACCGGGTCGGCGGTGAGCGGGCCCGCCCGGAACCGGAGCGCGCCGTGCTCCTCGCCGTTCTCGCCGTACACGAGGTCGGTGTCGCCGTCGCCGTCGTAGTCACCGGTGGCCATGGTGCTGCCGATGCTGCTGTACTCGGACGTGCCCCTGGCCACGGTGGTGCCCTTGACGTTCCATCCCGAGCCGTCCAGAACGGTGAGGGTGCCCTCGTCCTTGAGCTGGTCCGAGGTGAGCGACTCGCCGCTCGCGCCGACGACGAGCTCGAAGACGCCGTCGCCGTTCACGTCGACAGGGGCCAGGGAGGAGCCGAAGCGGTCGCCCGCCTCGGGCGTTCCGGGTACGCCGGTCTCCGCCTGGCTGATGACGCCGGTGGACTGGCTCGGGCTCTGCGGCCCGCCGAAGATCACGCTGACGTAGCCGGCCTTGGCCTTGCCGTCCACGGTGGCGTCGGGCATACCGACCGCGATGTCCGCGTATCCGTCGCCGTTGAAGTCGAACCGCGGAGTCGTCGCGGCCGCGGCGCTCCCGGCGAGCGGCAGGGTCAGGCCGGTCGCGGTGAGTGCCGCTACGGCGGCGGTGGCGGCCAAGGTGCGTGCGCGCACGGTGAACTCCCCTAGTCAGAGCAGAGAATGAGCTCGAAGGCTTACGGGGATGTGACTCACGAGGTGTACGAACGGTTGTGTGAAGGTTGCCGCCCGGTTCTAGGACACTGATCTCCCCTGGGACGGAAACTGGTGCATCTCCACACTCCGAGCCCGACCGAGCCACGTGAGGGTGGCCCCCACTTGTGGGGGTGCTTGGCGCTGCCGACCTCGTCTCGCCGATGCGGCCGAGGTCGGATCAGGGCCGGATCACGACGACGGGGTCCCCGACGCCGATGGTGCCCGGCGCGGTCACGGTGCCCAGTGCGTCCAGACGCAGGTCATGCGCCTTCGCGATCGTCTTCAACACGAGCGGCGAGTGCGGCAGCCCTTGCTGGGACTCATTGACCATGACGCAGCGCTCGCTGGAGCGTACGAACGTGACGCACACCGTGCCGCCGATGCGGACCGTGGAACCAAGCCACCGGTCCTCCACGAAGGCGGGTGTGCCCGGTGGTGTGCGGATGAGGAGGTTGGGCCGGAAGCGGCGCTCGTCGACCGCGGTTCCCGCGAGGGCGGTGCGCATCCAGTCGAGGGTGGCGGTGCTCAGCACGCTCAGCGGAAGCTGGTCGAAGTGCGAGACGGACCCTTCACGGGCCACCTCGAGGTCCTGGCGCCGGAGGTAGCGGCGCAGGTAGGCGGTGGCATCGGCCACCGGCACCCCGTCCGGGTCCAGCAGCTCGGGCTCCCCCAGGCGTTCCGCTTGCGGGTAACGGGAGCGCAGCCGGAGCAGGCCGGGCATCCTTCGGAACCGGCGGGTGTTCTTGCCCGAGCCGAACCTGCCCTCGGCGTCCCGTACCGCATACAGCCGGTCACCCAGCAGACCCCGCTCGTCCAGGTGGGCCGACTCCAGCCGTTCTCCTCCCGTGGACTTGATCGGGTACCGCCAGATCCGCTCGACGGTGCCCAGTCTCATCCCCGCCCCTTTCCCGACCGACGGCCGGCTCGACATCTCGTGAACACTCAGTTGGCTTCCGCGGCCACACGCAGACCGAAGCCGACCAGTACGACGCCCGTCAGGCGCTCCAGCGCGATGCGCACGCGCGGCCGTTCGAAGAAGGAGCGGGCCGCGGACACCGCATGGGCCACACATGCCAGCCAGGCGAGGCTCAACACCGCGTGCGCCAGCACCAGCAGACCCATGCCCGCCGCCGCGGGCAGACCGCCCGGGGCCAGGGCGGGGAGCAGCCCGATGTAGAAGACAGCGATCTTGGGGTTGAGCACGTTGGTCACCAGGCCGGTCCAGTACCCGTTCCCCACCCGCGTCGTCCGGTGGGATGCCTTCAACGGCACGCCGTGGCGGGCTCTGAACAGAGCGCGCGCCCCCAGGAAGAGCAGATACGCCGCTCCCAGGAGCTTGACCACGACGTACGCCTCAGCAGAGGCTGCCAGAACCGCCGCAAGCCCGACCACGCAGAACACGCCCCACACCAGCAACCCGGTGGCGACGCCCGCCGCGACACGGGCGGCCTCACCGCGGCCGGAGGCGATCGCGTGCTGGGTGACGACCGCCATGTCAGGACCCGGTACCACCGTCACCAGGGCGAGCACGCCGATCACCCCGACCATCTGCACCCCCACGGGCCCAACTCCCCACGCTTCGATCACGGTCAGGACTCCTCGGTGTCGTCAGGCCCAGCACCGGCACTGGCCGTGGCCCATCGCAGGGCCTCCGTCACGGCGGCGGGGATGTCCTGCACGGGGAACAGCACATGCCGGACCGTCCCGTCCGGCCCGACGACGAGAATCAGCCGCTTCAGGCGCAGCCGGCCCGCCCCACGGAACGTCGGCAGCCGCAGGGCCGCGGCCAGCCGTTGCCCGGCATCGGAGAGCAAGGGGAAAGGCACTGCTTCGGCGCGCGCGAAATCGGCCTGCTCGTGCGGAAGTTGGGTGCTCACCCCGCGCACCTCCACCCCCGCCCGCTGAAAGTCGGGCCAGGCATCGTTGAACAACCGGTTCTCCAGCGTGCACCCGACGGCTCCGGGGATGGGTTCGTCCCACTCGACCCCCGTGCCGGGATACGTGAACAGGACGGTCCCGGCACAGTCCGGCGCGACGACGGGCAGATCGACGCCGTGCGTGCTGGGCAGTACGAGCCCCTCCGGCATGCGCGTGCCGATCTGGGCGTGCACGCGAGCGTGTTCCGCGCCGTCCGGTGCCGCCGCCCCGGTGACCGTTCCGTCCCCGAGCACCCACCGGTCACCCCAGTCCTGCATCGCGACCAGCAGCGGCAACAGCGCTGCCCCGGCGTCGGTGAGCACGTACTCGTAACGGTCCGGACGGCGCTGGTAGAGACTGCGGCGCAGCACGCCCCGCTCGACGAGCCGGGCCAGGCGCTCGGCGAGAACCTTGCGGGAGAGACCGAGTTCGCCGGCGAGTGCGTCGAAACGCAGATGCCCGCGAGCGATCTCGCGCAGCACGAGCACGTTCCACCAGTCGCCCATGACCACGGCGGCCTGGGCGATGCCACAGGTCTCATCCGCCCGATGCATCTTCATGCCGACATTGTAAGTTCCTTTTCGGAACTCACTATGCTGCAGAACACCGCGCATCGCCAGGCACACACCCGCACATGACCTCGGAGGGGCATCGCGAGGGGAGAGCGAAGGTGGTCGGTCGGCGGCCGGTGCTGAGCGTGGGGCTTGGGGGCGGGCGCCGCAGGGCGCGGCCGGACGAAGGCCGCCTTCGACCTCGACGCCGTGAGCATCGCCACTGGGGGAGACGTGGAGCGTGCCCGGCACCCCGGCCGTGGCAACTCGTCCAATTCCTGGGCCGACGACCGCTCCCGGGTCACCAAGTGCTGTGCGGCAGAGTTCGGTTTCGCGAGAGTGTGGGTCAACGCCGTCAGCCCCGGCCCTATCCGCCCCGAGGTCCACTCTGCCGTCCTGCCGTCCTGCCGTCCTGCCGTCGACGGTCGGCGGCTCGCTGCCCGTCGACAGCGAGCCGCCGCGCGAGCCTGCCCTTGTCAGCCGCCCTCCGACCACACCACACCGGCCTCGGGCAGGGGGAAACGAAGGACGCCCGCAGGATCAGGGCCTGCCACGGTCTGGCATGGTGCGGGCGGGCAGGTCGGATACAGGGGGCCAGGGCATCACCCGTGCGAGTTCGCGGCGTATGCGTTCGGCCTCACCGCGCACCTGAGCGGGGATGTCGCCACGCTCGTCGACGAGGCGGCTGAAGATGGGGGTCTCTTGAAACACGGCGGGACGTTGCTCTCTTTCAACTTCCGGCCGACGGTGCGGGGCCGGTGGGGTGGCTTACTACTGCGGGTGCGGCCGGTGACAGGCCATACCCGATGCACCCTACGGCCCGGCGCTGACATTGATGTTGCCAGGCAGGTCCTGATGGCCGTGGCCTGGGCACGGACTGACGTCCTGCCGGGCGGCCGAGCGACTGTTCTGCCCGGCTGCCGCGACCTGCTCTCATGGCTCAGGCCGGGCGGAGTCGACTCTCACGTGAAGTTCACCGCCACGGCCCGCCCGGTATGCCGCGACAGTGGCCTTTCCCTGACGCCCAAGGCCAGTTGACGGGCAGACAGTTTGCCGAAGCGGGTGGACGGGGGCCGTCGCCCGAGCCTGGGCCGCGGATGAGGCGGTGAAGGCGTGGCCGCTGCCGAACGGTTTCACCGGCAGCCCGTCCTCGGCCGCCTGGCGCGCGACGGCGCAGAGCCCTGACGAGACGGTCGCCGCGATGATCCGCCCGAAGCCCGACCGTCACCTGCTCACCTGTGAGCCGGCCGAAGGGCTGCACCACCGCCGAGGACTACTGGTGGGTGGCCGGCCGCTCGGTGGAGTTCCACCACCGCAAGCCCAGCACGGGCTGGCGGTGGGAGCCCCGGCTCATCTCCGCCAACGACACCAGGGACGGTGCCACGTACGACCTGTGGATCGGCTGACGGTCAACCACGGACGGGGTCGCGTGGGCCGCTCGTTGCGGTCCGCGGGGCCCCGTCGTCGGTCTTGCCGTCGTCCTCGTCCGTGACCGGGGCCGCCCGTGGTCCCGTCAGGAGGTGGGTGAGGGCGAAGCCCGCACCGACGACCGCGGCCCCTCCGGCGGCGTCGAGGATCCAGTGGTTGCCGGTGGCGACGATCGCGGCGACGGTGAACGTCGGGTGCAGCAGGCCGAGGGCCTTCATCCACCAGCGGGGCGCGACGATGGCGATGGTGAGCCCGCACCACAGGGACCAGCCGAAGTGCAGCGAGGGCATCGCCGCGTACTGGTTGGCGACCTCGGTGAGGGTGCCGTAGTCGGGCTTGGAGAAGTCCTGGACGCCGTGGATGGTGTCGATGATGCCCAGGCCCGGCATCAGCCGGGGCGGCGCCAGCGGGTACACGAAGAAGCCCACCAGCGCCAGGACCGTGGTGAAGCCGATCGCGGTGCGGGCCCAGCGGTAGTCGGCGGGGCGGCGCCAGTACAGGATGCCGAGGACGGTCAGCGGCACCACGAAGTGGAACGACGTGTAGTAGAAGTCGAAGAAGTCCCGCAGCCAGCCCACCCGCACCACCGCGTGGTTGACCCCGTGCTCGATGTCGAGGAACAGCGCCTTCTCGAGCCCGAGGATCTGCCGGGCGTGCTCCTCGGCCACGGCCCGGCTGCCGGCCGCCTGAAGCCGGGTGCGCTGGTAGGCGGCGTACGTGACACGGATCAGCAGCAGTTCCAGCAGCAGGTTGGGGCGGGTGGCGACCCGGCGCAGCAGCGGCGCCCAGCTGAAGCGGGTCTGCGCCTTCGGCACGTATTCGGTGGGGATCGGGTGTTGGTAGTACTGCGAGGTGCGGGACAAGAACGGCACCACCAGCGCCGAGGCGAGCGCCGCCAGCAGGACCACGTTGTCGCGCACCGGGTACAGGACACCGACGTTCGGCACCATCATCTTCGCCGGCAGCGTCATCACCAGCACCACCGCCACCGGCCACACATACCGCGACGAGGCCCGCTTGCCGACCCGGCCGACCGCCGCCACCAGCACCCACAGCAACTGGTGCTTCCACGACGTCGGCGACACCACGACCACGACACAGCCGGTGATCGCGACAGCGAGCAGCAACTGCCCGTCACGGGCGTAACCGATGGCCCGGCGCATCCCCAACACAGCGAAGGCCGTGGCGAGCGTGAAGAAGACCGCGATCTCCGCCGTGCCTTCAAGGCCGAGCCGCAGCAGCGCCCCGTGCAGCGACTGGTTGGCGAGATCGTCCGCCCGGCCACCCAAACCCACACCCGCCAGATGGTGCACCCAGTAGGCGTACGAGTCGTACGGCAGCGCCACCCAGGCCAGCGCGGTGACGCCGGCGAAGGTGACACCGGTACTCACGGCGACCCGACGACGACCGGTCAACCACAGCAACGCCACGAACAACAGCAGAGCCGGCTGGAAAGCCGCCGCCACCCCTATGAACACACCGCTGGCACGCTCACCGCGCACCGCGAAACAGCCCGCCAGGACCAGCAGCACGGGAATGATGCTGGTCTGGCCCAGGTAGAGCGTGTTACGGACCGGCAGCGACAGCATCAGCAAAGCCACCGCGACGGGCGCCGCGAGCAGGGCCGTTCGACGGGTGACCGGCTGCGGCAGCGCACGGGCGGCGACCAGACCGAGCGCGACAACCAGCAGCAGAGTCCCGAACGTCCACCCCCAGCCGAGCGCCTGTTCGGCCGCACGCGTCAGCGGCTTGAGGACGAACCCGCCGAACGGAGTACCCGTGAACCGCGTCGAGTCATACAACGACCCCGACACATGCAGAACGCCGTCCGGCCCGACCCACGTCTCCAGATCCGTCAGCCGCTCACTCCTCGGCGCACGCAACACCACCGCGACCTGCCGCACCGCCAAGACCGCCACGACCAACCACAGCACGGCACGAACCGTCCCCCAACGAGCCGCCACCCCCGTCCCGACAGCACCACCCGGCCCGCCCTGGTCCGCGTTCGCCACGCCCTGTCGTCCCTCCCGCCCCGTTCGCCGACCCATGAAGAGGCTTGCAGCGCTCCCGTGAGGAGACGCGGACAACCCTCGCTCGCCGTGCCGGTTACGCCGCTGCACGCTTCTTCTTACCTTGCGCAAGATCCCGTCGATCATCTGTCGGCGATCCCTCCACCTGCTGAGCAGCAGGTACGGCCGCAACTGTTCTCAATCGGCATCCGCCAGACCGCCCCGCCTCATATCCACACCAACCACCCGAACGTGCTATAGCCACATGAATCGATCTGATAGGCCCTAAGTGCGCATCACGCCGGCCTGTTGTGCGGTGAGGAAGACGTCGGACCCGTTGTCCATCCCGCTCGCGATGCGGGTGGCGATGGGGTGGAACCGGGAGGCTTCGGTGATGGCGATGAGGTAGCGCAGCATGCCGCGCGCCTGGGCGGTGCGGTCGGTGCCGCGGGTGCCGAGATCCGCGAGGCTGTTCTCAAGGCTGGACTCGCTCAGATTGACGGCGGTCAGCGACTGGTTCGCGACGCGGACGAGGGCGTCGTAGCCCTCCTCGCCGACGAACCAGTCGTCCTCGCCGGCGTCGTGCTTGCGAGGGATATCAGGGGAAAGGTTCAGGACGAAGTTGTGCGGAGTGTCGCTGGAGGAGAACCGCACGACGTGGAAGTCGCTGAGCCGTACAGTCGCACGCACCGTGGGGGTGTGGTTGTCGCTGCTGATCACAATGTCGGCGAAACCCCGGCTTTCGGTGCCGTCCGTGACGGCGGCGAGGTTCATCCCGGTGCCGGCGTTGGATGTGTCGCGGCCCTCAGCGGAGAGTTCAGCGAGGTTCCGCAGTTGGTCGAGCATTGTGAGGTACGCGCCTGAGCCGCGGCTGATGTTCCAGTGGAGCCGTGGGAAGCCGGTGTGCTTCGTGCCGACGGTGGTCTCGGTGCTGGTCGTCGTACGATCCGCGGCCGTCGAGTCCGGCCTGTGGCTGTCCATCCAGTGCAAGAGGATCACCAGGAATCCGAGAAGGATGGACAAGGCGACCACGGCCAGGACGCTGGTGGGCAAGGTGTGCTCCGGACTGTTCGACGTGCAGCAATCTCACTCACGCTCACAGCCGGAAGATTGTTTGGCAGGCCCCTTTTGCCGCCGCATACAACTCCAGAGGGGCGGTCGCGGAACTGGCCGCGCAGTCCGGCTCAGTATCGACACCTTGAGGAACATCGGCGGGCGCCACGTCAGTGCAGGACGGCACCGGCGCACGGCGGTAAGGGGTGGCGGTGACGGCCAGGCCACGACAGTGTGAAACGGGCCGCAGGAGTCGTACGTGCAGCAGTTGGTATCAGCGACCGGCAGAAAGCCTTCATCCAGGTGGAGGACTACCGCGCCCCGCAGTGGCCCGACAGCGAGCACCCCAAGCAGTTCCACCTCGGCTTCGAAGTCGACGACATCGAGGCCGAACAACGCCGCGTTCTGGCCCTTGGCGCGACCTTGCAGCGGGACTGCACCGGCCCCGACGGCTACGGCTTCCGCGTCTACGCCGACCCCGTCGGCCACCCCTTCCTGCCTCTGCCGCAACAAGGGTGTCATCTGGAGGCACGGATCCGCTGGCTGCGGGTCGTCGACCGGACACGGCCTAGGTGCATTGATCACGAGCGTTGTTAACGGTTGCTGGGCTTGATCATGGCGAAGACCTCCGGTGTGGTGGAGCTGTCTAGGACTGCACCGCACGGAGGTCTTCGTGTCCCACCTTAATGCCCGGCTGACCGTTCACGGCAGGCGGTTGCTCGTCGAGCGTGTCCGCACCGGGCGCCCTGTCGCCCATGTTGCCGCCGAGATGGGCATCTCCCGGGTCACCGCTCACAAGTGGATGCGTCGCTGGCGGACCGAGGGCGAGCAAGGGCCGCACGACCGGTCCAGCCGTCCCCGCACGACACCGCACCGCACCTCGGGGGTGTAGGCGAGGTTGATCTCGGACGCCAGCCCCTGGTAGCGGACTCCAGGCCGGAGGCCTTGCTCACCGCGTCGCCGGAGGCCGTGTTGTTGGTGAGCGTAACGCTGGTGCCGTTGCGGTTCTTGCGGCAGCGGGTCGTCCCCGACGTCGTCTGCGTCGCCAAGACCACGGGCAACGGGCAGGCCCCTCGGCGCCGTCATCACGTCCAAGGCGGTCGCCGACCGGTACCGCGGCCAGGGCTGCTTTGTTTACTCCTCCACTGGCGGCAGCCCCGTCTCCAGCGTCGTGGCCCTCACCCAACTCGGCCACCCCCGCTGACGCCACGTTCCGGTGGAGGAGGGCAGCCCCCGCAGCGCGGCACGCTGCGGTGGGACTGCCCCCTTCCCGCCGGAGGTCTCCCCGCGCACCAGCAGGCTGGTTACGCCAGAGACGTCCACTTCTGGTTGTTCTGGCCGTTGCAGGTCCACAGGATCAGCCGGGTCCCGTTCGCGGTGGCGGCCCCGTTGACGTCGAGGCACAGCCCGGCGTTGACGTTGCGGATCGAGCCGTCGGCCTGCGTGGTCCACTTCTGGTTGTTCTGGCCGTTGCAGGGCCAGATGATGACCGGTGTGCCGTTGGTGGTGCCCTGGTTGTTGGCGTCCAGGCACTTGTCGCCGAAGACGCGGATCTCACCCCCGGCCCAGGTGGTCCACAGCTGGTTGGCGGCGGTGTGGCAGTCCCAGATCAGCGTCGCCGTCCCGGCCGCGGTGCTGCCGCCCTCCACATCCAGACAGCGGCCGGATCCGGTACCGCGCAGACGTGCCGTGGTGGAGGCCAGCGGGCTGCCGCCGCTCATCTTGTACACGGCGACACCGTGCGCCGGAACGCTCGCGGAAATCTGACCCGACGTGCTGGACGTGCCGCCGGTCCACAGGTCGGTGAGGGTGAACGACCCACCACTGAGGCCGACTTGTGCGGCGTTGGTGGTGATCGTGGCGGTGCTGTCGCCCCGGTTGAACAGGCCCACGGCGACCGAGCCGTCGGACAGGCGCTTGGCGAAGACCTCGGTGGCGCCGTCGTCGCGCACCCGGCGCCCGCCCGCGCCCAGCGAGTCCTGGTTCACCGCGAGGAGGCGGGGGTTGCGGAGGATCGCGCTCACGTCGGCGGACATCGTGCGGATGTCGTTGCCGGCCATGAGGGGAGCCGAGAGCAGCGACCACAGGGCGAAGTGGGACCGGGCCTCGGTCAGCGACAGACCGGGACGCCCGACAACCAGCATGTCGGGGTCGTTCCAGTGTCCCGGGCCCGACTGCGCGGCCAGCGGCGCGGTGATGTCCAGGACGTTCCCGACGCCCATCGGGTAGCTGTTGGTGTTGTTGTTCTGCCAGATGTCGAGCAGGTCCTCGGTCGTCCGCCACAGGTCGGCGACCTGGCCCCAGTCGTAGGAGGCGCCGGTGGGGGCGTGGAAGCTGTTGGAGTTGATGCTGTAGACGATCGGGCGGCCGGTTGCGCGCAGGGCGTCGCGCATGGTCGTGAACTGTGCGACCTGCTCGGCGAGTGTGCCGCTGCCGGAGCACCAGTCGTACTTGAGGTAGTCCACGCCCCAGGATGCGAACGAGGCGGCGTCCTGTGCCTCGTGCCCCTTGCTGCCGGTGGAGCCCGGGTAGGTGCCCACGCCCTGGGCGCACGTCTTCTCGTTGGGTGCCTGGTAGATGCCGAACTTCAGGCCCTTGCTGTGGATGTAGTCGCCCAGCGCCTTCATGCCGCTGGGGAACTTGGTCGGGTTGGCCCGGAGGTTGCCCGCGCTGTCACGCTGCGGGTCGAACCAGCAGTCGTCGACGACGACGTACTGGTAGCCGGCGTCCTTCATACCGGAGGACACCATCGCGTCGGCGGCCTGGCGGACCTGTGCCTCGGTGATCCCGCATCCGAAGCTGTTCCAGCTGTTCCAGCCGAGGGGTGGGGTGAGCGCGGGGCTGCCCGGCGCGGCCTCGGCGACCGAGCCGGCGGAGGCGGTGACGCAGGCGGTGAGCGTCAGCGCGGTAGCTGTGAGGAGACGTAGCAGTCGCGTCTGCAAGGGGGCCATGAGGGGGGATCCTTCCTGGCCCGCACAGCGGAAGCCGCTGTGCGGGCGTTGGGGCATGGTCGCGAGCTCGGGATGACGCGCGCCCGGTCAGCGCTGCAGGGTGAGCAGGCCCGGCCGGTACGGCAGTTGCAGGTAGTCGGGGACGTTCGCGTTGGGGTCCCTGCCCTGGTAGAGGAACTGCAGGTTGCAGGGGTCGATGGTCATGGTCTGGTCAGGGTTGTTGCGGATCAGGTCACCGTGGCTGATGTCGGTGGTCCAGGTGGCACCGCTGTTGGCCTTGCCCGCGAAGGGGCTGCTCTCGCTGCCGGCCTGCACGGTCCACGGACCGTTCAGGCTGGAGGCGGTGAACGAGCGGAAGTAGCGCGCCCCGTTCGTACCCTTCGCCTCGACGATCATGAGGTACTGGTTCTGGCCCTGGACCTTGTAGACCTCCACCGCCTCGAACAGCTTGTCCTCCGTGTCGCTCATGACCGTCGTGTACGACGTGCCGAAACTGCTCGGGAAGTTCCCGATCGGCATGGTCGACTTGAAGATGCTGCCCGCGTCATTGGCGAAGAACAGGTACATGTTCTGGTCGTCGCCGATGATGGTCGGGTCGATCGGGCCGCCTACGGGGAGGTTGCCGTTGAACAGCTCCTGCGGCGCGGACCAGCCGTTGGGGTTGGTGGGGTCGCTGGACGTGCGGTAAGTGAATTTCCAGTTGGTGCCCCACCCGTTCGAGATCAGCACCCAGATGTTCTTCGGCGCGAAGTAGAACAGTCTGGGCGCCACCGCGAGCTGGTTCATCTGGGTCTGGCCGGCCGAGGCCATGTCGGACCAGTTCGTGAAGGGATTGAACATCATCGAGCGCCATCCGTCTGCCGTGGCGTTCGTCGCGTAGACCAGGTGCTTGCCCTGGTACGTCACGGTGGTGAAGTCCTTCAGCGAGTACCACCCGTTCGCCGGCTGCGCCAGCGGACCTGTCGAGGTCCAGCGGTACGTCGACGGAAGCGAGCACGAGTTGGGCGTGCCGGACAGGCCGGTCCACTTCTGGTTGTTGCCGCCGTTGCAGTTCCACAGCTGCACCGCCGTGCCGTTGGCCGTGGCGCCGCCGCTGACGTCCAGGCACAGCCCGGACTCCACGGCGACGACCGTGCCGTCGGGGTTCACCCGCCACTGCTGGTTCGTACCGCCGTTGCAGGACCAGATCACCGGCCGGGTCCCGGCCGTGGTGGCGTGGCCAGGGACGTCCAGGCACTTGTTGCCGTAGACGGTGAGCTGGTTGTTGTCCGTCAGCGTCCACTGCTGGTTGGTCCCGCCGTGGCAGTCCCAGATCTGCACATTCGTGCCTTCGGCCTGGTTGGCGCCCGGCACATCGAGACAACGGTTGGAGCCGACGCCGCGCAGGGCGCCGGTGCTGGCCGCCTGGGCCGGGCTCGGGTTCGCGACGATCGTCGCCGCCGAGGCGACCAGGGCCGCGAGCCCCACGGACAGGTGCTTGCGAGTGAACGTACGTCTGAGCACGGGGACCTCATTCTTCGGGGGAGCGGATCCGGGCAGCCCGCTGACGGGCTGCCCGGACGGGGGCGCTGCGACCAGGGGATGTTCGGTATGCCGAACGATGGTCGGGCGATCAGTGGAGGGTGGGGAGCGAGGGAGACCTGGTTCCGCGGAGGACTCAGTTCCGCACGATCCGCCACCGGTTGTCGGCGGTGCCGTCGTCCGCGTCCTGGATTGCGAACGCGCCGACAGCGGTGGAGTTGTTCGCGATGGCGAGCAGCTTGCCGCTGTTGACGTTGCGGATCTTGTAGGTCCCGTCTCCCTGGTCGAGCAGCGTCCACTGGTGGTCGGCGGTGCCGTTGTCCGACCACTGCAGCACCGTCGCGCCGTCCGCCGTGGACATGTTCAGGACGCCGAGCACCTTGCCGCTGTGGGCGTTGCGGAAGCGGACCGCGTTCCCGTCGGTGATCATGTACCAGTCGTGGTCGGCGGTGCCGTTGTCCGACCACTGCAGAGCGCGACCGCCGTCGGCCGTGGACATGTTCTGGATGCCCAGCAGCAGACCACTGGCCACGTTGACCAGACGGACGGTACCGGTGGTGTTCCAGTACACCGTGTAGTTGTGACCATGCGCGTCATGGAACGGGCCGAGGTTGACGGTGGAGCCGTTGGCCGTGGCGGTGAAGGCGAGCGAGGTGCTGCTGGTCCGTGTGATCGACGACGTGTTCAGGGTCGGCAGCGCACTGAGTGCGGTGTCGCCGTAGTTGCCGGACAGGACGACAGGTCCGTAGGTGATGGCGGAGACGTTCGGGTTGTCGTTGGACGCTCGCATGACGATCCGCATGGGCAGGCGGACGGTCACCGTGTCGCCGGAGGTCCAGGAGCGGGTCAGGGTGGCGTAGCTGCCGGGCGTGGTCGCGATGTTCTGCGCCGTGCCGTTGACGCTGATGGTGGCCCCCGTGGTCCAGCTCGGGATGCGGATGCGCATCCCCCAGGTCCCGCCGACACTGCCGGTGACCTGCAAGGTCGTGGTGTCACTTGTCGGGTACGACGTGGTCTGGGTGACCGTGATCCCGCGCTCCGTCCAGTTCAGCACCGAGGGCACGAACAAGTTGACGATGAGCGTGTTGTCGCTGCGGAAGTAGATGGAGTCCATCAGCCGGGTGTGCATTTCCAGGCCCGTGCCCTGGCAGCACCAGAAGGTGCCGTAGTCGGTGCTCCATGTGCCGCCGCCCCACGCCGGCCCCACACCACGTCGGCCTCCCGGCTTGAGCGGGGTGAAGTAGGTGACGTGACCGTGGTTGTCGGCCGGGTTCTGCTGGCCGATCATCTGGTTCAGCCACGCCCGCTCGTAGTAGTCGAACAGCGCCGCCCGGTTCGGGTCCAGCGCGAACAACTCACGAGTGAGGGTGAGCATGTTGAAGGTGTTGCAGCTTTCGCACGTGTCGTTGTTCAGGAAGCCGGCGATGGCGTTCGGGGCGCGGAAGTGCTCCGCCTGGCTGTTGCCGCCGATGGCATAGGTGTGCGCGTTGACGGTGATGTTCCAGGCGTTGGTGGCGATGTCCCGGTAGCGGGTGGTGCCGGTGGCCTTGTACTCCCTCGCCGCCCCGATCCACTTCGGCACCTGGGTGTTGGCGTGCAGTCCGCTCAGCTTGTCCTGGTTGGCCGCCAGGGGATCGAACACCGCGGCGTGGTCGAACCGCCGGGCAACCGTGAGCCACCGCGTGTCATTGGTCTGTTGGTAGAGGTCGGTCAGCACGGTGTTCATACCGCCGAACTCGGTCTGGAGCATGGCCTGCATCTGCTGGGCGGTCAGCCGGCCGGTGCGCAGGTCGACCCACCCCGCCAGGGCGAGCAGCACGTCACGGGCCTGCGTGCTGCCGATGTGACGCCATACGTCCAGCAGGCCGGCGAGGGTCTTGTGGATGGTGTAGTACGGCACGTTGCCGTTGGTCAGGGTCCGCTGCTCGAGAGCGGTGAAGTCGGACTCGGGATAGCCGGACAGGTACCCGGCGTTGAAACCGGCGGCACTGTTGTTGGCCTGGCACTTGGCCAATTCCGCGACCATGTACGTGGCCTTGTCCCGGCAGACGGTGTCACCGGTCACGGCGTACAACTGCGCCCACGCCGTGAGGAAGTGACCCTGCACGTGGGTGCGGAAGGGGAAGTTCGGCGCGTCCCAACCGCCGGTGGCGGCCGCACCGTTGGTGGACAGCTTGTGGTTGGCGCGGAAGTTGTACAGCAGCCGGTCCACATCGACGAACCGCAGGTAGTTCCGCGTACGGTCCTGGTTGTCCAGCCACCGGCTCGCGGTGAGCCGGACCTGGTCGAGCGCGAAGGGGTGCGCCGAGACCCCGATGTCGGCCCTCGCGGGAGGGACCGCCGCGTGGGCGGGGGACGCGCCGAGGAGGGAACCGGTGGCGGAGGCGGCCACGGTGGCCCCGGCCGCTTGCAGGAGGCGCCGTCTGCTGAGGGAGGAAGACATCTCGAACCTTTCGGAGAGCAGAAGCGGTCAGCTCAGGGGGTGACCACTGCGAAGGAACTGTCGGCGCGGAACGTGTCGGTGCCCCGGTAGAGGTCCACACGCGGCGCGTAGTCGTAGTGGCGGAGGTGGCGGCCGGGGTAGTTGACCGAACGCGGCGACTGGCGCGCGAAGCCGGTGAGGCCGGGCAGTTCGGTCGGGGGTGTCCAGGCGGCGAAGTTGTCGCAGCTGTCGCTGTACCAGTACTTCCCGGCGCTGTAGCCGTCGTAGTGAACGCGCCGGCCGCCGTTGTGGAGCGGGACCAGGGCCGGGCCCTCGACCCAGTTGCCGGTCTTGCGGAAGGTGTAGGGGCCGGTGAAGCCGGTGGCGTCCGGCGAGTCGTACGCGTACATGCTCGACTCGCTGGAGTTGGTGAACGCGGTCATCGTGTACCGCGTGGACTGCCCGGTTGGCGGGGCGGCCGCGGCGGCGGTGCCCGGCAGGGCGAGCAGTGTTCTTACGGGTGACTTCAACTCTTCCTCCGGGCCGGCCGGTCCACATCGTTCGAAATTGCGAACAATGTGCGGTAGTTCGAGCAGAAGATAGATTTGGGGCGTCGTGACGTCAATGTTTCTGACGGGTACGCCTTTGGTTTCGTCAGACATGGCAAGTCTGTTTGGGGATCAAGGGTGATATAGCCGCCGCAGTGGCCCCGTCGGACCGCGCCGAGTTGGGCCCGGTGCAAGGCTTGGATGACGCTCGTCCGAGGTGGGAGGCGACACTTCTTGTGTCGAGGCGTCAGGTCACGATCGTGAGCTGAAGACATGAGGTCGACTGCGAGCGTATCGACGGTGACCGGCTGCGCTCGCTGTCGGTCGGTGTCGTCGGCCAGGCCGACGATCCACCGCCGTCACCGCCGACCGGATTCTGACCGGCGTCGGAAATGGTAAGTAATACGCGAATACGCGAAGTTGAAAGAGATACGGAAGAATTTCCCGCTTGCTGGCTTCTGCTCCCGGTGTGAGCATGTTTAAGAGGCTTGAGCAAGCTGTGGGGGGCCAGGGCAGGGAGTACCCATGGCCGACGCACCGTACGACAGCCAGGACACAGCCCACGTGGAGACCGTGGTCGTCGGCTCGGGCTTCGGCGGGGCGGTCACCGCGTACCGTCTCGCCGAGGCCGGTCAGTCGGTCATGGTGCTGGAAAGGGGCAAGCCATACCCACCGGGCGGCTTCCCCCGCAGCCCCGCCGACATGGCCCGCAACTTCTGGGACCCGAGCAACGGCCTGCACGGCATGTTCGACCTCTGGTCCTTCCGCGGCCTGGAAGGCGTCGTCTCCAGTGGCCTGGGCGGCGGATCCCTCATCTACGCCAACGTCCTGCTGCGCAAGGACGAACGGTGGTTCGTGCACGAGTCGCCGCTGCCCGGCGGCGGTTACGAGAACTGGCCGATCGGCCGCGCCGACCTCGACCCGCACTACGACCGGGTGGAGCGCATGCTCGGCGCCACGCCGTACCCGTACCAGGACACCCCGAAGACAGTCGCCCTGCACCAGGCGGCCCGTCGGCTCGACCTGCCCGTGTTCCGGCCGCCCCTCGCCGTCTCCTTCGCGCCCCGGCCCGGTGCGCCGCCCGTGCCGGGCGCGCAGATCACCGATCCCGACTACGGCAATCTGCACGGCTTGCCCCGCAGCACCTGCCGGCTGTGCGGTGAGTGCGACATCGGCTGCAACTACGGCGCGAAGAACACCCTGGACCACACGTACCTGTCGGCGGCCCGGCACCACGGCGCCGACGTGCGCACCCGATGCGAGGTGCGGGGCTTCGCACCCCGTCCCGGCGGTGGCTACGACGTCTCGTACGTCGTCCACGATCCTGCCCGCGAAGGCCGTCGCACCGCCACCGACCGGCTGCCCCTGCACCGCGTCCGTTGCCGCCGACTGGTGCTGGCGGCCGGCAGCTTCGGCTCGACCTATCTGCTGCTGCGCAACCGAGCCGCGCTGCCCGGCCTCAGCAGTGCCCTGGGCACCCGGTTCAGCGGCAACGGCGACCTGCTCGCCATGATGCTGCGCGCCACGGCCGACGGGGGCCGGCCCCTGCGGCTGGACGGCAGCAGAGGACCGGTCATCACGAGTGCCGTGCGCGGCGGCGACGCACTGGACGAGGACGGTTCGGCGGGGCGCGGCTTCTACGTCGAGGACGCCGGATACCCCGACTTCGTCGCGTGGCTCGCCGAGTCCGCCCAGCTGCCGGGCGGCACCCGCCGCCTCCTCCGATTCGGGCTGCACCGGCTGCTGACCCGCCTCGGTGTGGATCCGGCCGGGCGCGTCGGCGGGCAGCTGGCGTTGCTGCTCGGGCCCGCCATGCTCTCCGCGACCTCCCTGCCCCTGCTGGGCATGGGGCGCGATGTGCCGGACGGCCGGATGCGGCTGCGCCGCGGCCAGCTCGACGTCGACTGGACGACGCGCACCTCACGCGCGTACTTCGAGCGGGTCCGTTCGACCATGCGGGACATCGCGGGCGCGCTGGGCGGCGACTTCCTCGACAACCCGCTGTGGTGGTGGGGCAACCGCGTGATCACCGTGCACCCGCTCGGCGGTTCCCCCATGGGCCGCCATCCGGGGGAGGGCGTGTGCGACGACATCGGCGAGGTCTTCGGTTTCCCGGGCCTGCACGTGCTGGACGGCGCGCTGCTGCCGGGCGCGGTGGGCGCGAACCCCTCCCTGACGATCGCCGCCGTCGCGGACCGGGCCTGCGACCAGATCCTGGACGGGGAATCGGCGCCGCACGCGGCCGCCAGGGCGTCGGCGGCACGGACGGCACCCGAGGGACCGGCGGCCGAGGGGTCCGCGCCACGCACTCCGACCGAAGCCGCGACGGCGGGCCGTGCGACGCCGCGCACTCCGACCGAAGCCGCGACGCCGGGCCGTGCGACGCCGGGCCCCGCAACGCCGGGCGCCCACGCCTCGCCCGCGAAAGCAGCCTCGCCCACCGGAGCCGCCTCGCCCGCGAACGCCGCCTCGCCCACCGAGCCACCCACCAGCCTCAGCTTCACCGAGGAGATGAAGGGGCACATCGCCCTCGATGTCGACGCCCCCGAGCAGGGGCACGCGCTCGGACGCTCGCTCGGGCAGCGGCTGAGCTTCCGGCTCACCATCACCGCCGCGGACGTCGACCGCTTCGTCGCCGAGCCGACCCACGACGCGGACGCCGTCGGCCACGTCGACTGCGACCTCCTCGGAGGGCGACTGGAAGTGGAGCGCGGCTGGTTCAACCTCTTCGTCCAGGACGGCGAGGCGAGCCGACGGCGCATGCGGTACCTGCTCCACCTGCGCACCCAGGAGGGGACCCCGCTCACCCTCACCGGACACAAGGACGTCCACGACGACCCCGGCGCCGACGTCTGGCCCGACACCTCAACCCTCTACGTCCGCCTGCTCGCCGGGCACACCCACCCCGAACACGACACCACCGGGCCCGCTCTCGGTGCCGGGATCGTCATCATCCGGCTCAGTGACTTCGTCCAGCAGCTGACCACCTTCCGTACCACCGGCCCGCATCCGGCACGGGCGATGGAGCTCTTCGGCAAGCTGTTCCTGGGCGAACTGTGGGCCGTCTACGGCCGGCGCCTGGCGCGCGCCGTACCTGCGAAAGACAGGCCATGAACCTCAAGCAGCTGCGCGCGCACGCCAAGGAGCTCGACTTCACCCCGTGCGAGCCGGTGCGCTGGCTGGACCCGGCCTGCCTTGTGCGGACCGGCGTCAAGGTCGTACTGGCAGACGTGTTCGCCGCATACGCTGACAAGCGGGAGATCCAGGGCACCCTCAGGGCCGCGCCCCTGCGGGCCCCGCTCGGGGACCTCGATGCGCGCGAGCTGTGGATCGACTACGTCGCCGACCTCGGTGACGGCTTCGAGGCCACCGCGTCGGTGGCCTGGGCTCTGGCCGCCGGCGATCTCACCGTCCACCGCGAGCGGCTGCCGCGCGGCTCACTGCTCGTGCTCGGCGGGGACGAGGTCTACCCGGTGGCCTCGGCGGCGGGCTACCGCGACGGCATGACCGGCCCCTACGCCTCCGCCCTGCCGTCCACCGACGGCGTCCCGCCGCTGATGCTGGCCCTGCCGGGCAACCACGACTGGTACGACGGCCTCACCGCGTTCCTGCGGACCTTCGCCCTCCAACAGCCCGTCGGTGGCTGGCAGACCCGGCAGACCCGCAGCTACTTCGCCGTACGGCTGCCGTGCAAGTGGTGGCTGGTCGGCCTCGACAGCCAGCTAGGCGCGTATCTGGACGACCCGCAGATGCGCTACTTCCAGAACCATCTGTCGGCCCGACTGCAACCGGGCGACGGGGTGATCGTCTGCTGCGCCGAACCCACCTGGGTCAAGTCTGCCGACGACGCCGACGCCTTCGACACCCTGCACTGGTTCGACCGCACCGTGGTCCGTACCCGCACCGACCGGCGCACGGGCGAGCAGGTGCCCACCGGCGCCTCGATCCGGCTGTGGCTGACGGGCGACAAGCACCACTACGCCCGCTACGCCGAGCGCCTGCCCACGGATCGGCCCGAGTGCGCCCACCCGCCGCCCGACCCCCGGCGTCGGCAGATGGTGACGTGTGGTCTAGGCGGCGCCTTCCTGGCGTCGACCCACACCCTGCCCCGCGACCTGTCGCTGCCGCCCTCGGGGACCCGGCTGCGGGAGAAGGACGACCCCCCGGTGACCTTCACGCGCGCCGACGAGAGCACCTACCCGCGGGTGGCGGACTCCCGCCGGCTCGCCCGCCGGATCGCGACGCCGTGGTCCCCGTACTGGCTGCCCCGGCGCAACCCCGGCTTCTGCCGGCTCACCGCGGCCCTGCACACCGCCGCCTTCGTGGTTCTCGGCTTCCTGTTCGCGGTGGCGCAGGAAAGGTTGCAGCCCGTCGACGCGGTACGGCAAGGGAGCGCCGCGGACCTGGGCCTGTTCACCGCGGTGACCGGCGGGGTCCTCGTGGTGCTGTGGGGTCTCCTGCGCCGGACCTGGCGCCCACGCCCGGCCAGACCCCGGGCCGCCGACGCGGTACTCCTTCAGGCCGTGGTGGCGCTGGGGGCCCTCGCCGTCACCGTCGCGCTGCCGTTTCCCGCCGACTGGCCCGGCTGGGGGGTGCTGCTGGTCTGCCTCGCGGTCGCCGCGGTGCTCGGCGCGGTGGCCGGCTCGCAGGCCTTCGCCCTGTGGGTGCTGTCGGCACGCGGCGGACCCGTCGCCGAGTGGCAGATGTCCGGACAGGCCGTCGAGGACCACAAGGGCTTCCTGCGTCTGCACATCGAGCCGAACGGCGACCTCACCCTGCACGCCCTGGTGCTCGACGGGATCTGCCATCGGTGGAACCTGACCGACGCGCCGGGCGGCCGCAAACGTGTGGTGCCCGCCGAGCCCCTCACCGTACGGCTGGTCGAGGACCCCGTCGTGATCGCCCGGGAGGCGAAACGCCATGACCGCACGCCCCGAACCGAATCCGCGAGGCCACGGGAGTCCTGGCCCCCGGTCCCGGACCGGCTCCGTCCGGCGCACGCGCACGCGCCCCACGACCCGCCGTGACCACATCACCGAGGTGCGGCCCCTCACCGCCCGCGACGGCCGGCCGCTGACCGTCGTCCATGTGCAGGGCCGGCATCCGCCGACCCGTGGTCCGGTGCTGGTCGTGCACGGCGCGGGCGTACGGGCCGAACTCTTCCGGCCGCCGCTGCCCAGGACCTTCGTCGACGCCCTCATCGACGCCGGCTGGGACGTGTGGCTGCTCAACTGGCGGGCCTCCATCGACCTGGACCCGATGCCCTGGACCCTCGACCAGGCCGCCGCCTACGACCATCCGGCCGCCGTCGAGCATGTCCTCGCCGCCACCGGCGCGGACCGGCTCAAGGCCGTCGTCCACTGCCAGGGCTCGACGTCGTTCGTGATGGCCGCCGCGGCCGGGCTGCTGCCCCAGGTGGACACCGTGGTCAGCAACGCCGTCTCGCTGCATCCCGTCGTGCCCGCCGTGTCCCGGTTCAAGATCAGCAAGGTGGCACCGGTCGTCGGCCGCGTCCTGCCGCACATCTCCCCGGCCTGGGGCGACCGGCCCGAGGGCTTCGCGGCCCACTGCGTCGCCGGCTTCGTCCGCGCCACTCACCGGGAGTGCCGCAACGGCGTCTGCCGCATGGTCAGCTTCACTTATGGCTCCGGTCGGCCGGCCCTGTGGTCCCACACGAACCTCGACGAGCCCACCCACGACTGGATTCGCGGCGAGTTCGCCGAGGTCCCCATGACCTTCTTCGCGCAGATGGACGCCTGTGTGCGGGCCGGCCATCTCGTGGCCACCGGCGAGGTCGAGGGCCTGCCGCTGTCCTTCACCGACCGGGCACCGCAGACCGACGCCCGCTTCGCGCTGTTCGCCGGCGAGGACAACCGCTGCTTCCTCGCCGAGAGTCAGCGCCGCACCTTCGACTTCCTGCACCGCCACCGCCCAGGCCGCGACAACATGCACATCCTGCCCGGATACGGCCACCTGGACGTCTTCCTGGGCCGCCGCGCGGCGGCCGACACCTATCCGCTGATCCTGGAGGAGCTGGCGCGATGAATCCCGCACTGGGCCTGGCCCGGATGGTCATGTCTGCGACACGGTCACCGGTCCCGCGTCGGCAGCGACGACTTGCCGGACGGCACGCTCTCGTCGACGGCATCCCGTTCGTGCTGCCGGTGAATTCCACCGACACGCCCGCGCTGATGGCCGCGTTCCCCGTCGACCGCGCGGCGGCCGCCCGGCTGCTGCCCGGCGGTGAACTGCACCCGCTCGCGATCCCCGGCGGCCGCGGTCTGCTCGTCGTCACCGTCGTCGACTACGCCCGCACCGACATCGGTCGCTACATCGAGTTCTCCGTGGCCATCGCCTGCACCCACGGCCCCCGGCCCGCGCCGCCGCTACTGCCCGGGCTGCTGCGCGGCAGGTTCGGCACCGGCCAGTACGTCGTGGACCTTCCGGTGAGCAGCGAGATCTCGGTCAAGGGCGGCAAGGGCATCTGGGGCATGCCGAAACACAGGGCCAGCCTCGACTTCAAGGTGGGCGACCGGGCCGTCTCGAGCCAGTACGAGGACGACGGCCGGCTGGGCATGCTGATCGAGATCGAACGCCCGCCCGAGACGCGGCTACCGCTGCGGGTGGCCGCGGTCAACTACTGCGCTTTCCGAGGCATGCTGATGAAATCGTCCATCTACTTCGAGGGCGCCGCCGACATCGCCCTGGGGAGGCGGGCCCGTGCCCGTCTCGTCCTCGGCGACGCCCCCGCGGTCGCCGCACTGCTCGGCCTCCAGATCGCCGAGCAGCCACTGTTCACCGCCTTCCTGCCGTCGACCCGGGGCGTCCTCGACGACCACTTCGAATGCTGGTTCCTCACGAGTGAGGAGGCCGGGCGGACGTTCGGCGAACCACTCCATAGCATCGTCGATCTGGGCCTGTCGGAGGAGTGGCCCGCACCACCGCGGATCGACGTGGAGGCCCGGCCATGAACACCTTGCTGCTGGTGAACGCGCTGTACTTCCTCTTCGGCGCGACGATGTACATGGGCACCATGTGGGTGCTGCGTCTCTTCCTGTATCCCACCTGGCGTGCGCTGACCCCGGAGAACGTCGACGTGCACTTCGGCGTGCCCACGACGCTGGCCACCCGGTTCTTCACGGTCGTCGTACCGCTGATGTTCATCTCCGGCATCGTGCTGGTGTGGAGCGAGTGGGGCAGCTGGTACGTCGTGCTGGCGGCCGTCTGCCTGGTCGGTATCACGCTGCTCACCTGGGTCGGACAGGGGATCATCATCCCGGTCAACAAGCGGATCCGGGGCGGCCAGTTCGACGGCCAGGCCGGGCTCACCCCGCTGCTGGTGCGGTGGATGCGGCTCAACGACATCCGGTTCGTCGGTGCCACGGTGACCTGGGCGGCGATCGTCTGGTACATCGCGGCCAGGGGTGATCTGTGGGGTGCCCTTTCATGACCCTGCTTCCGGCCCGGGTGACGGGTGACCCGCTCCGGCTGGTCCTGCTGGCCATCGCCGCGGTCACGGTGGTGACCGGGGCGTGCCAGATGGTGGCCCCCGGTCTCGTGCTGGAGCTGCTCTCCACCGGCTCGGCCCGCTCGTCGTCCCTGAACCGGCATCTCTTCGCGACCGTCGGAATGTTCATGATCGTCATCGGTGGGCTGCTCGCCCAGCAGTTGCTGTCCCCCGGGGCGCCGTCCTTCCCGCTGCTGTGGGTGGGGCTGCAGAAGTTCGGCGCGTTCGCCCTGGTGACGGCAGGGGTGGCGCGGGACCTGTTCACCGGCCTGGCACTGCTCGTCGCGCTGTTCGACCTGGCCACGGCGGGGCTGTGCTGGCTGCTGTGGCGCCGGCCGCCCCGCCCGGCCGAGCCCCCCGTCGCCGTGGACGCCGGTAGGGCAGGGCCCGAGATCCGGTGAGGCGGTGATCGACGATGAGACGGTCGCTGGTCCTGGCGGGCGGCGGAATTCGGGTGGCCTGGCAGACCGGCGTGGTCCGGGCACTCGACGAGTACGGCACGGAGTTCGACCACGTCGACGGCACCTCCGGCGGCATCCTCACCACGGGCATGCTGCTGTCCGGCCAGGACCCGGCGGAGATGGGCTGGCGCTGGTCCGACCTGCGGGTCCGTGACGTCAACTCGCCGCTGCCGCTGTCGGACTACCTGCGCGGGCCCTGGGCCCTGCCCGCCCTCGGCGACGCGGACGGGGTGATCCACCGCGTCTTCCCCGCTCTCGGCATCGATCCGGAGGCCATCCGCTCCTCGCCGCTGCCCGGCACCTTCAACCTGGTCGACTTCGCCACCAAGACCTGTGTCGCCGTGCCGCACACCGAGGTCGACGCGGAGCTGCTGGCCGCGGGCATGTCGCTGCCGCTGTTCATGCCACCTCTGCACCGCGACGGGCACATCTGGACCGACGCCGTATGGGTCCAGGACGCCAATGTGGGGGAGGCCCTGCGCCGCGGCGCCGACGAGGTCTGGCTGGCCTGGTGCATCGGAAACACGCCGTACTGGGGCGACGGACCGCTGGAACAGTACGTCCACATGATCGAGATGTCCGCGAACGGGGCGCTGTTCGCCGAACTGGCCACCGCGTCCCGGCCGTTCACCCTGCACGTGGTCAAACCGGAGTATCCGCTGCCCCTGGACCCCGAGTTCCTCGCAGGGCACATCACCGCCGACACCCTGATGGAGATGGGCTACCGCGACGCCTGGCACTACCTCGACGGTGCCGACCCGCGGGGCGTGCCGAAGGACTCCGGCTGTACGGCGATGCGGGTTCCCCCGCGCGGAGTGCGGTACCGGGAGCGCCTGCACGGCGAACGCGACGGCGCCGACCTCGTGCTGGAGGTCGCCGTCGACCTGCCGCTGCCCGACGACGACGCCCCGTCACCCGGAGCCCGGCTGGTCGGACACATCGACCACGATCCGTGGGGCGGCCGGGTGCTGCTCGCCGACGGTCGCGTGGAGGCGGACGGCAGCGCGCTCACCTACACGGCCCGGGTGCACCTGGCGGGTCGGTGGCACGTGGTCCGGGCCCGCCGCGCACCGGCCGACGCGCTGGTGCCGGCCCTGTGGTCCCAGACCCGACCCGTGCCCTTCGAGATCGCCGACGGCGAGGACGTCGCACTCGAACTGGGCCTGCGCGACGCGGCACAGGCACTGGCCTCCGTGGCCTCCTTCGGCACACACGGCATCCGCGACCGCGTCGGCATCATCACCGAACTGGTCGGCACCCCACTCCGCAGCACGGTGACGTCCGCGCCGGGCAGGCCCGCTCAACGCCCCTGACAGCTGTCCTGCGCCCGCTTGCTCATCCGCTCGGCAGAACACCCTCAGCCCGGCCAGGTTCGTACACCTCTGCCATTCGGCTTCGGGCCGCAGCCGGACCGGGAAGGGGAATCCACCGTCGGTCGGGAGCTGCTCGCCCCCCCCACCCCTGTAATGAACTCCGTCCGCTTCATTGACATCTCACTCAGAAGAGCTAACTGTGGGAGCGCTCCCATCACAGCGTCGCAACTGGAAGGAGTCCCCCCACATGCGCAAAAAGAGCCCGTTGACCGGGCGTTCGCAGGCGTACCTCCGCCGGCCTCTCCAGGCGCTCGT
This sequence comes from Streptomyces sp. NPDC030296, assembly GCF_055572815.1. Lineage (NCBI taxonomy): Bacteria > Bacillati > Actinomycetota > Actinomycetes > Kitasatosporales > Streptomycetaceae > Streptomyces > Streptomyces sp. NPDC030296. The sequence goes on from NZ_JBVICQ010000009.1 coordinate 391,836, forward strand.
CATGCTGTTCGCCGTGGTCGTCGGCGCACTCGCCTGGTCGACCCCCGCCCAGGCTCACGGCACCGTCGTCGGCCCTGCCACCCGCGCGTACCAGTGCTGGAAGACGTGGGGCAACAACCACACGAACCCGGCCATGCAGACCCAGGACCCCATGTGCTGGCAGGCCTTCCAGGCCAACGCCGACACCATGTGGAACTGGATGAGCGCGCTTCGCGACGGCCTCGGAGGCCAGTTCCAGGCACGGACCCCCGACGGGACACTCTGCAGCAACAACCTCTCGAGGAACGCCAGCCTGAACAAGCCCGGTGCGTGGAAGACCACCACCGTCGGCAACAATTTCTCGGTCCACCTGTACGACCAGGCGTCCCACGGTGCCGACTACTTCAAGGTCTACGTGAGCAAGCAGGGCTTCAACCCCAAGACCCAGACTCTGGGCTGGAGCAACCTCGACTTCATCACGCAGACCGGCCGCTTCGCCCCGGCACAGAACATCACGTTCCCCGTCCAGACCTCCGGCTACACCGGACACCACATCCTGTTCGTGATCTGGCAGGCCTCGCACCTCGACCAGGCCTACATGTGGTGCAGCGATGTGAACTTCGGCTGAGCCGTAAGGCACCGCGCACGGCACGGGCTTCTGCCGGGTGCCGGTACCCCGCCGCCCGGCCGACCGAGCCCCGTCGGGGCAGGGGCCCCATTTGGTCACCCTGCCCCGACGGGGCATCCCGCGTACCTGACTTGACTCTGTCGGAGATCTTGGATGGTCGGGCTCAACTGCCGAGGCTCCGCCAGGACTTCGACCGGGGCGCAGCGCGCGCCTGGTCCGCCGGTCACCGGTGTCCCCGGAGAACCAACCCCGGCTGCTCGCCGGGCTTCGGCCGCACGGGGATGCCCCGGAAGCTCGCCACCGAACTCGCTGAGCTCAACACCGGTAGCCCTGGTGACACGTCGGCCCCTCGGGTGGTCTCCGCGAATGCCAGTACATCGTGGCCGGTGTCCCAGGGCAGGGTCAGCGGGGCGCGCACCGACGCCTGGTCGACGTTCTCGACGACAGAAGAGGCCATCTGCACAGGGAACACGCCGCACGGACGGCAGCGCACCACCCGCCCCGGACGAGCACCCGGTGTGGGGTCGGATCAAGCCGAGCACACGTGCGGCTGTGACGGCGTCGTGCCGGGAGGCGACACCGAGCTTGCGGTACAGGCTCTTGTCGTGCGTCTTGACCGTGTTGATGGACACGAACAGCGCCGCCCCGATCTCCTGCTGGGTCGCCGGTCCCTGCAGCGCCCGCAGGATCGACAGCTTGGGGGTCGGTCACTTCCTCCGCGGGGACACCGGAGCGTACGGCGGTGCGGGCACCTGCTCGGCCCAGCCGCGCCTCGCTCTCCTCGAGCCGCCGCACCGCGTAGCAGCTCACCGGCTCCTCCTCCACCAAGGGCTTGAACGAAAGTCCGTTTCAGCAGTTCAGAGGGTACGGCGCGATGGCGCCCGAAACGCTGCACCCCAGGTCCGGGAACGCCGGTCATGTGCTCGGCGCTTCGACCTGCACGAGGGGGTGGTAGGTCGCCGACGGCCACCAGGGCGTGGGCGGTGTCGGTCGCCGCGCGGGTCCGGCGCTCTGGTGCGGGCAGCACGGCCGGCACCAGGCCGGCGGCGTCCGCCAGGGCGCGGTCGACGTCGCCGCGCTCTCGGTGGATCCCGACCCTCGATGCCCGTAGTGCGTCTGTTTTCAGCCATGCCTCTCTGGCGTCCCTGCACGGAAAGGTACTTCCGTACAGGGGCATGTACCTGACATCTTGCATCCACCACTCGTTTCGTACGGCCCGGCCGGTGCCCTCAGCACGGCCGGGCCGTTTCCGGAGGACGCATTGATACCCCACATATCCAGCCGCCCCAGACGCATGCTGGTGCTGACGGCCACGATCGGTGCCGCCCTCGCGTTCGGCGCCCCGGGAGCCCTCGCGGGCGCGCTCCCCGTCGTCCCCTCCGCGGCGCCGGCCGCCAAGGCCCAAGCTCCTGCCGCCACGCCGGCATCCCGCAGTGCGACCTGGGTGGCCGGGACGCGTGCCTACCTCGTGATCACCGCCCCCGGTGACAGTTCGGCGGTCCGCTCGGCGATCACGGCCAACGGCGGCACCGTCTTCTCGAACTTCGACGCAATCGGCGTGATCGTCGCCCACTCGGCGTCCAGCGGATTCGCCGCCACCATGCGCGGCGTCGCCGGCGTGCAGCAGGTCGGCGCCACGCGTACCTCGGACGTCCCGGCCGACGCCTACAACCCGGCACTCCCTGCCGATCCGTCCCAGTCCTCGACCCCGGCCGGAGAACCGGTCCGGGCCGACATGAGCCAGATCAAGGCCGACCAGGCCTGGGCCGTGAACCCGGGCTCCGCCTCCGTCACGGTCGGCATCCTGGACACCGGTGTGGACGACCAGCACCAGGACCTGGCGCCCAACTTCGACGCGGCCGGCTCGGTCTCCTGCGCCTACGGCAAGCCCGACACCCGTGCCGGCGCGTGGCGGGACGTCGACACGCACGGCACTCACGTAGCGGGCACCGTCGCCGCGGCCAAGAACGGCAAGGGCGTCGTCGGCGTGGCACCCGGGGTGAAGATCGCCGCGGTCCGGGTCGCCGAGCCGGGCAACTCCTTCTTCTTCGCCGAGAACACCATCTGCGGCTTCGTCTGGGCGGGTGACCACGGCTTCAAGGTCACCAACAACAGCTATTACACGGACCCGTGGCAGTTCAACTGCCCGGACAACATCGACCAGGCCGCCATCATCGAGGGCGTCAAGCGCGCCCAGGAGTACGCCGAGGGCAAGGGCTCCCTCCAGATCGCCGCCGCGGGCAACGAGAACTACGACCTCGCCCACAAGACGACCGACTCCGCGAGCCCGAACGACTCGACGCCGGTCACCCGCACCATCACCAACGCCTGCCTCGACATCCCGACCGAGCTGCCGGGCGTGGTCACGGTCGCGGCCAACGGCACTGGCGTCACCAAGGCCTCGTTCTCCAACTACGGTCAGGGCGTCATCGACGTCGCGGCGCCGGGCAGCAACGTCTACTCCACCGTCCCCGGCGGCGGCTACGGCAGCAAGAGCGGCACCTCGATGGCCAGCCCGCACGTGGCCGGCGTGGCGGCGCTCATCGCCAGCGCCAACCCGGGCATCACCCCGGCGCAGATCCGCGCCAAGCTGGCCACCCAGGCCAACGACATCGCCTGCCCCTCGGACAGCCGCTGCACGGGCACGACGGCCAACAACGCGTTCTTCGGCGAAGGACAGGTCGACGCCCTCAAGGCTGTCGGGGTCACCCCGCCGCCCGGTAAGTACTTCGAGAATCTCGCGGACTTCGCCATCAACGACAACGCGACCGTGGAGAGCCCGATCGCCGTGACCGGTGTGACTGGCAACGCACCTGCCACCCTCAAGGTGGGAGTGGACATCAAGCACACCTACGTCGGTGACCTGAAAGTCGACCTGGTGGCACCGGACGGCACCGTCTACACGCTGCACAACCACGCCGGCGGCAGCGCCGACAACATCGCCCAGACCTACACCGTGAACGCCTCCTCGGAGGTCGCGAACGGCACCTGGAAGCTGCGCGTCAACGACAACGCCGCCTCCGACACAGGCAAGATCGACGCCTGGAACCTGTCTTTCTAAACAGCTGCCGGAACTCAAGGCCGACGGGTCTGGCCTCGAACAGTACGAATCGGACGGTGTCCGCGTGACGTCCGGCTGCGTCGCGCCGCCCCGTGAGGCGCGGGGCATGCCTACTCGTCCTTCTGCAGATGCGCCAGTTCGTCGTCCACATCGACGTTGCCCGTGTCCGCGGCCGTCTCGACCCAGTCGAGCGTAGCCCGGCAACGGGCGACGTTCTCCGGGGCGCGGATCAAGTCCGCGCTTCGCCCCATGTCCCAAGGCCCTGGCCGGTTGCCGAACCGGCCAGGGCCTTGGGACATGGGGCGACCTCCTTGGGCCCTTCCCGCCTACACCTGCAACCAGGGGTCAGCCGCCGTTGAGGCTTGGGTCGAGCATTGCCTCGCGGAGCGCGACGCCGACGGCGTCAAGCGCCTCGGTGACGTCGGCGGGGAGGCGGGTGGCTCGCGCGACGTCGAAGATGCCGAGGACGTGCGTGGCGGCCGTCATCAGCGCGGGATTGTGATCGCGCGCGTAGCAGGCCAAGAGCAGTGTCTCGACCTCGGCCGTGTGAAGCGCCAGTGCGGTCCGCTCGTCGCGAGCCTCACGGTAAGCCGCCTGGGAGAGCCTCCATGTTGACGTACAGGGTGGGGCTTCTCTCAGGTGCTCTCTTCGCTGAGGCGGTCGACTGCCCACGGCATGAGATCCTTGGCCAGCGCAAGGCTGAACGGCCGCACCAGCGAACGGAGTTCGGCGCAGGCGGCAGGACCGATCGTGAGGTAAGGGAGGGCGGCCAGCCTGTCGGTGGTGTGCTCCATCTCCGCCCTGCGCCGCATGCCGTCCTCGGTCAAGGCCAGGTGGGGGCCGTCGTCGAGCCATCCGCGCTCACGCAGGTCCCGCACGGCCTGTTCCCACTGCTCCGGCGTCCATGCCCGCGAGTCGCGCAGCACCCTTGCGTCGATGTCGCCTGTGGCGGCGTGCGTGACGAGAGCCTCGAGCCCGCTCAGTCCGGCAGTCAATAGTGCCGCCACATGACCGTCGCCACGGAACTCCCGCAGCAGGGTCTGCGCGTGCCAGAGCACGAGGTGGGGTGCGCTCGGCCACGGCAGTGCGGCGTGCGCGGCGAAGAGGGGGCGGCCTTGTGGATGACGCACGGTCACTTCAGCCGCGGTGCGGGCCAATTCCGCCGCGCGGGCCATGGCCGGTGAGGCGACGTCCGTGCCGAGGACGCGGCGGAGCGTGGTGTCGATCCCGGTGAGCCGGGCGGCTGCGAACCGCTGCGGCGTGGCGGCTTCCCAGGCTGCGGGTATGGCTCGGCGTACCAGTTGGGGATTGAAGTTGTAGAACGTGGCGATGACCAGATCCGCCGGAGCGGCGCCGAGCGCGGCGGAGCGGGACGCGAAGTACCCCGTCCTGGCGTCCACGCCCAACTCGGTGTACTGGCATGCGGCTTCGGGCGAGAAGTAGACAGCCCCGTGGTAAGGCTCGAGAGTTCTCCAGGTCTGGCGTGCGAAGGCCAGGCTGTCGCGGTCCGTGTTCTGCGTCATGAGGGACTCTCTGTCCTGTGGCGGATGAAACGTTGCGGTTCACCGAGCACACGAGGGTACGTGGGAAACGCCCAGCCGTACCATCTGGTCGGTATGTTATCGGAGGGTGGCTCCAGTGACTACTGCCTGCACCCCGTTGGCCGGTGCCCGGCGACGCGCCGGGTCCGTTGTACAAGGCCGGCCGGCGGCTTTCGGGGGCGCCTAGTTGAGCGGAATCATCGCCGCGCGCGCAGCTCCGAGGGCCCCGTCGTCGGTGCTCCACCTCCAGGTGGGAAGGGAGACGGCAACGTCGGCTGCGGTCATCAGGACCCCTCTGCTGGGGATCAGGAGGGCAGGCATCGGTCTCTCGCAGTAGTGGGGCGCCGGCCGCGCGCCAGGGGGAGGACCACACGCGACCGACCCGTTCCATGCGGGCGGCGTGCCTGTCGCGCTGCCCACGGTCTCGGCGGCGTCCCGCTCCGCCTGCCGACGCCGACCGGCCACGGCGAGCTGGAACACCGCAGCGGGGTCGCCAAGGATGCCGGGGCTGTCCACCGCCACCCACCAGTAACGGCGCGTCCCGCTCGGGTCGATGGCGTCGGGCCGAGGCACGCCGACGACCGCCTCACGTCCGAGGAACGCCGTTCCCGGGAGAGGGCGCTCTCCCGCCACTCCGGACACAGCCCGGCGCTCGCCGGGACGAGGATGTCGTACGACTGGGCGTGCCGGTTCTGAACACCGGGCCGCCGTGCAGCGCCTCCGCGAGGAAGGCGTTGATCTCCTGTTTGGTCTCGGTGGCGGCCGCGGCACGCCCCAGGTCGGCTGTGCTGCACGTCGGCGACCGGTCAGATGCCTTTGCGGGCGAGCGCGGTGAGATACGGTCCGGGGCTCGTCCCAGCCGGTGCGAGGGCGGGGAGATGAAGGTCGACGGCCGCCTCCAGGTAGGCGCAGAAGGTGTCAGTGGCGCGTCGGCCGAGACCAACAGCCACCAGCCACAGCACCGCGCCCGCCACCCCGGCCGGCCACCACAGGGCGCCGGTCGCAACGAACCATGCCGCCCAGGCGCCGAGCAGGAAGGACCGGTGCCAGGACGCACACAGTGAACGCAGATCACAACGGGCGTCGGCGGGGAGAGCAAGCCACACATGAGGGAGCGTCACAGCCAGGTCGAGACCGTGCTCGGACCGCACCCGGCTCTCCAGGGCGGCGACGCGGTCTGCCATCCAGGTGGGCCTTTCCGGCTCGGCCGGGCAGATGGCGTTGCGCCGCCCCGCAAAACGGGCCGTCGCCTCGGAGTCGCCCCTGTCGTGGGCCGCGGCGGCCGCACGGTCCGCCGTGTGCCAGGCACGGCGGCGCCGACGGGTCAGCGCCGGTCCCGCGAGTGGCACCCGGCGCGCGAACCAGACCGAACGGACCAGAGGGGCCCCGGCCCAGGCAGCCAGAGCGGCGACCGCTCCGGAGGCCAGGGCGGCCGAGCCGAGTGTGACCGGACCGTGTCGGCCCAGCCGCCGTATCAGATGCGCCACGCTCTCGGACAGGCCGTCCGGGCCGATCCCGTACCGTGCGCCGACGCTCGCGCCTGCGACGGCTGCCAGCCAGAAGGCGGCGGGCACGGCCAGGGGCACGAACGTCTCCCGCGCGGTCAGGCGTATCGGCAGTCGGATGGTCATCCCTGCCGTCTCCCTGCTCTTCGTCCAGCATTGTCGGACCAAGTCAGGCGGGTCATGTCGGTTCGCTCATGTCCCCTGTGCGGGCTCGGTGGCCCCCCGGCCGGCCGCGGCCGCCGTATCGGACCATCGGCGTGTCGCCGGGCGCGCCCGGATCGCCACAGGGGGCGTCGGCGAGGCCGCACACCGGGCGGGGGCCGCCAGGTGTGCGGCGTTCCCGGCGCCCGCACGGTTCGGCCCGGGGGCAGGCGTGGAACTCACCGGGTCCGGCCACGCCGCGCATGCCGGGGACCCCGAAGCGGGGGAAGGGTTCCGGGCCGCCCAACCGTCGGACCAGGTCGACGTATGCGGCGGACCGGTCCTCGCCCGCGCGCGCCGCGCACAGCAGCGTGCGGATCTCCTCCCGCTCCTCAGGGCCGGCCACGTCCAGCATGTCGGCCAGGTTGGCGCAGAGACCGGCGATCCACGGCTGGGCGGTGGCCGTCCCGGCGGCTCGTGGGGCGGGTACGACGCCCTCCGCGACGCCCGCCGGGGTGATCCCGCGAACGTAGGCGTCAGCCGCGCGCGCGGCCAGTCGGAAGAACCACGGCCGGTCCTCCTCCCGGGTCGATCCTCGGCCGTACAGCACCAGCGCGCACTCCACGAGGGCGAGCCGCCGCTGGTCCTCCCAGAGGAAGTCGAGCGAGGACTCGGTGAGCCACTGCTCGACGGTGCCGTCCACCCGTTCGACGACGGGGCGCAGCCAGCCGGGCAGATCCAGAAGGTCCCGCTCGTCGGCCTGACCTGCCCCCGCGGTCAGCACCCTGAGCAGCGCCTCCCGGCTGGGCGGTGTCAGGTCGCGAAGAGTACGCCCCGCAAGATGCAGCAACAGATGCACCGGGTCATAGGCGAGGGACCCCGCAGGGTCGTACTTGGCGAGGTCGATGAGGACGTGGCGAGTGACGTCGACCATGGGCCGGACCCGGACCAGCACGTTCTCGATGTGCAGGTCGCCGTGGACGGGCCCGGTGGCCACGCGCACCGGCTCCCCGGCGGCCGGCAGCCTGCCGAGAGCCAGGGCGAGCGGGCTGGCCAGCGGGGCGGGTTCGCCGTCCGGCTGGACCGTGGGCCCGGGATACCGGGACACGGCGGCACGCAGGTCACCGCCGGGTCCCAGACGCTTGGCCAGCCGGCTCCCGAGCAGTTTCGCCGCCGTTGTCGTGGTGGTGCGCGGCTTGCTCACCCATCCGGCCAGGATGTTGAGGACGACGGTGTGGCAGGCGTCGGCGAACTCGACGGGCCTGGACGGGCGCAACGAGGCCAACGACGCGTACGAGCGCAGCCCTCCGGCGACCTGTTGGAGCACGATCCAGGTGCCGTCGCCCACCCGTATCGGTCCGTCGTCCAAGGGTTTGGCCAGGTGTTTGGCGGCGAAGTCCGGCGGTGCGTCGCGGTAGGCGCGATGGTGGCGGGCGTACTCGGACCTGGCGAAGTCCGGCTCCTTCGTGGCGGCGCTGCTCGGCACCCGGTCGTGCTTGAGGACGACCGCCCGGTCCGAGCCGCTGAAATCGTCGGCCTCGATCACGGCCGCGACGAAGGCGGTGCTGAGCCCTTCGGAGAATACCTTCACCGTGGTGTAGGTCCGTTCGCGTAAAGCGGCCCATTCCTCCAGTGCGTCGCTCGCACGCTCGCCCAGACCTTTCCTGAGCGCGTCGTCCACCACAGGTGCTCCCGTTGTCCGGATTTTCTCATGTTCCGACTATCTGACAGATGGTGAAATGCCATGATGCGATGCGCCTCTTGGCTCATTTCCGGTAAGGGGCGATCGGTCCAGGTCGTCGGTGGCTTCACAGGGTAGGACAGTATGCGCGACAACGGGGAGTTCGACGTCGGCGGCCGAAACACCGCGGCAGTCCAACCGGCTCTGTCCCTTGAGGAGTTGGACGGCATCGTGTGCGTCCGGGACTTCGGCAGGGCGCTGACGAGACTGCGCCACCGGGCCGGACTGAGCGTGCGTGAAGTGTCGGCCGCGTCAGGTATCGCACTCAGCACGCTCAGCGGATACTTCGCCGGAACCCATCTGCCCGCCGTAGGACAGGAGTTACGTCTGAGCCGGCTCCTCACCGCCTGCCGCGTCGGCGGGTCGGAGCAGGACGGCTGGCACGAGGTGTGGCACCGGCTTCGGGACGGCACCCGGACAGCGCGCCCGCACGGCCCGGTCCTGCCGACACCGGGGGCGACGCCGCCCCAAACCCTTGGAGCGGCCGAACCATCCGCACACCTCGATCCCTTCATAACGGCCGAGCGGCACGCGCACTCCGGGCCCGTGCCGGAGCACGAGCCGGTCGACGTGCCCGCGCGCCACGCCGCCGCCCAGCCCAGCCCAGGCGGACCCACCCCCCGGACCCGGCGGACCGGGAGCGGCGGCGGCCGGGCGGGCCGGGCGATGCTGCGCAGTATCCGGCCGCCGCTCGCCCGGCTGTCGCACGAACCCGTTGTCCGGGGGCGGGACGGACTCGTCGCCCGGCTCGCGGCTGTCCTGGGCGCCGCCCGCGCCCCGCGTGTGCATGTCCTGTGCGGCCTCGCCGGAGTGGGCAAGAGCACCGTCGCTCTCGCACTGGCCCGGGCGGCCGCGGCACGCGGCGCACAGGTCTGGTGGGTGGGCGCCGACAGCGCCGCAGCCACGGCCGACGCGATGTACGCCCTCGCCGCCGAACTGGGCGCCTCCCGCAACCAGTTGGAGCACACCAGTTTGCCCGACCTGGTATGGCGGCTGCTGAGCGCCCAGCGCCGTCCCTGGCTGCTGGTCGTGGACGGCGCGGACGACACCGACGACGTGCTGGCCCCCGGCGGCGGACGGGTGGTGGACGGCACCGGCTGGGTCCGTCCGGTGCCCGGCACACAGGGCATGGTGCTGGTCACCACCCGGGACGGGCGTACCTGGCGCCGTCCGGGTCACAACGCTCCGGCCAGGGGCGCCTGGTTCGCCGCTCACCTGGTGCCGCCGCTGGCCAGCGGGGACGCCGCGCGAGTGCTGCTGGAACTGGCCCCCCGAGCGGGCGGCCCGGCCGAGGCGCTCGCCCTCGCCGAACGGCTCGGTGGTCTTCCACTGGAACTGCGGCTTGCCGGCGGCGTCCTCGCCGCCGCAGCCCGCATACCGGCCGACTTCGCCGACGCGCACACCCCCCGCACCTTCACCGCCTACGCCGCGTCGCTCGACCGGGGCGGCGACCCCACCGCCCTGGCCACGCCCCACCGGCCGGCGTCGATGGGCCGGAGCTGGCCGCTCTCCCTGAACATGCTGGAGCGTTGCGGACTGCAGGCGGCACGTCCCCTGCTGCACCTCGTCGCCTGTCTGGCCCCGGGCCCGTTCCCCTGGACGAGACTGCTGCGCCCCCACGTGCTCGCCGCATCGCCGCTCTTCCCCGGTCTGGGCGCCCTCTCCCTGTGTGAACTGATGGACGCCCTGGTCGACCTGGGCTTCGTCACCCGGCACCGCGAGGGTGACACTGAACTGCTGGCCTTGCCCTCCCCGGTGCGCCGACTCTTCCGGGACATGGCCGAGGTGCGCACGCGGCTGGCGGACTACTTCGAGCTGGTGAACCGGCTTCTGGTGGCCGCCGTCGCCGAGTACGAGGCACGTGACCCGGACACCTGGCCGGCCCTGGAGACCCTCGCGGGCCAGGAAGAGGCGGCCCTCGACCTGGTCGACGAACTAGCCGGCGACACCGGTGTCCCGACGATGCCCGAGGGCCTGCTGCTACCAGTCCGGCTCGCCTCCTGCCACCGGCGGGCGAGCGGACGCCTCCGGGAGGCCGAACGCATCTGCACCGACGCCCTGCCCAAGAGCCGCCGCCTGCTGGGCCCCGACCACCCCGACGTGCTCGCCCTGGAACACGACCTGGGCCGCATCAGACTCGGCCGGGGCGACGCGGCACGCGCCGTACGCGAACTGCGCGCCGTGCTCGACGCCCGGGTGCGCCTGCTCGGTCGGGCCGACCCTGCCACCCTCACCACCCAGCACTACCTCGCCCGGGCCCTGCTGGAACTGGGCCGAGTCCAGGAGGCGCATGTGTGGTTCGCCCGCACCCTGGCGGCCCGCACGCGCGTCCTCGGACCCGACCACCGGGACACCCTGACGAGCCGCAACAACCTGGGCCTGGTCCTGCTGGAGCAGGGCAGGCACGCCGACGCCGCAGAGATACTGCGGACCGTCCTCGCCGAACGCACGGCGCTGCTCGGCGTGGACCATCCGGCCACCCTGGTGACGCGTCAGCACCTGGCCCGGCTCACCCTGCAGACCGGAGGACGCGACTCCGCCCGGGACGCCTACCGTGAACTGGCGGACGACTGCGCACGCGTCCTCGGCCCCGCCCACCCGCGTGCGGTCAGAGCCCGCGCGGTCCTCGAGGACCTCACCGGGAAACCGGCCCTGGAGGAATCCCCTGAGAAACCCGGGCGTCCACCTCAGTCCGCCGGGTCGAACTGAAGCTCCGCCCGTTCCATCGTGAGCACGGTGCGCAGCTTCCCGCGGCCCGACGCGCCGACGAACCGCCTACGGCCCGGCGACACGGCGTGCGCCATCACCGACTCCAGATAGCGCGCCGGCAGCGTGCCCAGCTCCGCTGCGAGCGGACCCGTGAGCCCCGGCGTGTCCAGCGCCCGCGCGGCCCGTGCCGCCCAGGCTCGCGCGACGGCCAACGCCGGAGCCACCCCTGACCGTCGCACGATCCGGTACGCCGCCGCGACCTCCCGCCCCGTGGCCCCCGGCCGCAGCAGCCCGGCGAGCCGCTCCCCGCCCGGGGCACGGGCGGCCAGCAATACCGGGAGTGTGTACACGCCCTGCGGTATGTCGTGCTGCACGGGCTTGCCCCACCGCTCGGACGTGGACAGCACGTCCATGAGGTCGTCGGCGATCTGGAACACCACGCCCAGGCAGGTGCCGTACCGGGCCGCCGCGGCGGAGCCCGCGGCCTGTGGCCGGCCGCGGAGCGCGCCGAGCACGCAGGCGGCGCTGATCAGCGCGGCGGTCTTGCCCCGTACCTGGCGCAGATACTCAGCGGGCGGAACCAGCCGGTGCCGGTGGGCGGTCTCCCGTGCCTGACCGTCGCACATCTCCAGGAACGCCGCGGACCACACCCGGTGCGCCTGCGGCCCGGCGTCCGCGAGGAGCACACCCGCCGCCGCGAGCAGCCGGTCGCCGCCGACGACGGCCCCGGCGGCGAGATGGGTGCGGTGGAGCGTCGGCAGGCCGCCGCGCGTGGCCGCGTCGTCCATCAGGTCGTCGTGCACCAGGGAGGCCAGGTGAAGCAGCTCCACCGCGGCGGCCCGGAGCAGCAGTTCGGGCTCCGCTCCGGTCCCGGCGGCCCGCGCGAACGCCAGCAGCAGTCCCGGCCGCAGCCGTTTGCCGGTGCGGCGCACCGTGCTGCTCAGCGCCGCGCTGAGGGACGGCACCGGGCCGAGAGCCGCGCCCGCCAGGAGCTCCTCCAACGTCTCGGCCTGCGCCCGTGGCAGCGCCAGACACGCCAGCACCTCAGCCGGTGTGTCGCTGTCCGGCGGGGCCAGTAGGGACTGCGTCATGACGAGGCTCCCGTCGCCCCGGCGTCGAGTCCGGCACGCCGCGCCCGCCGGGCCAGCACCGTGCGCAGCCGCGCTACCGCCAGCACCGCCGCGAACCAGCCCGCCACCGCCATGGCCAGCCGGGCCGCGGAGGGCCCGGGCAGCACGGCCGCGCAGCCCAGGAGGAAGGCGAGAGTGTTGCCGAACGACCAGCCCCCGTTGCGCAGCCAGCCGGGCGGCAGCTGCCCCCGCCGTGACGGCGCCGTCAGCTCGGACCGCGACACGTCGGCGAACGGACCGGGCCCGGTGAGCAGCCGCGCCAGTCCCGCCGACGAGGCGAGCGCCAGCACGGCCGCGCCCACGGCGAGCACCGCCTGGCGGACGTCCCAGCCACGCAGCCCGAGCACCACGGCGGCCGCCAGCGTGCACCCGGCGACGCCCGCCTGCGCGGAGAGCACGAACGCGAGATACCGCCGCGGGAAGTGGAACCCGCCCTCGTGACGCGTGTGCACACCGAGCACGATCGCCGTGGTGCGCGACCCTGCGGAGCGGTCCGTGGCAATGTCCTTGAGATTGCCCACCGAGCTGTTGGTGGCGACCATGTGGAACCCGAAACCGATCACCAGCAGGCAGACGGGCAGACCCGCATGTCCGCCCCGGGCGAGCGCCACCAGCGGAAGGGGCGCGGCCATCGCCACTCCGAACAGACAGTCCCAGAGCATGGGAGAGCCCCTCCCCTGGGACTTCTGGAGGATGTTCAGCCAGGCGGTGAGCACCACGACCCCGACCAGCCCGGCCCGGGCGACCGTGCCGTCCGCGAGCGCCCACGCGGCGGCGGCCAGGACCGCGGCCTCGGTCACCGCCCACCCCGCGACCGTCGCCGGGGCCACCGCGCCGCGCACCAGCGGGCTGCGCAGCCGTGCCGGGTTCAGCCGGTCGGAGGCGAGGTCGGTGAGGTCGTTGACGTGGCAGGCGAACGCCTGGAGCAGGGTGCCCGCGCCGATCAGCACCAGCCAGCCGCCGACGCCGAGACCGGGCACGAGCAGTCCGCCCACCACGTACGGGATCCAGGTGAACACCGCGACCGGAACGCGTGACAGCGTCAGGTAGTGGGCGACGGCCCCGAGGGTGGGCGATGCCGTGGCCCGGGTCTCGGTCCAGGCGAGGTCAGCGGTCATGATCGTCCTCCGGTGGGTTGGGGCGGTGCGCCGACCGGCGCGACCTCGAAGAAGGGGACCCGGGCGGCCAGCGTGCGCCGGCCCCGGTCGAGGGCCCTGCGAACCGGGCCCGGCAGACGCCGCTCGACGGTCTGGCAGGCGGCGCCCAGGAGCACTCCGGCATGGAAGAGCGTCAGCCAGGCCAGCAGCATCCGGTGGCGCGCGCCGGGGCCGCGGCCGTAGAAGCCGGCCAGGTCGCGGCGTGCCGCAGCGAACCGGCGGCCCGCCTCGCGGGCGGCACTCAGCCCCGGGCCGACGGGCGAGACACGGCCGTCCGCGCGGTCCTCGAAGCGGTCCTCCAGGTCGTCCATGTACTGGAGGTAGGAGCCGAACGCGCGCAGGGCGGCCTCCTCCGCGGGACCGAACCCGGCGTTGACGGCGGCGAAGTAGAGGCACAGCGAGTGGTGTCCTTTGTCGCTGGTCAGCTGCTCCAGCACGGCCCGTTCCATGGGCTTCGGGCCCATCTGGGCGCGGGAGCGCCGCTGGGTCGCGAGCATCCGGACCAGGTGCGGGCGGACCGCGTCCGGGTCGGCGACCGAGGCCCAGCACCGAGCGGCCAGCTCCCCGAGGACGGTCTGCCAGACGTCGTCGGGATCGGGGGTCCGGGTACCGAGCACCACCTCCTCCAGTGGTCCGGTCCGGGCCGTGGCGCCCGGATGGTCGTAGACGTGGTCCAGCAGATGGGTGACCGTGCCCAGCAGGACTCCGAGCCGGGTGTCGTGCGGGGCCCGGCGCAAGGTCGCGTAGAGGAAGAGCAACGCGTTGATCCGATGGACGGTGTGGGTGAGGTGGCGTCGCTCCGCGAAGCTGATACGGGGGAGCAGGTGGTACAGCAACTCATGGTGCAGAAGGGCGAGTTCGTGTGCGGCGCGGGCACACTCGGCGTTGGCGGTCCGCCAGGGCAGAGCGCGGCGGTGGCGGGTCGTTGTCAACGGATCACCTCACGTCGGGTGAAGAGGGCGGACACGGTCGGCGGTCCGGCGACGCCCGGCCCCGCTGCCGGCGGGGGCCTGCGGCCGCGCACCAGCCGGGTCACTGCGGCCAGGTGCAGCCAGCAGGCCAGCCCGTCAGTGAAGCGCCGGGTGCGGCACGGCCCGTACAGTGCGGCCAACGCGGCCTCCACGCGGGACAGTTCGGCGTACAGCGCGCCCAGCGGAAGGGCGCCGCAGGTGGCCGCGGTGCGCAGCCCCGCGCGGAGGTCGACCGCCAAGTCCTCGTAGTCGTCCACGAGTTGCAGGAAGCCACCCAGCGTCAGCAGCGCCTCCCGTTGGGCCGGCGTCGGGGCGGGCTGCACCAGGCCGCCGAGCACGAGCATGCCGAGGCCGCCCTTGTGGCGCGCGTCCCGCACCAGCTCCGCCGGCCCCCGCCCGCGGTCCCCGGGCGGGCGCAGGGACGCATGCTGGGCAGCGTGCAGCCCGGGAAGGGCACCGTAGGCGACCGGATGGCGGTCGGCGGGGAGCCGGTCGCGGAGCGCGGCGAACAACGCGGCGGCCGTCTCGGCGGGGGTACGAGGCGCGTCCGGGGCGGGTGCCATGGGCTCGGCGACCAGACGGTCGAGGACCCCGAGACCGCCGCCCCCGCGGGCCTCGTCGAAGGCGTCGTCGTACAAGCGGGTGAACGCACCCGCCAGGACGGCTGTCGCCGGATCGGCCGGGCGGCCGGTGAGACGGGCGTAACGGAGCACGAGGAGGCCGCCCTTGACCGCCCAGGGCAGCAGCCGCCGGCCGAGCGACCCATCGGCGTCGCCCGGCAGCAGAGGTGCCACCGTGGACGCGTGGGCCGCGGCGAGGGCCCGGCAGTCGGCGTTCACCGCGGGAACGGTCGGCAGCAGCCGCACCGCCTGCCCGGGAACCCGTAGCGCCTCGCGCAGCGGTCGGCAGCGGCCGAGCGGCAAGGGCGGGGCTGGGGCGGCGGGGGGAACCGAGGTCCTGTCAGCGTCGTTCATACCAGTATCCGCATCGGGTGAAGTCCTTGCGTGCGCTGCGCGAGACCGCCATCAGCGCATACGTGGAGAACATGCCGCCGCGGTGGAATCCGCGGGGCGAGGCGTGCACGGTGATGTCGTCGAGCTGGCTCCAGCGGGCCCGCCCGGCCCGGACGTCCGCACGTAGCCGCTCCAAGAGGGCGACGTCCTCGTAGGCGTAGAGGTCCTGCGGGTAGCCGCCGACCGCGGCGAACCATCGGGCCCGCACGGCCAGCACGCCGAACGACATGTGCTTGACCCTGGTCAGCAGCCGCAGTGCGCCGTGCGCGCACCACCGGGTCACGGGGTCGATCTCGGCGGGCTCCAGTACGACGCGTACCCCGGCCGCGGTGAGCTTTGAGTCGGCGCCGAAGCGGGCGGCCAGGCCGGGGAGGAAGCCCAGGGGGACCCGGTAGTCGGCGTCCGTGAACACCAGCAGGTCACCGTTGGCGGCCCGCGCGCCGGCGTTGCGCGCCCGGCCCACCCCACGCTCCGGCACCGGCACCACCCGGGCGCCGTAGGCGAGGGCGAGGCCGGCGGTGGCGTCGGTGCTGCCGTTGTCCGCGACGACGAACTCACAGCTCACCGGGTAACCGAGGTCGGCGAGGCGGAGTGCGGAGTGGCGCAGTGAACCCAGCGAACGGGGCAGGAACGACTCCTCGTTCCAGGCGGGCACGATCACCGAGATCCGCCGGACGTACGGCGCGGCCCTGTCGGCGTCCGGGGCGGTCACCGGGCGCCCGCCGTACGGACGAGCATCCGATGGTGCCCGGCGAGGGGGACCACCCGGTGCAGGACGGCGGAGGCGGCCTCCAGCGGCAGCGCGAGACACGCCGCGGTGAGCGCGGCCAGCGAGCCCGCGGCCGCCACGGCCGGCCGCAGCCGGCGGCGCTGGTGCGGATGGGGCAGCACCGGCTCGAAGAGCAGCGCGGCCGAGACGGCGTACTCGCCGGGCAGATAGACCGGCCGAGAGCCGTCGACGCGCGCGCTCGGACAGGCGCGGCGCAGGGTCTCGGCGAGCGAGGTACGCGAGGGGATGTGCCGGTGGAACGGCGGCAGCAGCGGGAACCAGCGCGCCCCGTAGAGCCGGCCGGCGAGCCCGCCCGCAACCGGCACTTCCACGCACAGGGCGCCGCCCGGGGCGAGCAGCGACGACGCCCGCCGCAGCACGGCCTCCGGGTCGGGGCAGTGCTCCAGCAGATGGAACAGCGTCACGACGTCGAAGCGCTCGTCGGTTTCGAAACACGCGAAGTCGGCCTCGTGGACGGTGAGTCCGCGCGCCCGGGCCCGCGCCGCGAGCACGGGGTCGGCCTCCACACCGGAGCCGCGGACACCGTGCCGGACCACGACATGCGCGAGGAAACCGCCGGTGCCGCAGCCGACGTCCAGCACCCGGCTGCCCGGGGCGAGGACGCCGTACCGGGCCAGCCAGCGGGCGCGCGGCCGGTAGACGAGCCGCTGGACGGCGGCACTGTCCATCGCCCCGGCGGTGAACGGCGACGCGGGCTCGCACAGCACGTCCGTCACTCCGGCGCCGGTCCGCACCTGGCGGACGTGCCCACAGTGCGGGCAGGAGGCGTAGCGGCTCGGCACACCGCTGCCGAACGCCGCGTCGCGGGCAGTGAACGCCCGGCCGTCGTCAACCGGTCGACGACAGCCGGGGCACGGCTCCCACACGGTCGACGGATCGTGCCGCAGCAGAACCGGCCGGCCGGCCGACGGTCCGGCGACGAGCAGCGCGCCGAGGCGGGCCGGGCGCGCGCGGTCGGCCAGCAGCCCGCGCCACTGAGCCGCGACCAGGTCGCGGGGTCCGCAGCGGCGGAACCCGGCATGCCGGACGAGATGCCGGGCGAACCGTTGCCGGGTCGTGAGCACCAGGCTGGTGCGGGCCCTCGGCAGGGCAGACTCGACCAGCAGACGCGCGATGCCGCTCCCGCGGAACCCGGGGCGGACGTACAGACCGGCGAGTTCCTGGGTGACGCCGTCGGCATGACGGACACACAGCAGCCAGCCGCCGAGTTCACCGCGGTCGGTGACCGCGACCAGGAGCCGCCCCTGGTCGTACGCCCGGCCCAGCTCGCCGTGCGCACGCGGAGCCAGGGACGGATGCGCACGCAAGGTGCGATGCACGAGCGACAGCAGTGCCGTCCTGCCCTCGGGCAGGAGATCGCGGGCGGGTCCGACGTCGAGGGGGGAGGCGAAGGGCTGGTGTGTCATGGGGCGAAGGTCCTTCGGTCGGGGCGGGACGGCAGGCCGCCACAGGCGTCTGCGGCGCCGACGGTCCTGGAGGGGGCGGCCGGTCGGGAAGCGCGAGGCGAACTCAGGGCCACGACGGCCGGGTCGGCGAGGTGGTGCACGGCCGTCGGCCGGAGAAGGCGGGGAGCGTGTCGCTTCGTCATGAGCTCGCGCCTCGGGTCGGCGACGGGCCGTCGGTACCGCCCGGATGCCGGTCCCGGACCGTCAGGACGGTGAGACTGCGGAAGTAGCGCACTCGGTCGGCGCCGAGCAGCACGCGCTCCAGCCGGCGGTCCGGGCTGAAGCGCTCGGTGAGGCCGGCCGGCACCTCCAGTCTGCGGCGGCGCGAGCAGGCCAGCACCCGAGCGCCCGGCGCCGCCGTCCGGGCCACCTCGGACAGCAGGGTGTGCCATCCGGCGGGCGTGAGCCAGTCGGCCACGTTGGACAACGCGAAACGGTCGATGCCGCCCGGTGGTTCGTCGCGCAACATCTGCCGGACGTCGCCGTGCCGCAGCACCAGACGGTCGGCCCGGTTCGCCAGCCCGCCGTAGGCGACGGGGCCCGGACAGCACATGGGCCGGTGTGCCCCGTCGGCCACCCGGCGCAGCAGCAGTGCGGTGCGCTGCGGGGCAGTTCGGGCGAAGGGCAGCCACAGGGGACCCGCGAGCGCCGCGAGCCGGCTGACGGCTCCCTGCCAGAGGAGACCGGCGTCGATCATGTCCAGTCGCTCGTCCCAGAACTGCCGTACGGGGTCCGGCAGTCCAGGCCGGAGCACCCGGTAGGCGGCGGTCGCCGGGGTACCGCCCCGGCCGCGCGAGCCGGGGGACGCGCCGAGCAGGGCGAGATAGCGGTCGTGGGGCAGGAGGGCGACGGCCGTCCGCTTCAACTCGGTGAGGTGCAGCTGAGGAAGGGAGAGGTCCACCGCGGTGACCCGGCCCGGGGCCGCGGTGAGCAGGGAGATCGCGATGTCCCCGGCCGACGCGAGGCACAGGACGTGCTGGCCGGGTTCGACCCGCAGCGCCTCCAGGACGGTCCGGGGGTCTTCCAGGGTGGCGGAGAAGGCGATGGGCCCGAACAGGCGGTTGGCCCGGCGGTATAACCGCCGTGAGACGACGAGCCGGTCGGGCGCAGGGACTGCGGAAGGAGTCGTGTGCGGTGTCATAGCGGATCCCCGGAGTGGGTGAGTCGGCCCGCGGCGGCGGCCGCGGTGTGGGCGGCGAAGGCCGCCAGGGGGCGCGTACCGCCGTACAGGACACGGTGCCCCGCGCGTTCGACGAGTCCCCCGGCCGGGTCGCCGAGGCCGAAGAAGTCGACGTACGCCGGCCCGCTGGGGCGCAGCAGCACATTGGGCAGCAGCAGTCCGTGCCGAGTGGGACGCGGCACGACGTCAAGGCCGATCCCGTCGTCCTCGGCGACGACCTGGGCCAGCCCCAGCAGTACGGCGAGGCGGGCCCCCGCCGCGCCCGGTTCGGCCGGCACCAGGCGGGCGGTTCGCCGGCCCGCGTCCTCCTGGAGCAGGGTGGGCACGTCGCCGACGCCCAGCTCGGGGAAGTCCGCTGTGGTGAGGACGGACGGCTCCGGAGCGAAGCTCACCGTGGCACGGGTGCCGAACGCCCGGTCCACCAGCCGGTGCCGGCGGGCCACCGGTAGCCGGGGGGCGGTCCGGCGCAGCACGGCGTCCGCGGCGTCCGGGGTGAGCGCGCCGATCAGAGCGAGCGCCCGGTCGTGCCGGGACCGCAACCGCGCGGTCCGGGAGCGGTCCGGGCGGAACGGGTTGTCGCGCAGTGGGAGGCGGCGCAGCGGCTCCGCCCACAGCGGCTCGTCCGGTCGGCCGCCCGCGGTCCCGGCGCGCAGCGCCCGGCGCAGGTCGTCGACCTTCAGGAACTTGGCCACCAGCCCGTCGCCGAGCCGTCCCAGGTAGGCGGTCGAACCGGGCTGCCGGTACGGCAGCAGCACCGGGACCGCCCGTGTCCCGTGCGCCCGGATCACCACGGTGAGGCACAGCGCCCGGCCGTCCCCGGAGTCGGTCGCGGTCATGGCCGCCTCCCGGGCCCCAGTACGGAGCCCGCCGACCGCCAGCCGGGGATCGCCCGGTCCGCACCGGCCCGGGCGCTCGCCCACAACTCCCGAATCCGTGCGGCGAGGACGGCCGGCGGCGGCAGCGGATCGCCCGGCGGCAGGAACTCGTCGAGCGGCACCGGCGCGTCGGCGTAGACGTAGGGTCCCGGGTCCGAGACGGCCAGCCGCAGCCGGGCCACCGCGCGCAGCCCCGGGCGGGCTCCGAGCACCCGGGCTGCCAGCAGATGCGCGTCGCGCACCCCGTACACCATCGGCACCAGGTGCACCGACCGCCCGGACGGGTGCGCACGCCGGGCCCGGGCCAGTGACCGGACCAGATGCCCGATCCCTGGCTGCCAGGGCGCCCCGGGGTGCAGGGAGCCGCTGGGGAACACATGCACCCCCGCGCCGTCCGTGCCGATCAGCCGGGCCGCCCGCGTCAGCTGGGCGGCGTTGGCGCGGCGGGCGGCGAAGTCGTCCCGGGCCGGCCACAGCGCCCGCTCCACGGCGTCCAGAGCGCGGGCGCGGGGCCCGGCCGGAGCGGGGCCGGGCGTGTGCGGGCGGGCCAGCGGCAGCACCAGCCGGGCCAGGTTCGGACCGACTCGGGTGACGAAGTCACCGGCCAGGTAGTGGATGTCCGTCCGCGTCAGCAGGGCGTTGAACAGGGCGGGTTCAAGACCGCAGGCATGGTTGCCGAAGGCGAGGAACGGCTCGTGGCCCAGCACCCGCCAGGTTTGCGGATGGAGTTCGCAGCGGGGCCGTAGATCCCACTCCTCCAGCATCGCCCGCGAACCCGGGCCCACTCCCCAGGTGCCGATCGCGGCGTCGTAGCGCAGCAGCGCGGTGCACAGTTCGGTCACCGGCAGCACGCTCTCGACGATCCGCATACCGGTCCGCGAGAGCGGTCCGCGCCGGGTCGCCCTTTGATAGGCGTCCGCCGCTGCCCTCAGCCCGCCGCTGTGGAAGGCATCGATCAGTTCGTCCACGGCCGTTTTCACCGGTTCCCCCCGGGGGCCGTGATCACCGCAGCCGGCCCGCGTCGGAGCAGCGCGGCCAGTGGACGGGCCGGTGCGGTGGCCGGGTCCGTGCGGAGCAGGCCGGCGGCCGCCCGGCCGAGCCCGCTCAGCAAGAGGAAGACATGGGCCTCGTCCAGCAGTCGGCGGGCGGGTCGGCTGCCGTAGAGGTTGGCCAGCCCGGCCTCGGCGGCGGCGAGCCGCGCCACCAGCTCCGTCCGGTCGCAGGCACCGGTGCCGGGCAGGGTCGCGATGCCGAGCGCCGCGTCCCGGGCCCGGTCGTGGTGGTCGTCGCACAGTTGCAGCGCCGCACCCAGTTCGCCGACGGCGGCCGCCTCGGCCGCGTCCATGCCCGGCCGGGCCAGCGCGAACAGCACCACCAGTGTGGCGCCCCCCTTGCCGTAGGTGATCTCCTCCAACTCGGCGAGGGTGACGTCGGGTGCGGCCTGCCGGGCGGAACGGCACTGGTAGCGGTGGACCGCGGCGAGAGCCGAGTACAGGACATCCTCGGGCGGGCGGCCCAGACGCTGTTCGAGGGTCGAGAACAACACACCCGCGAGCGCCTCCAGCGGATCGTGCGGCGCCCAGGGCAGGCCGGCGAACAGACGTCCCGCGCGCTCGGCGAAGCCTGTCCGGCCGGGTTCGTCGAGCAGGTCGTCGTAGAGCCGCGCGAACGCGCAGCCCAGCGCGGAGACGGCCGCGTGCTCCTCGGTGAACCGCCGGCCCGCGGCCCGACAGCAGGCCGCCACCATGTGCCCGCCCTTGGCGCTCCAGGCTCGCAGCGCCGCCACCAGCCGTTCCCGATCCGGCCCCTCCGCCATCTCTGCCACCACCAGCGGCAGCACGGCCTCGTCGAAGGCCGCGCAGCAGAGTGCCGCGTCGCGCCATGCCGCACGCAGCACCGAGGGAGCGGCGTAGAGCGCACGGACTGTGGCCCGCACGGCGCCCGGCGGGCGCCGGGCCCCGTCCCCGGCGGGCCGGTTGCGGAGTTCGGGAACGTGTACGGGAAACGGGTGGCGCACGGCAGCACCTTCTCCGGGGTGTGTGCTCGGCACGGCCCCGCCCTCCCGGCCGCCGAGGCACGGGAGGTCCGGGACCCGGACCGGTCCAGGACAGCGGGCCACGCCCTCGGACGGGAAGTGCGACGATTCCCTCCGGACGCTCTCGGACGCTCTCGGACGCCCGCCCCCCGGCCCTACGCGCCCAGGTGCAGATGGGCCGCCCATAGAAGCGGATTGGCCGGATAGCGCTCCCGCAATTCCCGCTGGCTCCGGTGCAGGGCCTGCGCCGGGGTGACACCGGGCGCGGTGAGCAGCGGATAGAGGACGGCCGCCACCTTGCGCGACCAGTCGTCGCCCACGGGCCAGAGCGTGCCGATGACATGCCGGAAGCCCGCGACCTGGAGCGCGGCGGCGATGGACAGCGACTCGTCCGGCAGCCCGGCACCGCCGTACGCGCTGCGGCATGAGGAGAGACAGGCGAGATACGCGGCGGGCAGGTCGTGGCCGGACAGATCGCGTACGGAGAGCGGACCGTCGTGCAGCAGCAGCGCGCTCGCGGACGGGTCGGCGGGGTCGGTGACACTGTGACCGGCGAAGTGCACCCACCCGGCACATTGCAGGGCCTCGAGCACCGCCGCTCGCGAGGCGTCCCCGTCCAGCAGCGGGGCTGCCGCCGGGTGCCGGGCCGCTGTCAGCAGGGCGTGTACCTCTCGCGCCTCGGGCACGGCATGAGGCAACGGCTGCTCGCCGGGCGTCTCGGTGACGCCGACCGCCAGCACCGGGGGATTCGGTACGACCGTCCGGGCGACGGAGTGTCGGACGAGCCGCCGCGACGGTGTGTAGGACGAGACCACCCGGTCCAGTACGGCGGCACCGGCCTCCCGCCGCCCGGCAGCGTGCAGGGGGAGCAGCGAGAGTGGACCGGTGGGCATCCAGGTGACCCGGGGCCAGGGCGCGTCAGGGGCGGGCGGACCCGTGATGCCGAGCGCCTCCAGCACGGGCTCGGTGACCGCGGTCCATAGGGCCGCGCACACCTCGCGGAGCCGGCGGGCGGTTGACCAGTCGTCAGCCCGCACCGCGTCCAGCATGTCAGTCGCCCAGGCGACCGCGTCGTCGTGGGTGAGGGCGGTCAGCGGCACGGCGACGACCGAGCCGTCCGCACCGACGAGCAGCGCGTCGCACCGGTGCCGCGAGACGTTCACAGCGACGAGGACGCCGTCCGGCGCCGGCCCGTGGGGCGCTGGAGCGGATTCGTCGGTCATCCCGGCCAGCCGCGCCCAGGTCCGGGCCGCCTCCCTACGCGCGGCACGCGGGTCGTGCGGGTGCAGCGGGCCCGCATCCGCACCGTCCGGATCGGCCAGGGGCGGCACATCGGTGCTCAGCACCCGCCGCACCCGTTCCAGGGCGCGTGCGGTGGCAGGGTCGACGGTGGTCCGGGCCCGGTAGTCGAGGCCTTGCCCCAGCAGGACGGCACGGCCGCGCTCCAGCAGATGGAGGGCGCCCTCCGGGTCGCCGAGGGCGACGGCGACTGCCGCGGCATCCGAGCCGAGCCCGGTGAGCCGCCGTAGCTGCGCCTGCGTGCTGATCCGGGCCAGCGCACGATGCGCCACCCGAGGCAACAGCCCGATTGCCGTGCGATACGCGGCGTCCGCTGCCGCCCAGTCACCGCGCCGCACCTCGCAGGCCCCCTGGGCCTGGGCGGCGGCGGCCCGCCACAGCGGTGTGGCGCTCTCGTCGGCGGCGCAGGCCGCATACGCCCCCGCCGCCTCCGCGGAGGCCGGACCACCCGGATCGTCCTGGGCGGCCCGGTCCAGGGCGCGGGCGAGATTCAGCTGGTGCCCGGCCCGCTCGGGGCGCCCAGGCGCCGTGTCGCGCACCGCCGCCCGGGCCAGGTCCAACGCTTCGGCCAGGTCCCCGGGGTCCCCGTCACGCTCGTGACGGGCCAGCAGCGGGGCGACCAGGTTCGAGCGGAAGCCAGGCAGGTCGGCCGCGTCCTCTCCGGCCGCGCTCAGACACGCCTGGCCCACCAGGATCGCGGCCTCCAGGTCCGCACCGTTGTCGTCGGACTCGTGGCGCCGGAAATAGGCCAGGCCGAGGCTCGTGAGATGACCGGGCAGCGCGGGACGGTCCGCGGCGGCTGCCTCGACCGCGCCGCGGTGCGCCGCGATGGCCTCGTCGATGTCCCGGGGGGCGCCGCAGGCCTCGAAGCGGCGGATGAGCAGCGCCCCGAGATTGGCGTAGCGGGCCGCCAGCGCGGCGGCCCGCTCCGGCGTGTCGTCGAGGACCGCCCGCACCAGCCCGATGGCCTCGTCGAGATCACCGACCTCGCGCTGCGCCTCGAAACGCACCCGGAGCGCGTTGGCGAGGTTGTGCAGCCGAGCCGGCCGCGACGTGCTCCCCTCCGGCGTCAGCACGGCGGCCCTGCGCGCGTGACATACCGCCTCGTCAAGCTCCTCCTCGTCGCCCGTGCGGTCGAAAGACCGCAGCAGCGCCAGCCCGAGCAGGGAGGCATGACGGGCCTCCTGCCGGCCACCGGGCGCCGACGCGTCGAGGGCGAGCCGCGCCAGCCGGACCGCCTCGTCGAGGTCCCGGACGTCGCGGTACGCCTCGTACCGCAGACGCAGCACGGAGGAGAGCCGGCCGACGTGGCGGACCCGGTCGGGCCGGTCCCCGGCCAGACGCACGGCATGACGCGCGGCCAGCACCGCTCCCACCAGGTCACGCCGCGCGCCGTCCCGCAGATACCGGCGCCGCAGTGCCTCCGCGAGCCCGGCCCGCGCCCGTGCCCGCATGTCGTCCTCGCGTGCCGCCGCATGGGCCTCTCGCAACCGTCGGACGGACTCCTCCAGTGCCTCGGGGGAGTTCGTCGCCGTGTGGGCGGTGAGCAGCACCCCGGCCAGGTTGTACAGCGCGGTGGCGGCATCGCCGGTGCCCTGCGGTGCGAGGGCGACGGCCCTCCTCGCCCACCGTTCCGCGGCCGTGAGGTCCTGCGGGCGGGACCGGCGGCGGTGACGTTCACGCAGGCACGCGGCGAGGTTGGCGGCCGTCGCGAACCGCACCACGCCGTCAGGTCCGTGCCGCACCGCCCCCTGCAGTTGCCGTAACGCCTCGTCGAGCGCGTCGTCGCCACCGCCTGCCAGATGCAGGTCCACCAGAACCGCGCCCAGGTCCGACGCGATCGACGCCGCATGGGGACGGATCCCCTCGACCCCGCCCAGCGCCCGCAGCGAGTCACGGAGCAACTCGGCGGCCTCGGTGAGATCCCGCCCGGACTGCCGAGGCGCCGCGGCCCGCGCGGCGGCACGCGAGTGCAGAGCCGCCGCCAGCCGCCACTGCGTCAGTGGACGGTCGTCGTCTCCGGGGGCGAGACCGGTCAGCGCGGCCCGGCACTCCGCCACGATCCGCTCGGTGTCAGGGGCGCCCGCGCGCTGCTGCAGCGTGGCCAGCGTCGAGCGGATCGTGCTCAAGTGCGGGCTGCCCGCCGGCGCGCACGCCAATGCCTCCTGGCATACGGCGACTCCGGCGGCCGGGTCGCGCCGCGCGACGGCGACGGCGAGGTCGAGGAGTGTGACACAGCGGTCGGGATCGTTGGTGGACAGCGCGTCACAGCCCGCGCGCAGCCACCGCTCCACCTCGTCGAGCAGTCGGCCGTCCGGGGCGGCACCTCCGAGATCCACGACGGCCAGCAGCGCCAGGCCCAGATTCGTGCACGCCGTGGCATGAGCGTCGCCCTTGTCCGGGAGGGCGTTCGCGGCAGCCCGCCCGGCGTCGACCGCCAAGTCCAGCAGAGCAGCGTCCCCGGTGCCGTGATGGCCGTTCAGCGCGATGCGGGCGAGTTCGGCGAGCAACGCCTTGCGGCTCGCCCGCGGCCCGTCTCCACCCGGATCCGCCCTCGCCAGCAGTTCCAAGGCCCGGCGCATCAGAGGGGGATCCACCGGGTCGGCCCGCCCGGCGCGCAGCAGGGCGAGATAGTCGTACGCCTCCATGGAGCGAAGCGTAGGGCTGTACGGCCCGGCAGAGTGTGTGGTTGCCCTGCTACCCGGGTGGAGGCCCAGGGGCTACAGCTGGGGTGCCGGTGAGCTTCGATCCAGCGGATGGGAGGCGCCGAGTACACCATTCCCGCTGGGGTGTTGCCGACGTGTGTGATGAGACAGCGACCAAGCCCGTGGCGTAGAGGGATGTAGTCGCCGTTGATGCCGATAGCCTGCGCCAGGGGTGGCGGAGGCGCGCCCGGTCCTGGAGCGAGGTCGCCGAAAGCCGGCGCGCCCGGAGAGAGCGACTGCCCCGCATGTTGATGCGGGCCTGGGAGCCGACGGTCGCGCGGATGTCGGGCGGGCGAGTGCGGGCCAGGCATGCCCCGACTTCCAGCTGCCGCGCGCGCCTTCTCCCGCAGCTTGCCGATGCCGCCCTTGACGGTCATCCTGACCGCGTCGACCACGATCCCCCGGCTCCGGATCACGGCTCTTGTAGCCGTTTATCGTGGTCAGGAACTCGGCCGCGGGGCTGCTTCTCCGCGACGCCGAAGTTCGCCATGGTGGCGACGAGAACTGGAAGCGACAAGGCCGGGGGGCTGGCGACAGCCCGACGCCGCCGCCCGCCCCGCCGCCGTACCGGCCGCAGACGTGCCCGCGACGATCACCGAACAGCTGAGCGGACGGGAACGCGACGGGCTGCGACGGGCCGCCCGGATGATGGTGACGGAGGAGGTCGCCGCTGATCTGCTACGTGACGGTGAAAACCCTCAAGACCCACCTGAGAACGCCTGACGGAAGCAGACCGTGAGCCGGCGCAACGACGCCGTACGCCGCGCGCGTGAACTCCGGCTGCTGGGACCCTCGCGTCGTCAGCGTGGCGCGCCGATGACCGGGGTCCGTGTGGTGTGCCCTGAGATCTCGGAACAGCACCCGTGAAGGAGAGACAGGGCATGTTCGGACAATCCCAGGCGTTCAGCGGCTTCGCGGTCGACGACCTCGGCGAGGCCCGCCGGTTCTACGGTGAGACTCTCGGTCTCCGCACGGAGGAGCGGGGGGAGGGGGACATGCGGATGCTGATCCTCACGCTCGGCGGAGGCGCACGGGTCTTCGTCTATCCGAAGGAGTCGCACACCCCCGCGACCTTCACGATCCTCAACTTCCCCGTGGACGACATCGAAGCCGCTGTCGACGAGCTGGAGCGGCGCGGCGTGAGCCTTGAGCGCTATCCCGGGTTCGACCATGACGACAGAGGCATCGTCCGGCCCGGTGACGGCGGCCCCGCCGCCATCGCGTGGTTCACCGACCCCGCGGGGAACGTTCTCTCCGTACTCCAGGAGACATGAGGACAGTGGGCACGCGCGCTGTGGGAGGAGCACGCGTACCCACCGGGGAGGCATCGCCAAAACTCTGGACGGAGCGCAGGGGTTCGATGCTTACGCCCCCTCGTGGACAGGGCAAACGTTCCCTGATGCGGCACTACTGAAGTTGCATGCCTGATGTCGGTGCCCATCCGCTGGCGCTGTTGGTGTCAGGCTCGCGGGAAGCCGGTGAGGCCAGCTTCGTCAGTAGATGATCGAAACGATCTGGCACGCGGCTTCGGCGAGCCGACGATCTCCTTGCACATGGGCACGGGACAGGGCATGGGCAGGATCGATGTTCCGCGTAGACAATCGCCAGACGGTTTCAGTGTCCAGCAGCACGGCTGCGGTTGGTCGGCCGCTCGGCGCTTCGGCCAACGACCATCGGTCCGCAGTAGCAGTCGCCGTCCAAGTGCCGCCGGCGGGGCCCTCGGCGATCACCTGGACCTGCGCGCCGATTGGTGCTGACGTGCGCCGGAGCGTGTGGGATAGGGCCCGCATGAACCCTTTGCACAACCGTCGATCTCACGGACGTCGATCCGCTCGGCGGCAATTCCTCATGTCTGTTTGTCTCGCAGGCGTTGAGCAGCGCGGCGATGCCCATACGCGATGGCCGTGGGCACATCGCCCTGGCCATGTTCGCTTACGCCTGTGTCATCACCAGCGGGGGCTGCACACGATCCAGAGGGCAGCCCAGGAAGGGAACACTGAACTGAAAACGAACTCGTCCAGGCGCCGCGCGTACTGGCGTCGGGCTCGTACCATGCTTGCGGACGTTCGCAGGTGTGGGGACATCCCGAGTGACGTTGCCCGCCCGGTCGCGCTTGGTCGGCCCGCGTCACAGGCGAGGTTGCCCGGAGGCGGAGTCTTCGCGTGGAGTCGGCTGAGAGGGGCGCTGTAGGTGGGCGAGCACGGAACCGGTGATTCTCGGCTCGTCTTCGCGGCGGAACTGACCCGACTGCGTCGCAGGCTGCCGGACGTGCCGGACGAGGCGCTGGCCCGGCGGGCCAGCGCGGTGGTGCTGCCGTCCGGACGCCGGGTCACCGTTGACGCACGTCGGCTCGGCGAATGGACCAGCGGACGGTCGGTGCCCCGCCAGTTCGAGGCCGTAATGGCCCTGGTGCGCGCCGTCGAGCAGGCGACCGGTGGCGTTGCGGCCGACCGGACAGCGGTGGCGCGCTGGCAGGGCCTGTGGCGCGCCGCGCGGGAGCACCGCAGCGACCGCCTCGCCACCGGATTGCGGGAGCGCATCACCGCACGGCCGCAGGGTGTGCAGGCGCCGATCGTCATCGGGCGTCCGCCGAGCGATGCCGCCGCGTTGCGCCGGCGTCAAGAGTTCGTCGAGCGCATCGACGATGGCCTGGCGGACGATTCCGTACGGCGGATCTTGCTCACCGGTGCGGGCGGCGTCGGCAAGTCGCAGCTGGCCGCGGCGGCGTTCCACCGTGCCAAGCGGCGAAGCGGGCTTCTGCTCTGGGTGGCCGCCGACAACCGTGCTTCCGTGCTGGACGGTTATGCCCGCGCCTGGCGCGCGCTCTCGCGGGCGAGCGTCACCGGCGAGGGCGCCACGCCCGGCACCGACCCCGGCAGCGACGACGAAACGCAGGCCGACCTTTTCCTCGCCTGGCTGCGGTCGACCGCGACGTCCTGGCTCGTGGTCCTCGACGACGTCGACGACCTCGGCGAAGTGGCCGGGCTGTGGCCGGAGGGCGACGCCGGCCGGGCCGTGGTCACCACCCGTCGGCGGGACGCCGTACTGCTTCGTCCGGGCGTCCGCGTGATCCCCGTCGGTGTGTTCACCGCTGAGGAGGCCACCGGGTACCTGGCCGACCGGCTGTCGCTGGATCCGGACACTGCCGCCGGGCCGGCCGGACTCCCGGCGCACCGCCCGGAGGACCTGGTCGCCCTCACCTCGGTGCTCGGGCACTTTCCGCTCGCCCTCTCCCAGGCGGCGGCGTTCCTCATCGACACCGGCATGGACCTGCCCTCGTACCTGAACCTCCTGACCGACGAGCGGGAGAATCTCGCCGGTCTGCTCCCGTCGTCGTCCCCCGCCGACGAGCACGGCGGTACGGTGACCAGCACCCTCCAACTCGCCCTGGCGCGAGCGGAGTCACTGGCTCCGCCCGGAGCCGCTCGTGCCCTGCTCGAATTGATCTCGATGCTGGCGCCCGACGGCATTCCGGAGGGGGTCCTGCTCAGTTCAACAGCCCGCGCATGGCTCGACGGTGACCGCTGCTGCGAGCGAGGCGAACCCCCCGAGCGGGGCGCACTGACTGAGCGGGGCGCCCTCCCGCCACGCAGCAACCTGCTCGCCTTGCGTGCCCTGCACCGGTTGAGTCTCGTCACCCACCAGGAACCGTCCGGCACTGCCGTCGTCGAGGTGCACTCGCTGGTCCAGCGGGTGGTCCGCGACGGCGTACGGCCGGACCGCCGCGCGGCGATCGCGAGGGCGGCGGCCGATGCCCTGGAAGAGGTGTGGTCCGCGCCGGACTGCGCGCCCGAAAGGACGGCCGTGCTGTACCGCTGCGCCGAAGCACTGCTGGCCCACGCCGGCGACCACCTCTGGTACGACGCCGGCATGCACCCGTTGCTCCGCAGGCTGGGGACGCACCTGGCCGGCCTGGGCCGTCACGACGCGGCACGGACCATGGCGACGCAGCTCGCCGACCGGGCCCGGCGGCAACTCCCCGCCGGCCATCGGGATCTGCTCACGGTGCGCGCGCAAGTGGCCCAGGCCGAAGGCGACTTGGGGAACACGACGGAGGCTGTACGGCTGCTGGCGGACCTCCGGCGCGAGGCCGAGGACAGTCTGGGTCCGGCCGATCCGGACACGCTGTCCATACGGCTGCACGAGGCCCGCTGGCGGATGGAGACGGGGCTGATCGTAGCCGCCCTGGCCGACCTCGACGCCCTGGCCGCCGAGGCTCGGGCGGTGCTCGCCCCGCACGATTCGTTGGTGACGGCCGCCGAAGAGCATGTCGCCCTGTGCCGCGGCCTGTCCGGGGACGCTGTCGGCGCCCGCGACGCCTATACCGCACTCGCCCGGGACCTGGAGCGCAGCCTGGGGCCACGGCACCCGTCGACGCTGCGAGTCCTGTCCGACCTCAGCCGGTGGATCGGGGAGACGGGCGACGTGCGGACGGCCGTCGCCACCTACCAAAAGGCGGTCGACGGACTGGTCAGTGTTCTCGGCCGACTGCACCACGACACCCTCATCGCCCGGCACAACCTCGCCTACTGGCATGGGATCGCCGGAGACCACGACCTGGCAGTCGAGCAACTCGTCACGGCGGCCGACGACGCGGAAGCCGGGCTTGGCACAGAGCACCCCACCACCCTGACCTGCCAGACCAACCTGGCCTTCTGGCGCGGTGTCGCCGGAGACACCGTCGCGGCAGTGGAAGAACTCGGGCGGCTTCACCAGACGGTGGAGCGGGTGTTCGGCGCCGACCACCCGCGGTCCCTGCGCATCCGCCAGCAGCGGGCCGAACTGCTGTACAGCGGTGGGGACCACACCACCGCCGTAACCCAACTCACCGCCGTGCTCGCCGACATGGTCCGGGTCCAGGGCACCCACCACCCACGTACCCGCGAGACCGAGCGACTGCTGGCCGACTGGTCCCAGGAACCAACCGCCGCTCCCTAGAACCTCGCCCGACCGGGCGGACTTCGGCAGCCCGCCGGCGACGGACGGAAAGGAGCGGCCACGTCGATCGGCCCGTACAGGCCGACGAGGACGGGGCAGAGCCACGCGGTGTGATCGTGACCAGCTCGGATTCCGGGGCACAGCGGACGTCCCGCCTGGCACAGCAGCCTGCCGGAGCCGCTGTCAAGTGCCCGCACGATGCTTGGAACTCCATCTGTCGACCCGGGTTCATGCGCTGCCCTCCTGGTATCGCCCTGGTGCGGCCGGATGCCTCCCTGCCGACGGGCACGTGAGGGTGCCTCGGCAGCACCTGGATGCGGGAGAACGGCCCCGCAGGGCCGGGCCGCCGTCTCCCGCCGAAGCCGGCGGCACTCGGATCGGCCCAGGTCGGACGCCGGACAGCAGATCCCCGCTCCGGCCCGGTCCGGGAATCCGGGAGTCCCTGGTCGGACGGTGAGGCGCCGACGATCGGCGGATTCGGAGCGGCGCGGCTTCGTGCATGGTGCCCTTGGCTTCGCCACGAGCGGGGCGCAGTACGCGGTCGCGGACCCGGAAGGCGAGGAGGCAGATGTCGGTGGCCAAGGCCCTGGAAGGGGCCATCATGCTGGGGCGGTTGCGAGGGCGCGACCCGGTCGCGGCGACCGGCGCGGCCGACGTCGCGTGGTGCGGAAGAATCCTCGCCACCGGCGCGCGTACCTGGCAGGTCGCTCAGGGCCTGTTGCCCTGGGAGCTGACACCTCTGCGTCCCGCTGTCGGCCAAGGAGCGGGCGGCCCCCGCACCACCGTCCACGACGTGCTGTCGGAGGCGACCGAACTCGCCGACCGGATCACTGACCTCGGGACGCGGGCGCCCCGTGGCGCCTCGTCTTGGAGCGGGCGGCGCCTTGAGCATCAAGCAAGCGAAACGGGCGGAGCGACATGGTGACGGACAGCAGGACGTGGGCGCCGACACGGAGAGCTGCCGCTTCTCTTTGGAGGACTGGGATGCGTGAAGCACCTACAGAGTCAGGGCGGAGGAGGCATCGTTGGACTGTGCCCCTCCTCGTAGGAGCTCTCGCCGTAGCGGGCTGCTCGACGGCCGGACCCGGCGGCCCTTCGAGTCAGGAGGGTTCGTCGAAGGCCGTGTCCACTCAGCAGGCGAGCGCGTGTTCGCTGATGGACACGGAAGAACTACGGGGGATCTTCGGTCGCTATGGCAAGTACGAGGCCTTCGTGGGCACGCGTCCCGACCCCATCGACGGCAAGCGCCCATGGGGGTGCACGTGGGGCAACCCGACCTCCTATGCGAGCGTCCAGGAAGTCAGCCGAGAGGACTACCGGAACCGCCTGGGGGCACCGGGCGTGCAGTTGATCCCTCAAGGCATGGCAAAAGGAGAGTCGTTCGCAGTCCGGTCCGCTGACGACGAACCCATGATGTTCGCT
This sequence comes from Streptomyces sp. NPDC030296, assembly GCF_055572815.1. Classification (NCBI taxonomy): domain Bacteria; kingdom Bacillati; phylum Actinomycetota; class Actinomycetes; order Kitasatosporales; family Streptomycetaceae; genus Streptomyces; species Streptomyces sp. NPDC030296. The sequence continues at coordinate 424,101 of NZ_JBVICQ010000009.1, forward strand.
TTCACGGTGGGTGCCCGGCACTTCCTCTTTGACGTGGTCCCTTCCCGCGACGGCGACTACCCGCAGTTCGCGCAGGACGAAATCGGTCAGAACCTGCTCCGACTCCTCATCCCGGCCATGGAAGACGCCCTTACGTGATCGCGTTCCTGCGTCGGTCGAGGCCGACCCGCACCTGCGAGGAGCCCGTATGACAGCCCCTTCGGATCAGCTGCGTCCTGCTCTCCTGCCCGCCCGTGAGCGTTCCCGCGCGGTACTTGTCGGTTCCAGCTTCGGCCTGGGCTCTTCTGAGGCGGCGGACGTGACCCGCCGCTTGGCAACGGAGGCGCTCACCAGTGAGGGGTCCGGTGGTGGCGCGTTCCGCCGGGAAAACACCACGCTGCTCCTGGACCCGGAGCGCCCAGCCGATGTCCTCGGTGCCGTCCGGCACGCCGCAGAAGCGGCATCAGACGTGCTGCTGTTCCAGTTCGCCGGGAAGGGCTTCTACCACGAGGAACGTCTGTTCCTCGGCGTCGGGGGCACCGACCCGTACCGTCTGGAAGACACCGGTGTCAGCCTGGAAGCGGTTGCCGACATCATGAGTGCCAGTCAGGCGGCCCGCCTCGTCGTCGTCCTTGAGTGCGGCTACCCGGACGTAGCCGCGTCGGCGTTGGCCACGACGGCCCCCAGGGTGTCCGTGCTGGCCGGACCGTTGAGTTTCGGGTTCAGCGATGATCCCTTCACCGAGACCCTTGTGTGCGGGCTGGTGAAGGGAGTTCAAGGGGGGCCCGAGGTACTGGACCTGCTCACCCTCAAGAACGCGATGGAGGGCGCCTATACCGAGACCCGCTATTGCGTGGAGAACGAATACATCGGAGCACCGTCTCGTGTGGTGCTGCGCGGCGGCGGGGACGTTGCCCTGGGCGTCAATCCGGCCTTCGGAGCCCCGGAGGGCAACGGCGCGCTGCCCCCGCATCCGGATGCCGTCGACGACTGGTGGCTGGGAGAGTGAAAGACCTGTTGGCGGCAGCGACCCCCGACCCGGCCCTGGTCGGGGCGGCCCGCCGCAGCTACCAGCCGTGCGGCAGCCTGCGGGTGCACGGCGTCTGCCGGGAGCCGGTCATCAGCGCCACTGGTCTCCACTGACGCTGATCCAGCCGCCGTCGCCCAGCCTTTGGACGCATCACCTGACGCCACGGTGATGAGGGTCGAGAGGTTGACGGTAGGTCAAAAGCCTTGCGCTTCGGGGCGCGGCTGCTGATCGTCCGCCGCTCTGCCGTGGTGCCGGCTCTTCCCGCCGTCGAGGTCACCGAGGTGGCGGCGGACGGGTCGGGTGAGGCCCCCCGTAAAGGACGCTTCCGCCCCTGGCAAGGCGGCCTCCGCTGCCCCGGCCAGGACGAGGACGGTACGACGTGAGCTCAGGAGAGTTGACCATGCGGGGTGCCGTACGGCGGCTGGCGCGGGGCGCGGCCGCGAGCGGAGGGGTGGTGAGCCTGGCCCTCGCCGGGTGGCTGGTCTGGCTGGTGCCCGGACCGCAGCTGTCCGCGGTGCTCGGCTTCGGGCCCGTGGACGGTGTCGTGTTGATCACCGAGTGCCATGACTCCCACGATGTGGACGGGAACGTGTCCGGCACGGACTGTACGGGCTCGTACGCCTCGCGCGGAGCGGATGAGCCGGCCCGCGGGATCCTGCTGCAGTCGGCCGCCGAGAAATACCCGTCCGGTACGGCCGTGGAGGTCCGGACTGCGAGGGGACGGGCGTACGAACTGTCGAGCTCCGCCGTCCAGGATTTCGGTACCGTCGCCGGGCTCCTGCTTGTCCCGTTCCTCACGCTGTCGGCCTGGCTGTTCGCCTGCGCGCGGCACGCCAGGCTCGAGAACGCGGAGGGATACCTGTTCGCGGGGCTGGGCGGGCTCGTCGCCGTCCTGGTGCTGAGTCTCGTGACCGCCTTCCTGGTGGGCCTCGTCACCGCCGTCCTCTGACGAGTGCCCGGCCTGGCCGATCGACGGCGCGCGGATCGACGCGGATCCTGTCCGATCCGCCGGGAAAGTGATGCTGCAGCAGTTGCTGGGCCGGGGCGGGATGGGGGAGGTGTGGGCGGCCCGCGACAGCGTGATGGAACGTCCCTTCGCGATCAAACTGCTCCAGCCGCATATCGGGACGGCCGAGGATGAGGAACTGTTCTTCCGCGAGGCCGGCACGGCGGGGGGCGTTAAGCCATCCAGGGATCGTCACCGTCCACGATCTCGGACGGGACGGCGACGGCACGCTCCACCTGGTGATGGAGAACGTTCCCGGCCGGAACCTGGGCATTGTGCTGCAAGACGGCCTGCCGCCGGTCGCGGACGTCCTGACGTGGACCGCGCAGGTCGCGACGCGCTGCACGCTGCGCACAGCGTCCGCATCCTGCACCGCGACCTCAAGCCCGCCAACCTGATGCTCACCCCGGCGGGCAGTGTGAAGATCCTCGACTTCGGCATCGCCCGCTACATCTCCACCCAGACCCTGGCCAGCCGCGTCGTGTCGAGGCAGAGTCGACGGGGCCGAGGTCGTATGACGGCCGGCGCGGGGCCGGCTCGGTGGCCGTCCAGGACGATGTCGACTCCCACGGTCCGGACCAGGCTCCGCGGCCGGTCGCGGTGATCAGTCCGCCTGCGGCAATGCCCCCCTGCCTCACTCCGCGAGATCATGCCGGCCCCGGACACGATCACACGGGAGTGGGCCAGGAACCTGCTGGTGCACAGTGCTGGGCAGAGGTGCATTCTGGAAGTTGGCCATTCCGGTCATCGCGGACCGGCGGCGGCGAAGTGAGCCAGGTACGCGAGAGATGAACGCCGACGACGCCGACAGGCAAGGGTCATCGCGAACCAGGGAGCCGATCATGCCATCCCTACACTTCCACGTGAACTCCTCGTTGAGCCCGGACGAGGTGATGGGCGTGCTGACGAACTTCAGCCCGTCCCGTGTCGAGGAGTGGTCGTCCATCGATGCCGAGCACTTCCAGGTTCACGAGCGGGGTGACACCTGGGCGGAGGTGACCGAGGGGAACGACAAGTCATGGGAGCGCGCACGCTACGAATGGGACCCCTCGACGAACAGGGTCACCGTCACCACTCGTGACTCGGTGCCGTTCGGCTCGGGGGGCTGGCGGTTTCAGATGACTCCCACGGACGACGGCACCAGCGTCGACGTCAGACTCGAGCGGCACCCCACCACGTTGAAGTCGAAGGTGATGTCCACGATCATCCCCTTCGCCGGGCCGGTGTTCCGTAAATCCTTCAGGGAACCTCTGCGCACGAGGTAGTCGTGTGGTCGCTGAAGACGCACCCTTGTCGAAGTCTCCGAGGGGAGCCCTGCATGACCACGGCGAAAGACCTGTTCATGATCGCCATCGACCCGGAGCGTGCCGTGGGACAGGGCGACCTGTCCCTCGCCCTCGCGGGAGCCGAGCTGATCGATCTCATCCGTGCGGGGACGGTCGGCCTGGACGGCGACCACATCGTGCCAGGTGGGCCGCCGCCGCTCGACGACGGGTTTCTGGGTGAAGCTGCGGCAGGTCTCACTCGGCAGCAGCCCTACGAGCGGGTCGAGGACTGGCTGTGGCGTCGGGGCCGAGACCTCTCGGCCACGTACCAGGCCGCACTGGAAGAGAGCGGTGAGCTGACTCCGCAGCGACGCAGCCGGTGGCCCTTCGGCTCGAAAAGCCTGCAGCCGGTCGATACGCCCGCCCGCCGCCGCGCAGCAGACCGCTGGAAACACAGGGAACCCGTGCTGACCGCCCTCGCCGCGGCCGTGGGCATCGACGACGAACGATCCGATGACGGGACCGGCCTCGACGACGAGGCGGTGACGCGTGTGGTGGCCGCCGTCCACGACGCGGTGAGGGAGCTGGAGGCCGTGCGCCAGAGGCGGACCATCGAGAACGCGGCCTTCGCCAACATCTGGCGCGGGCCATGAGCCGAGCCCCGTGCCAGGAACACTCAGAAGGCGGTCAGCCTTCGCTGTCGAGAGTTCGTGACCCCTGCAAAGGTGCGAAGTCAAGACCTACGGACCGACGCGCCAAGAGGACGGTCCGGAAGCCGTCCACCTTCCGCTCCGCGATCCAGTACGTGGCAGAGCCTCGTCCTGAGGCACGGATCGTCGTGCTTTGGCGAGTGTCGGCTCGATCGGGGGGCGGCGCCATTCCGTCACGTAGGCCATCTGGCGGTCGACGCTTGCCCCTAGTGCGGGCATGCGTTCGGCTGGCAAGCGGATGTCCGAGCACCCCTCTTCCGCCCGGCCTGCCCAGATACCCGGCCGGAGCTGCGTCAACGGAGGCCACATGCCCATCTGCACTACCCGCGACGGTGTCGAGATCTTCTACAAAGACTGGGGCCAGGGACGTCCCGTGGTGTTCATCCACGGGTGGCCGCTCAACGGCGACGCCTGGCAGGACCAGCTCAAGGCCGTCGTCGACGCCGGATACCGCGGAATCGCGCACGACCGCCGCGGCCACGGACACTCCACGCCCGTCTGGGACGGTTACGACTTCGACACTTTCGCCGACGACCTCAACGACCTGCTCACCGACCTCGACCTGCGGGATGTCACTCTGGTCGCGCATTCCATGGGTGGCGGCGAGCTCGCGCGCTACGTCGGCCGACACGGCACGGGGCGGTTGCGTTCGGCGGTGCTGCTGTCCGCCATCCCGCCAGTGATGATCAAATCTGACAAAAATCCCGAGGGGGTGCCGGAGGAGGTGTTCGACGCACTCAAGAACGGCGTCCTCACCGAGCGCTCCCAGTTTTGGAAGGACACTGCGGAGGGCTTCTTCTCGGCCAACCGCCCCGGCAGCAAAGCCACCCAGGGCAACAAGGATGCCTTCTGGTACATGGCGATGGCGCAGACCATCGAAGGGGGCGTGCGATGCGTGGACGCCTTCGGTTACACCGACTTCACCGAAGACCTGAAGAAGTTCGACATTCCCACCCTGGTGGTGCACGGCGACGACGACCAGGTCGTGCCCATCGACGCCACCGGCCGCAAGTCCGCCCAGATCATCCCGAACGCCGAGCTGAAGGTGTACGAGGGCAGCTCCCACGGCATCGCGATGGTGCCGGGCGACAAGGAGAAGTTCAACCGGGACCTGCTGGAATTCCTCCACAAGTAGAAAGCCCAGGCCAAGCAGCCGCCTCGGACAGCCGCAGGGCAGCGGATCGAGGCGACAGCGAACGCCGCCGTGTCGTGATCGGTGCCGATGGTGACCCAGCCTGGGCGCGGCCACGTCGTAGATCCCGTACGGAATCGCCTCTTCGGCTTGGCCGGGGAAGTCGTGCGTATTGACCTTCACGGGTTGCTGGGCGGGCCGCCACTCTTGCCCGGCATTCTTGTAGTCGCCGATCAGCTCCTTCTTCTTGGTGTCCACGCTGAATACCGGCTCACCAGCGGCCCTGCGATCTCGTGCCTGCTCGTCGAGGTAGCGGAACTGGGCGTCTCGGTCCGGGTGCTGAGCGCCTTCGATGGTCTTGGCGTTGGCCGGTAGACTGAAGCCTTCCTCCCGCAGCAGGGCGGCGACGGTGTCGGCGGAGACCCGGTGGCCGTGCCGGGTCAACTCCGCTGCCAGCTTCCGGGTCGACTTCGTCGTCCACCGCAGCGGCGACATCGGATCGCCCGCTCGTCGGGCTCGACCAACCCGCGCCCTCGCCCGGCAGCTCGACAAGGTGAATCTCGAAGGAGTCGTCCTGGCGGAGGCCGGAAGAAGGCGGGCGAGCTCGTTCTGACGGACTGTTCGCAGGAGGAGATCGAGCGGGTGGTGCGGGCGCCGGATGCCGCCGACGCTGATCAGAGCGGCGGTCGGTGAATGTGCGGCGGATCCGGCGGCCTCGCGGGCGGTCCTGGTGGGCGGCCGCCAGGAGCATCTGGAGCCGTTGCCGGCTGTTTCGAACAATCTGCAGGCTCTCGCGCGCCTCTTGTGCGGCCCGTTGTCTGTGCGGCTGCCCGCCCGGCATGTGACCGTTGTCGAGGATCCGGTGGCCGCGCACACCGTGGTGGGCGCGATGAGAGCGGCGGCTGCCGAAGCCACCGACACGCTGATCGTCTACTTCGCCACTCCTGGACTGCTGCTTCAGTGGCCTGGCCCTGGGAAGGATGAGCGCCCAGTCACCGTTTGCGGACCAGGCTGCGGTGGAGGGCAGCTTCCTGCTGGCGGCCGCGGCTGAGACCCGTCCTGTCCTGGCGCCGTTGGGGTAGACGCGCGTACGGCCTTTCATGGGAGTGCTGCTCGACACGCTGCGCAGTGGGATACCCGGCGGTCCACGCTGCTGGATCTCGCGGCTGTCGCCCGACACGTGCGTCTGCATCCGGAGGCCAGGGGGCACCCTGTTCCGCAGGCGAGGGACCGCAACAGCGGCGCTCAGGTCGCGCTCGGACGCAATCACGCGGTTCTCCCCGCGGCGCCCGTCCCCGCTATGCCCGGTGGGGACACCGGGGAGCGGTCGTGGCCGGATCCGCGTGCGGTCCGTACCGTCACGGGATTTCGCCGCTCTCGCGGAAGTGCGTGTGGTCAGTGGTCCGACTCACCAGGCGGTCAGTGAGCGCTCGGCCGGACGCATAGCGGCCGACACCGGCAGCAGGCTGCTCAACCGCAGCACAGTTCCCGCCATGGGGAGTACAACGTCCGCTGCCTGCGGTGCTGCGGATGTTCGCGCCGACGCACCTGGACCGAGGCGGTGAGGCGGCCCGCGCACCTCGCCCGAAGCCGGCTCGCCCCGGCCGGACATGACGGTGGGGCGGCACCAGGCCGCCCCACCGAACCCCCGTTGCCCGATCGGCTCGCTCAGCGCAGGAGCGTGCCGAAGCGGGCGCCCGTGGCGGGCGCCGAGAGGTCGCCGGCGCCGAACGCGAGGGACGACGTGGCCGTGAGCCCGGTCGCCGTGCCGCGCAGCACCCAGACCGCACCGTTCCAGTTGTTCTCGGCCAGGGAACCGGCCGCGAGGTCGGCGTGGCCGTCACCGTCGACGTCCAGCAGCGCGCTGCTCGCGCCGAACTGGTCGTCGTTCTCGGCGACTCCGGGTACCCCGGCGGTGTCCTGGTGGAAGGTCTGCGTACCGGCGCCCGTGACACCGGAGGCGCTTCCGGGGACCAGGGCGACGGACCCGGCGTCGGTGATGTCGCCGATGTCCTCGCCCGGGATGCCGAGCGCGATGTCGCCGAAGCCGTCACCGTTGACGTCCGCCACCGAGACCGTGGAGCCGATCCCGTCGCCCTCCTCCTCCACGCCGGGGAAGCCGGGCAGGTCCTGGTCGAATATCTGTACGCGCTCCTCGGACAGGCCGGAGGCCGATCCGAACGCGATCTGGACCTTGCCGCCGTTCCAGGAGTTGCCCACCACGACGTCGTCGAACCCGTCGTTGTTCACGTCCCCGATGCCGGTGCCCGTACCGGTCGCCGTGCCGTCCGCGGGGACCCAGCCGCTGGTGAAGCCCGTGCTGCCGCCGCCGAGGAACAGACGGTTGCCCCACTGGCCGTCGCCCGCGTACTTCCAGGCGACGATGTCGTCCTTGCCGTCACCGTTGACGTCGCCGGTCCGGGTGGAGCGGATGGGTCCGCTGATCGAGTCGCCGTCCTCCTGGCAGCCGCCGTTGGTGGCGCAGGACGCGTCGCCTGCGTCGTAGCCCCACCAGTCGGCCTTGTCCAGCAGCGGGAGGGTGGCGGTGGGCTGTCCGGCACGGGTGACCGGGCCCTTCCACACGGTGGCGTCGCCGCTCGCCGGGTCGTCGCCCGCGCCGGACAGGTAGGAGAACAGGGCGAGGTCCGTCTTGCCGTCGCCGTCGAAGTCGCCGGTCGTGGGGGACTGCCCGTACCCGGGTATGGCCGTGCCGCCGGTGAGTCCGGAGGCGGAGCCCCAGAGGATGACGGAGCCGGGGCTGCCGCCCGAGATCACCAGGTCGCTGTAGCCGTCGCCGTCCAGGTCGCCCTTGGTGAAGTTGGTCCCGAAGCGCTGGTTCGCGGTGGCGGAGCCGGGAACGCCGCTGGTGGAGCGGCTGATGAGCTTCTTGTTCGCGGCGGAGACCCCATTGGCGGAGCCGTACGTGACGGCCACGTAGCCGGCTTTGGCCTTGCCGGAGATCGTGGCGTCCGGAGCCGACACGACCAGGTCGGCGTATCCGTCGCCGTTGAAGTCGTCCTGCGTGTCCGCGGACCCGGTGGCCGCCAGCGCCGGGCCCCCGGTGAGAGCCATGGCGCCGAATCCTCCGGCGAGCAGCACCGCGGCTGCCAGAGGTGCGGTGAGCGCGGTACGGGTTCGGCGGTGTGCTCGGGACATACGTGAGCCTTTCGAGTCGGTCGGTCTGTACGCGGAAGGCCGCGTTCAGTGGGTACGACTCGAGCCGGGCGCTCCCAGTTGTACGTCCCAATGTCATGGATTCGTAACCGAGGAGACAGGCGTGGCGCTGAACTCCCTTGTTATCGCGGGGAGTTCAGCGCATGTCACCGTCGGTCCACAAGATCGCCTCGACCCGCTCGGGGTGATCGATGAACGGGTTCTGAGAGGGCGTTTATGCAGGTCAAGCCCTGTGTGCGGCTCTCGCTCCTGCCCCACTTTGAGGGTCTTCATGCCATAGGCGACGAATGGCGCTCCCCAGGTCGGATGCTCGGCCATCCATCTCGTTCGCTTCCGCACCTGCAAGTCCGTCTGGTTTGAAGTTGCCGCGGAATCGCCCAATGAACAGCGGAACCGAGCCCTCCGCCTTGCCCGTGATCACGCTACGCCGTGAGCGAGCACAAGCCGTACCCCAGCGACCTGTCCGACGCCCGACAGGCCCTGAACGAGCCGACGTTGACGGCCTGGAGAAAGGCCCGACTCGACCGCAGACCAACCGGACAGCCGGCCAAGGTCGATTTACGGGACGTCTTCAACGCGATCCTCTACGTGAACCGCACCGGAATCCCCTGGAAACATCTCCCGCACGACTTCCCGAACCACGGCACCGTTTACGCCTACTACGCCGCCTGACGCGATGAGGGAATCTTCGCCCAGCTCAACGATGACCTGACCGGACTGGCGCGCGTGAAAGAGGGGCGCAAGCCCGAGCCGACCGCATCCGTGATCGACACCCAGAGCGTGAAGACTTCCACCAGCGTGCCCGTGACCAGCCAGGGAACGGACGCCGCGAAGATACCCGACCATCTCCAAGAGCTGGGCGGACACCGGCTTCAAGAATGCCGTCGTCGGGCACGGCGCCACCCTCGGAACGACGTCGAAGTCGTCAACCGGAATCGGGAGACCCGCGGCTTTCAGGTCGTGGAGACGTCGCGCGCCCGCGGCCTCGACGCCGTACTCGTACGCGCCACGCGAGCCTCCGCACCGTGCCGTGCCAGAACAAGGCGGGCCGTACGGGCCATGGCCTCGTCAACCATCTCACCTTCGAAGACAACGGCGCCCGTGCCTTCTCGCTGTGCCGCCTCGACCGCCGCGATCAGCTCTGCGCAGCGGGCGAGTTCGTCGGGGCCGGGGGAGAACACCTCATTGATCACGGGGACATGGGAGGGATGGATCGCCATCATGCCCTCGTAGCCCAGGGAGCGGTTCTGTTCGGCGAAGGCACGCAATCCCGGCAGGTCGCCGATGCGCGTCCACAGTCCGCCGACCGGGCACGGCACTCCGGCTGCTCTGGCGTCCAACAGAACACGGGAGCGCAAGTCCACCGTTTCGGTTCCCTCAGGGCTCCAGCGGTAGCCGACGGCGCGCTCCACATCGCCGCCGGGGGCTGTGAGAGCGCCCAAGTAGGCGATGCGTGAGGCGGCTCGGGCGATGTCGTAGGCCTCGCGCAGACCGCGCGCCGTCTCCAGCAGCGGCACCAGGGCGACCCCTCCCCGTGGCAGGCCCTGTTCCTGTTCGCACCAGCCCAGCAGCCGGTCGGCAAGCCTCACGTCCTGAGCGGAGCGGACCTTGGGAAGGACGACACCGGCGAGCCCGGGCCGTACGACCGCGCGTAGTTCCTCGGCCCCCGCCCAGTCGTCCAGCGGGTTGACACGGACGAACAGCGCCATCCGTCCCGCCTGCTCGGCCGGCGTGGCTCCGGCCTGTGCGACGGCGTCGGCCACCTGTGAGCGGGCGGCGAGCCTGCCCGCGGCGGGCACCGCGTCCTCCAGGTCGAGGATGGCCGCGTCGGCGCCCGCCGCCCGGGCCTTGGGCAGCCAGTCGGTTCTGGTGCCGGGGACGAAGAGCAGGGAGCGCAGCGGGGGCCGTTCTACCACTCCCTCGTCCAGCTCGGCAGAGCTCTCCGAGGACCCCCTAGATGACATTGCTCTTCTTCAGGTCGGCCAGTTCTTCCGCGCTGAGTCCGAGCCACTGCCCGTAGACCAGGTGGTTGTCCTGCCCGAGGGCGGGCCCCGTCCGCCAGACCCGCCCGGGGCGCTGCCGGAAGTGCGGGATCACCGCCTGCATACGTACCGGACCGAGATCGGGGTCTTGGACGGTGACGATGTCCTCGCGTTCGGCGTACACGGGGTCGGCGGCGATGTCCGCGGCGTCGAACACCCGTGAGGCCACGACTTCGGCGCGAGCGAACTCCTTCAGGCACTCGCCGGTGACGCGCTCCGCCACCCAGTTCCGCAGGTTCTCGTCCAACTCTTCGCGTCGGTCGTACTGTTGCCGGGCCGTGGTGAACTCCTCCTCGGGGAGGCCCAGCAGGCGGGCGATGTTGCGGACCGATCGCAGCGTCGCGGAGGTCACCGTGATCCACTCGCCGTCGCGGGAGCGGTAGGTGTTGATCACGGCCCCTGGGGCGACCGCCAGCTGGTTGCCGGAGCGCTCGGGTACGCGTCCCAACTGGTCGTGGACGATCACCTGCCACTCGACCAGACGGAACAGGGACTCGAAGAGAGCGAGGTCGATCCACTCGCCGTCGAACCCGGGGTCGTGGTCGCGGCGGTGAAGTGCGGCGAGGACGGCGTAGGCGCCCATCAGGCCGGTCACGGCGTCGCCGTGCGAGAAGCCGGTGTGCACGGGCGGGCCGTCGGGAAAGCCGGTCAGGTGGACGACACCGCTGCGCGCCTCACCCACCTTGCCGAAGCCGGGGGCGTCCGCCTGTGACGAGGTGGCGCCGAAGCCGGAGATCTGCAGCAACACGGCCCGGGGGTTGATCCGGTGCACGGAGTCCCAGTCGAGACCCCAGCGGCGCAGGCGTCCCGCGCGCAGGGTGACGATGACGACGTCCGCCCAGGCGACGAGCCGGTGGGCGACGAGCCGGCCGGCCTCGTGGTGCAGATCGAGGGTGACCGAGCGCTTGTTGCGGCCGGCGACCTTGAACCACAGCGGAACACCGTCACGTTGGGGCCCCATGGCGCGGGCCGCGTCGCCGGCGCCGGGGGGCTCTACGTGTACGACGTCGGCCCCTTGGTCGGCGAGCATCGAGCCGGCCAGCGGACCGGCCACCACATGGGCGAACTCGACCACCTTCAGCCCGTGTAACTGCCCGCTTCCGGTGGTGTTCCGCTCGTCGTCCGACACCGCTGAGCTCCCTTGCCCTGCTGTTCCGCGTGGGTCCCCGACAGCGTCGTCCGCGTGGGTGCGGCACGGCCGTCGCCGTGTCCTCAGACTGCCGGAGCGGAGAAATGCCTGTCGAGCAACAGAAGGCCATCAATCAATGCGGAAAACGCATGAATCGGGGGAGCCGGTACCAGTACGCGGCTTCAAGCCCACGAAACACCGGGCGGAAGTGGACGCCCCCGGAGGCGGAACTCCTCGAGCGTCTCCAGGAACCGCTCCGTCACGGTGGGGAGCGTTCGTCGGGCGCGCAGCGCGATGTCCAGGCGCCGGTCCACCACAGGGTCCACCAGAGGACGGCAGACGACGGGTCCGGCACCCATCAGCGGAAGCACGAGGGCTGGCATCGCCGACACCCCGAGGCCGGCGGTCACCAGTCCCCCCACGGTCGCGATACTGCCCGCCTCGGCCGCCGGCACCGCGTGCACGTCGATCTGGGCGAACGCCGCGTCGGTGAGCCGGCGCACGCTCGAGTCGCGCCCGACGGCCAGGAACGGCTGACGAGCCAGGTCGTCCCAGGCGATCTCGTGGCGGTCGGCCAGCGGGTGGCCCTCCGGCAGCACCGCGACGAAGCGGTCCCTGACCAGGGGGCGGTGCTCCAACTGCTCCGGCGGGTTACCGACGGTGGTGATCGCGAAGTCGGCGTCGCCGGACAGGACCCGGACCAGTACCGACCGCTCCAGGCCGTCGAGGAGTCGGACCGCCACCCGGGGCCGCCGCTCGCGGAAGTCGGAAATCACCTGTGGCAGGAGCACCGCCGCGACGGAGGGAAGAGTGGCCACGGCGACCGTTCCCGACTCGCCGAGCAGGTATCGCCTGAGCTCCTTCATGCCCGCCCGGTGAGCGGTGACGATCTGCTCAGCGACCCGCAGGGCCTCGACTCCCGCCGCGGTCAACTGCACGTTGCGGGTGTCCCGTTCCAGGAGCTGAACGCCCAGTTGTCGCTCCAGATCCGCGACCGCGCGGCTGAGCGAGGACTGGGACACATGCATCTCCGCGGCGGCCGCGGTGAAGCTCGCGGCCCGTGCGACGGCCGCGTATGCCGCCAGTTGACGCAGGGTGGTGGCCTCCATGGCCGACGAGCATAGGCTCACCCGCCCGGATTGATGTGCTTATCGCATGGACAGATCTCGGTTTGATGCTGGACACCGATCCGGTAGTGCTCCGAAACTCTCGCGTAACACCTCGGCCTGCCCCCGCCCGGCTCCGGCCCACCGCCGCCGAGGGCCGTCCCCGAGAAAGCGAGCGCCGTCATGCTGGCAGCCCTGGGCTTCGCCACGATCGCCGTCCTCCTGCTGCTCACCATGACCAAACGCGCCTCGGTACTGGTCGCTCTGATCCTGCTTCCGGTGCTGGCGGCGCTCATCGGCGGTTTCGCGGGCGATCTGGGCGAGTTGATTCTCGGTGGGCTGTCCAAGGTGGCCCCCACCGGCATCATGATCGCCTTCGCGGTCCTGTACTTCAGCCTCATGGTGGACGCCGGGCTCTTCGACCCTCTGATCCGCGGGCTGTTGCGCGTGGCGCGTGGTGATCCGTTGCGGATCACCGTCGCCACGGCCGTCCTCACGCTGTGCGTGGCCCTGGACGGAGACGGCGCCTCCACCTTCCTCATCACCGTCTCCGCCCTGCTGCCGGTCTACAAGAGACTCGGTATGAACCCCCTGGTGCTGTCCGGAGTGGTCTGCCTGGGCGCGGGCGTGATGAACATGGTCCCCTGGGGTGGCCCGACCGTACGCGCCATGGCTGCGCTGAAGCTGGACAGTTCCGAGGTCTTCACCCCCGTGCTTCCCGCGATGGGCTTCGGCGTCGCCTGGGTGCTGGTGGCGTCCTACCTGCTCGGCCGCCGGGAACGCAAGCGTCTTGCCGCGCTGCCCCCGCAGGGTCCGGCCACGGACGTGCGCGAGGGCGAGGACGGGTGGGGCGACCCTGAACCCGCCGCTTCGACGACGGTCACGGCGACCACGGAACCCGAGTCGAGCCGGCACGCCACTACGGCGACGGCTGACGGGGAGTGTCAGGCCCTCCGGGCTCCCGGCGACGGGCCCGGCACCGTCCGGGTCCCGCCGCTGCCGCGGACCTGGCTGACCGTCTTCAATCTCCTGCTCACCGTCGCGCTCGTGGTCTGCCTGATCCAGGAAGTGATGCCGCTCCCGGTGCTGTTCGTCCTCGGGTTCGCGATCGCGCTGCTGGTCAACCACCCCACCTGGGAACAGCAACAGGCGCTGCTCGACAAGCACGCCAGGAGCGTGGTCCTGGTCACCACGATGATCTTTGCGGCCGGCGTCCTCACCGGGATCCTCACCGGCACCCGGATGATCGACGAGATGGCCGAGACGCTCGTCTCCGTCGTCCCCGACTCCTTCGGCTCGCACCTGCCCGTCGCGGTGGCCGTCACCGGCATGCCGCTGAGCCTGGTCTTCACTCCGGACGCCTACTACTTCGGCGTACTGCCCGTACTCGCCGAGACGGCGCAGGGCTTCGGCACGGACCCGGCCGAGGTCGCCAGGGCCGCCATTCTCGGCCAGATGACCACGGGGTTCCCGCTCAGTCCGCTCACCGCGTCCACGTTCATCCTGGTCGGCATGAGCGGTGTGTCGCTCGGCGAACACCAGCGCTTCATCTTCCGCTGGGCCCTCGCCACCACCCTGGTCATGGCCGCCGGTGCCCTGCTGACCGGTGCGTTCCCCCTGTGACCGGTGGCCCCGGCCTGAGCGGAGTCCCCGCCGGCCGCGGGCCCCCGACAGCCACCGCACATGCCGCTCAACCTCAACGTGCCGTCGTGTTCCGGGAGTTGGAGCAGCGCGAACGGAGCCATGCACACCAGACACCCGGTCCGGGTGCCCCCACAAGAGCGAGACGAGGACGCATGAGACGGATCACCAGACGTACGGCGCTCGCAGTGACAGCAGGTGCGCTCGCGGCGCCGGCCGTGAGCACGGCAGCCGCCGCGGCCGCCGACACCACGACAGCCACATCCGAAAGACGAAAAGCGGCCCCCGAGCGCAACCCGGTCCTGCGAACGGACCTCGTCACGCGGGTCACGCCGAGGAACAACTGGCTGGTGACAGCCGTCGCCCTCCAGTACGCGCATCGCATCGACCTACGCGGTGGGGTGATCCCGCCCTCGGCCTTCCAGGTGAAGGCCACGGTAGGCGGACAAACGGCGGCTCGCACGGTGACCCGGGTCTACTCCAGCACCACCGCCGAACCGGACGACCGGTCTCGCCCCGGACGCCCGGGGGACCGCCTGATCATCGAACTCGATCCGAACGACTCCAACGCGCGGGCCGCGGGCACCGACCCCTTTCCGCTCGACCGCGCGTACTCCGTCACACAGGTGGCGGACGTGCACACCCCGGATGGCGAAACCCTGCTCAGGGCCGGTCCGTTCGCGAGCCGCAACGACGACGTCATCACTCCCGTGGTGGACGACTTCACCGCCGGTTCCTTCACCGACTCCGCAGGTTTCGAACTGGGCTTCCGGCTGTACCGACCCGAGGGATTCGTACGGAACCCGCGGACACGTACGCGGTATCCGCTCGTCGTCACGCTGCACGGCGGTGGCGAAATCGCGGACAACAACATGACCCAGCTCACGTCCAACCGGATCGCGGTCACGTTCGCCAAACCGGAACGACAGCGCCGTAACCCCGCGTTCGTCCTCTCTCCGCAGATCCCCCTGCCCCGTCCCATGGACGGACCCGACGGCACGGACTGGACCGACGCCAAGGTCCAGGCCGCTCTGATCGAACTCATCGACACTTTCGTGAGCGAGCACCCCCGCAACATGGACACAGCCCGGCTCTACCTCGTCGGCCTGTCCTCCGGTGGGCGCGGTATCTACAGCCTGCTGGCGAAGCGACCCGACATGTTCGCGGCCGCCCTGCCCACGGCCGGCTGGGGCGAGACGGCCACCATGGACAGGATCACGCATATCCCGATCTGGGCCGACCACTCCGTCGACGACCCGGTCGTCCCCTACCGGGAGGGCAGGTTCGGCAAGCCCGGCACCTGGACACTGATGAACGCGCTGGAGGCCGCCGGTGCCCGGGTCAGCCGGGGGGAGTGGGCCAACGATCTGCCCAAGGCGCAGTTCGAGGCCCGGTCCCGGGCGCTCCTACGACAGGCCCGGGCGACGCGCAGTCACGTACTGTTCACAAGCTACGCGGCCGGAACGACACCGGTGAACCCACACCTCTCATGGGCCCAGACGTATGAGAACGACGTGGTCATCGACTGGCTCTTCGAACAGTCCCGGTAGCCGCCGCACGCGGCGCCCCTTCCTGTCCGGTTACCGCGCTCTCACCGCTATCCGGAGGTAAAGCAATGCGTTCGTACAGTCGTTCCGCTCCTGCGACCGCGCCGTTACGGACCCGTCCCCGGCCCATCACGGCACTGATCTCTCTGGCAGCCACCCTCGGCTTGGCGCTGACCCTGCTGGCAGCCGCCGCCCCGCCGGCCGCCGCGGCCGACCTGCTGTCCCAGGGCAAACCCGCGACCTCCTCGTCCAGCGAGAACGCTTCCACTCCTGCGTCGGCGGCGGTGGACGGCAACACCGGGACGCGCTGGTCGAGCACGTTCGGCGATCCGCAGTGGCTCGGAGTCGATCTGGGCGCCACCGCCACCATCAGCCGAGTCGTGCTGCGCTGGGAGGCCGCGTACGCGCGCGCGTTCCAGATCCAGACCTCCGACAACGGCACCACCTGGACCACCATCTACTCGACGACGTCCGGCACCGGCGGCGTGCAGACCCTCGACGTCAACGGCACCGGCCGGTACGTCCGCTTCCACGGCACCCAGCGCGGCACCGCCTACGGCTATTCGCTGTGGGAGTTCCAGGTGTACGGCTCCGGTGGCGGCACCCCTCCGGGCAACGAAATCCCCGACCCGACGACTGCCTCCCTGGAGGCCACCGACGGGCCGCTGACCACCGCCACCTACACCGTTCCCAACCCGACGGGGTACGGCTCCGGCACGGTCACGTACCCCACGAACAGTGGCTCGTATCCGGGCGTCGTCCTGATGCCCGGCTATCAGGGCACACAGCAGAATCTGCAGTGGCTCGCCCCCCGCCTCGCCTCCTGGGGCTTCGTCGTCATCAACGTCGGCACCAACACACTCACCGACGATCCAGAATCCCGCGGCCGCCAGATCACCGCCGCCGGCACCCAGTTGCTCGCGCTCGGCAACGCGGCCGGCAACCCTCTGTCCGGGAAGCTCAACGGCACGCTCGGCGCGGTCGGTCACTCCATGGGCGGCGGTGGCGTCATGGCAGCGCTCCGGGACGACCCGCGCTTCCGGGCGGGCGTGCCGACGGCCCCGTACCACCCGAACGCGAACTTCTCCGCAGTCACGGAGCCCACACTCTTCCTGACCTGTCAACGCGACCCGGTCGCCCACGGCAACACCTACGCGGTGCCCTGGTACAACTCCATGTCCCAGGCCGAGAAGCTCTACATCGAGGTTCCAGGCGACCATCTGTGTCCGATGACGGGCTACGGCAACAAGGCCAAACAGGGCAAGTGGACCGTGTCGTTCCTCAGCCGCTGGCTGCGCGCCGACACCCGATTCAGCCCGTTCCTGTGCGGTCCCGTACGTGACGCCGACAAGAACGACACATCCCTGGTCACCCGCTGGATGGACACCTGCCCGTACTGACCGGGGCGGCCCTCGTCCCGGGCCCGCTGCCGGCTGGAACCACTGGTGTACCGGTCCCGCCCGGTCGTGGACCTCCGGGCTGTTCGGCTTCAGAGCGTCGGCACGCGTTCGGGCTGTGGTTCGCCGGTGGCCTTCCCACTGGCCACCGTCATCCTCAGCAGGGGCAGCGAGGCGACGAAGGTGCCGATGGCCAGATCGACGAGGACGCGATTCGGGCCGCAGCCGAGCGCCGCACCGCTGGCGCAATCCCGTCTGGCGCGACACGGGCGGCTCACTGGCCTCCTGGTAGCCCGGCAGGGGCTCCGGCCGGACATCGGGTGGTTCCTGCTGCCAAGGGCACTGATTCGCACGGCCCTACGCGCCCCGGGTCCCCCAAGCGGGGAGGGGGCGCGGCCGGGAGGGGTGGCGCGGTGACGGCCCGCACCGCCGCGAGACCCCCTCGCTGTCGCGACCGACCTGGCGAGGGGGCCTCCTTTCATGCGGGGTGTCCTCACTCGTGCGGGTGGAGCACGACCTTGGTGTAGCCCTCGACCCGCTTGTCGAACTTCTCGTAGGCCGACGGCGCCTGGTCGAGGGGCAGTTCGTGCGACACCACGAAGCTGGGCGTCGCGCGGCCCTCGATGATCAGGTCACGCAGCTGGCGGTTGTAGCGCTTGACGTTGCACTGACCGGTGCCCATCCGCAGCCCCTTCTCGAAGGCGCGTCCGATGGAGACCAGCAGCATGCCCTGCTTGGCCTGCTCGTCCGGCCCGCCCGGGTCGCGCGGGACGTACAGTCCCGGTATGCCGAGGGCGCCCGTCGGCCGGACCGTCTCGACGAGGGAGTTCAGCACGATCGCCGGCTCCTCGCGGTCCGCCTCGTGCGCCTGGGCCTGGTAGCCGACGGCGTCGATGCCCTTGTCAGTGCCTTCTCCTCCGGTCTGTTCCTTGATCTGCTGCGCCGCGTCGCCCTCGGTGAAGTTGATCGGTACGGCGCCGATCTCCTCGGCCTTCTGCAGCCGCTCCGCGACCCGGTCGACCACGAACACCTTGCTCGCGCCGCGCACCATCGCCGAGTAGGCCGCCATCAGGCCGACAGGGCCACCGCCGTACACGGCGACACTCTCGCCCGGACGCACGTCGGCCAGTTCGTTGCCGTGATAGCCGGTCGGGAAGATGTCGGCGAGCAGGACGAAGTCGGTCTCCTTCTCGGTGCCCTCCGGCAACTTCAGACAGTTGAAGTCGGCGTACGGCACCCGTACGTACTCGGCTTGCCCGCCCACGAACGGGCCCATCGCGACGTAGCCGTAGGCGCCGCCGGCGAAGCCCGGGTTCACCGTCACGCAGAAACCCGTGTAGCCGGCCGTGCAGTTCTTGCAGAAGCCGCATGCCACGTTGAAGGGCATGACCACCCGGTCCCCGCGGCTGAGCGACGTCACGCCCTCGCCGGCATCCTCGATGACACCGAGGTTCTCGTGGCCGAACACGATGCCCGGCTCGGCGGCGGTACGGCCCTCGTACATGTGCAGATCCGAGCCGCAGATCGCGGTGGACGTGACCCGTACGATCACGTCGTTCGGGTGCTGGATCCGGGGATCCTCCACCTGCTCGACCGCTACTTCGAACGGTCCCTTGTACACAACGGCCCTCATCCTTGAGCACCTCCACTGTCCGTGATGGATCGGTCATGCTCTGGAGCGGCAGTGCCGGGACCCGCTGCATTCACCGCGAGAAAGGCCCCGGCCCGCAGCTCGGCCGGTCTTGTGTGGTATGCCTCATAGTCCAGACTGGTGCAGGATGCGAAGATTTGCACCCAGGGCTTCTTTCGCCTGTTCGTGCTCCTCAGAAGGATCGACCGTCTTGTCACGACGTCTAGGCTCATTGCTCGTCCCGGTCCGTGGCCTTTCCGGCACCACGTATCCGGTGGGAACCCGCGTGGCCATACGCGGCAATGGAGGGTCCGTCGACGGCTTCGTCGACGGAGACTGGCTGCCGCTCGCCTGGTGGGAGTTCACGGACATCCGGGAGGACTCCCGGGAGGGGTGATGCGGATGTCGGCGGCCGCGCGTCCGTCAGGACTGTGCCGCACCGCGCCGCCGCTGCGGGAGCACCACGTACTTCGGGTCCTGAGCGGACGCGACACCGGCCTCGAAGACGCCGAAGCGCGTGCACAGGCCCGCCACCAGGTACGCCGTGCCGGCCAGGGCCGATGCCACGGGGCTGCGGCGGCCGAGCAGTGAGAGCCCCGTCCCCACCGCGGTCAGGGCCTTGCTCAGTTTCAGCAGCCGCCCTGGCCGGCCCGTGACGTACGGTTCGCCGGCCAGCCCGAGCCGCTGCTCCATCCCGCGCAGGGCGGCGAGCTCCATGCCGGCGCCCAGAAGTCCCATCCGGGTGGGGGGCCGGTGGTCGACGCCGGGCACGCACAGCGCGGCGCCCGCACCGCAGGCCAGCGCGCTGCCCCCGAAGACGAGGGGCAGCTCGGGATAGGCCTCGTGCCACGCCGGTACCGCGGTGTCGGCGAGCAGCACCGCGGTGTAGGTGCACATCGCCGGTCCCAGCACGCCCGAGCCGACCCCCGCCAGCCGGCCCGGCCGCGAGAACGTCCCGGTCAGCTCGGCGGCCGCCGAGGCGGTGGCCAGCGCGGAGAACGGCCCGATGATCCAGGACCCCACCGACAGCGGAGAGGTCGGTTTGAAGACCCTGAGCATGTTGAGGAAGCGTTCGGGTCGGCCGAGGTCGTGGATCAGCGCGGCCACGCTGGCGAGCGCACCCACCGCGGCCACACTCCGGCCCACCCTGGCCAGGTCCGGGCGCGAGGTCAGGTCGGCGAGGACCGCCATGGTCGCCGAGGCGCCCGCCGTCCCGCCCAGGAACAGGTAGCCGGGCACGTCCGGCACCTTCCAGGTGGGACGCTTCAGGATCGGACGGCCGTAGTAGGAACGGAACTCCGCCTCAGGAACCACGGTGCCCTCCCGGCGGCCATGTCGCGTCACGGCATCCTCCTCTTCTCCGGCTCCCCCCACCCCACGGTCACCGGCGCCGCCCGGCGAAGGACAGTGCCACGCTCGCCGCCACGCCGAGTGCCGCCACCGCCGCGTGCCGCCACATCGACGGCAGGTCATGGGTGGTGACCACCGGGTCCGGCGGCAGTCCGTACACCTCCGGCTCGTCCAGCAGCAGGAAGAACGCCCCGTCACCACCCACGCCGTCCTGCGGATCCCGGCCGTACAGCCGCGCCTCGGGCACGCCGCGTCCGTGCAGCTGGGCCACGCGCTGATCGGCCCGCTCGCGCAGCTCTTCCAGCGGGCCGAACTGGATCGAATCGGTCGGGCAGGCCTGGGCACAGGCCGGTTCCTGGCCGGCGCCGAGACGGTCGTAGCAGAGCGTGCACTTGAACGCCCGGCCGTCACCGGGCCGGAGGTCGAGCACCCCGTACGGGCAGGCGGTCACGCAGTAGCCGCAGCCGTTGCAGATGTCCTCCTGCACCACGACGGTGCCGAACTCGGTGCGGAACAGCGACCCGGTGGGACACACGTCCAGGCAGGCCGCGTGGGTGCAGTGCTTGCACACGTCGCTCGCCATCAGCCAGCGCACCCCGGCCTCCCCGGGCGTGTCCGGCTCCGGCGGGCCGAATGCCGGCATGCCCAGGTCGACCGGCTGCCGGGCGGGCACCTTCTGCTCGATGAACGCCACATGCCGCCACGTGTCGGCCGACAGCGCGCCCGTGTTGTCGAACGAGTCCCCGAGCAGATCCGGGCCGTCCGGCTCGGGCGGGAGGAGATTCCACTCCTTGCACGCCACCTGGCACGCCTTGCAGCCGATGCAGACCGAGGTGTCGGTGAAGAACCCCATCCGGGGCGGATGCGACTCCGGGTAGCCGGCGTCCAAGCTTGGGTCGGCCAGTGGGCCGGACAAGCGATTGGCGTCGGTCGTCATGGCTGCGTGTCTCCTCCCGCACGGGGGTCTGCGTCCTCCGAGGTGCCCGGCGGCCGGGCGTCCTCGGGGAGACCGGCGCGCTGCCGGTAGCGCGCCACGTAATCCAGCAGTTCCGGACCGCGAGGGCGCCGGCCCGGACGGATGTCGCAGGTCGCCGCCTTGGATTCCTGGATGTGCACGTTCGGGTCGAGTACCACGGCAAGCAGTTCGTTCGCCGCGTCACCGGTGGACAGGCCGTTGGGGCCCCAGTGGTACGGAAGTCCCACCTGATGGATGGTCCGGCCCCGGACCCGCAGCGGCTTGATCCGGTCGGTCACCAGCACTCTCGCCTCGATCGCCGTGCGCGCCGTGACGATGGTGGCCCAGCCCCGGTGCTCCAGGCCTCGTTCCGCCGCCAGTTCGGGGGAGACCTCGCAGAAGAACTCCGGCTGGAGCTCGGCCAGGTAGGGCAGGGTACGGCTCATGCCGCCGGCGGTGTGGTGCTCGGTGAGCCGGTACGTGGTGAACACGTAGGGGAACACCTCGCTGCGGCTGGGGTTGTAGCGGTTGTCCCGGCGGTCGTACGCCTGGAGCGTCGGGTTGGTCTGCTGCCGGTACAGCGGGTTGTCCACCGGTGACTCGAACGGCTCGTAGTGCACGGGCAGCGGGCCGTCGGCCAGGCCGGCCGGGACGAACAGCCAGGCTCGCCCGTCGCTCTGCATGATGAAGGGATCGGTGCCGGCCAGCGCGGCCTGGGCCCGGGCCTCCGGCGGCGGCCGGTAGTCCGGCGGCTTGTCGGCCTCGAAGTCCGGGACGTCCTCGCCGGTCCACCGACGCTGCTCGGAGTCCCACCACACACAGCGCTTGCGGTCGCTCCAGGGCCTGCCCTCCGGGTCGGCCGATGCCCGGTTGTAGAGGATGCGCCGGTTGGCGGGCCACGCCCAGGCCCATTCGGCGGCGACCCAGCTCTGTTCGCCGCGTGGCCGACGGTTGGCCGCCTGGTTGTGTCCTCCGGCACGGATCCCGCAGTAGATCCAGGTTCCGCAGGCTGTGGAGCCGTCGTCCCTCAGCTGGGTGGAGGTCGACAGCGGGCCGTCGGGTCCGTAACCGTTGATCTCGGCGAGCACCGCGTCGGCGCTCGGTTCGTCCAGTGGTCCCTCGGTGGGGTAGTCCCAGGTCAGGGCGAGCAGCGGGCGGTCGCGCGGATCGGTGGAACGGGCGAGCTTCGCGCGGATGATGCGGCCGAGGTGGTAGTAGAACCACAGGTCGCTGCGCGCGTCGCCCGGCGGTTCGACGGCCGCGTGGTGCCACTGCACCAGCCGCTGCGTGTTGGTGAAACTGCCGTCCTTCTCCGTGTGGGCGGCAGCCGGCATGAAGAACACCTCGGTCGGGATCTCCTCGGTGCGCAGCTCACCGGTCTCGATCTCCGGGCCGTCCTTCCAGAACGTCGCGCTCTCGATGAGCCGCAGGTCCCGCACCACGAGCCAGTCCAGGTTGGCCATGCCGAGCCGTTGCAGCTTGGCGTTGGCGGAGCCGACCGCCGGGTTCTCCCCGACGAGGAAGTAGCCCTTGCACTCTCCGGCCATCTGATTGAGCACCGTCTGATAGGAGCCGTGGTCCCCGGTGAGGCGCGGCAGCCAGTCGAAGCGGAAGTCGTTCTCGGCGGTGGCCGCCTCGCCCCACCAGGCCTTGAGCAGGCTGACGACGTACGCGCGCATGTTGCCCCAGAAGCCCGTCGTCGCGGCGTCGGCGGCCACGAATCCGTCCAGGTCCTGGTGCTGGTGCGCGTGCGGCATGGGGATGTAGCCGGGCAGCAGGTCGAACAGTGTGGGGATGTCCGTGGAGCCCTGGATGCTGGCATGCCCGCGCAGGGCGAGGATGCCGCCCCCCGGCCTGCCGATGTTGCCCAGCAGCGCCTGCAGGATGGACGCGGTGCGGATGTACTGGGCGCCCACCGTGTGCTGGGTCCAGCCGACCGAGTAGCACAGCGCGGTGGTGCGCTCACGGCCGGAGTTGGCGGTGATCGCCTCGGCCACCTTCTCGAACAGCTCCGCCGGAACGCCGCACACGTCCTCGACCATCGCCGGTGTGTAGCGGGAGAAGTGCCGCTTGAGCACCTGGTAGACGCACCGTGGGTGCCGCAGCGTCGGGTCCGTCCTCGGCTTGACGCCCAGGCCGGGGCCGCCGCTGCCGTAGGTCTCCGACCGGGCGGTCTCCCGGTGTTCCGCACCGCCGTGCTGCTCGGCCGTCGGCATGTCGTCACGCGCCGCCCAGCGTTCCCGGGCACCGGCCGCCGCCGCATGGTCCGCGCCCTCGTACATCCACGTCGTGGGGTCGTAGAATCCGCCGTCCGGGTCGAGCCCGGAGAACAGCCCGTCCAGGTCCTCCGTGTCGGCGAAGTCCTCGCGCAGGATCGCCGCCGCGTTGGTGTACGCCACTACGTACTCGCGGAAGTCCTTCCCGTTGGTCAGCACGTGGTTGACCAGGGCGCCGAGGAACGCGATGTCCGTCCCAGGCCGCAGCGGCACGTACAGGTCCGCCAGCGCGCTGGTCCGCGTGAACCTGGGGTCGACGTGAATGATCGTCGCGCCCCGCTGCTTGGCCTCCATCACCCACTGGAAGCCGACCGGATGGCACTCGGCCATGTTCGAGCCCTCGATGAGGACGCAGTCCGCGTTGGCGAGATCCTGCTGGAACGTCGTGGCTCCGCCACGGCCGAACGAGGTTCCCAGACCGGGAACGGTGGAGGAGTGTCAAATACGGGCCTGGTTCTCGATCTGGATCGCTCCCAGCGCCGTGTAGAGCTTCTTCATCAAGTAGTTCTCTTCGTTGTCCAGCGTCGCTCCGCCGAGACTGGCGATACCGAGCGTGCGCCGGACCGGGGCGCCGTGGAAGGACTCCTGCCAGGTCCGCCGACGGGTGTCGATCACCCGGTCGGCGATCATGTCCATGGCCCGGTCGAGCGGGAGCCGCTCCCACTCCGTGCCGTGCCCACGCCGGTGGAGCACCGTGTGGACCCGGTCGGGGCCCGTCACCAGCTGCTTGCTCGCCGACCCCTTCGGGCACAGCCGGCCCCGCGAGACCGGAGAGTCGGGGTCGCCCTCGATCTGGACGACTTCCTCGTCCTTCACGTAGACCCGCTGGCCGCAGCCGACGGCGCAGTACGGGCACACGGAGCGGACGACCCGGTCGGCCTCCTGGGTACGGGCGCGCAGCTGTTCGGTACGGGGGGAGCGCGCGGCCGCCCCCCGGCCGAGGTCGTCTTCACCGGCGAGCTGCCGGTACACCGGCCAGCCCTCGATCCACTGCCGCAGGCCCATGGCGATCTCCCGCCTCCGCGGTACTACGCCCGACCAACGTAACGCCCGGTGCCCAGGGGCGCATGCGGTCCCACCCGCTCCCCGGCTGGGGCCGTGTCCCGCCGCAGGTCACAGGGGTCGGCCGGTGCGCACCCGGCGGGTGCTGTCCGGGAGCCGCTCGGTGATCCCCTCACGGTCCAGCAACTCCAACAGCGGCACCGCCACCCGCCGCGTGGTGCCTAGAGCCTGGCGGGCCTGGCTGAGGGTGAACGGCTGGCGCAGCCCGGAGAGGAGTTCACCGGCCCGCCGCTCGCACCCGGGGAGGAGAAAGACACCGTCGGCCACCTTGAGCAGGCGACCGGCCCGCACCGCCGCGGCCAGCTCCCTGGTGCCCAGTCGCAGCGCCGTCAGCCGGCCGGCGTCCGGCGCCGCGAACGGAGTCCGGCTCAACTCGGCGGCCAGTTCGTCCACCGCCGCCTCGACCGATGCGGGGAGTACCGCGCGCTGACCGGGCGCGCAGACCCGCCCGTCCACCACCACGAGCGAGGCGGCCTCGGCGAGCAGTTTCACCACCCCCGTCCCGGGCAGCCGCAGCCGTTGCCGCACCGCGTCCACCGGGACGCCGGGCTCCAGCGGGTGGTCGCCGCGCCAGCCGTCGACCAGCCGGCGCAGTTCGCCCGTCAGCTCACGCCACACCCCGGGGTGTACGCGCCAGCCGTCGCCGACCGGCCGGCCCACCACCGGCAGTCCCATCGCGCGCAGTTCCCCGGCGGTGGCGAACCCCCGGCGACGCAGCACCGAGTCAGCCACCGGCAGCCGCCGCGGCCCGGCCAGGGCGGCCAGCTCCGCGCCGCGCCGCCGGGCCGTCCCCCGGCGGACCAGCTCGGGCGGGCACACGTCGAGCACGTCGACACCGGCCGCAACTCGGTGCCGTCCCGCGTCGCGCAGCAAGGCCCGGTCACCGGTGCGCAGCGGCAACGGCCGGGCCAGCCGGAGCCGGGCGGTGTCCGGGCCCAGGGGCCTGACCCGGACGGGGACGGCGGCGGATCCGATGTGCAGCACGAGCTCGCGGGGCAGTTCGCCGGTGTCGTCCCCACGCAGTGCCACGTCGGCCTCGACAGTGGTCAGCCACCTGTCCGGCGTGAGCAGAGCGTCGCCGCGGGTGAGGGCGTCGCGTTCGACACCGCGCAGGTTGACCGCGGCCCGGGCGACCGCGCGTACCGTGCCGGCGTCCTGGCCCAGCGTCTGCAGGCCTCGTACCCGCGCTGCCGTACCGGAAGAGGCGAGCACCAGCCGGTCACCCACCCGCAGGGTCCCGGCCGTCAGGGTGCCGGTGACCACGGTGCCCGCGCCGGTGATGCTGAAGGAACGGTCCACCCACAGCCGGACGTCGGCCTCGGGATCGGCCGGCGGCAACGCACTGACCAACCGGTCCAGAGCGGCGCGCAGCCGGTCCAGGCCCTCGCCGGTCCGCCCGCTCACCGTCACCGAGTCGATCCGCCCGAGGCTGGTGCGGGCGACCCGGGCGAGAGCCTGGTTCCTGGCCGGCTCCGGGTCCGCAAGGTCACATCGGGTGACGGCGAGCAGCCCGTGCCGGACGCCCAGCGCGTCCAGCGCCTGGAGGTGTTCGGTGGACTGCGGCATCCACCCCTCGTCGGCGGCCACCACGAACAGCACGGCGGGGACCGGGCCGACGCCCGCGAGCATGTTGGGGACGAACCGTTCGTGGCCGGGCACGTCGACGAACGCGACCTGCTCGCCGCCCGGCAGGGTGGTCCAGCCGAAGCCCAGGTCGATGGTCAGGCCGCGGTCGCGCTCCTCCGCCCAGCGGTCGGGCTCCATTCCCGTGAGCAGCCGGACAAGGGTGGACTTGCCGTGGTCGACATGGCCGGCGGTGGCGATCACGTGCACTGCGGGTCGCCTCCGTCGCCGCTTCTCCGAATCGTGGTGCCGGTCCGTCCCTCGCAGTGGCTCGCGTCCGCACGGCTCGCGTCGTCGGCCCGGCCGTCGCCGCCCTCCGGCCGGTCCGCCGACGGCCGCGCCGACCGATGGGCCGCGAGGACCGCGTCCAGCAGGGCCCGGTCCTCGGCCTCGGGGACGGTACGCAGGTCCAGCAGGCACCGGCCGTGTTCCATCCGGCCCACCACCGCGACCGTGCCGGTGCGCAGGAGGCGGCCGAACTCCTCGGGCAGGCCGACCGCCACGCTGGGCAGCCGTACTCCTGGTGCTCCGCCCCCTCCCACGGCCGCGGCGGTGTGCACGACCCCGGCCCGGACGTGCTCGTCCCGCAGCCGCCGCACCAGCGCGGACGCGCGGTCGTACAGGGCGCTCGCGGTGGTGGCGAGTGCGACGCGCACCGGCGGCTCCGGGCCGCGCAACGTGGCCTCCAGCGCGGCGAGGGTCAGCTTGTCCACTCGCAGCGCACGCGCCGCCGGATGCCGCCGTAGCCGCTCGACGATGTCGGCATCGCCGAGCAGCAGACCGGCCTGCGGGCCGCCGAGCAGCTTGTCCCCGCTGGCGGTCACCAACGCGGCACCCGCCCGTAGGGCCGTGGCGGCGTCCGGTTCTTCGGGGAGCAGCGGATGCGGCGTCAGCAGACCGGAACCGATGTCCACGATCACCGGTGGTCCGAGCGCCGCCAGTTCGGCGACACCGGCGGCGGTCGTGAAGCCGGTCACCCGGTAGTTGGACGTGTGCACCTTGAGCAGGAACGCGGTGTCGGGACCGAGGGCCTCGGCGTAGTCCCGCACCCGGGTGCGATTGGTGGTGCCCACCTCGCGCAGTCGGGCGCCGGTGCTCGCCAGCAGTTCGGGGATGCGGAAGCCGTCACCGATCTCGACCAGCTCGCCGCGGCTGATCACGATCTCGCGGTCGCCGGCCAGCGCGATGGCGCACAGCAGCAGAGCGGCCGCGTTGTTGTTCACCACATGCACCGCCCCGGCGTCCGGCACGGCCTCGGAGAGCGCGGCCGTCACCCCTCGCCCGCGTCGGGCCCGGCGGCCCGCCACCAGATCGAACTCGACGTCGGTGCAGCCGGCCGTGGCCCGCACCGCGTCCTGGGCGGCGTCCGACAGCGGCGCCCGGCCAAGGTTGGTGTGCACCAGCACGCCGGTGGCGTTGATCACCGGTCGAAGGCTGCCTACCCGCTCCGGGAGGCTCTCCACGGCCGCCTCGGCCACGTCCTCCGGGGCGATCTCACCCGCCCTGGCCCTTTGCTGCGCCCGGGTGATGGCCGCCTTCACCAGCGGGCGTCCCAGCGTCCGCGTCGCCCTGGCCAGCCGCGGCTCGGCCAGCAGGGCGTCGGTGCTGGGGATGCGGCGCCGGGGATCGCTCACCGCAGCACCTCCCGGACCCGGGGTGGCGGAGGCGGACGGGAATCGAACCCGCCGACGGCAGCTCCTGCCGTCCGACGGTTTTGAAGACCGCGCCGGTCACCAGGCCGGATACGCCTCCTCGTACCACACGGTCATCTCACCTCGCGGTCCGCTTCGCAAACGCGCCGGAGGAATGCCGACCCGCACGATGGGTACCCCGGTGGCTGTGAGCACCACGAGTTCCGGGAATCGCATCCGGCTCACCCAGTACGCGCACGGCGGCGGCTGCGCCTGCAAGATCCCGCCCGGCGAGCTGGAGGAGGTGCTGCGCGGCCTGGGCGACGGCGTGCCGGTCCGCGATCCCGTCGGCGAACTGGTCGTCGGGCTCGACGAGGGCGACGACGCCACGGTGGTGCGCCTGCACGACGGCCCGGCGGTGCTGGCCACCACCGACTTCTTCACACCGGTGGTCGACGACCCGTACGACTGGGGGCGGATCGCCGCGGCGAACGCCCTGTCGGACGTCTACGCCACCGGCGGACGCCCGCTGGTCGCGCTGAACCTGCTGGCCTGGCCGCGGGGAGTACTGCCCTTCGAACTGGCCCGGCAGGTGCTGCGCGGGGGCCTGGAGGTGGCCGCGGAGGCCGGCTGTCATGTGGCGGGCGGCCACAGCGTGGACGATCCGGAACCCAAGTACGGAATGGCCGTGACCGGCGTGGTCGACCCCGACCGCGTTCTGCGCGGTGACGCCGGTGAACCCGGGGCGCCGCTCTCGCTGAGCAAACCGCTCGGCACAGGCGTCCTCAACTCCAAGCACAAGGCCACCGGCGAGGTGTTCCCGCACGCCGTGGCGGCCATGACCCGGCTCAACCGGGAGGCCGCCGAGGCGGCACTGGCCGCCGGTGTCACCTGCGCGACCGACGTCACCGGCTTCGGGCTGCTCGGCCATGCCTACAAGCTGGCCCGGGCGGGCGGGGTCACCGTGGTGATCGACTCCGCCGCGGTGCCCTACCTCGACGGCGCCCGCCAGGCTCTGCGCGAGGGCCATGTCAGCGGCGGCACCCGGCGTAACCTGGAGTGGGTGCGCGCCCACAGCGACCTCTCCGCGGTGACCGAGGAGGAGGCGCTGCTGCTCGCCGACGCGCAGACCTCCGGCGGGCTGCTGGTTGCCGGCGAGATCCCCGGTGCGCCGGTCGTGGGGGAACTGACGCCCCGCGGAAACCACGTCCTGGTGGTGCGCTGATGAGCTGGTGAGCCGGTGAGGTTCAGGCGAGGCCCAGGCGACGTCCCTGAGAGGGCGTGCCGCCAGCCCGCCCGGTCGTGGCCGGAGGCCGACCGCGAGACGCGTACGGTCGCACCGGCCTGTTCGGTCAGGGACTCGGTCAGTTCGCGGTGGGGCAGCATCCGTCTCTCGTGCTCCCCGACCCCTGCAGCAGAGCTGAGTACCGCGAGCGGCCCGCCGTACCAGTGTTCTTGGTGCGGCGGGCCGTTCCCTGTTCGGGCAGCCGGCCCTGGGTCGGCCTCACGCGAGGAGAACCGGAAGGCGTTCAGACCCCGGAGTGGGGGTCATCCGGTGGCGAGGGTGGTCCACTTCTGGTTGGAGCCGCCGTTGCAGTCCCACAGCACGAGCTGTGTGCCGTTGGTCGTGGAGGCGCCCGGTACGTCGAGGCAGCGGCCGGAGGCGGGGTTGCGGTAACCGCCGTTGTAGGCCTCCCACTTCTGGTTGGCGCCGCCGTGACAGGACCACAGCTGCACCTTGGTGCCGTTGGCGGTGCCGTAGCCGGAGACGTCGAGGCACTTGCCCATGGAGCGCAGGGTGCCGTCGGTGTAGGCGGACCAGTACTGGTTGGCGCTGTCGCTGCATCCCCAGGTCTGGACGGCGGTCCCGTCAGCGGTGCCGGCGCCGTTGACGTCCATGCACTTGCCGGCGATGCCGGACTGCACGCGTGCGGGGGCGGGGGCGGGGTTCCTCAGCCACCCGGCGCTGTCCGCGGCCTGGACGCCGCGGTGGAAGGCGTCGGCCATCTTCTGGTAGCCCGAGTCGTTCGGGTGCAGGGCGTCGTCAAGGTCCGCCGTGGTCAGGCCGCTCATGTCGACGTAGGCGACGCGCTTGCCCGCGGACTGTGCGTCCCTCACGATCTGCGGGATCGCCTGGTTGTACGCGCCCCGGTACTGCTCCTCCGAGCCGCTGGTGGACACGACCAGGGAGGCCACGAGGACGGTCGCGTCGGGGGCCGCGGCGGTGATCTGGTCGACCAGCGACCTCAGCCGGGCGGTGGCGGTGGAGACCTGGTAGCTCTCGTTCAGGTCGTTGGTGCCGATGTGCAGCGTCACGACGTTGGGCCGGTAACGGGTCAGCGAGGCGTCGGTGAGCGCGGCGACCTGGTGGATCTTGTATCCGGAGTGGCCTTCGTTGTCGGGGTCGGACATCGAACCGGCGCGCCCCGTGCCCACGAAGTCCAGCGGATGTCCGTCCGCCGCGAGCCTGTTCCACAACGGCGCGCGGTAGCCGTTGCCGGTGCTGCTCCCCACGCCCCAGGTGATCGAGTCACCCAACGGCATGACCCGCAAAGGGGTGTCGGAGGCGGCGGAGGCAGGGGCCACACCCGCCGCCGTCACGCCAAGCACGGCGGCGACAAGCGTGACCAGGGGCAAAGTCCAGGGCTTTCTCATACAAGCGTCCTTTTCTGCGAGTGATGGTGAGTTAGTGGGTGGGGGATAGCCGTTGGTGCCAGCCGCTCGGCACCTGTTTTGCTACCGATCTGGGCCGGACTGAGCGTCCCGGCGGCTCACACCGCGAGGATCTGCCAGTCCTGGTTGGAGCCGCTGGTGGAGGGGCCCCTGGGTGACCTTGGTACCGTCCACAGGGAAGGTGTCCTTGACGTCGGCGCACCAGCCGTTGCGGACGTTGACGAACTGGTAGTAGCCGTTGGTCGAAGGCACCAGCCTCCACGACTGGTTGTCGCCGCCGTCGTCGGTCCACTGCTTAAGTCCGTCGCCCTGACCGGAACCGCCCGGGCTCTGCTGGTTCGCTCCACGGCCACTGGATGACCGCGCCGCCGTCGGCAGTCGAGGCGCCATTGACGTCCATCACCTTGCCGCTCTCGCGGTTCACCAGCCGGACGGTCCCGGTGTCCGCGCTGAAGGGACGGTCGTAAACCCGAAGTTGCGGATCGAGGCCCGGACTCCGGAGGGCAGCCCGCTGAACGTCACCCGTGAGCCGCGCACCTGAGCGCGGGGGCGAAACGGCTGCGGCAAGCGTCATGGCGGCCACGCAGGGCAGCACGCCGCGGCGACTGATCGGTCGGACAACGTTCCTCTCCTGACTCTTCCCAGAACAGCACGGACGGTGTGAGCTTCTGGTTCGAAGCAACATGTGGAGGGCCGTCGCGGTAGTGGGCCGCATACCGACGCATGCGCGGGTACATCGGATGCACTCGGGCGTTTCTGATGGCTCTTGGCTGGGGTGGGTGGATCTCGTAGCCGGCCGGGCAGGACGCCCGTTGGTGCGGCGACACGAGCTCACGGATGCGCAGTGGCAGAAGATCGAGCCTCTCCTGCCCGGCAACGGCAGGCCGGGCGGGCAGTGGGCGGATCACCGCACCGCAGGGTGATCCACGGCGTGCTGTTCCGGGCCCGGAGGGGTTGCCCTGGCTTGACCTGCCGGAACGGTACGGCCCCTGGCGGACCGTCTATGAGTGTCATCGCCGCTGGTCTGCGGACGGAACGTAGAAGGCCGTCTTAGCGTGTTTTTATGGTCTGAGTCGGTTGCGTTCGGTGATGCTCTCAAGTCGTTTCACGGTCCTGCCCACGTCGTAACGGGTGGCGGGCCGCCGGTTCTTCGAGTCAGGTGGCCTTCCCGGGCCGGGTGTTGAGGGTTTCGGTGCACGGGCGGGGCAGGGCACATGCGGCCGGAGCTTCCGAAACCCCCGGCGAACGCGGGCCGGAGAGAGCCGCCCGGGCTCGGCAGGCTTCTCCCACGGCCGCCGCAAGTCGACGGCGGCCTCGAGCAGGAGACGCATCCGGGCGCGCGCGGCGATGATCAGCCAGGTCCAGCGCTCGCCGGCCGCGGGGGTTCGCAGCTTCGGCGTCCACCCGAGGGGCAGTTTCATCAGCCTGAAGAGGTGCTCGATGTCGAACCTCCTCAGGAACGCCTGCCAGCGCACGTCGACCTTCTCGCTGTCCAGGCCGGTGGCGGACGCCACAGCCAGAGCGGGAGCGGATCGCCTCCGCCCTGGGGATAGGCCGGGGCGTACTCCTTGAGCGAAGGCGTCGGCCGTCGCATGGCGCGGTCGGAGCGCATCCGTCCCAGTACCTTGACCGGGAGGCCGGTCAGGAGGTGGGCCATGCGTGGGGCGTCGTAGCCGGCGTCGACGACGATGAGGATGTCGCGGTCGCCCAAGTGCCAGCGGCCCATCTCGATCAGGTCCTCGACCACCCGGCGGAGCTGGGCGGCAACCTCGGCGACGTCGTCCTCGGGTCCGAGACACACGGCGTCCAGGAGCCGGCACCAGGATGTGCGGCCCGATTCGAGGGCGGCGACGAAGGACGCGCGCCAGGAGGTTGTCGCGGATGTCGACGAGCCGCGGACGTTCGATGCCGTGAACCATGAGGACGGGCAATCAACTGCGGTCCCGGACCGCAGTCCCTCACCGGACTGGCCGTGACGGCGCCGCGCGGCTGTCACGGCTCGATGACCGGGGCCGCCCGTCAGTCGGTGACGGCCTCTGCACCTGCGCCGAGCGGTAGGGATCAGCTGGACAGAGCTCGCGAACCAAAGATCAAATACGCCGCGGTCGCTTGGACAGGACCGGGCGGGGCACCCGTGTATCCACCAACCAACGAAGGGGAGCCGATCATGGTCATAGCCGCTGTCATCGCCGGGTGTGTAGTCCTGGCCGTCCTGGCCTTTCTCGTCCCCCGTCTCTCCCACCATCCCGAACGCGGCACGCAGCGAACGCTCGGCGCCGGGGCGCGGGCCGGTGGCAAGGCACCGGGCGTGCTGGGCCGCCTCTTCAGCAAGCCCTTCCACACCAGTTCTCGCGCGGTGAGCCGCAGCGGTTCGGCCGGTCGCCGCTCCCGGGGCCGTATGCCCTTCTGACGGACAGCATGAGCCCCACCGGAGACTGGCGATGAGCGCTGAAGAGGCGGAGACGCTGCTGGACGGACTCACCGTCGACACCAGTCGACGAGAGCGGCCGATCGTACTGGATGCGAACGGACGGCCCATCCGAACGTGGCGGGAGAACTACCCGTACGACCGCAAGGTGAGCCGCAAGGAGTACGAGCGCACCAAGCGCGTCCTGCAGATAGAACTGCTCAAACTCCAGCGGTGGGTCAAAGACACCGGCGCCCGCGTGGTCGTGGTCTGCGAGGGGCGTGACGCTGCGGGCAAGGGCGGCACGATCCAGCGGCTCATCGAGCGGCTCAACCCGCGCGGCGCACGCGTGGTCGCCCTGGACAAGCCCACCGAACGGGAGACCGGTCAGTGGTACTTCCAACGGTATATCGCGCACCTGCCAACGGCCGGCGAGATCGTCTTCTTCGACCGCTCCTGGTACAACCGGGCCGGCGTGGAGCGTGTCATGGGATTCTGCTCAAAGGAGGAGTACGAACTCTTCCTCGACCAGTGCCCGACCTTTGAGCGGATGCTCGTCGACGACGGCATCGTGCTGGTGAAGTTCTGGTTCTCCGTCTCCCGCTCCGAGCAGCGCACACGCTTCGCGATACGGCAGGTCGACCCGGTGCGCCAGTGGAAGCTGTCTCCCACCGACCTGGCGTCCCTGGACCGTTGGGACGACTACACCGAGGCGAAGGTCGACATGTTCCGTGCCACGGACACCACACACGCCCCTTGGACCGTCGTCAAAAGCAACGACAAGCGGCGGGCCCGGCTGGAGACCATGCGCAGTCTGCTGTCGCGTATCGACTACACGAGCAAGGACCGCGACGTGGTCGACACACCCGACCCTCTCATCGTGGGGGCCGCCGACACCCTGCTGGAGCCGGGTGAGGAAGACACCACTCTTTCCCCCACTCCGTTGTCACCCGGTACCGACGGCCCCGGCAAACACCCCTCGACCGCCTGACAACACTCGGCCGGGCCGGTCGAGCCCGCCGGCTGTTGTCAAGCGGCAAGGAAGCTCGCCCTGAACTGCCCCCGCCGCCATACCGGACATCGACATGGGGATCAGGATTGGTGCAGGCACGGCTTCGGTGGGGCGGAAGAGCGTTCATGCGGAGGCTGACGTCGGCGGCGTGGCATTGCAGGCCATCGCCCGCATGGACCGCGCCTGAAACCCGCCCCGCCCCGGGGCGGGGCTAGTCAGTTGCTGCCATCCCGCCGCGTTCGGCGGTGACCAGCCAGGAACTGCTGCGCAGCCAAACCCCGCCGTCCGATTCATGGCGCTGCAGGGCGGCCGTCAGCGCCTGACGCGCCGCGTCCTGCGCGGGTGGGGTCACCTGGTCGAGCGGGTGACGTCCGGGACCGGAGTCCAGCAGGAACACCGCGGCGTCCGCCGCGTCGGCGCCCCACTTTCCCGCCGCCTCGACACGCTGCACGTCCACCCCGTCGAACCCGCCCGCGGTGAGCAGGTCATGGATGCGGCCGGAATCGGTGAGCGAGAACATGCCCGGACCGCCAGCCTTCCCGAAACCGCCGAGCGGCAGGATGTCCTTGAGCGAGGCCAGCGCGGCGAGCCACTCGTTGGCCTCGGCCGCGGCCGCGCAGATGAAGGCCAGCCGGCCGCCGGGGCGCAGCGCGCGGTGGAGGTTGGCGAACGCGGCGACCGGGTCGGTGAAGAAGGTCATGCCGTAACGGCTGATGATCGCGTCGAACGCCTCGGCGTCCAAGGGGTGGACCTGGGCATCGCCCTGCACGAAGGCCACGTTTGAGACCCCTTCACGTACGGCGCTCTCCTGGGCTTTGCCCAGCATCGGCCCCGACAGGTCCAGGCCGAGCGCCCGGCCGCGTGCGGCGCGCCGGGCGGCGAGGCGGGTGGTGCGGCCTGTGCCTCGTTCAGCCCTTCTGGCAGCACGGCGTCGCCACTCGTCCTGATTCCCGGGGCCGGGTTTCCGCGGGCGGTGGGGGGTGGGTGTGGATGGTGACGGTTGGGCCGATGCCCGGTTGGTGGCGCATCGGGTGGGTGATGGTCTCGTCGATGCGGAATCCCTTTCCTGGCTGGTTTCCGTCGCTCACGGGGTGGTGTTCGAGATGCGGATGTTCGTGTCGGGTCGCCCTGTGTGTCAGGTGCACGGGATCGGTGGAGTGGTTGTGGCGTGAGCCGGTGTCGTGGGCGTCGTCTGGCCACTCGATCACTCGGGGTTCCTGGGTGCTTGTGGGGGGATGCGATTTTGGTGTAGCCGGGTCGTGGGTGCGGTGCTGTAGCAGATTGGTCTGCGGCTTCTCTTGGTGTGTCGTGGTCCGGGCGTGCTTGTGTGGTTTCCGGCGTGTTGGGTGTCCGCGCCGGCTCGGGCGCCGGGGGCCGTGGCTGCTCACTGGCCGGGGGTCTTCTGCAGTGATGTCGAGCGTGCTGTTTTCGGTGGGGTGCCGTGTGCGGTGGGGTCCGCGATGTCCGGGGTCGGCCTTGGCTCCGCCTGGTCGTGGTTCTTGGCGTCGAGTCGCTTCGACAGGGCGAGCAGCAGCAAGGAGAGGCTCGCCGAGCCCATGAGGACGATGCCCGCCACGACGTCGGTCACCTGGGTGCCGTCGAACACCTCGGTTTGCTGTGCGTCGAGCGCCCAGGGGGAGGCGATGAGCCAGGCCCCGGCGGCGAGTACGGCGAGGTCGGGCCACTTGCCGGGATACAGCAGAAACCGGGTCATCGCGATGAGCAGCACGATGATCCCTACGCCGAGTTCGTTGCGGTGCGCGTCCTTGGCCGTCTCCGGGTAGCCGGAGATCCAGGGGGCGACGAAGAGCAGGAGAGCGCTGAGGACCAGCAGCAGCCCGATGATCTGTTGTCGTTGTGCCCGTATCAGCCTCAGCCGGGGACTGTCCTGTCCGGGCCGGGTCACGTCCGGTGCATGTGTGGTTGACATGAGAACTCCGTCCGCCGGGATTGCGGCGGGTACCCGGATCGATGCCCACGACGACTCGGACGGAGCCATCTGCCGATTCCTTTCAGCGGGGTGTGAGCAGCCGGCGCGCGCTCCGGCCGTTTTGTGGCTCCGGTGGAGCGCGCGCCGGCGGGCAGTGGCGGGACGGCCCGTGGCGTCCAGGGCCTGCTCCCGCGCACCGTGCCGGGGTCGCGCCTTCTCTAGAGAAACATAGCGAGCGTTCTGTATGCTTCTTGGGGTCGGCGGGGCCGGGTACGTGACGGATCCGCCGGTCTGTGCCTTCCCGGTGTCGGCCCGCCCG